>JASBRP010000062.1 GCA_030149365.1 Solimonas sp.
CCAGTCCGGCCGCAACAAGGTTCTCAAGGGCCTGACCACCCTGCGCGAAGTCCTGCGCGTCACGATTGAGGACTGATGAACGGCCGGGCATCGGGGATAGGGAATCGGGATTCGGTGTGGGGGGCCCCCGCGGGGCCCCCCACCCCCGCGCCCCGATCCCCTACCCCCGATTCCCGGCCGTTCATCAGTCCTCAATCGTGACGCGCAGGACTTCGCGCAGGGTGGTCAGGCCCTTGAGAACCTTGTTGCGGCCGGACTGGAGGATGCCGGGCCCGCGGGAGCGGGCATAGGTTTCCATCGACTGCTCGGACGCCTCGTCGTGGATCATGGTCTCCAGCTGGCGGTCGATCTCGATGATCTCGTGGATGCCGCTGCGGCCGAGGAAACCGGTGTGGCGGCAAGCGGGACAGCCGACCGGCTTGTACAGCGTCAGCGGGGGTGCCAGTTCCACGCCCAACTGCTCCTTCTCGGTGGCGCTGGCCTCGTAGGGCTCCTTGCAGTGCTTGCACAGGGAGCGCACCAGTCGCTGCGCCATCAGGCCGATCAGGGAGGAGGACAGCTGGTAGGGCTCCACGCCCATGTCGCGCAGGCGCGTGACCGCGCCCACGGCCGTATTGGTATGCAGGGTGGACAGCACCAGGTGGCCGGTCTGCGAAGCCTGCACCGCGATCTGCGCGGTCTCCAGGTCTCGGATTTCGCCGACCATCACCACGTCGGGGTCCTGGCGCAGGATCGCGCGCAGGCCGCGCGCAAAGGTCATCTCGACCTTGGTATTGACCTGGGTCTGGCCGATGCCGTCGATGTAGTACTCGATCGGGTCTTCGACCGTCATGATGTTGCGGCTGCGGTCGTTGAGCACCGACAGACCGGAATACAGCGTGGTGGTCTTGCCCGAGCCCGTGGGGCCGGTCACCAGCATGATGCCGTAGGGGCGGAACAGGATGCGCCGCAGCACCGCGATCTGTTCCTCGTCCAGGCCCAGCTGCTCCAGGTCCAGGCGTTCGGCCTGCTTGTCGAGGATACGCATCACCACGCGCTCGTTGTGCGCCCCGGTGGGGATCGTGGAAACGCGCAGGTCCACCTTGCGGCCGCCGAAAGCGCGCGAGATGCGGCCGTCCTGCGGCAGACGCTTCTCGGCGATGTCGAGCTTGGCCATGACCTTGATGCGCGACACCAGCCGCGGCGCCAGTTGCTTGGGCGGAGACATGATCTCGCGCAGCACGCCGTCGACACGGAAGCGGATCTGCAGGCGGCTCTCGAAGCTCTCGATGTGGATATCCGAGGCGTTTTCCTTGATCGCCTCCACCAGCAGGCCGTTGATGAACTTGATTACCGGCGCGTCGTCGCTGGATTCCAGCAGGTCCTGGTTCTCGCGCAGGGCCTGGGCCAGCGAGCCGAGATCCGCATCCTCTTCGCCGAGCCCATCCATCAGGCTGGCGCTGGCAGAGCTCTGGCCTTCATAGGTCTTCTGCAGCAGCGCATCGAATTCCTGCGCGCTGATGTTCTGCAGGCGCAGTGGCCGGCCGACGAAGCGACGGGTTTCCTGGATCGCGTCCACGCCCACGCCGGGGCGTGCGGCCACCAGTACGTGCTCGCCCTGGTCCTCGGCGACGATCAGGCCGTGGCGTTTGGCGAAGGCGAAGGGCGGGCGCCGCAATGCGGTTTCCATGCGCGGCGCAACCTCAGTTGGACGGCGGCGGTGCCGGCGGCTGCGGGCGGGCCTGCCCGGCGACAGCGGGCAGCGGCACCGCCTGCTCGGCAACCGGCGGCGCCGGCGGCACATCGCCCATCAGCTTGTCGAAGGGCAAGAGCACCGGCTGCTGGCCGCGGCTGGTCTGGGTGACGCGTGCCGCGTCGATCTGCGCCTGGCGCAGGCTGTCGTACTTCTTGCGGGTGTAGTAATCCGCGTCGTCCTGCTTGCGCAGGATGGTCGGGCGGATGAATACCATCAGGTTGCTCTTTTCCTTGCTCATCGCGCGGGCCTTGAACAGGTTGCCCAGCAGCGGGATATCGCCCAGGAAAGGCACCTGGTTCTTGGAGTCGCTGAGCTTGTCGTCGGTCAGGCCGCCGATCACCAGGATCTGGCCGGTATCGACCACCACCGTATTGGTCAGCGTGCGCTTGTTGGTGGTCTGCTGCAGGGTGCTGTTGGCACTGGCGGTCAGGCTGGACGACTCCATGTCGATCTTCAGCTTCACCACGTTGCCCTCGTTGATCTGCGGCGTCACACCCAGGGTCAGGCCCACATCCTTGCGCTCGATGGTCTGGAAGGGGTTGACGTTGCTGGAGCCGGAGCCGGTGTTGCTGAAGCTGCCGGTGAGGAAGGGTACTTCCTGGCCCACGGAGAACTTGGCTTCCTCGTTGTCCATGGTCAGCAGCGTCGGCGTGGACAGGATGTTGGTATTGCCGTCGCCCTTCAGGGCCTTGAGCAGCAGGGCGAAGCTGGTGCCGTTCTCGTTGATGATGCCGCCGGCGGCGGTGGCTCCGAGGCCGAGCAGGGACAGCGCCGCCGTGGAAGAGCTGCTGCTGGAGCTGCTGCCCAGGGCGGTGGCGGCGTTGCTCAGGGCCTGCGACGTGCTCGGGTTGAGGATACCCGCCGCGGCGATGCGTTCCTTGTTGAAGACCGCCCAATCCACGCCCAGCTGGCTGCTGGTGGTGGCGCTGACCTCGGCAATGATCGCTTCCACCAGCACCTGCGAGCGCTGGATGTCGAGCTGGGCGATGACGTCGCGGATCTGGCGCATCGCCTTGGGCGGCGCGGTGATGATCAGGGCATTGGTGTCCTTGTCGGACAGCACGCGGATGCCGTCACGGCCGCCACCGCTGGAAGCGCTGGACGACGGTGCCGCGGCCGGGGCGCTGCCGCCGGTGCTGCTCTTGCCGTCGGTGGTCGCGACCTGCTGGGCATAGCCCTCCAGGATCGGCGCCAGGTTCTCCGCGGTGGCGAAGCGCAGGTAGACCACCTGCGTGGATCCGCCGTCGGTCACCGGCTGGTCGAGCTGGCGGATGATCTCGCGATACTTCTGCCGCTCGGCGCGATCGCCGCCGATCAGCACCGAGTTGCTGCGCTCGTCGGCGATGATTGAGGTCTGGCGCATGCTCGGGTCGGCTTGTTTGTCCTGCTGCGTTAGCGCCGTCATGATGCGGACGACCTCGGCCGCCGAGGCGTTCTCCAGGCGGAAGCTCTCGATCTCGCGATCACCGACCTGGTCCATCTGGCGGATCAGCTGTTCCAGGCGGCGCACGTTGGCGGCGCGGTCGGAGATGATCAGGATGTTGGAGGGCTGGTAGGCCCCCAGGTGACCCCACTGCGGGATCATCGGGCGCAGGATCGGCACCAGCTGGGTAGCCGACACGTTCTGCACGGGGAAGACCTTGGTGACGATTTCGTCCTTGGCCAGGCCTGCAGCCTCGCCACTGTAGGACGAGCCCTCCCAGCGCGCATTGGTCTCCGGGATGATCTTGATCGTGTCGCCCGCTGGCACCGCCGCGAAGCCGTTCACCGCCAGCACCGCCAGGAAAGTCTCGTAGAGGCCATCCGACGACATGGGGGAGGCCGAGATCACCGTGACCTTGCCCTTGACGCGGGTGTCGACGATGAAGTTCTTGCCGGTGACCTCGCTGACCGTGGCGATCAGCGTGCTGATCTCCGCGTCCTTCAGGTTCAGGGTCACGTCGGCGCGCGCCGGCAGCGCAGCCAGGGCGATGGCCAGCAGGGCGACGCGCGTCGCAGTTTTGAGCAGGGTCATTGAGTGTCTAGTTCAGCGAGACGTTGACGGTTTGCGCCTGGCCGCCACGATCGACGGTCAGGACGAAGTTGCTGGCCCGGCTCAGGTCGTTGAGCATCTGCAGGGCCTTCTGGGCGTTGTCCAATTCTATGCCATTGACCGCGGTGACCACGTCGCCAGGCCGCAGGCCGGCATTGTTGAACAGCTCGCGCTCACGGCCCGGGTAGACGCGGTAGCCGCGCAACTGGCCGTTGACGCTGGCCGGCTGTACGCGGATGTACTCCGAGGCGCGGGACGGGTCCTGCAGAATCTGGTCGCGGGCGCTGGCCAGGTTGGCGGCCGTGGCGCTGTCGACGCTGGCAGAAGTGTCCGCCGGCCCGGACGAGGCCACGGCGCTGCTCGGCTGGTCCTTGTTCAGGCGCAGGGTTTCGGCCTTGCCATTGCGCATCAGGATCACCCGGTCGGGGAAGATCGCCTCCAGGGTGACGCCGCCGGTGATGTCGTCGCCCACCGCGTAGGGCTTTTCATCCCCGGATCCGTCAGCGATCAGGGCCCGCGACACCTGTTCGCCGCGGTCGGCCAGGATGCCCAGCAGGGTCAGGTTCAGGCGGGTGTCCGGAGCGTTGTTGAGGTCCGTGGCGCCCGGGACCGCCTGGTAGCTGCCGAACAGCTGCGCTCCCACCAGGCGCTCGACGTTGAACGGGCCGGCACTGGCCTGCGGCCCGGGCTGCGCAGGGGCCGCGGGGGCGGGGCGCCAGCGGCCCTCCTCGGGGACCGGCAACAGGGTCCAGGCCAGGCGGGCCAGGGTGGCCGCGATCAGCGCCAGCAGCACCAGGTTCGCCAGGGGCGGCAGGCGCCGGCCATAGCGCTCGTAGGCAGCGGTCAGTTTGTGGAGGGGGAGTGCAACAGTCATGCCGCATCATAACCTGCGTATGTGATACGGAACACGTCAGGGTTTGCCGCAATCAGCAACATTCAGTAACTTGCCTGAAAGACTTGGGGGAGTCTCAACAATGTCGCGCACGGTCACACGCTTTGCCATCAGCGGCTTCGTACTCCTGCTGTTCCTGGTGCATGCCTCCGGCTGGGCCAACCTGCGCCTGCTGGAGCAGATCGAACACTTCACCTACGACAACCGCGTGCGGGCCACGCTGCCGGGGACCCTGGACCCCACGGTGGTGATCGTCGACATCGACGAGAAGAGCCTGGCGGTGGAGGGGCAGTGGCCCTGGTCGCGGGACAAGCTGGCGACCCTGGTCGATAACCTGTTCGGGACCTACCAGATCCGGGCACTGGGCTTCGACATCGCCTTCCCCGAGGCCGACCGCAGCTCCGGGCTGCAACTGCTGGACCGCCTGCAGCAGGGGGCACTGGCCGACCTGCCGGGGTTCGCCGAGCGCGCGGCGGCCCTGCGGGCGTCCATGGACAATGACCGTGCCCTGGCCGAGGCCGTGCGGGGCAAGCCGGTGGTCTGGGGCTACTACTTCAGCCAGCACCTGCAATCTCAGCAGCAGGACGCCGTGGGGGCCATCTGCCCCCCCGCGATGGATTCCATGGCAGCCAAGCTCTACGACCTGGACTGGATCCGGCCGGAGGGCTACACCGGCAACCTGGAAGTCCTGCAGGCTACCGGGGCGGCCTGCGGCTTCTTCGACAACCCCACCCTGGACAATGACGGCGTCTACCGCCGCGTGCCCCTGGTGCAGCTCCATGGAGGGGCGGTCTACGAGTCCCTGGCCCTGGCACTGGCGCGCCTGGCGGTGGGGCAACCGGGCATCGAATTCGAGTTCGAGCCGCCCGATGTCCGCACCTCCCTGCACCTGGAGCGCCTGCGCGCCGGCTCGCTGCTGGCGCCGGTGGACGAGCGCATCGCGGTAATGGTGCCCTATCGTGGCCCGGAGGGCAGCTTCCCCTACGTGTCCGCGGCCGACGTCATCGCCGGCAAGGCCGATGCCGCCGTGCTCAAGGGCAAGGTTGTCCTGGTGGGTACCAGCGCCCCCGGCCTGCGCGATCTTCGTGTGACCCCGGTGGCCAAGGCCTATTCGGGTGTGGAGGTCCACGCCAACATCATCTCGGGCCTGATCAACGGCGGCATCAAGCAGAAGGCGCCGTACTACAGCGGCATCGAGACCATGCTGCTGCTGGCGATAGGCGTCCTGATCGCCTGGGCCTTTGCCGCGCTTTCACCGCTGGTCGCCGGCGTGCTCGGCGCCGGCGTGCTGGCCCTGATCACGGCCCTGGCCTTCGGCCTGTGGAGCTGGGGCAATTTCGTGATGCCCTTCGGCGTGCCGGTGGCCTTCACCCTGACGCTGTACCTGGCGCAGCTGCTATACGGCTATTTCATCGAATCGCGCGGCAAGCGCGAAATCTCCAAGCTGTTCGGCCAGTACGTGCCGCCGGAACTGGTGGAGGAGATGGCGGCCCACCCGGAAGACATCTCGATGGAGGGCGAGAGCCGCGAGATGACGGTGCTGTTCTCCGACGTGCGCAACTTCACCAGCATCTCCGAAAAGCTCGATGCCAAGGAGCTCTCGGCCATGATCAATGCCTTCCTGACCAAGCAGACCGGCGTGGTCCAGAAGCACCGGGGCACCATCGACAAGTACATCGGCGACCTGATCATGGCCTTCTGGGGCGCGCCGCTGCCGGACAAGGACCACGCCCTCAACGGCGTGCTGACCGGCATGGAGATGCAGCGCGCCATCCGCGAGCTGGACCCCGAGTTCGACAAGCGCGGCTGGCCCCGGCTCCATATCGGCGTCGGCATCAACAGCGGCAAGATGAACGTCGGCAACATGGGTTCGGAATTCCGCATGGCCTATACCGTGATGGGCGATTCGGTGAACCTGGGTTCGCGCCTGGAAGGCCTGACCAAGGAATACGGCGTCGGCATCCTGATCAGCGAGGACACCCGCAACCTGCTGCCCTCGGACTGGGCCTTCCGCGAGGTCGACCTGGTGCGCGTCAAGGGCCGTGGAGAGCCGGTGGCCATCTATGAGCCGATGGGACCCAAGGAGGAACTGGATCCGGCGCTGCGCCAGGACCTGGCGCGCCACCGTGGCGCGATGAAGTTGTATCGCGCCCAGCAATGGGACCAGGCTGAGCAGGAATTCTTCAACCTGATCCAGTCCGGGCGGTCCCACCCGGTCTACGAACTGTTCGTCTCGCGCATCATGGAGATGCGCGAGAATCCGCCTGGCAAGAACTGGGACGGCGCGTACAACTTCACCCACAAGTAGCACGGCTCGGCCAAGCCGGGGATTTCGCGGCAATTTGCAGGTCGCAAGCCGTGGCCAGCCGGAACATTGGCGCTGCCCGCGTTCGATGCCGCCTGCCGCCGTCCGTCCGTCGCGGCAACTCCGGCGGCTGTCGCCATCTCCGCCCGGAACGCCCGCCCGCCGCCGTGGTCTGACCGGCGGTGCCCCTTTTGTGACGACCGAGCGGCCCCATATAGGGTGTCGCAGCGCTACACTTTGAACCATGAGCAACGAGCCTGATCGACATTCCGACCAGGGCCTGGCCGTACAGGACGCCAAGCCCAAGACGCAGCCGCCGCCGATGTACAAGGTGGTGGTGGTGAACGACGACTACACGCCGATGGAGTTCGTGGTCCAGGTTTTGCAACAGTTCTTCCGTCACTCCCGGGAGTCGGCGGTACAGATCATGCTGCATGTACATACGCAAGGCCGCGGCGTGGCGGGAATTTTCCCCGCCGAGATTGCCGAGACCAAGACGGCGCAGGTGAACGCGTTTGCGCGCGAGCACCAGCACCCCCTGTTGACAGTGATGGAAAAGGCCTGATAACGGCCGCGCGAGCGGCAGAGGCGGAGCAAAAATGTTATCCGAAGAACTTCAGAAGGCACTGGACGCTGCATTCGTCGCCGCCCGCATGGAAGGCCACGAACTGTTGACGGTCGAGCACCTGCTGCTGGCGCTGCTGTCGGACGCCAATGTCTCCGAGGCGCTGATCGCGGCCGGCGGCGACATGGATCGGCTCGAGCAGTCCCTGCGTGACTACCTGAAGACGCATGTACAGGCGGTCAAGGACAACGACAAGCATGAAGTGCAGCCGACGCTGTCCTTCCAGCGCGTCCTGCAGCGCGCCATCTACCATGTCCAGGCGGCCGGCAAGAAGCAGGTCAGCACCCTCAATGTCCTGGTGGCGATCTTCGCCGAGAAGGACACCCAGGCCGTGTTCCTGCTCAACGAGCAGGGCGTGACGCGCCTGGACGTCGTCAACTTCATCTCCCACGGCATCAGCAAGAACGGCAACATGCCGGAGAAGTCGCAGCAGGATTCCGAGGAGCGCGAGGATGCGCCGGAGAAGCCCAGCGGCAAGTCGGCGCTGGAGCAGTACGCCACCAACCTCAACGAGCGCGCCGCGCGCGGCCAGATCGACCCCCTGATCGGCCGCGAGCACGAGATCGAGCGGGTCATGCAGACCCTGTGCCGCCGGCGCAAGAACAACCCGTTGCTGGTCGGCGAGGCCGGCGTGGGCAAGACCGCGATCGCCGAGGGCCTGGCCTGGCTGGTGGTCGAGGGCAAGGTGCCGGATCTGCTGAAGAACGCAGTGATCTTCAGTCTGGATATGGGTTCGCTGATCGCCGGCACCAAGTATCGCGGTGACTTCGAGAAGCGCTTCAAGGCGGTGATGCAGGAGCTGCAGCAGCGTCCGGGTGCGATCGTCTTCATCGACGAGATCCACATGATCATCGGTGCCGGCGCCGCCAGCGGCGGTGTCATGGATGCCTCCAACCTGCTCAAGCCGCTGCTGGCTTCGGGTGACCTGCGCTGCATCGGCTCCACCACCTACCAGGAATACCGCGGCATCTTCGAGAAGGACCGCGCCCTGGCGCGCCGCTTCCAGAAGGTCGACGTGACCGAGCCCACCGTGGAGGACAGCGTCAAGATCCTGGAGGGCCTGCGCAGCCGCTTCGAGGAGCATCACAGCGTGCAGTACACCCGCGGCGCCATCCGCTCCGCGGTGGAGCTGTCGGCGCGCCACATTACCGACCGGCACCTGCCGGACAAGGCCATCGACGTCATCGACGAGGCCGCGGCACGGCTGCGCCTGCTGCCGGATTCCCGCCGCCGCAAGACCGTGCAGGTCCGCGACATCGAGGAGACCGTGGCCAAGATCGCACGCATCCCGCCCAAGAGCGTCTCGTCCAACGACCGCGACAAGCTGGCGACGCTGGATCGCGATCTCAAGCTGGTGATCTTCGGCCAGGACGCCGCCATCGAGCAGCTGTCTGCCTCGATCAAGCTGGCCCGCTCGGGCCTGGGCAACCCGGACAAGCCGATCGGCAACTTCCTGCTGGCCGGCCCCACGGGCGTCGGCAAGACCGAGGTCACCAAGCAGCTTGCGCAATTGCTGGGTGTGGAGCTGATCCGCTTCGACATGTCCGAATACATGGAGCGGCACACCGTGTCGCGCCTGATCGGCGCGCCGCCGGGCTACGTCGGCTTCGACCAGGGCGGCCTGCTGACCGAGGCGGTGATCAAGCACCCGCATGCCGTCGTGCTGCTGGACGAGATCGAAAAGGCGCACCCGGACGTGTTCAACCTGCTGTTGCAGGTCATGGACCACGGCTCGCTGACCGACAACAACGGCCGCAAGGCGGACTTCCGCAACATCATCCTGGTGATGACCACCAACGCTGGCGCCGAGGAGTCGTCGCGCCGCTCGATGGGCCTGATCGAGCAGACCCATGTCACCGACGCGCTGGAAGTGATCCGCAAGATGTTCACGCCGGAGTTCCGCAACCGCCTCGACGCGATCGTGGCCTTTGCTCCGCTGGGCCGGGCGCAGATCGTGCGCGTGGTGGACAAGTTCCTGATGCAGCTGGAAGAGCAGCTGGCGGCCAAGGGCGTGCACCTGGACGTGGACGAGGACGCCAAGCAGTGGATCGCCGAGCGCGGCTACGACGTCCGGATGGGCGCCCGCCCGATGGCCCGCGTAATCCAGGAAAGCCTCAAGCGACCGCTGGCGGAGGAGCTGCTGTTCGGCAAGCTCGCCAACGGCGGCAGCGTGAACGTCTCGGTCAAGGACGGGCAGCTGGAGTTCGAGCTGGAGGCGCGCGAGCGTCCTGCGGCGCTGGAGCCGGTGTGAGCGCTGGTCGCGGCTAGTAGCAAAAAAGCCCGCGAGAGCGGGCTTTTTTGTGGGTGACGCCCAAGCAGAAGGGCCCGCGAGGCGGGCCCGGCTTCACTTTGGTTTTCTCGACCGGCGAGGGGACTGATGGGCCGGTCAACTTCAGCCGCCCACTTGCGACGCCAGGATCCCCAACTTCGTTGGGGGCCCTCTACGCTGCTCGGGGCATTATTTGTCGCGGAACGTGATACGACCCTTGGTCAGGTCGTACGGCGTCAACTGCACGGTGACCTTGTCGCCCGTCAGGATGCGGATGTAATGCTTGCGCATGCGGCCGGAGATATGGGCGGTCACGACGTGGCCGTTCTCCAGCTTTACGCGAAACGTGGTGTTCGGCAGGGTGTCGACCACCGTGCCAACCATTTCAATGTGATCTTCTTTGGACATAATCGCCAGCTTTTGGGAGGCGCATTATCGGGAAGTCGCTGGCCGGCATCAACTTTTCGGCCGTTTTGGGGGACTTTGCGCCCCGCCGGACCTCAGTTGCCGTCCTCGGGCAGGGGTTTCCAGCCCCCGTGCATCAGCACTTCCAGGGGGCGGAAATGGCGCTTGTAGTCCATTTTCTGGCTGCCGGGCACCCAGTAGCCCAGGTAGACATGCGGCAGGTCACGCCGGCGGGCGTCCTCCACCTGCTTGAGGACCGCGTAGGTGCCCAGGCTGCGGCGGGTCTCGTCCGGATCGAAGAAGGTGTAGACCGCCGAGATGCCCCGGGGGGTTTCATCCACCACGGCCAGGGCCTGCAGGCGCCGCCCGGCACGGATCTCCCAATAGCGGACCTCTCCCCAGGAGCATTCCAGGAAGGTGTGGAATGCCTCGCGGTTGTGGGCGTCCATGCCGCCACCGGCGTGCCGGGACAGCAGGTAGTCACGGTACAGGGCGTAGTGCTCTTCGTTGAGCCGGTGGACCACCTTCAGGCTCAGGTCGTCGTTGCGCGCCAGGCAGCGCCGCTGGTTGCGGTTGGCCTGGAAGCTGGCGGCCGGGATGCGGGCGGGGATGCAGGACATGCAATGCTGGCAGTACGGCCGGTAGACATGCACGCCGCTGCGGCGGAAGCCCTGTTCCAGCAGCCAGCCGTAGCGCGCCGGCGTCAACGGGAACTCCGGGTCGATGAAGGCATTGCGCGAGGAGCGCCCGGGCAGGTAGCCGCAGACGTGCTCCACGCTGAGGAACAGGCGGATGCGCTCCAGCTCGCTCAAAGCACTCGTCCCGTCATGTTGGGCACCCCAGAAGCGTCGTGACGCCCGGAGCATGCCTCAAGCCGCTTCACGCTACTGCCCCCCGGCTGAGGTGCAGGGTATCGGCCGGTACCTTGACGTCGAAGCGCCAGCGGCCGATGCGGCCCGGCTGTTCGGCGGCGGGGCGCTGCAGCCGCAGGAACTCCTCGCGCGGCATCTCCACGGCGCCCAGGCTCGTCAGGTGCGGCGAGCTGATCTGGCAGTCGACCAGCGCGAACTGCCAGGCCCAGAGCTGGTGGCACAGCCAGTACAGGGCGATCTTGGAGCCGTTGTCGGCCCGCGAGAACATCGACTCGCCGAAGAAGGAGCGGCCCATCGCCATCCCGTAGAGACCGCCGATGAGTTCGCCGTTGCGCCAGACCTCCACCGAATGGCAGTGGCCGCCACGATGCAGTTCCAGGTAGGCGCGCTTCATGTCGCTGCCCAGCCAGGTGCCACGGGACTGCGCGCGCAGGCCGGCGCAGGCCTCCACCACCTCGGAGAAGGCCAGGTCCAGGGTGACGGCATAGTCCGCCCGCTCCACGGCCTTGCGGAAGGAGCGTGACACCTTCAGCCCGCCGGGCAGCAGCACGCTGCGCGGATCGGGGCACCACCACAGGATCGGCTCGTCGGGGTTGTACCAGGGGAAGATGCCCTGGGCGTAAGCGCGCAGCAGCCGGACCGGCGACAGGTCGCCGCCGATCGCCAGCAGGCCGTTGGGATCGCGCATGGCCAGGTGCACCGGCGGGAAATGCTGATGCGGGTTGCGCGGGTCCAGCCAATGCAGTCGGATGGGGTTATCCATCTCTAGCTTGCGCCCTCCCTGTAAGGAACATGCCGCATCAGTTCGGCATGGCGCAATTCTACAAAAGCTGTCTCGCGCTGCAGATGGGCTGCAACCGCCTTGTGCAGCCGCTCGTCGGCGAGCAGGTGGGCGGACCGGGTCCGGACCGGGTCGAAGCCGCGGGCCAGCTTGTGCTCGCCCTGGGTGCCGGCATCGTAGCGACGCAGGCCCTGGGTAATGCTGTACTCGATGCCCTGGTAATAGCAGGCCTCGAAGTGCAGTGCGTGGTAGCGACCGGCCGTGCCCCAATGGCGACCGTAGAGTGTGTCGCCTCCCTGCAGCGTCATGGCCATCGCCACCATGCGCCGGCCATCGTAGGCCAATGCAAAACGCAAGGGTGTGTCCGGGGTGTTCCCGCAATCTTCCAGGAAGGGCAGGTTCAGGTAGGGCGCTTGGCCGCGTTCCTCGTAGGTATTGGCATAGAGCCCGTAGATTTCCTCCCACTGGGACGGCCGCAGTTCGTGGCCGCTGCGCCACTCGAAGCGGATGCCGGCCTCGGCCACCCGCCGACGCTCCTGGCGGATCTTCTTGCGCTTGTCGCTGGACAGGCGGGCCAGGAAGTCGTCGAAGCTGCCATAGCCCCGGTTGAACCAGTGGAACTGGATGTCCTGCCGCTCCAGCATGCCGGCCTCGCGCAGGTGGGCCTGGTCGGGCTCGGACGCGAACAGGGCATGCATGGAAGGTGCCCCCAGGCCCTGGCCCAATTCGGCCATGTGGCTCGCCAGCGCAGCCCTGACCGCTTCGTCACGGGCGCCCAGACGCGGACCTGTCGCGGGGGTGTAGGGGATGGCACAGAGCAGCTTGGGGTAGTAGCGGCGGCCGATGCGCTGGCTGGCCTCGGCCCAGCCGAAATCGAACACGAACTCGCCGTAGGAATGATGCTTGAGATACAGCGGGACGGCGCCCACCAGTTGGCCGTCCTCCGCCTCGGCCAGCAGGTGGCAGGGCTCCCAGCCGCTGTCGTCGCCGACGCAGCCGTGGCGTTCAAGGGCAGAAAGAAAGGCGTGCCGGGTGAAGGGGTATTCCGGCGGGAACAGCGCATCCCAGGCAGGCGCCGGGACCTCCGCGATGCGGCCAACCTGTCTCAGCCGCATCGCGGGGTGGTAGGGGGATCAGTGGAAGGTCGGCGCGACCGTCGGGATGCTCTTCAGGGCCCACTGCACGACGGTATCGTGCTCGAAGCGGGAAATCTGCTCGGTATCCTCCGGCGGACCGGCTTCGCGCAGGCGGCCATCGCCGTCGAACACGATGCTGGCCCCAGCGGTCTGGACCTTGAGCTCGCCACTATCGGCGCTGTCGTCCAGGGTCAGCTGGAGATAGCGCACACGCAGGTCAGCCAGCTCGGGCACGCTGCGCGTACCGGCTGCGATCAGCGCGGCCTGGTCGGTCGAGAACTCGCGAATACCCCCTTCCGGGGTCAACACGAAATGCCTGGTCGTCGTCATGGTGCTTTCACCTTAAGTCTTTCGCTGCGCCTGTAGGTTGGACCTCATTGCAATATGAAGGTTTGGCCCCGGTTTTCAAGGGCACCGGCGGCCCGACGGATGGCACGCTATCATTCACCGATGGCCCGTACCGACCGACTGTCCTGATGTTCCGAAGCAAATCCCAAGCCACCGACGAAGCCGCCGGGCCCAGCTGGCTGGAGCGCCTGCCCCGCGAGGCGGCCATGCTGGCCTGCCTGGGGCTGTCCCTGTTCCTGCTGGTCACCCTGGTGTCCTATAGCCCCAACGACCCGGGATGGTCGTCCTCCGGCACCCTGGAGCCGATCCGCAACCTGGCCGGCAGCGTCGGCGCCTGGCTGGCGGACGTGTTGCTGTCGCTGTTCGGCTATGTCGCTTTCCTGCTGCCCTGGGCGGTGATGCTGATGGGCATCCGTATCTTCCAGGCCCAGAGCGAGGACGATGCGGCGATCCCGCGAGGCATCCGCGTGGCGGCCTGGATCCTGATGCTGATCAGCCTGGCCGGCCTCTGTGCCCTGCACGTGGGCGCCGCGCCCAGCTGGGCACCACAGGGCGCCGGCGGCATCGGCGGCCAGGCGCTGGCCCAACTGCTCGAAGGGGTTCTGAAGGCTTTCGGCGCCACGCTGCTGCTGCTGACTTTGTTCCTGGCCAGCGCACCGTTTGCGTTGGCCTTTTCCTGGTTATCGTTGCTGGACCGGATCGGCAGCTGGGCGTTGCGCACCGTCCAGCGCTTGCGCGAGGGCCGGGTGCCGCCGGTCGTCGTGGCCCCGTTCCCCGAACCGCTGGAGGAAGAGAGCCGCCTGCCCGAGCAGCGCCCACTGGACAGCTTCCTGCTGCCTGAGGAGCCGCCGGCGCGCGAAAAGCGCAAGCGCAAGGCGCCCGTGCTGTCGGCGGTGGGCACCGAAGAGGACCAGTTCGACCTGCTGCCGGCGCCGCCGCCGGCGCCGATCGAACTGGAGCCTATGGAGTCGTTGGAGCCCCTGGAGGCGCCGGCACCCCGTGTACCCAAGCCGGTGGCGGCCAGCAAGCCGAAGAAGGTGGAGAAGGCCGATGTGCCAGCCTTCGAGGGCAACCCGCTGCCGCCGCTGTCGATGCTGGACCCGCCCAGGCCCAGTGGCCGGCAGTACACGCCGGACGAGCTGGAGCGGCTGTCGCGTGACGTAGAGCGTCACTTGGCGTCATTCGGCGTCAAGGTCCAGGTGGTCAATGCCACGCCGGGCCCGGTCATCACCCGCTTCGAGATGCAGCCGGCGCCGGGCGTGAAGGGCTCGCAGATCACCAACCTGTCGCGTGACCTGGCGCGCTCGCTGTCGGTGTCCAGCGTGCGCGTGATCGAGGTCATCGAGGGCAAGTCGGTGATCGGCCTGGAGCTGCCCAACCAGAAGCGCGAGATGGTGGTGCTGCGCGAGATCCTGGACTCCTCCAGCTACCGCAACATCGCCTCGCCGCTGACCATCTGCCTGGGCAAGGACATCGCCGGGCACCCGGTGTCGGTGGACTTGGCCAAGATGCCGCATCTGCTGGTGGCCGGTACCACGGGCTCCGGCAAGTCGGTGGCGATCAACGCCATGATCCTGTCGATGCTGTTCAAGGCGACCAAGGACCAGGTGCGCTTCATCTTCATCGACCCGAAGATGCTGGAACTGTCGGTCTACGAGGCGATCCCGCACTTGCTGACGCCGGTGGTCACCGACATGAAGGACGCCGCCAACGCCCTGCGCTGGTGTGTCGCCGAGATGGAGCGGCGCTATCGCCTGATGTCGGCGCTGGGCGTGCGCAACCTGGCGGGCCTCAACAAGAAAATCCAGGACGCCCGCGACTCGGGCGAGCCGATCCGCGATCCACTGGCGAGGGCGCCGGAGCTGTTCGACGAGGAACTGCCGCCGTTCGCCGCCAGCGTGCTGGAGGAGATGCCGCACATCGTCATCATCATTGACGAGCTGGCCGACATGATGATGGTGGTGGGCAAGAAGGTGGAAGAGCTGATCGCCCGCCTGGCGCAGAAGGCGCGCGCCGCTGGCATCCACCTGATCGTGGCCACGCAGCGTCCGAGCGTGGACGTGATCACCGGCCTGATCAAGGCCAACATTCCCTCGCGCCTGGCCTTCCAGGTGGCGTCGCGTATCGATTCGCGCACGATCCTGGATGAGATGGGCGCCGAGACCTTGCTGGGCCACGGTGACGGTCTGTTCCGTCCGATCGGCGCCAATCGCCTGGATCGCGTGCACGGCGCCTTCGTGGACGACCACGAGGTGCACAAGGTGGTGGCCTACCTGAAGCAGGTGGGGCCGCCGCAGTACATCGAGGATATCTGCGCCGATGAGGCGCCAGCGCCGGGCGAGGGCGGTGGCGGCGGCGATGATGCCGAGGCCGATCCGCTGTACGACCAAGCGGTGGCGCTGGTGCTGGAGACGCGCAAGGCCAGCGTGAGCTGGGTGCAGCGCCGCCTGAAGATCGGCTACAACCGTGCGGCGCGCATGGTGGAGCAGATGGAGTCGGCGGGGATTGTGGGACCGAGTGGGCCGGGTGGGAACCGCGACATCCTGACGCCTGGTGGGCGAGACGGATAAAGGCGAATGTCCAGTGGACATTCGCCCCGTCGAGCGCCCGGCCATGGATGGTCGGGCCGGGGTTCGTTTCGGTAATGGAAGTCTCGCCATGGATGGCGCTCCCGCACTAACTCCCTCTCCCCTTGCGGGAGAGGGGCGGGGGAGAGGGGGCTATCTCTGAAACCCTTTGAGGGTGTTCGGTGGTGGCGGTCCTAGACCGCTCAGATGCTGTAGAGCTTTGAAAGTTGGTTTCGCCCAAGGGCGAGTTACTTTTCTTTGCTTGTGCAAAGAAAAGTAACCAAAAGAAAGCACCCCCAGGTGCGAGTGGCCCCGCTTTGGCGGGGCAACCTGCGCGGCGGTCGGGCGCGGACGGGGTCGGGCCCACAGGCCATCCATGGCCTGAGGCCCCTCGGCCGGACATCCTGTCCGGCTCG
>JASBRP010000001.1 GCA_030149365.1 Solimonas sp.
GCCGTTGGGGGCGACGTGCAGCGTCGGGGCGCTCTTCAGGTCGGCGCCCGACAGGTGTGCCTTGAACATGTCGGGCGGTTCGCTGATGTGGTCGTCCACGCTGATCAGGACCATGTCGTTCATCTTCATGTGAGGTCTCCTCTGCAAAGACGGCGCGGCCTCAGGGGGCCGGCACCGGGGATGGGGTGATGGGGTCCAGCGGCTGCGCCGTCCCCCGGCTGAAATCCTTGATCTCGCCGATGCGCCGGGCCTGGGCCTTGCGCTGCGGCTGGAAGCTGTAGCAATTCGGCGGCATGCGGCTGGCGTCCGACTGCCGCTCCATCGGGATCGTGCGGCCATGTGCCAGGATCGCGCCCCAGCGCATCAGGCGCGCGGCCTCTTGCTGCTGGGGGTCGAGCGTGTCGATCCAGGGCCGCAGCGGGTCGAACAGGCCCTGGCCGGCCAGCTCGGCCGGCTCGAGGATGCGGTTGTCCTGGTCGGTCCACCCCAGCAGGGGCTCGCCGTTGCGGCGCAGTTCCACCTGGCGCCGGCCGTCCACCGGATCGGACACCAGGATGTCGTAGGCCAGCGGCTCGCGGTCCTGCGCATGCGCAGCCGCCAGCACGGCCAGGTCATGCAGGTGCGTGCAGTTGGTGCTCTTCTCGCCACGCGCCGCGAAGGCAGCCAGCGCCACGCCCACGAAAGTCTGCCGCAGCTGCTGTGGCGCCCCCGGGCAGGTGGTCCAGGGTGCACGGTGCATGGTCGGCTCGATCTCGGTGACCACGCCGCCTTCGTGCCGCAGGATCACCGTCATGTGGTGATAGTCGTCCTCGACCTCGCTGCGCACCCAACCCCGCCCCGGTGTCACGCGAAAGCGCCTGCGGAACCCGGGAACCTGGTCGAGTGCCACCACCATCAGTCCCTGGCCAGCAGCAGCGCCGTAGCCAGGGGACCGCCGCCGGAGGTGGCCACGGCAACCTTCGGATCGCCGGCGATCTGGCGCTCGCCACCCTTGCCGCGGAGCTGCACCACGGCCTCGTGGGCGAAGCCGAAGCCGTGCAAGCGACCGGCGCCGATCTGGCCGCCGAAGGTGTTCAGCGGTAGCTCGCCGTCCAGCGCGATGCGCTGGCCGCCCTCGATGAACCGGCCGCCCTCGCCCACTCCGCAGAAGCCCAGCGATTCCAGCCAGGCCACGGCCTGGAAGCTGAAACCATCGTAGAGCTGGGCAGTGTCGACGTCGGCCGGCTTGTAGTCGGTGTGCTTCCACAGCTCGGAGCCGGTGGGATAGCAGGCCATCCACTCGGCTTGGTCCCAGCTATGGCGCTCGACCGTGCCGGCCATGGCGGCAATGCGCACCGGCGTGCAGCGAATCTCGTCCAGCGCGTTGCCGGCCGAAACGATGATGACCGTGGACGCGTCGGTGAAGCGGTCACAGTCGTAGAGGCACAACGGCGAGGAGATCATGCGCGCCGACAGGTACTCGTCCATGCCCAGCGGCTCACGCACCAGGGCGCGCGGGTTCCTGCAGGCGTTGGCACGGTCGGTCAGCGCGATCTGTGCCAGCTGCTCACGCGTCAGGCCGTAAAGCTTGACGTGGCGCATGGCGTACTGCGCGGTCCAGTTGGCGGCCGAAATGGCGCCGAAGGGCGCGAACCACTGCGACTGTCCGTCCACGCGATCGCGCCGCAGCGGCGGGTATTCCTCCGGGCGGGCCATGGCTGCCGCCTCGTAGACGGTGCGGAAGCACAGCACGTGCCGCGCCAGGCCGGCGCGCACGGCCGTGGCCGCCGCGACCACGGCGCCCAGCTGGGAGGTGATCTCGCCACCGCCGGCATACCAGCGGGCGCGGATGCCCAGGGCATCGATCAGTTCGTCGGCTCCCACCGGGGAGAAGCCGAGGAAGGCAGGAACACGGCCCGGATAGGTGGAGACGCCGTCGATCTGGCTGATATTCAACCCCGCCTCGTCCAGCGCCTCGCGCGCGGCGTCCAGGGTCAGCAGCAGCGGGTGCCGCGTCTGCTTCACTGCGATCTCGGACTGGCCGACACCGCTGATATACGCTTCCAGTGGGGCAGCCATCAGATTTTCTCGAACAACGGCAGCCAGACGTCGTCCTGCTGCTCGAACTTCACCTTCACGCGATCACCGAAGTCCACCGCATCCACCGGGCAGCCGACGATGTTGCTGGTCAGGAACACGCCCGGCGCGCCGTCGATGGCGACACGCGCGATGACGTAGGGCACCTCGAAGGCCGGATGGAACTTCTGGTGGTTGACCGTGAAGGTGTCGACCGTACCCGTCCCCGCCACCGCTTCCGGCGCCACCTTCTCCGACAGGCAGTGGTGGCAGACCGGGCGCGGCGGGTGGATGAAGGTCCGGCAGTCCTGGCAGCGGTTCAGCAGCAGGCGCCCTTCCGCGCCGCCGGTCCAGAAGGCCCGGTTGTCGGAGTCCAGACGCGGCAGCGGGCGGGTGACGGGCACTACCAGTTCAACCAGACGTGGTCCGGGCCCACCACATGGCCACCGTGGAAGCTCACCGGCTTGGAGGTGTCGAGACTGAACTGCGGCAGGCGTGCCAGCAGCTCCTCGTACACCACCTGGAGTTCGACGCGCGCCAGATGCGAGCCCAGGCAGCGGTGCGGGCCCGCGCCGAAGGCGATATGCACGCTGTTCTCGCGCTTGTGGTTGTAGACCTCGGGATTCGGGTATTCCTTGGCGTCAAGGTCGGCGCCCGGCAGGAACAGCATGATGCGCTCGCCCGCCTTCAGGTTCACGCCCTGGAACTCGATGTCCTTGGACACGACGCGCAGCGGCACCGTGAAGGTGTAACGGCGCAGCATTTCCTCGGTGGCGGCGGGAATCTGGGAGGGATCGGCACGCAGTTGCTGCTGCAGCTCCGGGTTCGTCGCCAGGTGATGCGCGCCCAGGCTGATGCCATTGACCACGGTATCCAGCCCAGCGGTGAACAGCACCACGCAGTAGTTCTCCATGTCGTTGATCGTGGTCTCACGATCGCCGATACGGGTCTGCCACAGCATGCTGATCAGGTCGTCCTTGGGGTTCGCCTTACGATCGAGGATGGTGTCCTTCATGATCGCGGTGAGCTTGAGCATGCGCCGCACGATCGCTGCCGTATCGTGATTGCGGATGTTCTCCATGTGCTCCTTGACCAGGGCACGGTAGGCCGCCTGGCGCTCGAGCGGCAGGCCGAACATCTTGAGGAACACCTGCACCGGCAGCGGCTCGGCGACATCGGCGACGAAGTCGGCCGTGCCCTTGGCCTTCATCTCCTCGATCAGGCTGATCGCCAGCTCGCGGATGCTGCCCTTGAGCTCGTTGATCGCCTTGGGCGAGAAGGCGCGCTGCAGCGGCGCGCGGTAGGCGGTGTGCTCCGGAGGGTCGATGTTGATCGGCAGCGGCTGCGGGATGTGCGGCGCACCCGGCGGCAGCTTGGACATCATCTCCTTGATCTTGGACTGCGGCACGATCTCGCTGGAGAACTTCTCGACGTCACGCGAAGCCTCGAAGTTGGCGGCGTGGCTGACGAACATCCAGTGGCCGCCGTTGCGCGGCGTCCAGAAGATCGGCGGCGCGCTCTTGTGCATGTCGAGGATGCGCGCGTGCGGGTTGGCCAGGTAGGCCGGGTCCGCGAACATGTCGAAGTCGTAGAAGACCGCGTCCGTGATGTGATCCGGACGTGCGACCGCGGGGCTCAGGGTTTCACTCATCGTAAGGCTCCGGGGTCTCGGTTCAGGCGTTGGCCATCAGGCTGCGGGGGTCGATCTGCCCCGTGGCGATACCGGCCATGAAGCCGCCGTCGACGGCGAAGGACACGCCGTTGACGTAGCTGGCCACCGGGCTGTTCAGGAACAGCAGCGCCGAGGCCTGCTCGTCCGGGGTGGAGCGGCGGTTGATCGGCTGCATGGCTGCTTCGAGCACGGAGGCCTTGGTGGCCTGCTCGAAGTGGCTCATCATCGGCGTCTGCGTGGGGCCCGGCATGGTGCAGTTGATGCGGATGCCCTTCTTGATCAGGCGGTTGGACATCAGCATGGTCCAGACGATGATCGCCTCCTTGGAGAAGGCATAGCCTTCACGCACGGTCTCGGCATTCTCCTCGCACCACTTCACCGCGCCTTCGTAGGTATCGGCCTGGATCAGCTGCATGATCGTGGGAATGCGGCGGCTCCAGCCCATGCCGCCGTTGGAGGACACGCTGACGATGGCACCGCCCTCCGACATCAGCGGCAGCACGCTCTCGGTGACGCGGCGCGTACCGGCGTAGTTGACCTTCATCACGTCCAGCGCCGGCGCGGTCTGCGGCAGGCCGGCACAGTTGAACAGCGCATCGACCTTGCCGCCGATCTTGGCCACCGCGGCGTCGATCGCGGCGGGATCGCGCAGGTCCACCTGGTTGAACGAGGCCAGCTTCAGGTTCGTCGGCTTGAAATCCAGGCCGTGCACCTCGGCGCCCTGCTCCAGCAGCTGGCGGGCCGTGGCCTCACCCATGCCGGAGAAACAGCCGCTGACCACCACTCGCTTGCCCTTGTATCCCAGAAAGTCCATGACCCGTTTCTCCTGCAGCTTTTGTATTTGATCCTGATGAGTGATGGCGCGCCCGTGGCGCACCGCTTGCTGCCTTACTGGCTGTCGTCCTCGACCACGATGATGCGTTCGGGGCAGGCACGGGCGCCGCGGCGCGCGAGCTGCTCCTGGCCGGGCGGCACGTCGACCTCGGACACCGCGATGTAGCCTTCGTCATCAAGCGGGAACAGCGTTTCCGAGATTGCCGCGCAGCGGGCGTTGCCCACGCACCTGGCCTTGTCGATGCGGATTTTCATGTCGTCCTCCAGACGCCGCGCGGGCAGTAAAAAGAGTCGTGGGCCCACGCCGCGCCTTTATCGCACAAAGCCCGTTAACACTCAACAGTGGTGTTCATAATGATGAATGTACCAGGCCGGCATCCGACTTGACCGTGGCCGCATAATCAATCAACAATGGTGTTCATCATTAGACCGGATGCCCGTGCAGGCGCCGGCATGCGGGTCGCGAACTGGAGGCAGGACTGATGGACGGCAACGGCGCTACGCCGCAGGGCTTCGATTTCGTCATCGTCGGCAGCGGCGCCGGCTCCATGTGTGCCGCGCTGGTGCTGCGCGGCGCCGGCCGGCGCGTGCTGGTGCTGGAGAAGACCAGCCTGGTCGGCGGCACCACCGCGATCTCCGGCGGCGTGATGTGGATTCCCGCCAACCGCTACATGAAGCAGGCCGGCATCGAGGATAGCGCGGCACAGGCCACGGCCTATCTCGACGCCGTGATCGGCGACCGCCCCGACATGCCCGGCGCCAGCCGCGAGCGCCGCCTGGCCTATGTCGAGCAGGCGCCGCAGATGCTCGACTTCCTCGCCGGCCAGGGCCTGAAGTTCCGTCGCATGCCCTCCTGGCCGGACTACTACGATGCCCCGGGCGCCTCGGTGCCGGGCCGCGCCGTGGTTTCGGAGCTGTTCGACATCCGCCTGCTGGGC
This sequence comes from Solimonas sp., assembly GCA_030149365.1. GTDB lineage: Bacteria > Pseudomonadota > Gammaproteobacteria > Nevskiales > Nevskiaceae > Solimonas_A. The sequence continues at coordinate 5,500 of JASBRP010000001.1, forward strand.
GACTGGCGCAAGAAGCTGCGCCCAGGCTTCCTGCCCCTGCCCGCCAACCTCGACGAAGCCATGCAGCTGCCGCTGGTCAAGCGCAGCCGCGAGGCCAAGAAGACGCTGGCGCGCATCCTCGGACGCGCCATCGCCGACAAGTTCACCGGCCGCCAGCGCACCACCGCCGGCCAGGCGCTGCAGGGCCAGATGCTGCATGCCGCGCTCAAGGCCGGCGTCGAGATCTGGCTGGACGCCGAAGTGACGCAACTGCAGTTGCAGGACGGCCGCATCAGCGGCGTCACCGTCCGCAAGGACGGCCGGGAGCAGGCGGTCGACGCCCGCCTCGGTGTGCTGGTCAATGCCGGCGGCTTCGCACGCAACCAGCGCATGCTCGACCGCTACATCCCCGGCACCTCCGCCAGCTGGTCCAGCGCGATCGAGGCCGACACCGGCGAGATGATCGAGGAGGGCCAGCGCATCGGCGCCGCCGTGGCGCAGATGGCCGAGCGCATCGGCATGGAGATCGCCCTGCCGCCCGGCAGCGAGAAGATGATGATCAAGGCAGCCATGCAGAACGACGTCTGCAAGCCGCACGCGATCGTGGTGGACCAGACCGGCCGGCGCTATGCGCGGGAATCATCCTCGCACCCGGTATTCAGCGAGAGCATGATCGAACACGCCCGCCAGTCTCCGGGAGCGACCAGCTGGATGGTTTTCGACAGCCAGTACCTGCGCAAGTACATGCTGGCCGGCACCATGCCCGGCGGCAAGAAGCCCAAGGCCTGGGCCGAGGCGAACTTCCTGCGCCGCGGCGAGACGCTGGACGCACTGGCCGCGGACTGCGGCATCGACGCCGCGGCGCTGCGCGTGACCGTGGAACGCTTCAACGGCTTCGTGCGCCAGGGCCGCGACGAGGATTTCCAGCGCGGCGATTCGGCCTATGACCGCTGGGTGGGCGATCCGCTGCATGCGCCCTCGAACACCCTCGGCGCCATCGAGGAAGGCCCCTACTACGCTGTGCAGTTGTTCCCCGGCGACGTCGGCACCTTCGGTGGGCTGCTGACCGACGCGCAGGCGCGCGTGCTGCGCGAGGACGGCTCGGTGATCCCGGGCCTGTACGCCACCGGCACCTCTACCGCATCGGTCATGGGCGGCGTGGAACCCGGCGCCGGTGGCAGCATCGGCCCCGCCATGACCTGGGCTTACGTCGCCGCCCGCCATGCCCTGGGCAGCAGCGCGGCCTAGCGCCGCAGAATCGCGAAGGAGTCGGCCATGAGCGAATCGTTCTTCTACAGCCTGGAAGGCCCACTGGACTCGGTGCCGGTGGGACTCCAGATCCGCGCCGCCAACCTCACCGGTTTCGGCGAGCTGGCCCGCAGCCTCGGCGCCGACCCGCGCGACATCCTGGAACGCCATGGCATCGACCCGCGTGCGATGCGCGATCCCGACGCCTACATCGACAGCAAGGCGCTGGTGCAGCTGCTGGAGTACTGCAGCCGCGCCTTCAACGATCCTTTGTTCGGCCTGCGCCTGGGCGAATTCCAGGACCCGGACACCTTCGGCGCCATCGCCACGCTGTGCCGCTCCGCTTCCAGCTTCCGCGAGGCGCTGGGCTGCTTCATGGACTACATCCCGGTGATGCACTGCCCCACCGTGGCGCTGGAGATGGTGGAAGGCCCTGAGTTGACCGAGCTGCGCTGGCGCGTGCAGACCGACCCCGGCGTGGCCGACCAGGCCAGCTTCAAGGGCACGCTGATGACCATGAAGCTGCTGCGCCAGTTGGCCGGCCGCTCCTTCAGCCCCCGCTACGTCGCCCTGCGCGTGGACGCGCGCCAGAAGGACCTGCCCGAGATTTCGCGGTTCTTCGGCTGCGAGTTCCGCCCGCGTGCGGAAACCAGCGTGATCGCCTTCCCCACCGCCACGCTCGACCAGCCGCTGGCCAGCGCCAACCGCCTGCTGTTCCGCCTGCTGGGCGGCTACTTCGAGCGGGTGCGCGAGGCCTCGCGCCAGGGCATCGTCGAGCGCGTGGAAGACTACGTGCGCGGCTCGCTGTCCTCCGGCAAGTGCTCCATCGAGCACTGTGCCGGCAAGATGGGCATTCCCGTGCGCACGCTGCAGGCCAGCCTCAGCCATCACGGTCTGCGCTTCTCGGAGATCGTCGAGCGCCAGCGCCGGGAACTGGCGGTGAGCTGCCTGCAGGAAAGCGAGGTGGCCCTGGACGAACTGGCCGCCATGCTGGGCTACTCCGAGCAATCCAGCTTCGGGCGTGCCTTCAAGCGCTGGACCGGCTCCACGCCGCAGTGCTACCGGCGCCGGGTGGAGCTGCGCAAGGCAGCCTGAGCAGCCGGCTTCTCCCCGGTGCGGGCACACCGCCCGGGGCCTGGCTTTCGACAGGGTTGGCCTGTCGATGACCCCTGATGTGCCTGCGCGTGCAATAGGCCCTGGGCGCTGCCTGCCTGTCGATAAGATCGCGCCATGACCAGTCTGAAGCGTGAAGCCTGCCTGATCGGCGGGGAATGGGTGACCGGCGAGCGCTGGATCGATGTCGACGATCCGGCCACCGGTGCCGTGATCGGCCGCGTGCCGCGCCTGGGCGCCGCCGAAACCCTGCGCGCCATCGACGCGGCCGAGCAGGCCATGGGCCCCTGGTCGCAGCTCACCGGCAAGGACCGCTCACGCATCCTGCGCCGCTACCACGACCTGATCATGGCGCGGCAGGACGAGCTGGCTGCCCTGCTGACGCAGGAACAGGGCAAGCCCCTGGCCGAGGCCAAGGGCGAGATCGCCTACGCCGCCAGCTTCATCGAGTGGTTCGCCGAGGAAGCCAAGCGCGTCTACGGCGACGTGATCCCCAGCCACGCGCCGGACAAGCGTATCGTGGTGCTGAAGCAGCCCATCGGCGTGGTGGCGGCGATCACTCCTTGGAATTTCCCGGCGGCGATGATCACGCGCAAGATCGGCCCAGCACTGGCGGCCGGCTGCGGCGTGGTGATCAAGCCCGCCTCGCAGACGCCCTTCACCGCGCTGGCCCTGGCCGTGCTGGCCGAGGAAGCGGGGTTCCCCGCCGGCCTGCTCAACGTCGTCACCGGCAACGCCGGCGACATCGGTGGCGCGCTGACGGCCAGCGACAAGGTGCGCAAGATTTCCTTCACCGGTTCCACCGATGTCGGCGCCCGGCTCTATGCGCAGAGCGCGCCGACGATCAAGAAGCTGAGCCTGGAACTGGGCGGCAACGCACCCTTCATCGTCTTCGACGATGCGGATCTCGACGCCGCCGTGGCCGGTGCCATCCAGTCCAAGTTCCGCAACGCCGGCCAGACCTGCGTCTGCGCCAACCGCATCTACGCCCAGGACGGCATCCACGATGCCTTCGTCGAGAAGCTCACTGCCGCCACGGCGAAACTGAAGGTCGGCGCCGGCACCGAGGCCGGCACCGAGATCGGCCCGCTGATCGACGACAAGGCCCTGGCCAAGGTGGGCGAGCACATCGCCGACGCCACCGCCAAGGGCGCGCGGGTGCTGACCGGCGGCACGCCGCATGCGCGCGGCGGACGCTTCTTCACGCCGACGCTGCTGACCGGCGCCACCGCCGACATGCTGGTAGCCCAGGAAGAGACCTTCGGCCCATTGGCGCCGGTGTTCCGCTTTCGCGACGAGGACGATGCGGTGGCCCAGGCCAATGCCACGCCCTTCGGCCTGGCCGCCTACTTCTATGCCCGCGACATCGGCCGCATCTGGCGCGTGGCGGAGCGCATCGAGGCCGGCATCGTCGGCGTCAACACCGGCCTGATCTCCACCGAGATCGCGCCCTTCGGCGGCGTGAAGGCCTCCGGCCTCGGCCGCGAAGGCTCGAAGTACGGCATCGACGACTATCTCGAGATCAAGTATCTGTGTCTCGGCTTGTAAAAACCATAAAAACGAGGGAGCGGGCCTAATGGACTTCCAGTGGGACGCTGAACAGCAGTCCTTCCGTGACACGGTCCGGAGTTTCCTGGCCGCCAACCTGCCGCCGGACTGGGAGCAGCAGGCTCACGGGCCGGGTTCCGAATCGCAGAGCGCCTTCTCCAAGAAGTTCTGCGCCGCGCTGGCCCAGGCCGGCCTGCTGGTGCCGCACTGGCCCCGGCGCTGGGGCGGGCGCGACGCCGACGCCTGGACCGCCTTCATCCTCGCCGAGGAGATGTGGGCCGCCGGCGAGCCGCGCGGCGGCCAGTACATGAACGTCAACTGGATCGGCCCGGTGCTGATGCGCTTCGGCTCCGAAGCGCAGCAGGATCGCTACATCCCGGCGATCGCGCGCGGCGAGACCATCTGGTGCCAGGGCTTCTCCGAGCCCGAGGCCGGCTCCGACCTCGCCTCGCTGCGCACCCGCGCCGAGAAGGACGGCGGCCACTACCGCATCAACGGCCAGAAGATCTGGACCTCCTACGCCGGCCATGCCGACACCTGCTTCCTGCTGGCGCGCACCGCGCCGGGCAAGACCGGCATGTCGGTGTTCCTGGTGCCGATGGACACACCCGGCATCACGGTGCGGCAGATTCCCAGCGTCATCGGCGAGGGCGACATCCACGAGGTGTTCTTCGACGACGTGCGAGTACCGGAGAGTGCCCTGCTCGGCGCCGAGGGCCAGGCCTGGGAGATCGCCCGCGCCGCGCTGTCACTGGAGCGCGTGGGCATCCCCCGCTTCGCCCTGGCCTCGCGCATGCTGCGCCGCGCGGTGGAACGCCTGAAGCAGGAAGGCCGCTACGGCCACGGCGCCGTGGAGCAGTCGGCCCGCGCGCATGCCGCCTGCGAGGCGGCGCGCCTGTACAGCTACCAGATCGTGGACCAGCGCCGCCACGGCACGCCCACCGGGCCGGAGGCCAGCGCCGCGCGCTACGCCACCGTGATGTGCGAGCGCCTGGTCGGCGAGTTCGTGGTGGAGCACCTGCCCGACGCGCTGTCCGGCGGTGACCCGCTGCTGCTGGCGCACCACCAGCGCGCCATCGTCGCCGGCATCGCCTCCGGCGCCGCCGAGATCCAGCTCAACCTGATCGCCACGGAGCTGCTGCAGCTTCCGCGGGAGCCCCGCTAGGCCATGTCTCCTGACGTCGACATGACCGCCCCTCACCCCACCATCGGCTCGGCAACTGCGTCCTGCGTTGCCCTACCGAGGCCATCCATGGCCTCGTCCGCCGATGGTCCCTCCCTCTCCCCGCTTCGCAGGGCGAGGGACATACGCGTCGCTACGCGACAGGCACGCTAATGGATTTCACGCTGACAACCGACCAGTCCGCCCTGATGAGCGCCCTCGACCGGCTGGCCAAGCCCTTCGAGTCCAAGCCCATCGACTTCCACGGCTTCGCGCTGGCCGGCAACGGCCTGGAACGCGAACTCACCGAAGGCGAGTACTTCGACATCGCACAGATTCCCGAGCTGGGCCCGCTGACCGCCGCGATGGCGGTGGAACGCCTGGCCTGGCTGCCCTGCACCGTCGACACCGCGCTGTCGATGCTGGTGCGCCCGCAACTGCCCGGCGACTGGCCGCGGCCGATCGCGGTGGTCGAGAACGGCCGGCCGGGCCGCTTCGTCGCCACGGCCAAAACCGTGATCCTGATTGACGGCGACCAGGCCAGCCTGGCCCAGGTCGGACCGGAGGATGTGGAGCCGGTGGAGTCGCTGTTCGCCTACCCCATGGGCCGGCTCAAGCGCCGCCCCGCCGCCACGGCGCTGTCCGCCGAGGACGCCGCCAAGGTCCGCGGCTGGCTGCGCGTGGCTCTCGCGGCCGAGGCCAGCGGCCTGCTGCAGGCAGCCATCGCCTCGGCCGGTGAGCACCTGAGCGTGCGCAAGCAGTTCGGCCGCCCGCTGGGCAGCTTCCAGGCACTGCGGCATCGCATGGCCGAGTGCACCGTGCTGGCCGGCGGCGTGCGCTGGCTGGCCCTGAAGGCGGCGGCCACCGGCGACGAGGCTGACGCAGCCTTGGCAGCCTTGCATGCGCAGGAAAGCGCCACCCGCATCGCCTACGACCTGCACCAGATGCTCGGTGCCATGGGCATGACGCTGGAACATCCGCTGCACCTCTGGACCTATCGCCTGAAGGCGCTGGTGTCCGAGCTGGGCGGCCGCGGCGGCCAGGCGCTGGCCGTGGCACGCCACGCCTTCGATGCCTGACCTGATGACGCCGGAGACCCTGACGGCGCAGGGCTGGACGCGCCTGGACATCGACGGCTTCTCGCGCGTCTCCGGCGGCCTGTGGACGCGCGGACGCCTGCCGGAGCTCGAGCTCGGCTTCCTGTCCGGCCCGCAGCACGTCAACGGACACATGAGCACGGTGCACGGCGGCATGCTGCTGACTTTGGCCGACGTCAGCCTCGGCTACGCCGTGATCCAGCAGCTCGGCGCCATGAACTGCGTCACCGCGCAACTGCAGACGCAGTTCATCTCCGCCGCCAAGGTCGGGGAGTTCATCGTCTGCCGGCCGCAGGTGCTGCGGCAGAGCTCGGACCTGGTGTTCCTGCGCGGGCTCATCGCCGTGGGCGAACGCACCGTCGCCAGCGTCGACGGCATCTGGAAGATCCTGAAGCCGCGCGGCTGATTCCTCCCCTTTTTGCAACGGAGCCGCAGATGTCCAAGACCCTCGTGATCACCGGTGCCGGCATCGGCCTGGGCCGTGCGCTGGCGCGCCGCTTCCACCGCGATGGAGACCGCGTGGTTCTGCTCGGCCGCACCGCGTCCAAGGTGGAGGCACTGGCCGCGGAGCTCGGCGAACGCGCGATGGCCGTGGCCTGCGACGTGGCTTCGCCGGACTCGGTTCGGGCCGCCTTCGCTCAGATCGCCCGGCACCACCCGCGCATCGACGTGCTGGTCAACAACGCCGCGGTCTACGAGCCCTTCCTGATCGCCGAGGCCACGGACGCGCAAATCCTGCAGGCGGTGACGACCAACCTCGCCGGGCCGATGCTCTGCGTGCGCTCCGCGCTACCGCTATTGGGGCCCGGCAGCCACGTCATCAACGTCAGCAGCGAGTCCGTGGGTTTCCGGTTTCCCTTCATGGTGGCCTACCAGAGCAGCAAGGCCGGCCTGGAGCGCTTCTCCGAGGGGCTGTTCCATGAGCTGGAACCGGCCGGCATCCGCGTGACCAACGTCCGCGCCGGCCAGATGATGGAGGAAGGCAAGACCTTCAACATGGATCCGCAGCTCGCGCTGCGCTTCCGCGACGCCGCGCTCGCGGCCGGTCTCAACCTGCGCGAGCGGCCGATCTCCCACGTCAACTCGGTGACCGACGTGTTCCGGGCCCTGGTGGACCTGCCGGCAGACGTGCAGCTGATGAGCGTGAACGTGGCCGCGCGGCGGCGCGACTAGGCAATCTGTAGGATGTGGTGAGCGTAGCGAACCGCATCAACGCAGCAGGGTTTGTCCGATGCGGTTCGCTACGCTCACCACATCCTACATACCGGCCTGCGCTGGCACAGCGATCGTCTAGTTGGTCTTCTCGTACCACGCTCGCAGCGCCTTCTTGTCCGGCTTGCCCACCGGCGTCTGCGGGATGGACTCCACGAACTCGACCGCCTTCGGCGCCTGGAACGACCCCTTGCGCCCGGCCACCATCGCCACCAGCTCCTCCGCATCCGTGGAGTGCCCCGGGCGCAGCACCACCACCGCGGTCACCGCCTCGCCCCACTTGGGATGCGGCACGCCGATGACGGCGGCCTGGGACACGGCCGGGTGCAGGGCCAGGATGTCCTCGATCTCGCGCGGGTAGATGTTGAAGCCGCCGCTGACGATCATGTCCTTGGTGCGGTCGATGATGCGCAGGAAGCCGCCAGGATCGCGCACCGCCACGTCGCCCGAGTGCAGCCAGCCGCCGGCAAAGGCCTGGGCGGTGAGCTCCGGGTTGTCGCGATAGCCCTCCATCACCAGCGGACCGCGTACGCAGATCTCGCCCGGCTCGCCATCGGGCACCGGGCGGTTGTCGGCATCCAGCAGCTCCACCTGCACCCAGGGCGTGGGCCGGCCGCAGCTGGCCAGGCGCCGCGGGTCGTTCACGTCGTGCTCGGCGCGGCGCAGCACGGTCACCGACATCGGGGCTTCGGCCTGGCCGTAGAACTGGAAGAACACCAGGCCGATGCGCTCGATGGCCTCCTTCAGCCGCGCCGGCGAGATCGCCGAGGCGCCGTAGAACACCGTCTCCAGGCTGGAGAGATCGAACTCGCCGAAGCGCGGATGATCCAGCAGGGCGTAGATCATCGTCGGCACCAGCAGCACGGCGTTGATGCGGTGCTGCTGGATCGCCTGCATGACCGCCACCGGCTCGAAGCCCGGCAGCACCAGCATGCTGCCACCGCGCAGCAGCGTCGGCAGGAACATCGCCGCGCCGGCATGCGACAGCGGCGTGCAGGACAGGAAGCGCATGTCCCTCGGCCATTCCCACTCGGCCATCATCATCTGCAGCGTCGCCAGCCCGGTGCGCTGCACGCTGGCCAGCGCCTTGGGCTTGCCGGTGGTGCCGCCGGAGTAGCCGAGGCGGATCACGTCGGTGGGTTCCACCCGTGGCGCCTCCAGGGGCTGCGCCGCAAAGCCCGCCGCGATGCGGCAGAGATCGGGGGCCAGCGGGCTCTCGCCCAAGGCCACCAGCTTCAGGCCGGGGCAGCGCTGCGCCAGCTCGGCCGCCCGCGGGCCGTGGCGCTGCGCATCGAAGATCAGCAGCTCCACGCCGGAGTCGGCGATCACATGCTGGTGGTCCGCCAGGCCGCCGAGCGGATGCATCGGCACGTAGACCGCCGCGAGCAGCTGCACCGCATTGTTGGAGAACAGTACCTCCGGCAGGTTGGCCGACAGCAGGCCCACCCGCGTGCCCCGGGCCACGCCGAGGCTGCGCAGCGCCTGGACGAAACGACTGGTGGCGTCGCGCACCTGGCCCACCGTATAGCCCGTGCCGTCGGCGAGCTGCAGCAGCGGCCGGCCCGGCGTCTGCCCGAGCGCGTTGGCCAGCAGCTCCGGCACGTACAGCGGGCGATGCAGGTCGGCGTGGCTCATGCGCGCGCGGCGACCTGAACGTTGCCGAACATCGGGCCGATCACGCCCGAAGCCAGGAATTCATGCGGAAAGCCGAGGTCGATGCGACTGGCGGTGTCGAGCCGCGCGGCCTGCCCCGCGCTGAAGTCCAGCGCCAGGGCCCTGAGGTTGTCCTGCAACTGCGCCAGCGTGCGCGTACCCAGGATCGGCGAGGTCACGGCCGGGTTCAGCAGCGTCCAGGCCAGCGCCACCTGCGCCGGGGTGCAGCCGATCTCGCCAGCCACGGTGCCGACCACGTCGGCAATGCCCAGCGTGCGTTCGCTGAGCCGGCCGGTGGCGACGTTGATGGCCTTGCGCGAGTTCATCGCGGAGCGGTCCGCCTGCAGGTCGCTGGCCTGGTACTTGCCGGACAGCACCCCGCCCGCCAGCGGCGACCAGGGCAGCACGCCCATGCCCATGGCCGCGGCCATGGGGATCAGCTCGCGCTCCACGCTGCGCTCGGTGAGGTTGTAGGGAATCTGCAGCGCCGCCAGGCGGCTCCAGCCGCGCAGCTCGGCAATGGCCTGCATGCGCGAGGCCTGCCAGGCCGGCGTGTCCGAGACGCCGATGTAGAGGATCTTGCCGGCACGCACCAGGTCGTCGAAGGCACGCAGGATCTCGTCCACCGGCGTGCGCTGGTCCCAGACGTGCAGGTACAGCAGGTCCAGATGATCGGTCTGCAGCCGGCGCAGGCTGTCCTCGACCGACTGGACCATGTTCTTGCGATGGTTGCCGCTGGCGTTCGGATCGCCCGGCCGCATGGTCAGCGAATACTTGCTGGCCACCACGAAGCGCTCACGCCGCCCCTGCAGCAGACGGCCCAGCAGGCGCTCGGACTCGCCGTTGGCGTAGAAGTTGGCGGTGTCGATGGAGTTGCCGCCCTGTTCGGCGTACAGGTCCAGGATCCTCCGCGCCTCGGCCTCGTCCGTGCCCCAGCCCTGGGTCACGCCCCAGGTCATGGTCCCCAGGGCCAGCGGCGAGACACGCAGGCCGGAATGGCCCAGGAGCCGGTAGTGATCGAGCTGCGTGGCCATCGGTTCCCCCGTCTTGTCTCCCTCCCCCGCCAGCGGGAGAGGGACTCGGTTCAAAGCCCGGACTGCCGGTGCTTCAGCCTTCGGACTTCCCGCCCTTGCCGATGCCCTCGACATACCGCCGGATACCTTCCAGGTAGGCCGGGTTCAGCATCAGCGCGCTGTTGGCCATGCGCTCGACGTTGCGGGCCTGGGCGAGGCCGACGTCGCGGGCCAGTTCGATGGCCAGCTTGGCGGTGCCCATCTGTTCGCCGTTCTGGGCGGCGAGGTGCTCGCAGAACTGCATCACGTCCTGCTCGAAGCTCTCGTCCGGATAGACCTCGTGGACCAAGCCCATGATCAGGGCACGGTCGGCGTCCACCGGCAGGTTGGCCATGATCAGGTAGCGCGCCCAGTGCGTACCGACCATGCGGGCCAGGCGGCTGACGCCGTTGGACGCCGGGATCACGCCGAACTTGCCCTCGGGGAAGGCATAGCGGGCGCTCTTGGCCGCCAGGCGGAAATCGCAGGACAGCGACAGCTCCAGGCCACCGCCCATGCAGGTGGCGTGGTGCGCCACGACGATGGGCTTCTCGATGGCCTCCATCTCGTCGTAGATGCGGTGCATGCCGTTGAGGCGGATGCGGTGGTTCTCGCGGATCGCTGAGCCGGTGGTGGCCGGCGCCGAGCGCCCGTCGCCGCCGCGCAGGTCGGCGCCGGTGCAGAAGAAGCGGCCGGTGGCGCGCACCAGCATGACCTTGAGCTCCGGCGTGTCGCGGAAGCGGTGCAGGGCCTGCTCGAACAGGCCCATCAGCTGCGCGCTGAGCGCGTTGAGCTTCTCCGGCCGGTTCAGCGTCGCGATCAGGATCGCGCCCTGTTCCTCGACCAGAAGGTGGGGTGCTTCGGACATCGCTCTCTCCTCAGGCGCGGGTGCGCGGCATGCCCAGCGCGCGCTCGGCGATCATGCTGCGATGGACTTCGCTGGTACCGCCGTAGATGGTGGTGCCATGCGCATGACGATAGCACTGGTTGACCAGCGCGGCGGCGCCCTTGCGCTTGGACAGCGACAGCGGCGCGGTCAGGTCCAGCAGGTCGCGGGCGTCGGTCAGGAACTTCTCGGAGGAGAACAGCTTGGCCATGGGGCCGTAGGCGTGGTTCGGCTTCTTCTCGGCGATGGTCCACTGCGCGCGGAAGGCCAGCACGTCGGACACCCATAGATTGGCCATGGTGCGCGCCAGGCGCACCTGGGCGGAGCGGTCCTCGATCAGGGGGCGGCCGTCGTGGCGGATCTCGCGGCAGAGCTCCTCGGCGGCCTTGAGCATGGCGCGCTGCACCTTGGAGAAGCCGCCGCCGTGCTCCAGCTCCAGGCTGGCGCTCATGGTGCGCACGCCGCCGTCCACCGCGCCGAGGCGCCAGCTGTCCGGGATGCGCACGCCGTCGTAGAAGGTGATGTTGGTGCGCTCGTCCTGGAAGGTATGCACCGGCTGGATGGTCACGCCGGGCGCCTTCAGCGGCACGATAAACATGGTAAGTCCGGCATGCTTGGGCACATCGGCATTGGTGCGGCAGAGCATCAGCACGTAGGACGCCAGGTTGGCGCCGCTGGTGAACATCTTGGTGCCGTCGATGCGCCAGCCGTCGCCGTCGCGCGTGGCCTTGCACTGTGCGGCGAAGACGTCGGAGCCCGAGCCGGGTTCGGAGTAGCCGAGGCTGGCGATCACCTCGCCCGACATTATCTTGCTCAGCACCTCGCGCTTGAGCTCGTCGGTGCCGAAGCGATGGATGATCAGGCCCACCATCTGCGCCACGTTGGCCGCCGGGGTGTTGTAGCCCTGGTGCTCCAGCGCGTCCATCGCCGCGATCTTGGCGTAGGGCGACAGGCCGCGTCCGCCCATGTCCTTGGGCAGGCCGGGGAACAGCAGGTTGGCCTCGGCCAGCTTGCGGTGGATCTCCGGGTTGTAGCCTTCCCAGCTGTAGTGGAACTTCTCGCGCATCTCCGGGGTGACGTGCTTCGCGAAGAAGGCGTCGATCTCGGCGGTGATGGCGCGGGCGTCGTCGCCCAGGTCGAAGTCGATCGGGCAGTCGCCGGCCGGTGGCAGCGCCGCCTGCTCGCCGGCATAGAGACGGCGGCCGGCTTCCTCCAGCAGGCGCTGCGGATCGCCCAGCACCAGCGGCCAGGCCTTGGCGCGCAGGTTGAACAGGAAGATGTCGTATTCCGTGGTCAGGCCGTAGCCACCGAAGGTGTGCAGCGCCTGGGCCACCGAGCGCGATGCCGCCTCGCTGTTCCACCAGGCGGCGACCGACACGGCAGCGGCGGATTCCGGCGCACCGTCGGCGATGTGGCGGATGGCCTTCCACACCAGGAACCTGCCGCCGTCCACCTCGCAGAGCAGGTCGGACAGCGGGTGGGAGATGGCCTGGAACTGGCCGATGAACTGGCCGAACTGCTTGCGCTCGCTGGCATAGGCAGCGGCCAGGCGCAGCGCCTCGCGGCCGAGGCCGGCCAGGGCCGCGCCGATCAGCAGCTTCCATTCCTCGCGGGCCTGGGCGAACAGGGCCAGGCCCTCGGCGCCGCGCGACAGGCTGGCCTGCGGCAGCTCCGCCAGGCGCAGTTCGGCCAGCGACGTGGACGCCAGGTTGGGCTCGCCCTTGTCGCCGGCCGGCAACTGCACCAGCACGATCTCGTCACCCTGGCGGGCGATCACGGCCTCGGCCACGGCACCGCCGGCCACCCATTGCAGCGGCCGGCTGGCCAGGTCATGGAAGGCCAGGCTGATCACCGCGCTACCCGACAGGACGCGCTCCAGCAGCTCACCCTGCCCGCCCAGCGTGCCCAGCAGGCGCGCGGCCACCAGGGTCTCGGCCACCGGGCCGGAGGCCAGGGTGCGGCCGGCTTCTTCCATCAGCAGCACGGCATCCAGCAGGCCCAGGCCGAGGCCGCCGGCTTCTTCCGGCACGCGGATCGAGAAGGCGCCGAGCTCGGCCAGGCCGCTCCACAGCGCGGCATCGAAGCCGGACGGCAGGGCGGCGCGCACGCGCAGCATGCTGCTCTGTTCGGTCAGGAAGCGCGCGAAGGTCTCGCGCATCAGCTCCTGCTCTTCGGACAGGTTGAAATTCATGCGGCGGCGGCTCCGGCGGGTTGCTGCTCCGGAAGGCTGTCGGTCAGGTACAGGTCGAGCTGCTGGTGCATGTTGAGGATCATTTTTTCCTGGTTGGCTGCCAGCCAGATCTGCTTGCAGCCGCGCGAATGCAGTCCGCGCTGCATGCGCGGGATGTTGCCGAGGTCCTGGCGCGGGATCAGCAGCACCTGCTCAGGATCGAGCACGTCGGTGACCTGCTGCATCGTGGCCCGCGGCGGCTTGACGTCGGCCGGGTAGGTCTTGGTGGAGAAGATCTCGAAGATGCAGTTGTCGGGATCGAAACCGTCCGGACGGATGCGGTAGATCATCGCGTTGCCGGCCTGCGGCAGGATCAGCAGGTTGGGGAACACGAAGATCTCGCCGCCCCACATGCCGAGGATTTCCGGCACCGGCTTGGGCATGGGCCGCTTCTGCATCGCCGCGGTGGTGTACAGCGCCTTGACGTACTCGGCGCCCAGGCTCGAGCCCTCCGGCACCGGCTTGCCCTTGAGCGAGCGCACCAGCTCGACGTCTTCCTTGAGGACCATCGCGTCCATGCCGGTGACCAGCAGGTTGAGACGGTCCGCCATCATGTCCACCGGGTCGCCGAGCTTCTGCTTGACGTGCCCCTGCATCGGCGTCTTCTTGCCGGCGAAGAAGCGGCCGTGGCCGTGGGCGAAGTTCTCGGTCTCGACGTTGCGGTGCGCGAAGCTCGCGTCGCTCTCGGAGGTGGGCGTGCCGTTGTAGATGATCTCGGCGGCATCCGGCTCCAGCTGCGGATGCGTGGCCGGCACGTGGTAGCCCTCGAAGAAGGCCTCCTGCGCCACCTTCCAGTTGGACTTCACCGGCAGCGCCTTCCACCAGTAGTGGCGCATGTCGCCGATGGCCAGGCCCTCGATCAGTGCGCGCACCGGCGCGATGAACTCGTCGAAGGGCTGCGGGTTGCGATCGAGGTTGATGAAGATGAAGCCGGCGAAGACCTCATGGTGGACCTCGCGCAACGCCACGTCGCTGTCGCGCAGCTGGCCGTTGCGGAATTCGCCGCGCTCCAGCACGTACTCGTTCTTGCCTTCCAGGTTCCAGCGCCAGCCGTGGAAGGGGCAGATGATCTTGCAGTTCTTGAAGTGGCCGGAGCCGCCTTCGGACAGCGCCGTGCCGCGATGCGGGCAGACGTTGTGGTAGGCCTTCACCCGCTCCGCATCCACGCGCACCAGCAGCACCGACTGGTCGCCGATGTTGTAGGTGGTGTGGTCACCCGGCTCGGGGATCTCGTCCAGGCGCGCGGCGGCCTGCCACACCCGGCTCCACAGCTTCTCGTGCTCCAGGCGGGCAAAGGCCGGGTCGATGTAGCGACCGGAGCGGATGCCGTGGTCCAGGACTCGCCAGCTCTCCGGCCAGCTGCTCTGCGCGATCGCGTTCATGCGCTCTCCTCCTGCACGCCGGCAGGTTGCTTCAGACGATTTCGGCCACCAGGTGACCGACGGAGTAGACCTCGCCGACCGCGGCGTGGATCTTCAGGGTTCCGGAGGCCGGGGATTCGACCTCCTGCACCGACTTGTCCAGCTCCAGCGTGTACAGCGGCTTGCCCGCCTCCACCTGGCCGCCATCGGCCACCAGCCACTCGGTCAGGGTGCCTTCCTGGGTGGAAAAGCCGATCTGCGGGATGCGTACTTCAACGCTCATTTCTTGGTCCTTTTTTCCAGCGTCTGGCGGATCGCCGCCTCGATGCCGCTGGCCTTGTACAGGTACTCGGCTTCCAGCACGCGCGAGAACGGCACGGTGACGTCGCGCGAGGCGACGCGCAGCACCGGCGCCTTGAGCTGGTCGAACAGTTCTTCCTGGATGCGAGCCGCGATCTCGGCGCCGCAGCCGAAGCTGCGCGGGGCCTCGTGGATCACCACCGCGCGGCCGGTCTTGGCCACCGACTTGAGCACCGTCTCGGTGTCCATCGGCGAAACCGTACGCAGGTCCACCACCTCCACCGAGATGCCCTCGCCCGCCAGCTTCTCGGCCAGCACCATGGCGTCGCGGATCGGGCGGCCGTAGCCGACCACGGTGACGTCCTTGCCCTCGCGGGCGACGTGCGCCTTGCCCAAGCGGATGATCTCGCCCTTGACCGGCACCGGGCCGGTCTGGGTGCGGGTCAGCTGGTCCTCGATGAACAGGCAGGGGTCGTTGTCGAAGATGCAGCCCAGCAACAGGCCATAGGCATCCGCCGGGGTCGACGGCACCACCACCTTCATGCCGGCCACGTGGGCGAACCAGGCCTCCAGCATGTCGGAGTGCTGGCCACCGGTGCCGGCGCCAGCGCCGGTGCGGGTGCGGATGGTGATCGGCACGTGCGTCTGGCCGCCGGACATGAAGCGCAGCTTGGCGGCGTGGTTGACGATCTGGTCCATCGGCACGGTGATGAAGTTCATCAGCATGATCTCGGCCACCGGGCGCATGCCGGCGAGCGAGGCGCCGATGGCGGCGCCGACGATGGCCTGCTCGGAGATCGGCGTGGTCTTCACGCGCTCCGTGCCAAACTTGGTCGACAGGCCCTTGGTGACCTTGAAGATGCCGCCGCCTTCCTCGTCGGCGATGTCCTCGCCCAGCATGATGACGCTGGGATCCATCTCCATGGCGTCGTGCAGCGCGCGGGAGAAGGCCTCGGTGAAGGTGATGACTTCAGGCTTGGCCTCGGCGGCCGGTGCGGTGGCGGCGCTCATGCGGAGGCTCCGTAGACGTCGATATCGATTTCCCCGACATCCGGGAACGGGCTGTCGGCGGCGAACTGCAGCGCCTCCTCGATCTGCGCGCTGACCTCGGCGTCGTAGGCATCCAGCTCCGCCTCGGTGGCGGCGCCGCTGGCCAGCACGGCCGCGCGGGCGATCGGCATCGGGTCGCGCGCCAGGTGCGCTTCGTATTCTTCCTTCGGGATGTAGGCACCCGGGTCGCCGAAATAGTGGCCCATGAAGCGGAAGGTCACGGCTTCGATCAGCGTCGGGCCCTCGCCGGCACGCGCACGGGCCACGGCTTCACCGGCGGCACGCCACATGGCCTCGGCGTCGTTGCCGTTCACGGTGACGCCCGCCATCTTGTAGCTGGCGGCGCGCTCGCCGATGTTGTCGACGGACGTGGTCTTGGCGTACTTGCTGGACTCGCCGTAGAGGTTGTTCTGGCACAGGAAGATCACCGGCAACTTCCACAGCGCGGCCATGTTGAGCGCCTCGTGGAAGGCGCCGATGTTGGAGGCGCCGTCACCGAAGGTGACCAGCGTGACGCGGCCATCCTTCTTCAGCTGCGAGGCCCAGCCCAGGCCGGTGGCGATCGGCAGGCCACTGCCGACGATGCCGGTGGTGACCATCACGCCCGTCTCCGGGTGGGTGATGTGCATCGGGCCGCCCTTGCCCTTGCAGGCGCCGGTGGCCTTGGCGTAGTACTCGGCGAACAGCGGCTTCAGCGGAATGCCCTTGGCCAACTGGTCGTGGATGCCGCGATAGGTGGTGACGAGATAGTCCGTGGGCTGCAGGTGCACGCCCATCGCCGCCGCCAGGATCTCCTGGCCGCGCGGCGAGTAGTACACCGCCGCCAGGCGACCGGAGCGCAGCAGGCCGCGGAACTTCTCGTCGATCAGGTTGATCTGCCGCGCCTTGTGCCAGATGGCCAGCAGGGTCGCGGGGGTAAAGGAAGGCTTGGCGCTCATGCGCTCTCCTCGTTATGCGTGCATGTCGTTATACAACACTGATGTTGATTGTCCACGCGGATTGCCTGCCTGTAAAGGCAGCACTGCCGCAATGAGCAAAACCCCCTTCCGCCCCCGGGCAAGACCGCCCGCGCCCCGTCCCCGGAGCGGCAATCCCGATGTGTGCCGCGGTTGCCGCTAGCGCGCCGGTTCCTTGATGAATTCCAGCCGGGCGTCGCGATACTTCGGCTGCTGCGCCAGCGTGCGCAGCTTCTGCAGGCTCTTGAACGGCGCACCCACCGACATCGAGTTGATCACCGACGCCGGGATCGGGCCGGCCGGATCGGTCATGGCCCGCATCTCGGCCAGCACACTACCGTCGGCCTGCGGCGTCAGCGACCACTGCTGGCGCGATTTCTGGATACGCACGATGCCGGCCTTGGGCGGAATCGCCTCCGGCGTGGCGGCATCGGCGATGGTGACGGCCAGCGTCTGGGCGTCCTGGCGGATTTCGCGCTGGCTGACGATGTCGCGGTTGTCCAGCGGCCAGGGCATCTTGAGCAGCTGGTAGACCTGGTAGCGCGATGCGCTCTGGCGCTGCAGCACCTGCGCCTCGCCGATGGCGTCGCTGAGCTGCGGCGTGGCCGGCACATCGGTCAGCACCGCGGCCACGGCCGACAGGCGCGCCTGCACCCGCACGGTGCCACGGATCTCGCGGATCTTCTGGCCTTGCACGGCACGCGTGTAGACCTGGATGCCGTCTTCGTCCTTTTCCAGGCGCCAGCCGTCATCTGCCGCCCGCGCAAACGGGGCGCTCAACACCAGGAAAAGCAGCGTCAGCAGGGCATAGGGGCGGGTCATGGCGGAATCCGGCTTCAGGGACCTTGAGGCTAGGACCGCCGAGCTTGCCGGCGGCTGAAGCAGGGCCGGCTCAGGCCAGCGCCTGCTCGTCGCTCACCACCGGGCGGCTCTCGCGCGTCGCGCGCATGACCTTGCCCGGCTCACCTGGATCGACGATGTCCAGGTGCTCCGCGTGCACCGCCACGATCTGCGCGGCGAAGGGAAAATCACCCAGCTTGGGCACGCGATAGCTCACCGTGTCGCCCACCTTGAAGCTGGCAGGGTCGAAGTTGAACGAAAAAGGGCACTTGTCGCCGCCTTCCATGCCGATCATTGCGAGACTCCGGTGAAGCCGGTCCCCGGCCCCGGGCATTCCGGGGCCGGGGCGACCGGACTACTTGTTGACGTTGACCACGAGGCGCCCGCGCACCTTGCCACCGATCAGCTCGGCAGCGGCGGGAATGGCCTCGGCCAGGGTGATCTCCTTGGCGATCACGTCCAGCGCGGCGATGTCGAGATCGCGCGCCAGTCGGTTCCAGGCGACGACGCGGCGGGCCTTGGGCGCCATCACGCTGTCGATGCCGAGCAGCGAGACACCGCGCAGGATGAACGGCGCCACCGACGCCGGGAAATCCATGCCCTGGGCCAGGCCGCAGGCGGCGACGGCACCGCCGTAGCGGGTCTGCGCGCAGGCATTGGCCAGGGTAAAGCTGCCGACCGAGTCCACCACGCCGGCCCAGCGCTCCTTCTGCAGCGGCTTGCCGGCCGCGCCCAGCTCGGCACGGTCGATCACGCCGGCGGCGCCGAGCTGCTTGAGGTAATCGCCTTCCGAGGCCTTTCCGGTGGCGGCCACGACCTTGTAGCCGGCCTTGGCCAGCAGGGCGATGGCGACGCTGCCGACGCCACCGGTGGCGCCGGTGACCAGGATCTCGCCCGCCTCCGGCTTCACGCCGTGCGCCACCAGGGCCTCGACGCAGAGGCTGGCGGTGTAGCCGGCGGTGCCGATGGCCATGGCCTGGCGGCTGCTGAAGGCGCTGGGCAGTGCCACCAGCCAGTCACCCTTCAGGCGCGCCTTCTGCGACAGGCCACCCCAGTGGCCCTCGCCCACGCCCCAGCCGTTGAGCACGACGCGGTCGCCGGCCTTCCAGTCGGCGTGCGAGCTGGAGCTCACCACGCCCGCGAGGTCGATGCCCGGCACCATCGGGAACTTGCGCACCACCGGCGACTTGCCGGTGATGGCCAGCCCGTCCTTGTAGTTGAGGGTCGAGTACTCGACATCGATGGTGACGTCGCCCTCGGGCAGTTGCGCCTCGTCGAGCTGGGTCACTTCTACGGTCTGGCCGGCGTCGTTCTTGCTGATCAGGATTGCGGAGGTCATGGATCGGTCTTCGGGTCAGTTGAGCAGGTTCATGTTAAGGAGGGGGACGGCTTTTCGCGCCGCAACGGCTGCGAAGCGATGGACATTTCGCGCAAGGCCGGGCATCGCCCGCTCAGGCACCGGCAAGCAGGGCATCGGCCAGGTCCAGATCGTAGCGGTTGCCGCCACGGCCCAGGTGCTGGTCGAGCAGGGCCCGCTTCAGGAACAGGTGGCAGTGATGCTCCGCTGTCATGCCGATGCCGCCGTGCAGCTGCAGCGCTTCCTCGGCCACGTGGGCGTAGGCCGAGCAGGCCAGCAGCCTGGCCTCGCGCCCGGCCGCCCCGGCCGCGGCGCCGTCCAGGGCCTCCCCTGCACGCTGCAGGGCATCCTGCAGCAGGGCCTCGGCCGCCGCGACCTGCGCCTTGAGGTCGGCACAGCGATGCTTCAGCGCCTGGAACAGGGCCAGCGGCCGGCCGAACTGCCGGCGCGTCTTGAGGTAATCCACCGTGAGGTCCAGCAGGGCCTCCGCCCCACCCACCGCGCCGGCGGCGAGGGCGAAGTCGCGGTGCGTAGCAAGCCGGCGGCACAGCGCCTGGGCCGCGCTGCCGCTGGCCAGCACCATGTCGCGCTCCAGCTCCAGGCCGGTAAAGCGCAGGTCGAACAGGCGCCGGCTGCGGTCCCAGGTCGGGCGCTCCCGCAACTCCACCCCGCCCTGCCGCAACGGCACCAGGGCGACGCAGTCGCCGTCGCTGCTGGCGACCAGCACGTGGCTGGCCTTGTCCGCCGAGGGCACGGCCACCGCCGTGCCGCTGAGCCGCGGCTTGCCCGGCCGGCTGCTGGTCAGCGTCAGCTCGCCATCGGCCAGCGGCGTGGTGACGTAGTCGCGCGTGGTCAGCCGCTGCAGCCAGTCCTCGCGATCGGCGCGGCCCGCGGCGCAGATCGCGTCGATGGCCAGCATCGCCGGCACGTAGGGCGCGCCGGCCACGCGGCGTCCGAATTCGGTGTAGAAGGCGCAGGCTCCGGCCAGGCCCTGGCCCAGGCCGCCCAGGTCCTCCGGCACGGCCACCAGCAGCCAGCCCAGGTCCAGCACTAGCGGCCAGGTCTGGTGCTCGCTGGCGCCCAGGCCGCTCTCGCCGAGCACCTGCCGGGCGGAGTCGCGCAGCTCGATCAGTTCTGGATTCATGCCAGCGTCCAGTTCTTGGGCTCGCGCGGCATGCCGAGCATGCGCTCGGCGATGATGTTGCGCTGGATCTCGTCGCTGCCGCCGGCAATCGACCAGTTGTAGGAATTCATGAAATCGAAGGGCCAGTTGCCCGTCTCCATGCCGCCACCGCGGATGAACGGCTCCTGGTACTGCCCCTGCAGGCCGGCGATGCGCTGGCCCAGCAACGTGAACTCGCGTAGCGTGCGCGCATAGTTGAGCTTGACGATCGAGGCGTCGCCCGCCACCTCGGTGCCTTCGATGCGCTTGAGCAGGTAGCGGTCGGCCAGCGCGCAGGCCGCATGGACCTTCGGGATCAGCCGCCCGAGATCGCGGCGCAAGGCCGGGTCGTCCACCACGCCACGCTCGCGCATGATGCCGGCGATGCGCGCCAGGCTGTAGCGCATGCGCTGCGTCAGCTCCACCAGCGTCAGGCCGCGCTCGGAGGCCAGCGTGGACTGCGCCACCGCCCAGCCCTGCCCTTCCTCGCCGACACGGTCGCTCACCGGCACCTCGACATCGTCGAAGAATATCTCGGCGAACTCGTCGTCGCCGGTGATCTGCTCGATCGGCCGCACCGATACCCCCTTGCTGCGCATGTCCAGCAACAGGTAGGTCAGCCCCGCCTGCGGCGCGCCGGAACTGTCGGTGCGCACCAGCAGCAGGCAGCGGTCGGCGAACTGCGCCAGCGTGGACCAGGTCTTCTGGCCGTTGATCACGTAGCGGTCGCCGCGGCGTTCGGCGCGCGTGCGCACGGCGGCAAGGTCGGAGCCGGCATTGGGTTCGGAGAAACCCTGGCACCAGACACGTCCTTCCAGGATGCCGGGCAGGTGCTGGCGCTTCTGTTCCTCCGAGCCCCATTCCATCACCGTGCAGGCGGCGTGGTAGAGCGCGACGAAGAACAGGATCAGGCGCGGCGCGGCGGCCCGCGCCACGTACTCGAAGATCACCTTCTGCTCGGCCAGCGAGCGGCCGCCGCCGGGCCATTCCTGGCTCCAGTGCGGCGTGGCATAGCCGGCCTTCACCAGGCGCTGGAACCAGTCGCGCTGGGCATCCACGAAGGCGTCCTGGCCGGTGCCGGTCAGCGCGGCGCGCCAACCCTGCGGAACGTTCTGCTGCAGCCAGGCGCGGACTTCCGCGCGCAGGGCTTCGGGATTGCCGCCTGTGGTCATCGTCGGGATCGGGATCTGGTCCACGGCGGCCAGATGCCGCCCGTTTTCAAGCCATTATGGCGCCCGCCCCGCAGGCCCGGATGACCTCGTGCGCAGGCTGTTTTGCCTGTCGCCGCCAGCACGATCCGGGGTGGGGTGCGGCCTCGCTAAACTGGGGAAAATCCGCCGCGGTTCCAATCCCTTTGCCCCCACCGGCGGTCACCGCCACGGGCCGGTCCGGCCCGAATCCACGGTATTCCCATGTTGCTCAATTCCACCCAGCAAGCCATCGCCGACACCGTCCGCGAGTTCGCGCAGGAGCGCATCCGCCCCCGCGCCACGGAGTTCGAGGCCGCCCGCGCCTATCCCCCGGAGCTGTTCCAGGAACTCGCCACCCTGGGCCTGATGGGCATGACCGCGCCCGAGGAACACGGCGGCGCCGGTGCCGACTACGTGT
Organism: Solimonas sp.; assembly: GCA_030149365.1. Classification (GTDB taxonomy): domain Bacteria; phylum Pseudomonadota; class Gammaproteobacteria; order Nevskiales; family Nevskiaceae; genus Solimonas_A. The sequence continues at coordinate 27,314 of JASBRP010000001.1, forward strand.
CCTACGCGCTGTCGCTGATGGAAATCGCCGCCGCCGACGGCGCGCTGTCGACCATCCTGTCGATCCAGAACAGCCTGATCGTGTCGGCCCTGCTGAAAGACGGCAGCGCCGCGCAGCAACGGCGCTTCCTGCCGGAACTGACCTCCGGTCGCATGATCGGCGCCTTTGCGCTGACCGAGGCCGACGCCGGCTCCGACGCCTCGGCGATCCGCACGCGCGCCACGCGGGTCGAGGGCGGTTACGAGCTCAACGGCAGCAAGCAGTTCATCAGCTCGGGCCGCATCGCCGGCCTGGCCATCGTCTTCGCGGTGACCGACCCAGCCGCCGGCCGCAAGGGCATCTCGGCCTTCCTGGTGCCGACCGACGCGCCCGGCTATGCCGTCGACAAGGTCGAGCACAAGCTCGGCCAGCTCGCCTCCGACACCTGCAGCCTGCGCTTCGACGGCCTGAGGATCGACGAGGGCCTGCGCCTGGGCGCCGAGGGACAGGGTTACCGCATCGCCCTGGCCAACCTCGAGGCCGGCCGCATCGGCATCGCCGCGCAGTCCATCGGCATGGCGCGCGCCGCGCTGGACGTGGCGGTGAGCTACGCCCGCGAGCGCCGCTCGATGGGCAAGCTCATCATCGAGCACCAGGCCGTGGGTTTCCGGCTCGCCGATCTCGCCGCCCGCCTGGAGGCGGCGCGCCAGCTGGTGCTGCATGCCGCCGCGGTGAAGGACAGCGGCGCGCCCTGCCTCACCGAGGCCTCCATGGCCAAGCTGGTGGCCTCCGAGACCGCCGAGGCGGTCTGCTCCGGCGCCATCCAGACCCTGGGCGGCTACGGCTACCTCGAGGATTTCGCGCTGGCCAAGATCTACCGCGACGTACGCGTCTGCCAGATCTACGAGGGTACCTCCGACATCCAGCGCATGGTCATCGCCCGCGCCCTTTGAGCGCGGGTTTCCCTTAATCATCAGAACCAAGAGAGCATCGACATGAATCTGCAGGGAGTAGCAGCAGTCGTTACCGGTGGCGCGTCGGGCCTGGGTGCCGCGACGGCGGAAATGCTGGCCGGCCAGGGTGCCAAGGTGGCGATCTTCGACATGAACGAGGAGATCGGCCAGGCGCAGGCCAAGAAGGTCGGCGGCCAGTTCTTCAAGGTCAACGTCACCGACGAAGCCAGCGTTGGCCAGGCCCTGGACGCCGCCGAGGCCCAGCATGGCGTGGCCCGCGTGCTGGTCAACTGCGCCGGCATCGCCGTGGGCGTGAAGACCGTGGGCCGCGATAACGTGCCGCACCCGCTGCAGAAGTTCCGCCAGGTGATCGAGGTCAACCTGATCGGCAGCTTCAACGCCATCGCCCAATTCGCCGCGCGCCTGTCCAAGGCCGACGCGGTGGGCGAGGAGCGCGGCGTCATCATCAACACCGCCAGCGTCGCCGCCTTCGAGGGCCAGATCGGCCAGGCCGCCTACTCCGCCTCCAAGGGCGGCGTGGTGGGCATGACGCTGCCGATCGCGCGCGATCTCGCGCCGCTGGGCATCCGCGTGGTCACCATCGCCCCCGGCATCTTCTGGACGCCGATGATGGCCGGCATGTCCCCCGAGGTGCAGGCCTCGCTCGGCAAGCAGGTGCCCTTCCCCAGCCGCCTCGGCAAGCCGGAGGAGTACGCGCTGCTGGCCCAGGGCATCATCGCCAACCCGATGCTCAACGGCGAGACCATCCGCCTCGACGGCGCCATCCGGATGACGCCGAAGTGAAGCTCAAGACCCGTTTCACCGAACTGGTCGGCATCGACTACCCGATCGTCCAGGGCGGCATGATGTGGGTGGGCCGCGCCGAGCTGGCCGCCGCCGTCTCCAATGCCGGCGGCCTGGGCATCCTCACCGCGCTGACCCAGCCCTCGCCCGACGCCCTGCGCGCCGAGATCGAGCGCTGCCGCCGCATGACGGACAAGCCCTTCGGCGTGAACCTGACGATCCTGCCCTCGGTAACCCCGCCGCCCTATGCCGAGTACCGCAAGGCGATCATCGACAGCGGCGTGAAGATCGTCGAGACCGCCGGCCACAACCCGCGCGAGCACGTCGAGGACTTCAAGTCCCACGGCATCATCGTGGTCCACAAGTGTACCGCCGTGCGCCACGCGCTCTCGGCCGAGCGCATGGGCGTGGACGCGATCTCCATCGACGGCTTCGAATGCGCCGGCCATCCCGGCGAAGACGACATCCCGGGCCTGGTGCTGATCCCGGCGGCGGCCAACAAGGTGAAGATCCCGATGATCGCCTCCGGCGGCTTCGGCGACGGACGCGGCCTGGTGGCGGCGCTGGCGCTGGGTGCCGAGGGCATCAACATGGGCACGCGCTTCTGCGCCACCGTGGAGGCGCCGATCCACCCCAACGCCAAGCAGCTGCTGGTGGATAACGACGAGCGCGGCACCAACCTGATCTTCCGCTCGCTGAAGAACACCGCACGCGTCGGCAAGAACAGCGTCTCCGACAAGGTGGTGGAGATCCTCAAGCAGCCGGGCGCCAAGTTCGAGGACGTGGCGCCGCTGGTGCGCGGCGCCAGCGGACGGATCCTGCTGGAGAACGGCGACCTCGACGCGGGCCTGATCTGGGCCGGCCAGGTTCAGGGCCTGATCCAGGACATCCCCACCGTGGCCGTGCTGATGCAGCGCATCATGGACGAGGCCCACGAGATCATCCGGCGGCGGTTGCCGGGGATGGCGGCGTAAGCCAAGGCACGATGCAGAGTGGCCGCTCGCCCTGAGCCTGTCGAAGGGCGGGCGGCCACCCGTTGACCCAGGTTGGCAGAGGCCGCCCGTGCTTCGACAGGCTCAGCACGAACGGTCCAGGTATCGCGATTAGTCCCGCCCAAACACCGGCTTGCGCTTCTCCACCAGCGCCTGGATGCCCTCGCGGTGATCCGGCGAGCGCTGCGCCACCGCCTCGTAGGCGATGCCGGCATCCATCACCGCCGTCGCCACGCGCTTGAGCTCCAGGTTCAGCAGGACCTTGGTCCAGCGGATGGCGTTGCGCGAGCCGTTCAGCAACTTGTCGCAGAAGGCGTCCACGGCGGCATCGAGCTCGGCTGCCGGCAGGCAATGATTCAGCAGGCCGATCTCCTCGGCCTTCTTCGCCGTCAGCAGCTCACCGGTCAGCAGGTATTCCTTGGCGCGGCACAGGCCCACGCGCGCCGGCCAGACTACCGCTCCGCCATCGCCGGCCACCAGGCCGATGGCCACGTGCGGATCGCCGATCTTGGCCGTGTCCGCCGCAAAGATTACATCGCACAGCAGGGCCAGCGAGGCGCCCAGGCCCACGGCGTGGCCGTTCAGGCGGCAGACCAGCGGCTTGTCCAGGTCCAGCATGGCGAAGACGATGCGCTTGGCCAGGCGCACCTCATTGTCGAACAGATGCGGGTTGGCGGCATTGTGGGCAACGTGGTCCAGGTCGCCGCCGGCGGAGAAGGCGCGGCCGGCACCGGTCAGCACCACCACGTCCGAATGCTCGTCCTGCGCGGCGTAGTGGAACACCTCCGCAAGCTCCTCGTGCATGCGCAGGTTGACGCCGTTCAGTGCCTCCGGCCGGTTCAGGGTGATGGTCAGCAGGCGCCCCTTGCGGGACAGGGCCAGGGTGTCGAAGCTGCGCAGCGGCGCGCCGGAAGAAGGGTTCATGTTCGGGTGTTCGCCGTCAAAGCCGAAGCGCCGGCATCCACGGGGAATGCCGGCGCGATGAAGGGGAGCCGGTAGCGCTCGTCAGTGCCGCGAATCGCCGCCGTCGACCACCATGGACTGGGGCTCGTGCCCCGCCCCCACGGCAGCGCGGTACTGCCTCGGCGTCAGCTTGAACTCGCGCTTGAACATGCGGCTGAAATGCGCCGGACTCTTGAAGCCCACGCGGTAGGCGATCTCGCTGATCGAGGCCTCGCCGGTCTTGGAGGCCGACAGCCACTGGCCAGCGGTCTGCAGCCGCTTCTCCCAGATCAGCGTCGAGAACGGCGTGCCGTGCAGCTTCAGCAGCAGCGACAGGTAGCGCGGCGAGATGCCGCAGCCGCGGGCGACGCTGGCCACGCTGAGCTTGGCGTCGGACAGGTGGGTCTCGATGTAGCGCAGCACGTCCTGCACGCGCTTGTCCGCCAGCTTCTGGCGCTGCGGCACGCAAGACTCGTGTTCGCGGATGGCTTCGCCGAGCACCGACAGCACCGCCTCGACCAGCATCTGGGCCACATGCTCGCGCAGCTCGCCGCCATCCTCGAACAGGTCATTGAGGATGCTCTCGGCCATGCCGAACTTGCGGCCGCTGGCGGGCACGCTGAAGCCGCTCTTGAAGTCATGGCAGCCGGCGCGACGCAGCAGGTGCATCGGCACCGTCAGGTGCATGACCTCGTGCACCCCGCCCTCGTCGGGCAGGCATTCCACGGAAAACGGCGTCATCGAGCGGGTGAAGACGAAGTCCCCCGCCCCGGCCACGCTCTCGCCGCCCGGATGCGAGAAGCAGGTGCGCCCGCGCTTGATGAAGGCAAAAGTGGCGACATCCGTGGCGTCCTCGCGGATGTGGTTCCAGGTGCGGCGGAAGAACTGCCGGGTGCGGGAACGCAGGCGGATGATGGAGGAAGACCCGATGGCCTTGCGCTCGGCCCTCACGTCGATCACCGAACCGGGTTCGATCATGTAGTCGCCGGTGTAGTACTCGCGGTTGCGAGGCCCGCGGAATGCGCTCTGGCAATCCTGGTAGTTGCGCTTGTCGATCACGAACAGCGTTTCCATCCCCCACCTCCTGCTTGGTGTCTACACAGGCCTCCAGCGCGGCAGCGCCGGGGACTCCTCTCGATGGAAACGATCCTATCGGGGGGTCAACCGGGCGATCCCGCCCGTACATGCAGGGGCATGGACATTTCGCGCAGGGACAAGCGCCTGTGCCCTGGCAGAACAGCCAGGGCCGGGGCCGGCGCGGGCGGGGCTCCTACTTCTGCAGCTTCCAGTTGAAGCGCACCTGGGCCGTGGCCGCCTTGGCCACGCCGTCTTCCCGGGCGGGGGTGAAGCGGCATTTGCCCACCGCCTCCAGGGTCACCCGGTCCAGGGCTTCATGCCCGCTGGACTGGGTGATGCGGGTCTGCCGGATGTTGGCGGCGGCGTCGAGGTCCGCCGCGATCACCACCACGCCCTCCTCGCTGCGGCGTACCGATCCGGATGGATACTGCGGCCGGCGGCAGGACGACCAGTCGATGGCTGCGTCCACGATCTCCACCGGGCGCTTGACGACCGGCGCGGGTGCCGGCGGTGCCGCGGCGCGCGGGGCCGCCTCCGGCGCGCGGGGCTCGGCCTGCTGGCGCGCCTGGGCTGCCAGCTCCGCCTCGCGGCGGGCTTCGGCGGCGGCCGAGGCAGCCTCGGCCTTCTGCCGCTCGCGCCGCGACTCGTCCTCGGCCGTGCGCCGGCGCTGCTGCTCGTCGATGGCGCTGAAGCGCTCGCCCAGCCGCCGCTTGGCCTCGTCCAGGGCCTCGCGCTCGTCCGCCGCGGGACCGGCGGCGGCACTGTCCGTGGCCTCGATCACGTCCGTCTCGTCCGTTTTCGCCGGGCTCAGCCACCACAGCGAGGCCCCCACCACCGCGCAGACCAGCAGCAGCGCGGCGGCGATGGAGTACTCGGCGGACTGGGCGATGCGGGCCAGCAGGCCGCGGGACGAAGACGGAGACTCGGTCATGGATCAGGTCCGACGCAGGAATTTGGAGAGACGGGCCAGCAGGCCGGTGCGCTCGGCGGCCTGCAGCATCGGCGCCGTGTCCGCGGCGACGCGCTGGGCCTGGTCCGGGTGCTGCCGCAGCATCTCGTGCCGCCGGCTGGCGATGTTGGCGGTGCCGCGCAGCACGCTGGCCACCACCGGCTTCTGCAGCAGGCGGAACACCTGGCCGTGATTGATCAGCGAGATGCTGTGGCTGGCATCGGCCTTGCCGGTGAAGGCGATCACCACCAGCGCCGGATGGTGCTGGCGCAGCACGCCCAGCAGCGGCCCCACGCTGTGGCCGCCGATGGCCAGCTCGGTGAAGATCACGCCGATGCGGTGCTGCCCCAGCAGTTCCAGCGCGGCATCGATGCTGGCCGCGTCATGGACCTCGCGCTCGCCGCCCAGCGCGGCGCGCAGGGCCACCCCGGTCTGCGGATCGTCGTCCAGCACCAGCACGCCCACCTCGCGGTAGACCGCGTTCTGGGTTGGGCCGGGCGGCGGCTCCGGCGGCAGCTGGATATGCTCCACCGAAGCCGCGCGCACCGCCGCCGCGACCGTCTCGCGCAGCTCGCCGTTGACCCAGGGCTTGGGAATGAAGCGGAAGATCTCGCCCTCGTTGATCGAGGCGATGATGGCATTGAGGTCGGAATAGCCGGTCAGCAGCATGCGGACCGCCTGCGGCTGTAGCTCGCGGGCGCTGCGCAGCACTTCCACGCCGGTGATGCCGGGCATGCGCTGGTCGCTGACGATGACCTCGAAGCGCTCGGTCTTGAGGATCTCCAGCGCCGCGGCACCGCCCTCGGCCGTGGTGACGTCGTAGTCGGCGCGGAAGATCGCCTTCAGCGACATCAGGATGCGGCTCTCGTCGTCGACGAACAGCAGGCGCGGACGGGTGGGTGTGGTCGCGACGGTCAAGCGAAAGCCTCCTGCAACACGATGTCGCCCGCCGCGGCGGACGTTGCAACGGCGGGCGCGGCAGACTGGGCCTTCAGCGGCAGCCGCAGGCGGAAGGTGGTGCCCTTGCCGGGCTCGGAATCCACCTCGATGCGGCCGCGGTGGTCCTCCACGATGCGGAACACGATGGACAGGCCCAGGCCGGTGCCCTTGCCCACCGGCTTGGTGGTGAAGAAGGGCTCGAAGATATGGGCCAGCGTGTCGCGGTCCATGCCGCAGCCGCTGTCCTGCACCTCCACCACCGCCTCGTCATCCTCGGCGTAGGTCCGCAGGGTGATGGTGCCCTCGCCCTCGATGGCCTGGCCGGCATTGCCGATCAGGTTCAGGAACACCTGGTTGATCTGCGAGGGAGCGCAGGGCACCAGCGGCAGCTCGCCGTATTCGCGCTGCACCTCCACGCGGCCCTTGAGCTGGGTCTGGCAGATCTTCAGCGCCGTATCGAGGCCGTCGTTGAGGCTGAAGGACTCGGTCAGCGAGCGGTCCACCCGCGAGAAGTCCTTCAGGCCCAGCACCAGTTCGGCGATCTGCCCCAGCCCGTATTCCGCGTCCTTGAGCAGCATCTCGAACTCGGCCAGCCCCTCATCGGCCGGCCAGCGCCGCTGTGCCTCCTGGCGCCGCTGCGCGTCACCGGACTGCTCGGCCTCGATCAGTTCACGCACGAACGGCAGCGACTCCCGCACCGTCTCGACGTTGCCGCGCGCATAGCCCAGCGGCGTGTTGATCTCGTGCGCCACGCCGGCCACCATCTGGCCCAGCGCCGCCATCTTCTCCGACTGCACCAGCTGCGCCTGCTGGAAGCGCAGATCGTCCAGGGCCTTGCGCAGTTCCCCGGTACGCGCCTGGACGGTTTCCTCCAGGCTGGCATTGAGGTTCTGCAGGTCCTCATGGCTGCGGTCGAGCTCGCCGTAGCTGCGGCGCAGGCGCCAGCCGACCAGGCCGAACACCACCAGCAGCGCGCAGGCATAGATCGCCAGCAGCAGGCGGTAGCGGGCCAGGTTGGCCTCGGCCTGCGTGTAGTGCGCGGTGTAGTTCTTCTGCAGCTTGTCCAGCGTCGCCGCCACCGGCACCTCGCCCAGCTTGCCGGCCACGGCCGTGAGCTGGTCCTTGTCGCCCACCACGCGGGCGGCGGCATTGCTCAGGGACATCAGGCGGCTACGCAGCGGCGATGCGGAGCCCGCCGCCACCGTCACCTGCGTCATCAGGCTGTCGAGGCTGTCCTGGTTGGTGGGCACGGACTGCAGGCTGTAGGTGGTGACCTCTTCCAGCAGGCGGCGCACGACGCCGCGCAGCGCGCCGTCCCCCACCAGCGCCGGATCGGCCAGCAGGAGGTCTCCCTGCTCGCCGAACTGCCGGTAGGACACGGCGAAGTCACCCACCTGGCTGCGATACGAGCCCAGCAGCGCCTGCTTGTCGTCGAGCTGCTGCAGCAGTCCGGACACGGCATTGCCGACGTCACGCGAAACCGAGCGCAGGCCGTCACGGTGCAGCGCCAGGGCCGTGCGCGCCGATTCCAGGCGGCGCATGGCATCCGTCAGGCCCTCGGCGTCGGAATCCAGGCTCAGGCGCGCCCGCATGACCTGGGTATCGGCCTCCGCATTGGCCGCGCCCAGCTGGGCCAGGGCCGTCATGCGGCCGAGATGCCCCTCGATGGTCTGCGGCTCCCCCTGGGTGCGAACCACCAGCACCGCCAGCATGCCCAGCGCTGCGCCGATGGATAGCACCATCAACAGTCTTTGCAGCATCGCCTTCTCCCCCCGTTGCCATACCTGCCAGGCTGACGCTGGCTGAAATCCTACTGAAACGAAGCGCCGCTCACCCCACCCCGCGAGGCACCAGGCCCCTGCGGAAAAAAGAAACGGCGCCAGCGATGTTTCGCGCTGGCACCGTGAAATCCTGACTTTCCGGGTCAGGGGAGGAGACTTTGGCGAGGGTCGCCACCCTGCTTGCCGTCCGTCCGGCAGCGCCCCGGAGCACCCGTCGGCGGCGATCGGGCCACCCGGACTCCCCTTCCTCTTCCCTGAGCACCGTCTTCATGAGGCAAGCGTCCCGCCCCCGCGGGTTACAAATCCTTCACCGCGTCGCGGCGCGCGATTTCCTGGTCCACGAACTTGATCCAGTTGCCGGCCGCCTGGGCCAGTGCCGGGGCCTCCGTAGCCGCCACGAAATGCGAGCGTGCTTCGGAGAACTTGTTGGCGTTGAACAGCGCCGTGCCCAGCTGCATGTGCGCATCCGCAGGCTTGTCCATGCCCCGTGCCTTCAGCGCGGTGCGGAAGGCTTCCGCCGCACTGGTCCAGTCGCCGGTCTCGTTGTAGGCCTGCCCGAGGTAGACGTAGTGCTTGGCCTCCCCGGTCATGGTGGCCAGCTTCTGCAGCACCGGGATCTGCTGCTTGTATTCCTTGGACATGGCCAGTGCCTGCGCATACAGCTGCAGGTTCTCGGCGCTGACCTTGATGGTCTTGTTCTTCATGCCCTGTGCCAGCAGGCGCACCGCCGGATAGGGCACGTCGGTCACCATGTACAGGCGGGCCAGGTTGAGCAGGTCGGATTCGTTGGTGAGCAGCTGCGCCCGGTAGGCCGCGTGCATCAGCCGCACCTGCTCGCGCTGCTGGTCCATCAGCCCGCGCATGCCGGCGAGCTGCTGCCAATAGGTACTCTTGCCCGGCTGCAGGCCCACCAGCACTTCCAACACCCTGGCGGCCTTCTCGTACTCCTTGCGCTCGTAGTAGATCGCGCGCAGCAGCGCCAGCGCCGCTTCCTTGGGCGCCTGCCCGCGCTGCTTGGAGATCTGCAGCGAGGTCACCAGCGCCTTCTCGGCCTCGGCGTACTTCTGGGTCTGGTAATAGGCCTGCGCCAGTAGCGCGTAACCTTCCGGACTCGGCTCCGCCACCAGCGACAACCAACGCTTCACCACCACGATGGCCTTGTCGTAGTTCTCGGCGATGAAATAGATCTGCGCCAGGGCGTAGAGGCTGCTGTCACGCAGGCCGTCCGGCAGGTTCGGCTGCTTCAGCACCAGGTTGTACGACTCCACCGTCTTGGGCAGGTTGTCCTGGGCATAGAAAACCGCCGCGTAGAGGCTATACAGCGTGGCGCGCTCGTAGTCGTTGAGCTTGGCCTCGCCGGCCTTCAGCTCGTCCAGCGCCTTCGTGGCCGCCGGGTAATCCTTGGCCTCGAAGGCCTTCTGCGCAACCTCCATCTTCTTGTAGGTCTCGGCGCGGATCACCTGGGTCTGCTTGGTGGGCGGCGGTGCCGGCTTGCCCTTGCCCTTTTCCTTGGCAAAGGAATATTCGGCAGCGCCCGCCCCCAGCACCATGGCCAGCACCAGCAGGACGCGCAGCAACAGGTTTTTCGATCTCACTGCAGACCTCATTACTTTTCGAGCTCGAAGCGGATCAGGTGCTGCACGTTGGGCACGGCGATCGGCCTGCCATTCTCCACGCGCGGCTTGTACTTGAACTTCGTCACCGCCTTCTTGGCCGCCTCATCGAAGACACCCTGCGGCTGTGCCTCGATCACCACCGGGTTGATCACGCTGCCGGACTCGGTAACGGTGAACTGCACCAGCACCCAACCCTCGATCCCCTGGCTCTGAGCGCGCGCCGGGTACATCGGCGCCACCTTCACGATCGGCAGGTACTCGCCGTCGGTGGACGACAGGCCGAAGTTGGACTTCACCTGCGTCGAGTTCTCCAGCGACATGTTGATGGCGACGTTGGTGTTGGTCGGACCCTTGATCTGGGTCTGCTGCACCGGCACCTCGGGCGGCGCCTCGGGGCGGTCCGGCATCTCCGGCGGCGGCTTGCGGTTGCGGCTCTCGATCTCGAAATTCTTGGCCAGGCGCACGAAATCCACCGTCGGCAGGATCTCGCTGTTGCCCTGCGCACCGGTCGTGGCGTGGATCAGCGCGTAGAGCAGCCAGAACAGCCCCACCATCGCCACGCTGGAGACCAGGAAGGGCAGGAAGAAACGCAGGGGGCCGGCATGCAGCCGGGCCAGCGGACCTTCGGGCGGCAACTCCGGCGGCAGCGGATTGCCGGTCCGGCGATCCACCACGAACAGCGGCACGCGATCACCCATGGACGTGGAATTGGCCATCACTCCGCTCCCTTGGTCGCCACCGACACGCTCTGCACGCCGCCGGCACGGACCTGGTCCATCACCTGGGCCATGATGCCGCTTTCAGAAGCCTTGTCGGCCAGGATCACCACCGTGTCCTCGGGGCGCTCGGCGTGCATGCGCTCCACCAGCGCCCGCACCTCCGGCATCGTCACCTTCTTGCGGTCCATCCAGACCTCGCCGTTGGGACGAACGGCGATCAGGATGTTGCCGCTGGCCTTGGACTCGGCCGTCTCGGCCTGCTCCTTGTCGACCTTCACGCCAGCCTGCTTGACGAAGCTGGTGATGATGATGAAAAAGATCAGCAGGTTCAGCACGAAGTCCAGCATCGGCGCCAGGTCGATGCCGTGATGTCCGTCGTCTGTTGCATGTCGGCGGGCTTGCATGAGTTTCTCCTCGGCTCGCTCTGGGCTGCTACTTGCTGGCAGTGGGCTGCAGCATGACGTTCATCGCGCCACCGGCCCGTGCCTGGTCCATCGCCTTGACCACCACGCCCGTAGGTGCCTTGGTATTGGCAATCACGATCACCGGCCCCTCCGGCTTCTCGCCGCGGAAGCGCTCGACGTTGGCGCGGATCGCGGCCGGGTCCACCAGGCGCTGGTCGATCGAAATGTCGCCGTTCTTGTGTACGGCGATGAACAGCGTGCTGTTGTCCTCTTCTTCCTTTTGCTTCGGCGGCGCCGGAGGAGGCGTGTTGAGGCTCAGGCCCACTTCCTTCACGAACACAGCCGTGATGATGAAGAAGATCAGCAGGTTCAGGACGAAGTCGAGCATCGGCGCGAGGTCGATGGCCTCTTCGTCATGCTCGACGTGCTGGCGGCGGTGGCGCAGTCCCATGGTACGTTCCTGTTAGAAGCTGAACCGGTCGGCGAGCAGCTCGGTCTGCTTGCGGATCGTCGACTGGAAATAGAAGACCGGATACATCCCGGTCACGCTCACCGCCAGGCCCGTCATCGTGCAGTTCATGGCCTTGGACACGCCGGACGCCATTGTTCTGGCATCGGCCGAGCCCAGGATCGACATGGAGTCGAACACCTCGAGCATGCCGTGCACGGTGCCCACCAGGCCCAACAGCGGGCACATGGGGATCAGTACTTTCAGGACCGGCATGTTCTCCGCCATGGCGCCGTTGAGCCGCGAGATCATCGCCTTGCGGATCTGGTGCGAGGCCCAGGACTGATGCTCGGGCCGCGCCTGCCATTCGGCCAGCATGCCGCTGACCATGTAGGGCATGCGGGCCTTGTGGAACCACAGCCGCTCGAAGATCAGCGTCCACATCGTGATGCCGGCCACCAGGATCCAGATCACGAACGGCCCGCCAGCGATGATCAGCTGGCTAACCGCGTGGAACGGCGACATCAGGATTTCAGGACCTGTCATTGCATCCTCCGGTCGCAGCGTTGCCCCGTCGCGGGTGCCAGGCTAGGCGCGAGAAGGGCGTTTGGTGGGCCCAAATAACCGACGAGCAACAACGCCTGGCGCCCGCGGCGGGGATAACCCGAAGGGCCGGGGCCGCTTGGGCGCTTCCCGCTGCCGCGAAGGCCTGCCGCAGATCCGGTCCATCACCGCGCCCGCCTGCCGCACGGAGCCCAAGTGACCCCCGGCGCTGCGATCGGAGGGTGCGATGACAGGTCCTATGCACGACGCTTCTCGATCAGCTCGGCCAGTAGCCCCGTGCTCTGCTCGTCCAGGATCTGGATGACGCGCTTGGAGCGGCTCTGCAGGGCGCTGTTGGCGAACAGCAGCGGGATGGCGATGCCCAGGCCCAGCAGGGTGGCGATCATGGCCATGGAGATACCGGCGGCCATCAGCTTCGGATCGCCCGAGCCGGACTCGGTGATCACCTGGAAGGTGTGGATCATGCCGACAACGGTACCGACCAGGCCCAGCAGCGGGCCGGCGGCGACGCCGAGCTTGAGGAAGGATTGGCCGCGTTCCAGCGGCGGCAGTTCCTTGAGCACGGCTTCGGAGACGCGCAGCTCGATGACCTCGGAGTCCTCGTTGGTGCCCGGCGCATTGTTGCCCCGGAAGGCCAGCAGGACGCGGCCCAGCGGGTTGTCCGTGCTGAGCTGGTTCAGGTTGGCGAGCTGGCGGTTGACCTTGTTGCTGGTCATCAGCAGGTAGCTGAACTGATAGACAGCGATGATGGTGCCGATCAGGCCGATGGCCAGGATCAGCCAGTTGACGGCCTCACCTTCGACGATGCGGTCGACCATGCTGGGGCGCTGCGAGAACAGGTTCAGCAGCACGCCGCGGGTCGGGTCGATGACCATGGCGTGGTAACCGCTGCCCTCTTCCTCGAAGTCCCCGGCGATGCCACCGAACTTGCCCGGCGGCTGCTTCGGCGGCGTGCTGAAGGCATTGGCGCCAGTGGTGTATTCCAGGAACTTGCCGTCCGACACCGCCACGAAGGGGCCGACGCGCAGGACCGTCTTGTCGGTCTGGGCGCCGTCCGGGGCGGTGACCTTGGCCTGGATGCGGGTGACCTTGCCGCCTTCGGTCATTTCACGCTGCATCTCGAACCAGAAGCGGTTCAGGTCTTCCATCGGCGGCATGGTCTTGGTCTGCGCCAGGCGGTCGATCTGGGCGACGCGGTCCGGGAACTGCGCGGTCAGCATCGAGTTACGGGCCACCGTGGCGAAGTCGCCAGCGGTCTGGCGCATGACGCCGAACAGTTCGCCGAGGTTGCCGGCCTTGATGTCGCGGGCCTGGGTCAGTTCGCCGATCAGACGGTCGTTGTCCTCGAACTGCTTCACCAGTGCGGCGGACTGGTTCTCCAGCGCGGTCTTCTCGACGTTGGCTTCGTTCAGCAGCTTCTGCTGCTGGTCACGCGCGCCGGCGAAGCGGGCCTCGCGCTCGGCATTGACCTTGGCGTCGCGCGCGTCGGCGCTGCGAACCTGCTCGAGCAGTTCGTCCAGGGTCTTGGCCTGCGCCGGGGCGGCTGGTGCCTGGGCCAGGGCCGGCAGGCCGATGACGCCGAGGGAGGCAACCGCCAGGATACGGAGAGTGTTGTTGAGTTTCATGGCTTACTTGCTCGCAGCGGCCTGGACGGGGACGATCAGCAGGTTCGGAGAGGTCTGCTTCTTGGCGACCTTGAGGCCTTCCTTGACCCCTTCGCTGTACTCACCACCGGCGCTCCAGTCCTTCTTCTCACGATCCCAGTAACCGGTCTCGGCGCCGTCCGGCGTCTGGTAGAACAGGCCAACGCGGCCCACGCGCAGGAAGTCCACTTCCTTGTCGCCCAGCTTGCCGCGATAGGCTTCGATGGTGCGGCCGTATTCCATCTCGATCTGGTAGGCCTCGACGATGCGGCGGTACTTCTCGGAGACCGTCACGTCGGCGCGCGGCATCATCTCGTTCAGGCGAGCGACGCGCCCCACGCGCTCTTCCTTCAGGAAGGGCACGTCCAGCTGCACGAACTGCTCCAGCGAGCCGAGCATGCGCTGCATCAGCGGCAGGATCTCGATGTTGGTGCGCTCCAGCTCGGAGGATTCCTGGCGGATCACCACCATTTCGTCCTGCTGCGACTTCAGTTGCGCGCGCAGCTGCTGCAGGTACAGCTTCAGGCCCTCGGTCTCGCGCAGCGTCGTGCGGTAGTCGTTGGCCAGGTCGCGGCCCTGCTCGGCCAGCGCATCCACGCGCTTCTGCGCGTCGACCTGCGCCACCAGCCACTGGTCCCCGGTCTTGGACACGTCGGACACCGTCGCCGCGTAGACACCCGCCGCAAACAGGCTCGCGAGGACCGCAAGACCGCCTCTCCACTGCATTGAATTGAACCGATACATCTTCAAGTCTCCTCGCTATACGTTTGGAATCCGTACCGGATCCCAGAGAATTCGATGACTGGGGACACTGACAGCAACGTCGTTCAGACGGCGCTCGGCGGCCGGAGGACGATGTCCTCGACCATCGAGCGGCGTGAAAGCTGGTAGGCGTCGAAAAAGACCTGGGCGACATCCTCGGCCGACATGAAGCGGCTGACGTCGGCGTCGCTGCCGTCCCAGGTCGGGGTATCCGTGGGGCCGGGGTAGACGCAGCACACGCGGATGCCCTGCGGCGACAGCTCGGCGCGCAAGGCACGGGCCAGCCCGGTCACGCCATGCTTGGCGGCGCAGTAGGCGGCGTTGTTCGCCAGGCCTTCCAGCCCGGAGGTGGACGAGGTGAAGAAGATGTCGCCCTGGCGGCGCTCGATCATGGCCGGCACGAAGGCACGCGTCACCGCGAAGGCCCCTACCAGGTTCTCCTGCAGCGTCAGCAGGAACTCCGACACCGGCATGTCCTGCACCGCCCCGCCGCGCCAGTGGCCGGCGTTGTTGATTAGCACATCCACCGGGCCGAGGCGCTGCTGCACCGCCTGCGCCATCCGTTCCACCTGCTCGGGATCGGTGATGTCCGCCGCAAAGGCCTCCGCCTGGGCACCGTCGGCCCAGCACGCTTGAGCAACCTGCTCGAGACGCTGCTGGTTGCGCGCCACCAGGGCCAGCCGTGCGGCTGGCAGGCCCACAGCGAAGCGTCTTGCGATCGCCGCGCCGATACCCTGCGAGGCGCCGGTCACCAGCACCACCGGATCAGCTTTGGCAGCGGCGCTGGTCATGGTTCAGGCCACCAGGGACTTCAGGACGACCGACTCGTCGGCGAGCACGGCGGGGTCCGCGCGCAGGCGTGCCGCCACCATCTTCTTGCCCACCATGAAATCGGGCGCGCGGTTCACCGAATCCACGGCGATCACCACGCCCTGCTGCAGGTAGAAAGCCACGAAGCTGTCGGCGGCCATCGAGCCGCGAACCACGACCTGGTCGTAGCCCTGCGACAGGCCCACCATCTGCAGCTTGAGGTTGTACTGGTCCGACCAGAACCAGGGCACGCTGGCATGCGGCAGGCGCTGCCCGCAGATGCTGGCGGCGGCGACGCGCGCCTGCTCGCTGGCATTGGGCACCGACTCCAGGCGCGTGCGGCGCCCGAGGAAGCCGTTGTCATGATTGGTGCAGTCACCGGCGGCGACTATGTCCGGATCGCTGGTCTGCGCGTAGAGATCGACCAGCACGCCGTTGTCCACCGCCAGGCCCGCCTGCTCGGCCAGCTCGGTGTTGGGGATCAGGCCGATGCCGACGATCAGCAGATCCGCCGGCACCCGCGTGCCGTCCTGCAGGATCACGGCTGTCACCTGCCGGTCGTCGTACTCCAGTTCGCGCACGCCGGCACCCAGGCGGATATCCACGCCATGGCGGCGATGCACCGAGTCGTAGTACTCGGACAGCTCCGGGCCGGTCACGCGGGCCAGCAGCCGCGGCATCGCCTCCACCAGCGTGACCTGCAACTCCTTCTTGATGCCGACGGCCGCCACTTCCAGGCCGATGTAGCCACCGCCCACGATCACCAGGCGCTTGCCGGCCTTGAACTGCTGGCGCAGCCGGCCGATGTCCTCGATGGTGCGCACGTAGTGCACGTTGGGCCGTTCGGCGCCCGGCAACGGCAGACGGCGCGCACGGCCGCCGGTGGTGATCGCCAGCTTGTCGTAGGACAGGACCTGGCCATCGGAAAGCGTCACCGTATGCGCGGCGCGATCGATCGCTTCCACGCGCACGCCGGTCAGCAGCTCGATATCGTGCTTGGCGTAGGCCTCGCGCGACTTGATGTAGAGCGCATCCTCGCCAATGTCACCGGAGAGAAACGCCTTGGACAGCGGAGGACGGCGATACGGCACCGCGGCCTCGTCGCCGACCAGGACGATGCGGCCGGCGTAGCCGGTCTGGCGCAGCGCCGTGGCGAGATCGCCACCGGCCTGGCCCGCGCCGACGATGACGGTGACAGGGGCGGAAGCGGGGGCGGTCACGGACGCACTCCGGAAGGGCCACGCGGCATCAGGCCCGCGGCGGGATACCGGTCATCCTTCAGGTTGACGTATGCCACCTGCCTCATCAGCCCTCCTCCTGGGTGCGCCTCGACGGCGCCCGCATGCACACCGGGAATGGTCTTCGCCCGCCATGGATGGCGTCCCGGTTATTAGATCAACAGTGTTGCTTACCATCATACGCAAACGGTCCGGCCGTGCAATGTCCCGAACCGCTGGCGTTTCAGTCTGGAACGGCAGCTTTGTCGACTGCCGTTCCAGACTGTCCGCGCAGTGTCAGACCCTGCCCGTCACCGGGATCAGCGCACCGGTCACGGCCGAGGCACCGCGCCCCAGCAGGAACAGGATCACTTCGGCCAGCTCCTGCGGGCGCACCCAGCGCGAGTGGTCCGCGTCGGGCATGTCCGCCCGGTTGGCTGGCGTGTCGATGATGCTGGGCAGCACGGCGTTGACCGTGATCGCACGGTCCTTGAGTTCTTCCGCCAGCGCCTCGGTAAAGCGGGCAACTCCCGCCTTGGACGCGGCGTAGGCGCCCATGCCCATGGCAGCCTTGGTGGCCCCGGCCGCACCGATGTTGACGATGCGTCCGCCCTCGCGCAGCTTCGGCAGCGCGGCCCGGCAGGCATTGACCGCCGTGCGCAGGTTGATCTGGTACAGCAGGTCCCAGGTGTCGATGGAACCGTCCGCCACGGTCTCCCAGCGGAAGCCGCCGGCGATATTGACCAGGCCATCGATGCCGCCATGGCGGGCGGCGATTGCCGCCAGGGCCTCCTGCGTGGCCTTGGCGTCGCCGAGGTCCAGCGCCGGCCAGGCCTGCGCGCCGCGCGGCGGCTCTCCATCCACGCGGTCCACCGCCACCACCGTGGCCCCGGCAGCAACGGCCGCCTCGGCGACCTGGCGGCCCAGGATTCCCAGTGCCCCGGTGATGACGATGGTCCTGCCCGCCAGTTCCATGATGTGCTTGCTCCCTTGGATGAATTGCCAGGATCGGACGGCGGCAGTCCTCCACCACGGAGGGAACCGGCAACCCGGCCGCGCCATCATCAAATTTGATCAACGTTGTTGATTATCTATGGCAGGATGCAAATGTAAAGGCAGGCTCGCCGTCCACCGATGGGCGCCGCGCTTGCCTGCAACGGCAGTGCCCAGTCGAGAATCCTTCCCATCCAGTCCCGGCCGGCAGGCCTTCTTGCCCTGCCCGGCAGCCGCCGACCGGGCTCGCTCGCGCATGCCCCTCATTGCCAAGGGAATATTTTCCTTGCGCATATAAACCATCATTGTTGATTATTACCCTTCAGGCAGCACCGGCCTCCGCACCACGCATGCGAGGGGCCTGCAACCGCCGCGAGGAGAGACGCGCCGATGAGTGACGGACACTTTTTCAGCCTGGAAGGCCCCCTGGACTCCATGCCTATGGCCAACCAGATGCGCGCGGCCAACCTGACCGGCTTCACCGAGCTCGTCCGCACCCTGGGCGTGGACCCGCGCCCGCTGCTGGAGCGCCACGGCATTGATGCGCGCGCCATCCGTGATCCGGACTCCTATATCGAAACCCAGTCGCTGGTGGACCTCCTGGAATACTGCAGCACCTCCTTCAACGATCCCCTGTTCGGCCTGCGCATGGCCAAGTTCCAGGACCCCGACGTGTTCGGTTCGGTGGCCTCGCTGTGCCGCTCCGCCTCCAGCTTCCGCGAGGCGGTGGAAGGCTTCATCAATTTCATTCCCGTGGTGCACTCGCCGGTGGCGGTGCTGGAACTGGCCGAGGGCAAGGACACCTCGGAACTGCGCTGGCACATGCAGACCGACCTGGGCCAGAACAAGCAGGCCGAGTACAAGGGCACGCTGCTGATCCTGAAGCTGCTGCGCCAGGTCGGCGGGCGCTCCTTCCTGCCGCGCTACGTCAATCTCGCGGTCGACAGCCGCGCCAAGGACCTGCCCGAGATCAGTAGCCATTTCGGCTGCACCTTCCACAAGTCTTCGGTCAACGCCATCGCCTTCCCCACGTCGGCGCTGAACCAGCCCGTGGGCAGCGCCAACCGCCTGCTGTTCCGCTTGCTGGGCGGCTACCTGGGCCGCGTGCGCTCGGCCTCGCGCACCAGCACGGTCGAGCGCGTGGAGGACTACGTGCGCGGCGCCCTGCCCTCCGGCAACTGCACCATCGAGCACTGCGCCAAGAAGCTCGGCACCTCGGTGCGCACCCTGCAGGCCAACCTCAGCGAAGCCGGCCTGCGCTTCTCCGACATCCTCGAGCAGCAGCGCGTCAACCTGGCCCAGAGCTATCTCGAGCGCGACGAGCTGTCGCTGGACGACGTCGCCGCCATGCTGGGCTACGCCGAGCAATCGAGCTTCGGCCGCGCCTTCAAGCGCTGGACCGGATCGACCCCGCAGCGCTTCCGTCGCAACCTGGAACTGCGCCGCGCCGCCTGATCGGCGCTGCTTCCGCACAGGCTGGTCTGTCCACGATCCTGCTCGTGCCTGCGGCCGCAGTGCCGCCGCATTCCCCCTGGTGCCCGCCGATAAGATGAGGCCATCAGGCCCGCCCCCGTGAGCGGCCGCACCGTTAATGGAGGATGGCATGAACAACAAGACTTCCCAGAAGCCCGTCGTACTCATCACCGGCGCCAGCGCCGGCATCGGCGAGGCCATTGCGCGCCGCTTTGCCACCGCAGGTTGGGCCATCGTCGCCGTCGCCCGCCGGCCGGAGAAGCTGGAAGCACTGGCGGCGCAACTGGCCAAGACCACCGAGGTACGCACCCTGGCCACCGACGTGACCGCCGAAGACGCGCCGCAGCGCGCCGTCGCGTTGGCGATGCAGGAATTCGGCCGCCTCGACTGCCTGGTCAACAACGCCGGCTCGGGCAGCTGGGCACCGCACCGCGACACCGACGACCGCATGATGAACGAGGTCATCGACACCAGCCTGAAGGCGCCCTTCCGCTTCGCGCGCGAAGCCCTCGGCGTCATGAAGGCCGGCTCGTCCATCCTCTGCGTGGGCTCGGTTTACGGCATCGTCGGCGGCCTCAACGGCGGCATCTACTGCGCGGTGAAAGCCGGGCTGATCGGCATGACCCAGGCCCTGGCCGTGCAGTACGGCTCCGCCGGCATCCGCGCCAACCTCGTCGCTCCTGGCGTCATCAAGACCGACATGACCCGAGACTTCTGGGACACCGAGGGCTTCCAGCGCACCAACCAGGAAATGACGCCCTTCAACCGCGACGGCACCGTCGAGGACGTGGCCAACGCCGTGCACTTCCTCGCCTCGTCGGAAGGCAGCTACATCAACGGCCAGACGCTGGCCCTGGACGGCGGCTGGTCCACCACCAAGTTCCTCAGCTACGACGCCCTGGTGGCGCAGCGCGTGGCCGCCTGAGCCGGTAGAGTCACGGGCGCGGAATCCGGGGCCGGCGGGGCTGCATGACCCGCCGGCCTCTTGCTGTAACATGCCGGCTGCCGCTACTGCGCCCCTGTGCGTTACACGGGGAGAAACCGCAGCCGCATCGTTTCCCAGCCGCTCCCCGTTGCCGAGTAACCGCCCGATGAGGCCGACCACCAGGGTCCGAAAGAAGAAGGCTGCCAAGCCGGCGGCCCCGAAACGGCAGTACGACAGCCCCCTGCGCCGCCAGCAGACGGCGGAGACCCGCGAGAGCATCCTCACCGCCGGCGCGGAGATCGCCCACGGCCTGCCGGCCTGGGACTGGCGCGAGATGACCTTCAAGGCGGTAGGCCAGCGCGCCGGCATCAGCGAGCGCACGGTACACCGCTACTTCGCCACCGAACGCGCCCTGCGCGACGCCATCCTGCAGCGCCTGGTGCAGGAATCCGGCATGCCGCTGGAACACCTGGAACTGCCCGAGTTCGCCGGGCTGACGGCGCACCTGTATCGCTACCTGTCGTCCTTCCCGCCCTCGTCACAGGAAGGCGTGGACCCGGGCCTGGCCGAGCTGGACGTGCAGCGGCGGCGCATGCTGCTGGCCGCCGTCGCGCGCGCCAGCCGCGGCTGGACCGAGCAGGAACAGGAGATGGCCGCGGCGATGCTGGACCTGTTCTGGACGCCGACCTACTTCGAACGCCTGGGCTCGGCCTGGCAACTGGACGCAGACCGCGCCACGAAGGCGATCACCTGGGTGATCGGCCTGGTCGAGAAGGCGATCCAGGAAGGCAAGCGGCCGTAACAGCGCCATCCCTGCTTGTCTTCCCTCTCCCCTTGCGGGAGAGGGACCGAGGGTGAGGGGGAGCCTTCAATCGGCGGCGCGGTGCGTAACCTCCACCGAGCCCCCTCTCCCGCAAGCGGGAGAGGGGATCGCATCCGTTCAGCGCACCACCACCGGCAACGTCTCCCACCCGCGCACCGTCGACGTCGGCGACAGCTCCGCCTTGCCCAGGTCCACATCCCACTCCGGGAAGCGCTTGAGCATCTCGTCGAGCGCAATGCGGCCCTCCAGGCGCGCCAGCACCGCACCCACGCAGGTGTGGATGCCGTAGCCGAACGACAGGTGCGAACGCACCGGGCGGTGGATGTTGAAGCTCTCGCCGTTCTCGAAGCGGCGCTCGTCGCGGTTGGCGGATCCCACCAGGAACATCATCGCGCTGCCCTTGGGCACGGTCTGGCCCTGCACCACCACGTCGCGCGCGACGTAGCGCGACATGTGCGGCGCCGGCGGCTCGTAGCGCAGGATCTCCTCCACCGCCGCCGGGATCAGCGCACGGTTCTCCACGATCTGGCGGCGCTGCTCGGGATGCTCGGCCAGCACCTTGGCGGTCCAGCCGATCAGACGGTTGGTGGTCTCGTTGCCGGCACCGGCGAGCACGTTCACCAGGGTCAGCACCTCGTCACGATCGAGCCGGCGCAGCGTGTCGGTCTCGTCCTTGAACTCGGTGGTGAGCAGCTCGGTCATGACGTCGTCCGAGGGATTCTTGGAGCGCCACTCGATGTAGTCCTCGAAACCCTCGCCGATGTACGCGAGCTCCTCGGTATCCATCTTCTGCCCAGCCTCGGTGCGCATCACCGCGTCCACGCGCTCGCGCACCTTCTGGTGGTCCTGCTCGGGAATGCCCAGCAGCGAGCCGATGATGTGCATCGGCATCTGCGCGCCGAACTGCTCGATCACATCGAAGCGGCCGCTGCCCACCAGCGGATCCAGGCAGCGGACACAGGCCTCGCGCACCTTGGCCTCCAGCGACATCATGCGCTTGGGCGTGAACATGCGCTGCAGCATCGTGCGGTACATGGTGTGCACCGGCGGATCGGTGAAGATCAGCACGCCCGGCGGGAATTCCGCCTCGGCCTTGATGATCTCCAGGATCGCACCCTTGCCGGAGATGAAGGTCTCGCGGTCCTGCAGGCCCCGCTCCACGTCCTCGAAGCGGCTCACCGCGTAGAAGTCGTGCTCCTCGTTGTAGTAGAGGGGCGCTTCCTCGCGCAGGCGGTGGAAGACCGGATAGGGGTTGGTGGCGATCTCGGGCTGGTAGGGGTCGAAGTAGACCGCCCCTGCCTGGCTGCTGCTGTCCATGGAAACGTCCTTTCTATTGATGTCATGACACTGACACCAATATCAAGAAGGGTCAAGCCGTCGGCCTTGCCTGCCGCGGCAGGCCGGATCGGGCAGCGCGTACAAGACCTTAGGGCTCGCCTTGCACTGCAACAATGAAAAATGCCGCGGAGGTCAAATCTCACTTCAGCACACGGCAATGGAGCGCGGCGGCACATCAAGGCGGCACCGCGGGTTTTGGGACAAAATGGCGGCAGAACCCTGACGCCTATTCCGGGCCCGCCGTGCCGGGGTTCTCCAGCCCAGCAGACTCAAGAGACGCCAAGCCATGCAGATGACAGGACAGCAGCGGATTCCCGCCTCCCGGCAACAGGTCTGGGACGGCCTCTACGATCCCGATGTCCTGCGCCGCAGCATTCCCGGCTGCCAGATGGTGGAGAAGGAATCCGAGGACCGCATGCGTGCCATCGCCGAGATCAAGATCGGCCCCATCGGCGCACGCTTCACCGGCACCGTCACCCTGTCCGACATCGACCCGCTCAACAGCTACACCTTGACCATCGAGGCCCAGGGCGGCACGGTGGGCTTCGTCAAGAACATCGCCAAGGTCAAGCTCAGCGAAGCCGACGGCGGCACGCTGCTCGCCTACGAGATGGACGCCCAGATCGGCGGCCGCCTGGCGCAGCTCGGCGGCCCGATCATGGACGCCACCGCCAAGCAGCTCGCCGCCCGCTTCTTCCAGCAGTTCGGCAAGATCGTCAGCGGCGACGCCGAAGCGGCCGCCGCCCCCGCGGAGGCCGGCGCCTCCGCCTCGCGCAGCGTCGCCCGCTCGTCCTCGTACTCCGCCGCTCCCGCTTCCGGCGGCCTGCCGATGGCCTGGATCCTCGCCATGGTGGTCTCCGGCTTTGTCGGCTACCTCATCGGCCAGGGCGGCAGCGGCGAGTCGGCCTGGATGGGGCTGGCCATCGGCCTGCTGACCGTGATCGTCGCCGCTGCCGGCTTCGAGTTCGGCCGCCGCGCCGCCGCACCGGTCGTCACGCTCGACGCCGCGCTGCTGGCCAAGCTGCTCGAGGATCGCCGGTGAAGCCGGCACCGTTCGACTACTACGCCCCCGCCACCATCGAGGAGGCCTGCGGCCTGCTGGCCGAAGCCGGTGGCGGCGCCACCATCCTCGCCGGCGGGCAGACGCTGATGCCGCTGCTGGCACTGCGCATGAGCCAGCCCTTCCTGCTGGTGGACATCAACCGCATCGCCGCGCTCAAGGGCGTGTCGCGCGCCAATGGCCACACGCGCATCGGCCCCGTCACGCGCCAGAACGAGGCCATCGCCGACACCACGCTGGGCAGTGCCCAGCCGCTGCTGGTCACCGCCGTGAAGCACGTCGGCCATCACCAGACGCGCAACCGCGGCACCATCGGCGGCTCCATCGCGCTGGGCGAGCCGGCGGCGGAGCTGCCCGCCACCTCGGTCGCGCTCGGTGCCTCGGTGGAGGTGCGCTCGGCCAGGCGCGGCAAGCGCCGCATCGCCGCCGAGGAACTGTACATCGGCCCCTACGCCACCGCGCTGGAATTCGACGAGCTGGTCACCGACATCCTCGTGCCCGAGTGGCCCACCGGCACGCGCTGGATGTTCAAGGAACTGGCGCAGCGCCCCGGCGACTTCGCCCTGGTGGGCCTCACCGGCGCCATCACCGTGCAGGACGGCAAGGTGACCAAGGCGGGTCTTGCCTGGTTCGGCATGGGCCCCACGCCGATCAAGGCGCGCCAGGCCGAGGCCGCGCTGCTCGGCCAGTCCATCGACCAGGTCGACCACGCCGCCATCGCCGAGCTGGCGATTGCCGACACCGCGCCCTTCGACGATCACCACGCGACATCGGAATACCGCCGCACGGTGGGCCGCCGCATGTTCGCCCGCGCGCTGCGCGAGACGCTGGAGGCGCGGGCATGAGGCACCAAACCATGTCAATTCATGCACGCGACGGGGCAGCCCCATGCCGGCGTCGACTCATAACGCTAGGATCCCCACGCTTCGCGCGGGGCCCCTCCACGCTACTCGCGATGCCATGAGCACCCACAACATTCACCTGCAGATCAACGACCGCCCCCACGACGCCAGCGTCGAAGGCCGCCTGACCCTCTGCGACTTCCTGCGCGGCAACGCCGGCTACACCGGCGTGCACGTCGGCTGCGAGCACGGCGTCTGCGGCGCCTGCACCGTGATGGTCGACGGCCTGGCCGTGCGCTCCTGCCTGATGCTCGCCGTGCAGGCCGACGGCTGCAGCGTCACCACGGTGGAGGGCCTGTCCACCGGCGACGGCCCGCTGCACCCGGTGCAGCAGACCCTGCGCGAGGAGCACGGCCTGCAGTGCGGCTTCTGCACCCCGGGCGTCTGCATGACCCTGGCCGCCCTGACCCAGGGCGAGCAGAAGCC
The DNA here is from genome assembly GCA_030149365.1 of Solimonas sp. Classification (GTDB taxonomy): domain Bacteria; phylum Pseudomonadota; class Gammaproteobacteria; order Nevskiales; family Nevskiaceae; genus Solimonas_A. Next base: position 51,853 of record JASBRP010000001.1, read on the forward strand.
CAGCTCCGAGACGCTGATCAACGCCATGTCCGGCCACATCTGCCGCTGCACCGGCTACCAGGGCATCCGCCGCGCCGCGCTGCGCCTGGCCGGCGAAGCGGTGGCCCCGGTGGAGGATCACGGATGAACAAGCCCGAGCCCCTCACCGACCGCTACATCGGCAAGCGCCAGTCGCGCTCCGAGGACCTGCGCCTGCTGACCGGGCGCGGCGTCTACACCGACGACGTCAACCCGCCCGGCGTGCTGCAGGTGGCCTTCCACCGCAGCCCGATGGCGCGCGGCCGCATCAGGTCCATCGATACCTCGGCGGCGCAGGCGCTGCCCGGTGTATTCGCCGTCCTGGTCGCCAAGGACCTGGAGCGCTACCAGCCCAACATGCTGAGCTTCTTCCTGGCACCGCCGGTGGTGCCGGTGCCGCTGCTCGCCGTGGACCGCGTCTGCTATGTCGGCGACCCGGTGGCGATGGTGATCGCCCAGGACCGCTACATCGCCGAGGACGCCTCCGGCCTGATCGTGGTGGAGTACGACGAGGAAGACCCGGTCGTCACGCTGGACGATGCCCGCAGCGGCGTGCTGGTCCATCCCGATACCGAATCCAATGTCGCCGCCGCCACCGGCGCCGACGAGCTCGATCCGGACCTGGAGGAGATGCTGGCCAGCGCGCCGCACCTCGAAGTCATCGAGATGAAGCACCAGCGCATCTCGCAGTCACCGATGGAGCCGCGCGGCGTCGTGGCGGCGCCACAGGGCTCGGGCGAGATGACGGTGTATCTCTCCTGCCAGGGTCCGCAGCTCGCAGCGCGCTGGTTCTCGCAGGCCTTCGACCTGCCGCAGACCACCTTCCGCGTCATCTCCAAGGACGTCGGCGGCTCCTTCGGTCTCAAGGGCCAGCCCTGGCGCGAGGAGACCGCGGTGGTCGCCGCCGCGCTGATCCTCGGCCGCCCGCTGAAGTGGATCGAGGACCGCCTGGAGAACCTCACCTCCGCCAACCAGGCGCGCGAGCAGGACATGAAGCTGCGTGTCGGCTTCGACCTGGAAGGCAACCTGATCGCCTCGCATGCCGACTACGGCATCAACAACGGCGCCTACCCGCACGGCGCCGACAGCAACATCGCGGTGATGATGTTCCTGTGGGCCGCGCACAAGCTGCCGGCCTTCAACTTCTCCGCCAAGGGCTGGTTCAGCAACACCGTGGGCCTGGGTGCCTACCGCGGCCCCTGGGCTCTGGAATCGCTGGCGCGAGAGGTGCTGCTGGACCGCGCCGCCCGCAAGCTGAAGATCGATCCCATTGAACTGCGCCGCAAGACGCTCGTCACCAAGGCCGACCAGCCCACGATGACGCCGATGGGCCTGGCGCTGGAAGACATCAGCCCGGCCGAATGCCTGGAAGAACTGCTGAAGAAGGTCGACGTCGCCGCCTTCCGCGCCGAGCAGGCCGAGGCACGCAAACAAGGCCGCTACCTGGGCCTGGGCTTCGCCACCTACATCGAGCCGACCGCTGGCACCGCCGGCGTCATCGTGCTGATCAGCGAGTCCTGCCACATCCGCATCGAGCCCACCGGCAAGGTCAGCGCCATCGTCTCCACGCATTCGCAGGGCCACGGCACGCAGACCACCATGGCGCAGGTCGTCGCCGAACGCCTGGGCGTGCCCTTCGAGGACATCACCGTCTACGAGGACGACAGCTCGCGCGGCGGCTACGGCTCCGGCGCCTACGGCAGCCGCCAGGCCGTGGCCGGCGGCGGTGCCTGCATCCGCGCCGCCGACCTGATGGCCGACAAGATCCGCGCCATCGCCGCGCACGTCTTCAACGCGAAGGCAGAGGACGTCTTCATCCGCGGCGGCACGGTCCACATCATGGGCGCCAAGCAGCAGACCTGCAGCCTGCGCGACATCGCCGACGTCGCCTACGCCGAGCCGGAGCGCCTGCCGGAAGGCATGGAAGCCGGCCTGGAAACGCAGTACCGCTACTGTCCGCCGCCACTGACCCTGACCAGCGCCGCGCATGCCTGCATCGTCGAGGTCGACGTCGACACCGGCTTCGTCAAGATCCTGCGCTGGGTCTCCAGCGAAGACGTCGGCAACATGATCAATCCCGCCGTGGTCGAAGGCCAGGTCGCCGGCGGCCTCGCCCAGGCCATCGGCCAGGTGCTGTTCGAGGAGGTCAGCTTCGACGCACGCGGCAATCCCACGGCCGTGACCTACAAGGATTACATGCTGCCGACGATCTTCGACGTCCCGGTCTTCGAGTACCTGCACGGCGCCTCGGCCCCCTCGCAGACCGTCGGCGGCTTCCGCGGCGTCGGCGAAGGCGGCTGCATCGTCGGCCCGCCCACGCTGGTCAACGCCATCGCCGACGCCCTGGCGCCCTTCGGCGAACTGAAGCTCGAATTCCCGCTGACGCCGCCGCGCCTGCTGGAGCTGATCGAAGGCCGGCCCATCGCCCAGAAGAACATTCCCGCGCCGAAGGCCGAGCCCGCAACGGCGCCCGACCCGGTGCCAGCCGCGATCAACCTGCCCTCGCCCTCGTCACCGCAAGCAAACATCACCAGCCCCGCCGCGCCCTCGGTCGATGGCCTGTGGAGCTTCGTGCTGTCGACCCCGATGGGCCCGCAAGCCTTCACCGGCAAGCTCGCCGTGGACGGCAGCGTGGTCAGTGGCACCTTCTACACCAAGGGCGAAGAGGCCAGCTTCACCGGCAGCATCTCCGGCAACCACCTGCAGTGGGACCTGAAGGTCACCAAGCCGATGTCGCTGACGCTGAAGTACGACGTGCAGCTCGAAGGCAACCAACTGGTCGGCAAGGTCAGGATGGGCGTGTTCGGAACGGCCAAGCTGGTGGGAGAACGAGCGTAATCAGTCCCCTCTCCCGCCTGCGGGAGAGGGTGCCCGAAGGGCGGGAGAGGGCGCTGTAGATCTAGCCTTCCAGTGACAGGCTAGAACTACAGAAACCTTCTCCCCCCGCCCCTCTCCCGCTCGCGGGCGAGGGGAGCTTCCCCAGCCCCCGGATGATCAACACACCTGTTGACTAATCCCCAGGGCCACTATTTAATGTCAATGTACTGACATCAATAAAGCGCGGCGGGGTTCATGACGCCTCACGAATTCGCCGACCTCAAGGCCGGCCTGGACCAGCTCAAGGACAGCGGCTTCGCCGGCGGCGCCGCCCTGGCCACGCTGGTGCGCACCCGCGGGCCGGTGTTCCGGCGCGCCGGCACGCGCATGCTGGTCCATGGTGACGGCCGTGTCGTGCGCGGCCTCTCGGCCGGCTGCCCCGAGGCCGACATCGTCGAGCGCGCCCGCGAGGTGATCGTGGCCGGCCAGGCGCGGCTGCTGTGCTACGACCGCGAGCACGGCTACGACGCCCTGCTGGAACTGGGCTGCGGCGGCGAGATGGAAGTGCTGCTGGAGCCGCTGCGCTCCCCCGCCGACCTGCGCTTTGCCGATGCCGCCGCCCAGTGCCTGGATGCGCGTGGCCAGGGCACCCTGATGACCGTCTTTGCCGCCGAGGGGCGCTGCCTGCCCCACCCGCGCCGCCTGCTGTGGAACCAGACGCTGGTGCTCGACGAGCTGGGCGACGCCCGCGGTGCCGACGCCGTGCTGTCGCAGGCCTTGTCCGGCGAGACCGGCAACGGCGCGCGGCTCGACGAGGTGCTCAGCGGCAGCCAGCGCATGCAGGTGCTGGTCGAGCGGCTGCAGGCACCGCTGCGCCTGGTGCTGATCGGCGTCGGCACCACCACCCTGGCGCTCGCCGGCATCGCCCGCGGCCTGGGCTGGAGCACGCTGCTGGTCGACCACCGCGACGACACGCCCGCGCCCCTACTGCCGGCTGGCGCCAGCCTGCTGCGCTGCGGCGCCGCGCAACTGGAGCGGCAACTGCGCTTCGACGCACGCACCGCCGTGCTGGTGATGACGCACAACCTCGAGCGCGACCTGGACTACCTGCGCGTGCTGCGCCACCAGCCGCTGCTCTACCTGGGCGCCGTGGGCTCGCGCAACCGCGCCGCCCAGATGCACAGCGCCATCAGCGACTCGCTGACACCGCTGAGCGCGCCCGCCGGCCTGGATATCGGCTCGGAGACACCGGAGGAGATCGCCCTGGCGATCGCCGCGGAAATACAAGGCGCAGTTCACGGACGCGGCGGCGGGCGCCTCAGCACCCGCGACGGCCCGATCCATTGAGCCGCGGCATCACCGCACAACAAGGACACAAGGGGAGAACATCCATGGGCATCCGCCTACCGTTGTACCGCCAGATGCTGGCGCTGGCGCTCGCAGGCGTCACTTACTGCGCGGCGGCGGCCAGCCCCGAAGCGCACCAGCTGGGCACCAAGTATTCGCCTCTGGCGCAGATCAACAAGGCCAACGTCGGCCAGCTCGAGAAGGCCTGGGAATACCACACCGGTGAAGTCCCGCCGAAGAACGGCCCCCAGGCCCTGATCGCCTTCGAGGACCAGCCGACCCTGGTCGACGGCAACCTGCTGGTCTGCACCACCACGCGCCGCGTCATCGCGCTGGACCCGGCCACCGGCCAGCAGCGCTGGATCTACGATCCCAAGGACCCCAAGGTCGGCATGCAGAAGTGCCGCGGCATCTCCCACTGGGTGGATGACAAGGCCGCCGAAGGCACGCACTGCAAGTCGCGCATCTTCCTGGGCACCACCAGCTACCGCCTGGTGGCCTTCGACGCGCGCGACGGCAAGGCCTGCCAGGACTTCGGCGACAAGGGCTCGGTGAAGATGCCCACCAGCAAGCCGGAGATCTTCGCCGGTGAAGTGGTGGCCGGCTCCAAGCCCGCCGTGGTCAACGGCGTGGTGATCGTGGGCTCCGCGGTGGCCGACAACCAGCGCGTGGACGCCCCCAGCGGCCGCGTGCTGGCCTATGACGCCCGCAGCGGCAAGTTCCTCTGGGAGTTCGATCCCCTGCCCCGCGATCCCAACGATCCCGCCGCCAAGACCTGGGAGAAGGGCACGGCCGCCGGCTACGGCGCCGGCAACGTCTGGGCCAACATGGCCGTGGACCAGAAGCTCGACCTGGTCTACCTGCCCACTACCAGCCCCTCCGGCGACTTCTACGGCGCCGGCCGCGCCGGTGACAACCGCTACTCCTCGTCCATCGTCGCCCTGCACGGCAAGACCGGCAAGGTGGCCTGGCACTTCCAGTTCGTGCATCACAACGTCTTCGACTACGACACCCCGTCCGAGCCGCTGCTGATCGACTGGAAGAAGGCCGACGGCTCCACCGTGCCGGCCCTGGTGCAGAACAACAAGACCGGCCTGATCTTCGTCTTCAACCGCCAGACCGGCGAGCCGCTGGTACCCATCGAGGAGCGCAAGGTGCCCACCACCGGCGCCGTGGCCGGCGAGAAGCTGTCGCCGACCCAGCCCTACCCTGTAGGCATGCCGATGCTGGCCCAGCACGGCTTCTCCCCCGACGACGCCTGGGGTTTCAGCTTCATCGACCGCTGGCTGTGCAAGCGCAAGATCCAGTCCTTCAACTACGGCCCGGCCTTCACCCCGCCGAGCCTGAAGGGCACCATCTTCTCGCCCTCCGTCGGCGGCGGTCCCAACTGGGGCGGCGGCGCCTACGACCCCGCCAGCGGCATCATGGTGGTGCCGTCCAACCGCGTGCCGGTGGTGATGAAGCTGATCCCTGCCGCCGAGGTCAAGACCGACAAGGCCATGAAGGTCGAGCTGGGCGGCCCCATGCAGTTCGCCGCCAAGGGCTCGCCCTACGTCTACGAGATCCAGCCCCTGCTGGGCCCGGCCGGCTCTCCCTGCTCCGCCCCGCCCTGGGCCGCGCTCACCGCCGTGGACCTGGCCAACAAGAAGATCCTCTGGGAAGTGCCGCTGGGCAGCATCGAGAAGCTGATGCCCTTCAAGCTGCCGAGCTGGATCCCCTTCAACACCAACCTCGGCACCCCCGGTGCCGGCGGCCCCCTGGTCACGGCCGGCGGCCTGGTGTTCATCGGCTACACCCTGGACGACACCCTGCGCGCCTTCGACCTGAAGACCGGCAGCGTCCTGTGGAAGGCCGACCTCCCCGCCGCCGGCACCGCCGTACCGGTGACCTACGAAGCCGGAGGCAAGCAGTACGTGGTGATCGCCGCAGGCGGTCACACCATGTACGGCTCGACGACCGGGGACTCGGTGGTGGCTTACAGGCTGAAGCGTTAAGCGCCAAGAAACCCTTGAAAAAGTCCGCTCGTGCTGAGCCTGTCGAAGCATGGGCGGACTTCCCCGCCGAACCCGTCATGCCGGCGAAAGTCGGCATCCAGTCCCGCAACAAGTCACCCAGGACGCGGACTGGATACCGGCTTCCGCCGGTATGACGGCAAGGGTTAAACCAACTTTCAGGAGATGACATGAACCTGCTGCGCGCGTATCTGATCCTCGGCTGGCTCCTACTCGCCGGCATCACCGCCTGGGCCATCTCGTCTCTCGGCCTCGACGGCGGCAAGGTGTTCTTCGACGACTTCGCCCACGCCTGGCGCGCGCAGTTCTACACCGACTTCCTGCTGCACGTGGCACCCGTCGCCGCCTGGGTGTACTGGCGCGAGCCATCGAAACTGGTGGGGCTACTCTGCGCACTCGGCACGGTGATGGGCGCGTTGTTCACGCTTATCTACCTGCTGGTGGCGACGTTCCGCGCCGGTGGGGATGCCCGAAAGTTGATGCTAGGAAAACACGCCTGATCCAAAGAAAAAAACCCGCCGAAATGGCGGGCTTTTTTCATGAAGCGGACGATAGTGCTCCGCTTCCTGCTCAGAGACCCCTACGCACCGCGCCGCCCTCGAGATGGTGGCCCACCGCCGTCAGCACAGCCTCCCATTCCTTCTGCGCGATGCTGTCGATCGGATCGTTTCCGAAGCGCACTCCGACCACATTCAGGGACGGCGACACGCTGACCAGCTGGCTGCCGTAGCCCTGCGCCGTGTAATTGCCGGACTCGACTCCGCCCCAATGGGGCCACATGTAGCCGCGCGGTCCGCCACCGGTAGCCTTGTCGTAGTTGTGCGAAGCATCAACCCAAGCCCTGGGGATGATCTGCCTGCCGTCGATGCTGCGTCCACCGTTGCGGTGCAGTTCCCCGAAGCGGAGCATGTCCCTCGGCGTCGCATGCAATCCCATCGAGGCAAAGGTGTTCCCCAGGCGATCGACCATGACCAGTGCATCGTCCTGCATGCCCGCGGGCCGCCAGATCTTCTCCGACAGGATCTGCGCGTAGGGCCTCTGGTAGACCCGCTCGAGCAGCCACGCCAGCATCTGCGCGTCGCCACTGTTGTAGCGGTGGAACTCACCCGGCGGCGAGACACGCGTGAGCTTCAGCAGGTACTCATCACGCGTCATGCCAACCAGGCCGTTCGAGTGGAAGTCGGCTCCCATCAGCACGAGCTGCTCGGGCTGATGCACCGGAACGTCGACCCAGTAGGTGCCGGACTCCATCTGCAGCAGATCCTCGACGCTGACACCTTCCCAGACGGTGCCGGCCGCTTCGGGGATGTATTTCTTGATGGGGTCATGGATCGAGTGGACCAGCCCCTCCTCGACCGCGATCCCGACCAGCGACGTCGTGACCGACTTGGTGACCGACCACATGTGGTGGCGGGTCTTGCTGTCGAAGCCGTTCTCGTAGTCGTCGTAGATGAAGCGACCCTTGTGCATGAATCCGATCGCATTCGTGGACCCGCTCTTCATGAACTGGTCGACGCTGCGCGTCCTGCCGTTGATCTCGTAGGTAACCTGGCCGAGATCCAGCTTCGCCTCGGGCAGCGCCGTGGCAGCAGGGTCCGCCTTCACGACGTTGGTCGGCAGGATCACGATCACCGTCGTCGCTTCCACCGGCAGCAACAGGATCGAGAACTCGCCAGCCATCGTGTCCTGTAGCAGCCGCTCCGGCTGCCCGCTCAGCAGCAGGCTCGCGCGCGCCTGCAACAGCCCCACCAGCGGACCCATGCCGGGGATGAATTCATGCGGGGTCGGGTAGAAGCGGCCCAGATGCATCGCGACGATATTGCCCAGCCCATCCGGCAAGGTCAGGATCGCCGCCAGCGCCGCAACGGGGTCATTCGGAAGCGAGTACAAGCCGGCCCGCTCGACGGCATGCAGGAGCTCCTGGACCAGAATCACGCCTTCATTCGGCGGCTCGGTCACCCCTTCTTCCACACGTGGAAGCTCCGCCGACTGCGGTGGCTGCGAACTCCCCCCGCAGGCCACCAGCGACAACGAAAGGACTCCCGTGCACAGGAGACGATGCAAAACGGATCGATTCATGGCTCCCCCTCTTGATCGCCATTTTTGCAATGGCTTCTCTAGTAATGGGGTCGAGTATGCCGTAAACGCCCGATGGCAGGCATCGCTGCTTGGAGCTTGCTATCAGGGCCGGGGGCGACCGGGCTACGCGGCGCCACGCAACAGATTCGGAGCTACGGCGTCCTCAGGCGGAAGGAGGCCCCGTTGCCGCAGCACGCGCCGCTGGGGCTCAAGCCACCGCCAATCGCTTCCCCACCAACTCCCGCAGCTCCCCCACCTTCACCTTCCCATTCCCGGTCACCTGCACCTCGTCCTCGCTCAGTAGCAGGACCCGGCGCGGCACCTTGAAGCTGGCCAGGCGCTCCTTGAGGAAGGCCTGCACGCCAGCCTCGTCCACCTGGGCGCCATCATGCGGCACCACGCAGCTGACTACCATCTCCCCCAGGGTGTCGTGCGGCAGGCCCAGGGTCTGGCCGCGCTTCACGCCGGGGCACAGCGCCAGCACGGCGTCGATCTCCAGCGGCGAGACGTTGGCGCCGCCGGTCTTGATGATCTCGGTCAGGCGGCCTTCCCAGTACAGGCGGCCCACCTCGTCCACGTAGCCACCGTCGCCGGTGCGGTAGTAGCCCTCGTCGTCCAGCGTGTCCTCCACCGCCTTGCCGATGTAGCCGAGCATCAGCGTAGGCCCCTTGATGCAGAGCTCGCCACGCTGGCCGCGCGGCACCACCACGCCGGTGTGCGGATCGATGATCTTGAGGATGTTGCCCGGCAGCGGCTCGCCCGCGCTGCCGGCGTACTGCTCCTCCGAGGTATCGGCGGAGTACGAGGTGGCGGCGGTGTTGGTCTCGGTGGTACCGAAGGTCATCGGCAGGCGCCAGTCGCTCTTCACCGTGGGGTGCGTCTTCAGCAGCGCGGCGTTGGTGATGTAGTGCAGCGAGCTGAGGTCCGCCGTGGCCCAGTTGGGTGCCTCCTGCAGGCGCGCCCACTGGTGCGGGCGGCCGGACAGGTAGTTCACCCGCTCGCTCTCCCAGAGCTTGAGTGCCAGCGCCGGTTCGAAATACGGCTGCAGCACGATGCTGCCTCCGGTGGACAGGGCCACGCCGACGATCATGGTGATATTGCCGGACCAGAAGAAGCCGTTGCCGGTCCAGGCGCGCGCCGGGCCCTTCACGGACATCACGCGCGGCCAGCGCCACCATTGGATGGCGAAGGCGCGCTGCGCATGCAGGATGCCCTTGGGTACGCTGGTGGTTCCGGAGGAGAAGAACAGGCCACCGGCATCCGCGGGCGCCACCTTGGCGGCGCGGGCCTCCACCAACGAATCTGGCACGTCACGGCCACGCGCGAGGAAGGCCTGCCAGGGCTCGAAGCTCGGCGCCTGCCGGTCGGTGGGATCGTTACCGGTGACCGAATCCAGCCGCACCAGCTGCTTCAGGAACGGGAACTTCGCCGACTGCAGTTGGCCCGGCTGAGCCTGCAGCAAAGCCGGCTCCAGTTCCGCCAGCACGGCACCGAAGTCCCGCTTCAGCACGCGACCGTCGAACAGCAGCACGGAGATACCGGAGGCGGCGACCAGCTGCTCCAGCTCTGCCGGCGTGGAGAAGGTGCTCAGCGCTACCGACACGCCACCCGCCAGGCTGATGCCGAACACGGCCGACAGGTACTCCGGCCGGTTGACCATCAGGATACCCACGCGGCTGTCCTTGCCCACGCCGTTGGCGATCAATGCCTTGGCGACCTCCACGGATCGGTCCCACAGCTCGGTGTAGGACCAGCGCAGCATGCCGTCAGCCGTCGGCATGCACAGCGCCTCGGCGCTGCCATGGCGCTGCGTCACCTCGCGCAGGTAGGCCGGGATCGTATGCGCGCCCTGCCCCGGCTCGTCCTGCAGCGGCAGGCCGCGGACGATCGACAGCGATGCTGTGGCGGTGCTTTCCATATGGCTTCGATCCAAAGTCTACTTGCCGCGTACTACTCGGCTGAAGAGGTCCGTTCGTGCTGAGCCTGTCGAAGCATGGGCGGACTTCCCCACCGTCGGTCAACGGGTTGCCGCCCACCCTTCGACAGGCTCAGGGCGAACGGCAACTGCTTCGCAGGTACCATCAGTACGGCAACTGCACTTCAGCCGTGCCCTTCAGGATTTGCTCGCCGGTTTGCGTGGTCATTTTCACCTCGATCACCACCACCGGGCAGCCGTAGGGCGAGTTCACCTGCTTGTCCACCACCGTGCCGTCGATGAAGGTGATGTCCCCCTCGAAGGCCGGGCTGCGGAACTGCGTCTTGGAGTGCCAGACGAAGCCATCGTGGCCGGCCCAGTAGGACACGTAGTCCACATGCCAGGCATTCATCGAGGCACCGTAGCCGTACATGCCGCCCATGCCGACGTTGGTGGCCTTTTCCAGGTTCACGTGTCCGCTGGAAGGGCCGTGGTACAGACCGTCACCCTGGCGCGGATCGACCTTGCGGGCGCTGTAGTCGTAGCTCATGTCCTTGGCGAAGCCGGCATCCGCCGTGGCGGGGTCGATGACGCCCTCTGGCACGTTCCAGCGCCAGGTGCCCCAGATGTTCTGGCGGAAGGCGCGGTACTCGGTGACGAAGGTGGCGATGGAGTGCGGGCCGACCACGCGGCGCGGCAGCTTGTCGCCCACCTTCACTTCCGCCCAGTTCGGCGACTTGCCCTCACGGTTGGACAGGATCCAGTCGAAGCGCAGCTTGTGGATCTCGGCCAGCTCGGCCTTGTCCCAGCGCTTGGGGCTGGCCTTCTCCTTGCCGTAGACCTTGCGCTTGTTGGCCTCCTCGATCAGGTAGCGGATCGAGGTGGCACGCTCGCGCGCCACCAGCACGCCGTCCTGGTTGCGGTGCTCGGTGTCGCCGCGCTGGAAGACCGTAGGGCCGCCGAAGCTGGTGTCCTTCACGTCGTAGCCGTCGAAGCGACGCTTCTGGAACAGCTTGTCGCCCGGGCGCACCGGCGCACCGAAGAACCACCACTCCTCGCCACCGAAGATCAGGTGGCTGCCGGGTATCTTGCCCACGCCGGCCGGATGACAGCCGTGGCCATAGTCCATCGCCACGGCGAAGGACTGCGGCGCGACGATGCCGCCGAACTTCGACCTGGCCGCGAACTCCTGGTCCCAGTGGATCGGGTTGGCGTAGTCCATCGCCATGACCCAGCGGCGGATGTCGGTGGCATTGCAGGGGTCCCAGAGCTCGGCGAACACCACCGGCTTGCCCACCCATTTGTCCAGGTCGCTCAGATCGAGAACGGCCGAACCTTCTTTGACAGGAGCATTCATCGCAGGACCCTTTGTTATCGCTAGCCCGGTGCCGCGACGCAGCGCCGGCCCATTGTGGAAGATAAGCCCATTCTAGGCAGTGCCCCCCGCGGCATCCCGGCAGGGCCTGCGGGGTGATCTACATTTGGCGCATCAGCGCCGTCGCGCCTCGAGCTCTGCCAGGGCCGAGCGCGTGTCCAACTCGATGAAGGCGGCAGCGTAGCGCTGCGCCAGCGCCAGCGAGATCTCACTGCTCTGGTAGCTGTCCGTCCCCAGGGTGGATAGCCACACCGCCAGGCCATAGGCGGGCGAGGCGCGATACCACAGCCAGGCCTCCTCGGCGCCAGGCTCTTGCCCCTGGGGGAGCGCCAGCGCCTGCCGGTAGGTCTCGACCAGTCCCCTCTCCTGGCGACGGCGATCCTCCACCGTGAGCGCGCCCGCCAGGAAATAGCCGACGTCCTGCGACCAGTGCCCCCTGCGGGTGACCTGCCAGTCGAGGAAGCCCACCTCCCCGCCGGGCAGCACATAGGTATTGCCGACGTGGGCGTCGCCATGCAGCAGCGTCACCGGCCCGGCGGACAACAGGGCGACATAGCTCGCCCAGAAATCGACGATCTGGTCACCGCTGTACGGCGTGATCTCCGGCGGCAATTGCCCCAGGCCTCGCGCCAGCCCGAGCGGCGTTCGCTTGCGCAGCCCCACCTGCCAACCCTTCGAGGGCTTCCAGGTCTTCACCCAGCGCAACGCGGGATGGCTGCGGCCGCTGAAGCCCCAGTAGCGGCGATGAACCTTGGCCAGTCCTTGCAGGCCATTGGCTCCCTGCGCTGGTGTCAACGGTCGCGTGGCGTCACGCGGATCGGCGCCACGCCCACAAAGGTCTTCCATCACCAGCAGGAAATCCAGGCGCAGCCAGTCCACCACGCTGCTGTAGACGATGGGGTGCTCCACCGGCAGCAAGGTGCCGGACGAGAACAGCCGCGCCTCGTTGAACAGGTTGCCATTGCGCAGGTGCACGATACGGTGCTTCGCCGCATGTGCCTTGAGGAAGACGGTTTCCGGCCCGCTGCCACTGGCGTAGCGGATGCCGAAGCGGGCGCGGCGGTTGGTGCCGTCGTCACGGGTCACCAGCTCCACGGCGCCCACGCGTGCGTCCGGGTGTCGCGACGCGATGGCACGGGTCATCCATTCGGGAGTGACGTCCTCCCACTGTCTCGGAATGCGCAACGATGCCAAGGCGTCTGCCCCTTAGTGTTTGAGGAAATCCAGAATCTGCGGCGCCAACGCCGGCCAGTTCTCGAACAGGCCGCGCCCCTCCTTCTGTAGCAGCAGGCGCCGGTTCCACTCATCGTCCGGCCAGGGCGGATCGGCGATCTGCGAGCCCGGGATCAGTTCATGCACCCAGTCGGTCGTGCGGCGCGTGTGGCTGAGGTCGCTGCCGCCGTTGCGCAGGATCAGCACCGGCATCGACCCCTGTCCCGCAAGCGGGCGAGGGGAACAAACTAGACCAGCACCTCGACATCGTCGCCGGACACCCGCACCTCATACGTCGCAATCGGCAACTTCGCCGGCAGATTCAGCGCCGCACCGGTAGACAGGTCAAACCGCGCCCCATGCACCGGGCAGGCGATCCAGCCGTTGCCCATGCGCCCACGCTCCAGCGGCTTCTCGTTGTGCGAGCAGACGTTGGCGATGGCGTAGAGCTTGTCGTTGACGTTGCAGACCAGCAGGCACTTGGCGCCGACCTGCACCGCCTTCTTGGTGTTGGCAGGCAGGTCGGCGAGCTTCAGCACCGGGGTGAACGCAGCCGCCGCAGCGGCATCGGCCTCGTCGATCACGCGATTTCAGCCCTTCTTGCCGACATAGCGATCCACGGCCTGCTCGAAGTGACGCAGGCGGATTTCCTGGTAGTTGCCCAGGGTCAGGCCACGCTTGGCGCTGGCCTCGATGCCCTCCTGCTGCAAGCCGACGTTGTCGGTGTCCTGGTCCAGGATGGCGCCGAAGCCCGGGTCCATGCCCTCGGCCTCGGTGAAGGACTGCTCGTCGCGCAGGTGGATCGGCTCGGCCGGCATCGGGCGAGCGCCATCCTTGGGTACCGGGCGCAGGAACAGCACCTCGTAGAGGCACTTGCGATGGTCGTTCTTGTCCGGGCGGAAGCGGTAGACCATCGGCAGCGAGATGCCGGGGAACAGGAAGGTGTTGGGGAATACCGTGTACGAGAAGCAGTCCAGCAACTCGGAGTCCGAAACCTTGGAAAGATCGGTGTTGGTGGCCTTCTCGAACATGCCGCGGAACATCTCGGCCATCACCGCGCGGGCGGTGCCGCCGTCCTTGACCGTGAACTTGGTGTCGCCCAGGGCGCTGGAATCACCCAGCGTGAACTGGTTGAGGATGTCCTGCTCGCTGACCTGGCCGTAGAGATGCGGGCTGACCACGCCCAGCGTGGAGATGAAGCGGTCCACGTGCTCGCCGTAGACGTCGTACTGCGAGTTGGCATCGCCGTTGGAAGGCGCCACCTGCGGGTGCGTCTCGATGACGTGATATGCCTCCTGAAAGGCCTCGATGGCCAGCTTCCAGTTGCAGGGCAGGCGCTTGGTCACGTGCAGGTAGACGTAGCGATCCTGCAGGTTCCAGGCGTCGATGTGAGACTTCGCCTCCGGGCCCAGGTATTCGGCCAGGGTCGGGGCGTTCGGGTCCATGTTGATGAACACGAAGCCGCCGATGCGCTCCACCCGTGCCTGCGGCAGCGTGAACTTCTGCGGGTCCACGTGCGGGAAGTCCCAGTGGCAGACCGTCTCCTTGTGGCTGCCGTCGAGGTTCCAGCTCCAGCCGTGGAAGCTGCACTTGAACTCCTCGGCGTTGCCCTCCGTGCCCGAGGCGCGCAGCTTGGTGCCGCGGTGGAGGCAAGCGTTGTAGTAGGCGCGGATCTCGTCCGCCGCCACGCGGGTGATGATGAAGGAGTAATGGCCCAGGTCGTAGACGTGGTAGTCGCCGACCTGCGGGATGTGCTCCTCGCGGCAGGCGAACTGCCAGGTCTTCTTCCACAGCGTGTCCAGCTCCAGCCTGGCGAAGGCCGGATCGATGTAGCGGTCGGTGGGAATGTCCTCGTCGCCGAGGAACTGATAGGACTCGGACCGCACCCAGCCAGGCGCCGCCACCTTGTCGCTGGCGATGATGTCCTGCGTGCTCGGAGCGCCGGGACAGCGGGCAGCGCCCTTTTCCTTGAGCTCCTTCAGGGTGATGGTGTTGCTCATCGTGTTTCTCCAAAAACCTTCAAACTTCAGGCAGCGGCGCGGCGCTCGACCACGGCGCTGCTGTTCTTGTGTATCTGGCCGTCCTTCATGATCACCACCAGGCGCTGTGCATCCAGCAGCACCGACAGATCAGCCAGCGGGTCGCCGTCCACCAGCAGCAGGTCGGCCAGGTAGCCCTCGCGGATCTCGCCCAGCTTCTCGCCGTTGTCCACGGTCATCGCCGTGCCGCCATGGGCGGTGGCGCAGCGCAGGGCCTCGGCCGGGCTGTAGCCGTAGTACTTCACGAAGAAGCCGAGGTCGCGGGCATTGGTGCCGTTGCGGCTCCAGGCAAAGCCGTAGTCGCCGCCGATCAGGTGACGGATGCCGCGCTTGCGCAGCTCGGTGTGGGTCTTGATCGAGGCGTCCACCAGTCCGGGGATGCCCATGTAGCCGCCGATCTCGGCGCTCAGGCCGTTCGGAGCCGCCTCGTTGTTGACGATGCTGTGGAACAGGCTGACCGTGGGCGCCACGAAGACCTTGTCCTTGGCCGCCTCGAACAGGTCCAGCAGCTCGGCGTCGGAGTATTCGCAGTGGTAGAGCATGTCCACGCCGGCACGCAGGCAGGCCTTGCTGCCGGCGATGGAGCGGGTGTGCGCGTTCACGCGACGGCCGTAGTCGTGCGCCGTCTCCACCGCCACGCGGATTTCGTCAAAGGTCATCGGCGTGGTATGCGCCGGGGTGTTCGGGTAGAACGGGTCGCCGGAGACGTCGAGCTTGATGTTGTCGCAGCCCTCGCGGCAGCACAGACGCACGGCCTTGCGCATCTCCTCCACGCCGTCGACGATGATCGACGGGCCCTTGCGCGGGTTGTGTTCGCGGCTCTCGTCGCCCATGGCGCCGGTGACGGAAATCTCCAGCGAGCCGGCGCGGATGCGCGGGCCCGGCAGCAGGCCGGCATTCACCGCGTCACGCACCGCCACGCCCAGGCGCAGCTTGGCCTCCGATGCACCCCAGGCGCTGGTGAAGCCATGGTCCAGCAACACCTTGGCCACGCGCGCCGTCAACAGCGTGTGCGCCTCCGGCGAAGGCGAGATCAGGTCCTCGGTCGCGGTCACCGCCTCGAAGGAGAGATGGGCATGGCCCTCGGTCATGCCGGGCATCAGGAACATGCCGCGCGCGTCGATCACCTCGGCCCCGGCGGCGGCGATCTGGCCACGCCCCTTGGCCACGGAGCGCACACGGTTGCCCTCCACCAGCACGTCACCCTCGAAGGGCGCGGCGCCGCTGGCGTCCCAGACCCTGGCGCCCGTGAATAGCGTCCTGTTCATCGACCCTCTCTCCTTTCCGCTTCCGGTCGATTATGGCCACCGCTGCCGCCCCGCCGAATGACCCGGACGGCAGGTGGAATTGCCTGCCACGGCCAGCACTTCCGACGGGCCGGCAGGGGGTCGCTAGACTCGATTCCACACCCGCGGTGACACCCCGCCGCCCAGCCCGGAGCAAGGCCGAATGATCAGAGGCATCCACCACGTGGCCGTCCACGTCCGTGATCTGGACAAGATGATGAAGTTCTACAGCGACGCCTTCGGTTTCGAACTGGTCGGGGAGGTCTTCTCCTGGGACGACAGCGAGTTCATCGACCGCATCGTCGACGTGCCGAACTCCGCCGCCAAGGGCGCCATGCTGCGCTGCGGTACCTGCTACATGGAGCTGTTCGAGTACCAGCGCCCCGCGCCGGAATCCGCCGAGCCGAAGAAGCCCTACGACCGGGGCTATACCCACTTCTGTGTTGATGTGACTGATATCGAAGAGGAATTCGTACGACTGCGCGACCTGGGCATGCGCTTCCCGCAGGACGCCCCGATCGACGTGGGCCACGTGAAGACCATCTACGGCCGCGATCCCGAGGGCAACCTGATCGAGATCCAGCAGACGCAGGCGAATTGCGACTTCCCGCTGGCCAAGCTCAAGCGCGAGCCGACGCGCGGATGACCAAATCCGTCACCACCCTGGACGACAAGTACGTCCAGCCCAGCGGCAGGGTCTTCATGTCCTCCAACCAGGCCCTCGTGCGCCTGGTGCTGGAGCAGTCCCGCCGCGACCGCGCCTTGGGCCTGAAGACCGCCGGCTACATCTCCGGCTACCGCGGCTCGCCGCTGGGGGTCTACGACTCCGCGCTCTGGGGTGCCCAGAAGCTGCTGGACCAGCATGACATCCGCTTCGTCCCCGGCCTGAATGAGGAACTGGCGGTCAGCAGCATCCGCGGCACGCAGGAGCTGGCCTGGTTCGGAAAGTCCGCCTTCGAAGGCGTGTTCGGCCTCTGGTACGGCAAGGGCATCGGCGTGGACCGCGCCTGCGAGTCGCTCAAGCTCGGCAACCTCGAAGGCGCCGCGGCAAAGGGCGGCTTCCTCGCCATCGCCGGCGACGACCACGGCGGCAAGTCCTCCGACAGCGCCCACCAGTCCGAGCACACCCTCATCGCCTCGATGCTGCCGATCCTGTATCCGGCCACCATCGGCGAGATCATCGAGTTCGGCCTCGCCGGCTGGGCCATGTCGCGCTACAGCGGCTGCTACGTCGCGCTCAAGTGCATCACCGACACGCTGGACCTGTCCGGCAGCGTCGAGCTGCCCGACGCACACCGTCCCTTTGTCACCCCCGCCGGCCTCGAGCTGCCGCCCGGCGGCCTGAACCTGCGGCAGAACCAGCCGGCCCTGGTGGAGGAGGATTTCCTCGTCAACCACCGCCTGCCCGCCGCCACCGCCTTCGCCCAGGCCAACGGCCTGGACCGTGTCGTCATCGACGGCCCGCGTCGCAGCCTGGCCATCGTCAGCGCCGGCAAGGCCTATCTCGACGTGCGCCAGGCCCTCGCCGACCTCGGCCTGGATGACGCGCACTGCGCCCGCCTGGGCGTGCGTCTCTACAAGCCCGGCCTGATCTGGCCGATGGTGCGCGACACGCTGGTGGACTTCGCCGCCGGCAGCAGCGCCGTGCTGGTGGTGGAAGAGAAGCGCCCGGTGATGGAAGACCAGGTGGCGCGCCACCTCTACGCCATCGGTGCCGACCGCCGCCCCGCCCTGGCCGGCAAGCGCGATCTCGAAGGCCACTCGCTTCTGTCCGCCGCGGGCGAGCTGACCGTGCCTCAGTTGCGCAAGGCGATCCGCACGCTGCTCCAGCAGATCGGCATCGTCGATCCGCAGGTGGAGGAACACTACGCGCTGTTCCATGGCATCGAGACGCGCAGCCTGCAAGGCGGCGGCTCGGTGCGCCCCGCCTACTTCTGCTCCGGCTGCCCGCACAACACCAGCACCAAGCTGCCCGACGGCTCCTTCGCCCTGGGCGGCATCGGCTGCCACGGCCTCGCCGCCGTGGTGATGGACCGCAAGACCATGCAGTTCATGCCCATGGGCCACGAGGGCTCGCCCTGGGCCGCGGTGAGCCAGTTCGTGGACACGCCACACGTGTTCCAGAACATGGGCGACGGCACCTACTCGCATTCCGGCGTGCTGGCGATCCGTGCCTCGGTCGCCGCCAAGGCCAACATGACCTACAAGGTCCTGTACAACGACGCCGTGGCGATGACCGGCGGCCAGCCGGTGGAGCAGCAGATCACGCCGGTGGACATGGTCAACCAGCTGCTCTCCGAGGGCGTGCGCCCGGTCAAGCTGGTGTCCGACAACCCGGAGCAGTACCAGGGCATCAAGCTGCCGCCCCACTCCACCCTGCACCACCGCGATGAGCTCGACGCACTGCAGAAGCAACTGCGCGAGCTCAAGGGCGTCTCCGCCATCGTCTACGAGCAGACCTGCGCCGCCGAGAAGCGCCGCCGCCGCAAGCGCAAGCTGATGGCCGACCCGGACCAGCGCATCTTCATCAACCCCGCCGTCTGCGAAGGCTGCGGCGACTGCTCCGTGCAGTCCAACTGCATCAGCGTGCTGCCGCTGGAGACCGAGTTCGGCCGCAAGCGCCAGATCGACCAGTCCAACTGCAACAAGGACTACTCCTGCGTGAAGGGCTTCTGCCCCTCCTTCGTCACCGTGACTGGCGCGAAGATCGCCAAGCGCGTCAGTGGCGATCCGCAGCGCCTGGAGCAGGCCATCGCCGCGCTGCCGGAACCGTCCGTGGCGTCTCTTGAGGCGAAGGGATACAACATCCTGGTCGGCGGCATCGGCGGCACCGGCGTGCTCACCATCGGCGCCCTGCTGGGCATGGCCGCGCATCTCGACGGCAAGGGCTGCAGCATCCTCGACCTGACCGGCATGGCCCAGAAGGGCGGCTCGGTCACCAGCCACATCCGCATCGGCCCCGATCCCGCCGGCATCTACAGCTCGCGCCTGTCTGAGGGCATGGTAGACGTATTGATGGCCTGCGACCTGATCGTCGGCTCCGGCACCGGCGTGCTGAAGACCCTGCGCCCCGGCCGCAGCGCCGCCATCCTCAACACCGACGTCGCCCCCACCGGCGACTTCCAGAAGAACAAGCACCTCGACCTCGGCGAAGCCCGCATGCGCGAGGCCATCGTCGAGGCCCTGGCCGGCGGCGCCGAACATTCCCTGCCCGCCAGCCGCCTCGCCACCGACCTCACCGGCGACAGCATCGGCACCAACATCCTGATGCTGGGCTACGCCGCGCAGAAGGGCCTGCTGCCGGTCTCCGTCGCCTCGCTGCAGGAGGCCATCCGTCTCAACGGCGCCTTCGTGGAAGGCAACCTGCGCACCTTCGCCCTCGGCCGCCTCGCCGCGCACGCGCCGGACCTGCTGGCGCAGGAACTGGCGCCCGTCCCGGTAACACCGCTGCAGACCGTGGAACAGGTGATGGCCAGCCGCACACGCCTGCTCACCGACTACCAGGACGCCGCCTACGCCGAACGCTATCGCGCCTTCGTCGAAGACATCCGCCGCCGCGTCGCCGCCGTCCCCGGCAGCGACGCCTTCGTGCGCCAGGTGGCGCTGACCCTGGGCCGGCTGATGCAGTACAAGGACGAATACGAGGTCGCGCGCCTGTACACGGACCCCAAGTTCATGGAGCGCATGCGCGAGCAGTTCACCGGCGACTTCAAGTTCAGCTTCAACCTCGCCTCGTCCGCACTCTTCACCGGCAAGGACAGCGACGGCCGCCCCAAGAAGCGCCAGCTCGGCAGCTGGATGATGTGGGCATTCCGCCTTTTGGCGCCGATGAAGGTCCTGCGGGGCACACCCTTCGACATCCTCGGCTACACCGCCGAGCGCCGCATGGAACGTCGCCTGATCCGCGAATACCAGGAGCTGATCCCGGGAATCGCGGATCGGTTGAATGCGGGCAACCTTATCGCAGGTACCGAGCTGGCGCGGGCCGCGATCGACATCGCGGGCTATGGACCAGTGAAGGAAGGCAATGCGAAGGCCTACGAGGCGAAGCTGCCGGCGTTGAAGGAAGCTTTCGACAAGGCGACGTCGGCACCACAGGCACGCGCCGCAGCCTGACGGTCGCCGTTCGCCCTGAGCCTGTCGAAGGGTGAACTCCACCCAAGGTGAGGGTCCGCCCGCACTTCGACAGGCTCAGGGCGAACGGACTTCCTGCCCGGATAGCCTTGTAGGATGTGGTGAGCGTAGCGAACCGCATCGAGCACACTGAGCTGTATCCGATGCGGTTCGCTACGCTCACCACATCCTACATACCGGCTTTCGCCGGCATGACGTTTTTTCAGGTCACGACCACCCGCACCCGTGCCAGATTCTGGATACGGGCGTGGCCATCACGAAGGGCACGAAACCGTCCCAGACGCCCTGCGTGTTCTCCGCCGCGCCGATGGTCTGGTAGGAGCCGCCGCTGCCGCCGAAGAGATAGCCGTAGGGCCGATGCGGCCCATAGAGCTTCGCCGCCACCTGTCGCGAGACCTTCGCCGCCGCCGCATTGACGCGATAGGCCGCAATGGTCGGATCGGCCGGCGGGCGCCCATCGGCACCGCCGAGGTTGGTCTGCACGTAGTAGGCGCCGCTGTCGAACGTGAAGCCGAGATCCCCGGTCGCCACGTCGAAGGCGATCGGAAACGGCCCCACGTCCGCGCTCAGCGCCAACGGATAGGTGTTGTGGAAGAAGCGCCCTTAGTAGCGATCCTGCGGCGGAAAGTAGAACGAGAAGCGCGCATCCGTGCCGGCGAATACGCCATGCACGTAGCGATGCGGCGCCGGCTCCCGGCGCTCCTCGTCGATCTCGATGCGGGGCTGGTTGAACAGCGGGTCCATCGAATCGGCCGTGACCGGCCCGGCGGCCGCCGCCTGCATGCCACGGTCCGCCTCCTCCGTCAGGCGCTCGCCCTTCAGCGGAGCCTTGCCGAACAGGCCGGCCTTGGCGAAACCGCTCATGCGGTCACCCTCCACCGTGGCGCTGAATGTGACCTTCACCGGGATCGGCTTCTTCACGTCCATGATCCAGTTCAGCGTATTGCCGCTGACCTTCCCCTGCACGTCGTTGGCGCCCATCGGCCCGTCGATGCGCCCGGTGAAGCTCTCGCCCTGCGCCTCGACCCGCAGGCGGATGACCTGCGCTCCCACCGGCGTCGACAAGGTCACCTTCCAGCTTCCGCTCAGGTTCATGAGGTTTTCCAGCAGCTTGGCCTACCGGTACTTGTATCCCATCGGCCGACGTCAAGCGCACCATTTCCCGCACAGGCAAGATCGACTGCCGCCGGATGGTGCCGCGCGGCTTCCCTGAAGCGGGAAGAACGGCCGAAGATGGCGTGATACCTCTCGGGCAAGGGAACACCAGCGATGCAGAGCACGTCGGACAAGCCGGTACTGGTCGCCGGAGCCAGCGGATTCGTGGGCAGCCACATCGCCCGCCTGCTGGTGCAGCGCGGCCGCAAGGTCCGCGTGCTGCTGCGCAAGACCAGCAACACCGACGCCATGCAGGGCCTGCCGGTGGAGATCGTCCACGGCGACGTACTGGACCCGGCCTCGCTACGCGCCGCGATGGACGGCGTCGGCACCGTGTTCTACAGCGTGCTGGACCCGCGCTTCTGGCTCACCGACACCACGCCCCTGCGCCGCAACAACGTCGAGGGCCTGCTCAACGCCATGGACGCCGCCCTGGCCGCCGGCATCGAGCGCTTCGTCTTCACCAGCACCATGGGTACCCTCGGCATCAACCCCGACGGCCCGGTGACCGAGGACATCCCCTTCAACTGGCGCGACAAGGCCTCCGCCTACATCCTCACCCGCCTGGAGGCCGAGACCCGCTTCCTGGCCTGCTGCCGCGAACGGGGCCTGCCGGGCGTCGCCCTGTGCATCGCCAACACCTACGGCCCCGAGGACTACCAGCCCACCCCCCACGGCAAGGCCCTGTGGGACACCGCCCGCGGCGCCATGAAAGCCGCGCTCGACGCCGGTGCCCCCACCGTGGACATCCGCGACGTCGCCGAGGCCGCGCTGCTGGCGGAAACGCGCGGGCGCATCGGCGAGCGCTACATCATCGCCAACGAGTTCATCAGCAATCGCGACTTCTACAGCCAGGCCGCAGCGCTGCGGGGAAACCCGCCGCCCAAGATGATCCCGATGGGCCTGGCCCATGCCATCGCCTGGGTCTCAGAGCGGGTGTTCAAGCTGATCGGCAAGAAGGACTACCTGGTCAGCACCGACGCCGTGTTCCTGTCCAACGTGTTCCAGCGCATGGATCATGGCAAGGCCAGCCGCGAGCTGGGCTGGCAGCCAAGGCCGATAGCGCAGACGATTCGGGATGCGGTGGCGTGGTACGCGGAAAGGGAGAAAGAGCAGCACTGATTCTGTCCCCTCGCCCGCTTGAGGGAGAGGGTGCCCGAAGGGCGGCGAGGGCATGGATGCCAGAGGTAGGGCAACGCATGGAGCAGTTGCCGGGAGAGGGTTTCTGTATATATCTCTCCGTCGCTAACCACTTCTCCTCAGACAGCAGCCAGCAATCCCCCAACATCCTGCGTCTGCCACAAATTCAGGAAATTGATCAGCATCTGCAACTGGCTACGCGCCATCTCGTTCCCTCGCAACCGCGGATCAGACCGCTCGCGCACCTGCTCCAACTCCGGCACCAGCACCTGCAAATAACGCGGCGCATCCAACAGCCAGGCCCCGCCCATCAGCGCGGCATAAAGCAGCACCTGGCGCTTCAGCCGCACCACATCGATCTGCGGCCCACCAGCGGCGCGGTACTCAGCCACGAACAGCGCCAGCAACTCATCCCCATGCCGATCCCACAACTCGTGCTGCGCGGCGCTCATCGCGCCCCAGATCGCCATGGCGACGTTCATCTGGCTGACGCAACCCCAGTCCAGCAGGCCGCATTCCAGCCCACCCGAATCGCCGCGCCAGAACCAGGCGTTGTCCACGTTCGCGTTCCAGTGGCACAGCGCGATGTAATCCTCGCGCTGCCGCAGTTCCGCGCGGATCGCCTCTCCAGCAGCGGCAAGCGCCCCCACCTCCCGCTCCAGCCGCGCCAGGAACTCAACGCTGCGGATGTTCTCCGGCAGCAGGCCCGGATACGCCGCCGCAAAGCCGGCGACCTGTATGGCGCGACGCTGCAACTGCTCCGCCGAGTACGGTGCCCGCTGCCCCACCGTGAGCTTGGATGGGTCGAACGGAAACTGCTCCGACACCCCGACCGGCAGGCGCCCGGCGCGGTGCGTGCCCGCCAGCCGCGCCAACGTGCGCAGCAGCGCCTGGTAGTGCGCCAGGGGCTCCGGCAGGTCCTCGTCCAGGCATTTGTCGTAGTGCCGCTCTATACCATCCCGGCCGAAAGCTATGCGCTGCGTGATCAGCAGCCCAGTGCCCGAGGGCTCGTGGTAGTCGGCGAAATGGCAGGCGGCGGTGGCGACGGGAAAGCCGGGCTGGCGCGCCAGCAGCGCGAAACGCACCTCCAGCTCCATCTGCGTGCGGCCCTGGTCGCGCACCGGGTCCTCGAAGTCGCGCGAGAACTTCGCGAACAGCGCCTCATGCAGACCGGGCTGCGGCCGTTCGTACGCCACCGCCAGCAGCAGCTTGCGCCCGGTACTGCCGCCAGGGCATTCCTGGCACTGGGTGATGCGGACGACGCGGTTGTCCTGTCCCAGCACGCCGGCCGCGCGGAAGGCCCGCGTCAGGAAGGCTGCCCCGCCCTCTCGCAGGGCGGCGGGATGCGCCGGCATCTCCAGGCCCAGGCTGTCGCCCGTCACCCAGGAGGAGACGGCCACGGCAGTGCTCATTTTCCGGCCAGGGCCTTGCTGACGCGGCGATCCGGCACGATCCAGTCCGAGCTGGGGTAGATCGGCGCGTTCACGGTGGCCGCGTCCAGCTCGGCCAGGTCTTCCGGCGCCAGCACCAGCTTGGCGGCGCCGAGGTTGTCGTCCAGCTGATGCAGCTTGGTGGCGCCCAGTAGCACGCTGGCGACACCGGAGCGCGCCAGCAGCCAGGCAATGGCCACCTGCGCCACGCTGGCCGAGCGTTGCGTAGCGATGCGACGCATCAGCTCCAGCAGCGCAAAGCCGCGCTCGCGGTCGAAACGCAGCATGTCGAAGCTGGAAAATCGGTTGTCCGGCCGCTTCAGGTCCTCGCGCGTATAGGCCCCGCTGAGGAAGCCATAGGCCAGCGGGCTCCACACCGTCATGCCCAGGCCGTAGCGCCGCATCATCGGCAGCACGTCGCGCTCCACGTCGCGGCCCAGCAGCGAGTAGTACATCTGCCCGTGCGTGAAAGGCGCCAGGCTGTTGGCCTTCTGTATCTCCAGCGCCGCTGCCGCCTTCCAGGCCGACCAGTTGGAGAAGCCCAGGTAGCGCACCTTGCCGGCACGCACCACCGCATCGAAGGCCTCCAGGGTCTCCTCCAGCGGTGTATGCGGGTCCTCGCAATGGGCCACGTAGCAATCGATCCAGTCCGTGCCCAGACGCTTCAGGCTCTGGTCCACCGACCAGAGAATGTGGCGCCGCGACAGGCCACTGCGCAGCAGCTCGGGGTCGCCGCCGCGGTTGCCGACCTTGGTGGTGATCACCACCTTGTCGCGATGGGCCTTGAGCGCCGCGCCCAGCAGGCGCTCCGACTCGCCGTCGGCATAGACATCGGCGGTGTCGAAAAGATTGACCCCGGCATCCAGCGCCTTGCCCACCAGCTCGTCCGCCAGGTCGGCGCCCACCTTGTAGACCGCTCCGAGCGAACGGTTGCCCTGCGTGAAGGTCAGGGCGCCGAAGCCCAGCCGCGAAACCACCAGGCCGGTACTGCCGAGCGTGGTGTACTGCACGGCGCTACTTCGCGGCCTTGCGGCCCGAGCGGCTGAGGCGGAATTCCGGCGGGTACAGACTGTCGTTGTCCTTCACCGCGTTGTTCAGGCCCTTGCCGAAGGTCTCCTTGTTCAGCGTCAGCTCGTCGGCGTCGTTGCGTACCGCCGGGAACATGCCTTCCAGCCAGGAGGTCAGCAGGCTGCCCATGTACTCGCCCTGATGCTGCTTCATGATCTCGAAGAAGTGCTTCTGCATCACCACCACGTCGGTCGGGCGCGTGCGGCTGCAGGCCAGCGCGTACTTCTCCACGGTGGCTTCCAGCTGGTCGCGCGGCACCACGCTGTTGAGGAAGTTGCAGTCCTGCATCTCCTTGGCAGTGAAGGGGCGGCCGGTGAAGACCATCTCCTGGAACTTGCGCATGCCCATGGTCTGCGCCCACTGCCACATGCGCGGGCCCCAGCCCACGTAACGGAACGAGGGGTGCCCGAACAGCGCATCGTCGGAGGAGATCACCAGGTCCGCGTCCGCCGCCTGGTAGAAGTGCCAGCCGTAGCAATAGCCCTTCACCTCCAGGATGCTGATCTTCTTGAAGTCCTGCAGGCTGCGGCAGCCGTAGTTCTGGTTGGCGTAGAGCTGGTTGAGCTGGCCCAGGTAGCGGTAGCTGCCCTTGGGCGGGTAGCGCACGCCCTCGTTGGCCCCGATGCGGAACTCGTGCAGCAGCGAATAATCGCCCTCGGCATTGAGCATCTCCTCCTGCTCCGGCAGGTCCGCCCCGCCGCCCAGATTGTTGCCCACGCCGCGGATCACCAGCACCTTCACGTCATCGTCGACGTTGGCACGGTGGATCAGGTCCGAGTAGCGCAGCCGCGCCGCGATGGTCGGCGCATTCAGGTGATCCGGCCGGTTCAGCGTGATCGTCGCGATCTTGGTCTTGGGATCCTTGGAGTACAGGATGATGTCCTGGGGCCGGGGACGCTCGGTCTTCGGCGCCGCCTTCGAGGCGGCCTTCTTCGTGGCCTGTTTCACTGGCTTCTTCACGGGCTTCTTCGGGCTGCTCTTGGCCATGTCTTCCTCCGTTATGTGTTTGTTCTTCCGGGCCTGTCGCTGCCCGTGTGTCCAGCCATGAACTCAGGCCGCCGCCTGGCCCTTGGCGCTCGCGGCAATGTGATTGGCCGCCACGAAGCCGAAAGCCATGGCCGGGCCGATGGTGCCGCCCGCACCCGGGTAGCAGTTGCCGAAGGGGCTGCCGGCGTTGTTGCCTGCCGCGTACAGCCCCGGGATCGGCTGGCCCTGCGTGTCCAGCACGCGCGCCTGCGCGTCGGCCTTCAGGCCGCCCTTGGTGCCCAGGTCGCCCAGGTTGATCGGCACGGCGTAGAACGGCGCCTTGTCGATCGGCCCCAGGCAGGGGTTCGGCTTGACGTTGAAGTCGCCGAACATCTGGTCGTAGGCATTGCCGCCGCGGCCGAACTCCGGATCCACGCCCGTGCGGGCGTACTCGTTCATGTTGCCCACCGTGGTGCGCAGCGTCGCCGCCGGCACGTGGATCCTGGCAGCCAGCGCGTCAATGCTGTCCGCGCGGAAGATGTAGTGATCCCACCAGTCAGGCGGAATCCTGCCGTCGGGCATCAGGATGTTCGGCAGGATGCCGCCCGCCGTGAATTTCTCGCGGAAGGTCGCGTCGAACACCAGCCAGCAGGGCGTATTGGCCCCGGTCTTGAGCTGGTCCGCGACCATCGCCTTGCCGAAGTCGTCGTAGCCGGTGGCCTCGTCGACGAAACGCAGGCCCAGGCGGTTCACCGCCACGCTGTGCGGGCGGCCCACGTCGAAGGCCGCCTGGTGGATCTCCTCGAAGTTCGAGGCCTTGGCCATCGGCGTGTGCATGGTGGGAATCCACCAGCCGGACTCGGTGTGCTCGGTGGCCGCGCCGACCTTCAGGCCGGCGATCAGGCCCTCGCCGCGGTTGGCATCCTCCGGCGTGCTGCTGTGGCGCGTCAGGCCCGGCACCGGGAAGTAGCGGTCGCGCAGTTCCTGGTTCCACTCGAAGCCGCCGGCGCAAAGCACCACGCCATGGCGCGCCGCGATCTCGTAGCGCCGCCCGAAATGGCTCACCACCACGCCAACGACCTTGCCATCCTTCTGCACCAGTTCTTCCAGGCGGGTATCCAGGCGGATCTCCACCCCACGCTCGAAGACCTTCTTGCACAGCCAGCCCATCAGCGCCGCGCCCATCGTGAAGCGGCGGTCGCGGGCGGTGAGCCGGCGCGTGTCGAAGTCGGTCCAGTAGCGCCAGAACATCTTCAGGAAGGTCACCATCCAGCCCTTGGCCCGCGTGGACAGCGAGAAGAACTGCATCACGTCCATCGAATAGCGGCCAAAGACCTTGAAGCGGTTGTACTGCTCGCGCATCAGCGGGAACTGCTCGCCCAGCTCGCGGCCGTCGCAGGTATCGATGATCAGCGAGCGGTCGGCACGCGCGTTCGGCGCCTGCTGGTAGTAGTCCGGCCAGGCGGCCACGCCAATGGGAATGCCCTGGTCCCTGATGAAGCGCGCCATCGCCGGCGCATGGTCCAGGTAGGCCTCCAGACGATCACGCTGCACCGGCCCCGTCATCACGGCATTGAGATAATCCAGCGTCTTCTCGCGGTTGTCGTCGCTGGGTGCCAGCTGGTGATCCGGCACCCAGAGCACGCCGCCCGAGGTGGCGGAGGTGCCGCCGAACTTGTGGGCCTTCTCCACCACCAGCACCGACAGCCCCTGCTCCGCCGCCCGCAGTGCCGCCACGGCGCCGGCGGCACCGGAGCCGACCACGATCACGTCATGGGTTTCTGTTGCCGTTGCGCTCATCCCTGCTCTCCAGCCTTCCCGCGTGTTCCGCGCCCCGGGGCGCGGGGTTCAGAAGCTCGGCGCCACCGTGACCCGCAGGCCGTCCAGCTCGTCGCGCAGCCTGATCTGGCAGCAGAGGCGGCTGTTGGGCAGCACGTCCGGCGCCATGTCCAGCGTGGAGGTCTCCACGTCGTCGGGCTTGCCCGCCCGCGCCTCCCAGGCCGCGTCCACGTAGACGTGGCAGGTGGCGCAGGCGCAGCTGCCGCCACAATCGCCGAGGATGCCTTCAACGCCATTGAAGCGACCGATTTCCATCATCGACTCGCCCGGCGCGATGTTCTCGATCGTCTTCTCGACGCCGTCCGCCTGGACGAAGGTGACCTTGATGCCCATTCCGTTCTCTTGATTGGTTTAGGTGGCCAGCGCCTGGGCGCGGGCCTCCATGATTTCGCGCAGGTGGTTCACCGGGTCGCCCGCCGTGATGCCGCCGTCCACCGGCAGCACCGTGCCGGTGATCTGCGCCGCACGGTCGCTGACCATGAACAGCACCACCTGGGCCACGTCCTCCGGACGGCCGGTGCGCTTCAGCGGCTGGTTCACGTCGAAGGCCGCGCCCACCGCCTGCTTCACCCGCTCCGCCACCTCGGGGCTGATGCCCGGCGGCGCGAAGGACGTCAGCGGCGTGCGGATGTGGCCCGGCGCCAGGCAGTTCAGGCGGATGTTGTACTCGGCGAAGTCGATCGCCAGGGACTTGCTCAGCATGATCACCGCCGCCTTGGTGGCGCGGTAGGTCATCAGCGCCTGACCCGGCAGCACGCCGGCGATGGACGCATTGTTCAGGATCACGCCGCCGCCGTGCTTCGACATGTGGCGCGCCGCCGCCTGGCAGCCCACCATCACGCCGAACAGGTTGATGCCCACCACGTGCTGGAAGTCCTCCAGCTTGTCGTCGAGGAAGCGGGCGTGCTGGGCGCCGGAGATACCGGCGTTGTTGAACATGATGTGCAGCCCGCCGAAGTGCTCCACGGCAAAGGCCACCAGGGCCTCCACTTCGTCCTTCTTCGAGACGTCGGTGCGCTTGAACAGCGCGTTGGGGCCAAGCTGGGCCACCAGCTCCTGCCCCTGCGTCTCGTTGACGTCCGCCAGCACCACCTGGGCGCCCTCGGCGATGAACAGCTCCACGGTCGCGCGGCCGATGCCGCTGGCGCCGCCGGTGACGATCGCCACCTTGCCTGCGAGTTCCTGGCCCACGTTACCCCCTAGCGGCGCTTGATGGTGATCGGCAGGCGCTCGATCTGGCGGGTGGCCACCGTGGGCAGGTAGGCGATCTGCTCGGCCGGAATCGCCAGCTTGATGTCGGCGATGCGGCGGCTGATCTCGCGCGCCGCCACCTTGATCTCCATGCGCGACAGCGAGGCACCCACGCAGCGGTGCACGCCCACGCCGAAGGCCACGTGCTTGCCGATGTTGGCGCGGTTGATATCGAAGTTGCGCGGGCAGGCGAACTGGGTCTCGTCGTCGTTGCCGGAGGCGTAGAGCACCAGAAGGTGCGCGTGGGCCGGCAGCTTGACGCCTCCCAGCTCCACCTCCCGGGTGGTCATCTTCGCCAGGCCGCGGACCGGCGGCTCGATGCGCAGTAGTTCCTCCACGAAACGGTTCAGCAGGCGATCGTCGTCCACCGAATCCTGCAGGGCCTTGGCCACTTCCGGGCGCGTGGCGAGCACGAACATCAGGTTGCCGATGGCCGTGGCCGTGGTGTCGTTGCCGGCAATGATCAGCGCGCGGATCAGCGACACGGCCTCGCCGAACTCCAGCACGCTGCCGTCATCCAGCTTGGCGTGCACGATGTCGGAGATCATGTCCTCGCGCGGCTGGTCCTGGCGCGCCTTCATCTCGCCGATGATGAAATTCTGCAGGTCGCAGATCTGCGCCGCATTGCCCAGCATCTGCTCGCGGTCCTGCATCTTGGAAATCTGCGCCGTGACGGCGCCGGACCAGGCCTGGATCTTGTCGGCATTGAACTCGGCCAGGCCGAGCTGCTCGCAGATCACGCGGATGGTCAGCGGGATGGCGAAGTCCTTGACCCCGTCCACCACCTGGCCGCTGGCGCCCTTCTCCACCAGCTTCTCGATCAGCTCGACGATGATCCGGGTGATGCCCGGCTCCAGCGTGGCCACGCGGTGGGCGGTGAAGGCATTCTCCAGCAGGCGGCGCACGCGGGTGTGCCCCGGCGGGTCGTCCTTGATCGCGTCGGCAAAGAAGCCGCCGCCGTCGCGCTCCAGGATCTGCTTGAACTCCTCGAAGTAGCCGTTGGCATACATCGCCGCATAGCCGTGCTTGTCCGAATAGGTCTGCGGATCGCGCAGCACGGTCACGATATCGTCGTAGCGCGACACCAGCCACATGTTGAGCTTGGCGTCGAAGTACACCGGAGCTTCGCTGCGCAGGGTCTGGTAGAAGGCATTGGGATGCGCCATCACGTCCTTGAGCGAAGCGCCTTCCAGGGAGGCCGCTCCCTGTCCGGTGAAGGGGCACTTGCCTGCGCTGGGGGATGCTGCCTGGGCCTGTTCCATGGTCTTGTCGTCTCTAATATTTTTCGTTGCGGCGTCAGTGCCGCGAATCGCCGCCGTCCAGCACCAAGGTCTGCGGCTCCACCGGCGGGCGCGGCGCGCCCACGGCGCGGTACTCGCGCGGGCTGACCTTGAACTCCCGCTTGAACATGCGGCTGAAATGGGCGGCGCTCTTGAAGCCCACCCGGTAGGCGATCTCGCTGATCGAAGCCTCGCCCGGCTTGGAATTGGCCAGCCACTGCCCCGCCGTCTTCAGGCGCTTGTCCCAGACCAGCTCCGAGAACGGCGTGCCGCGCAGCTTCAGCAACAGCGACAGGTAGCGCGGCGAGATGCCGCAGGCCTTGGCCGTGGCGGCAATGCTCAGCTTGGGATCGGACAGGTGGATCTCGATGAAGCGCAGCACGTCGTTGAGCCGCTTGTCCGACATGCTCTGTCGCTGCGAGCTGCAGGACTGGTGCTCCTTCACCGCATCGCCGATCACCGACAGCGCCGTGTTGATCAGCAGCTGCGAGACATCTTCCTTCAGCTCGCCCGGGTCCTCGAAGATGTCGGTCAGGATGCGCTGGGCGATGGCGAACTTGCGCCCGTCGGCCGGAATCACGAAGCCGGCGCGCAGGTCCAGCGGCAGCACCTGGCGCAGGATGTGCGTCGGCACGATCACGTGCAACACCTCGTGCACCGAGTTCTCGCCCGGCTGGCATTCCACCGAAAACGGCGTCATCGACTTGGTGATCATGAAGTCGCCGGCATTGGCCACGCTCTCGCCACCGGAATGCGAGGCACTGAGGCGGCCACGCTTGACGAACCACAGCACCGTGACGTCGGTGGCATCCTCGCGGATGTGGGACCAGGAGCGCCGGAAGAACAGCTTGGTCTTGGAGCGCAGGCGGATGATGGAGCAGGCCCCCACCGCCTTGCGGTCGGCCCTCACATGGATCACCGAGCCCGGCTCGATCGTGTAGTCGCCCGAGTAGTACTCCCGGTTACGGGGTCCCCGGTAGGCGTTCTGGCAATCCTGGTAGTTGCGCTTGTCGAACAGGAACAGCGTTTCCATGGCCGGCTCTCCTCACAGTGAGGGATCACCCGGTCCGCGGGCGTCCCTGTACCTTTAAAGTCACTGGATCGTATCGGCCCGGTCCCGCACCGTCCCCGCAGAGTGCGCGGACGGATATACAGATGGCGCATCCCGAAGCCGCCCCGCCAAACCGTCATACCGGCGAAAGCCGGTATGACCAGAAGTGCCTTGGGGAGCTCTGATTTAGTTGCCGTTCGCCCTGAGCCTGTCGAAGGGTGGGCGGCAACTGGTTGACGAGCCCGGCGGGAAGCCCGCCCGTGCTTCGATCCTTCGACAAGCTCAGGACTTCAGCAAAAATGGGCTTTTCAGAGGTTCCTCAGCGAGTGATCCCTCCCTCCGTCAGCTCCCGCTGCCGCTCCCCCGACAACCCCAAAATCTCCCCCAGCACATACGCGTTGTGCTCCCCCAGCCGCGGCGCGGCATCGGTGATCGCCGCCTCGCGCGTCATCTTCCAGGACGGCCCCACGATGTTGCGGGGCTCGCCTTGCCGGGTCTGCACCTCGCGGAAGAACCCGTTCCCCCACAGATGCGGATCGGCCACCAGGTCCACCGAGCTCTGGCTCTTGGCCGCCGCCACGCCCACGCCCTGCAGCTCCGCTGCCAGCTCCGCCGCCTCGCGGCCGGCGGTCCAGGCCGCCAGCAGCCCGTCCAGTTCATCCTCGGCCGCCTTGCGCGCCGCCAGCGTCCGGTAGCGCGGGTCCTGCGCCAGGCCGGGCTGCCCCATGGCCTGGCACAACGCCGCCCAGGCCTCGTCGGACGGCGCGGCGATGCTGATCCACTCGTCCTCGCGGCAGGGGTAGACGCCATGCGGCGCCATGCCCGGATTTCGGTTGCCCTGGCCCAGCGGCGTCGCGCCGCCGAGCAGGGATTGCATGAGCGTGTCGCCGATCATGCTGCTCATGCACTCCACCGCCGACACATCCACGAACTGGCCGACGCCGGTCCGGCGGCGGTGCAGCAGGGCCACCGTCGCGGCGTAGGCCGCGGCCGCGCCGAAGCTGGAGTCGGCATAGCGCACGTTCATGCCGGCGGGCGCCTCGCCCTCGTGGCCCACCAGCAGGCTGACACCGCCCAGCGCCGCGAAACAGGGCGCATACCCGGTCTGGTAGGCCAGCGGCCCCTCGCTGCCCCACATGCCCATGGACACGAACACGATGTCGGGCTTCACCTGCCGCACCGTCTCGTAGCCCAGGCCCAGGCGCTTGACCGCGCCGGGGCGCAGGTTCTCCACCACGATGTCGGCCTTGCCCAGCAAATCCTTCAGAAGCGCAATGCCCTCCGGCTTCTTCATGTCGATCTGCACGCTGAGCTTCTGCGGGTTCACCGCCTGGAAGCCCGGCGCCTTGTCGATGTCCGCCACGCCGAAAGTCCGCGTCACGTCCAGCGACTCGCGGCTCTCCACGCGGATCACCTCCGCCCCCAGGAAGGACAGCTGCTTGCCCACATAGGGGCCGGCCCAGACCTTGGTCAGCTCCACCACCCGCACGCCCTGCAGCGGGCCGCCGCGCGCCGGCTGCGTCATGCGCCCTCTCCCGCCAGCACTCCGGCCGTGTGCTGGCCCAGCAGCGGCGCCGGTGACTCCAGCCGCGCCGACGTCTCGCTCAGCCGGTACGGCACCGTGGGATACAGCGAGCGCCCCAGCACCGGATGCTCCAGTTCCGCGAAATAGCCGCGGTGGCGATACTGCGGCGAGGCCTTCAGGTCCTCCGCGCCGTTCACCGGCACCAGCGTCAGGCCCAGCTTCTGCGCCGCAGCCGCCACCGGCTCCTTGTCCTGCGTGGCCAGCCAGGCCGCGATGTGGCGGCGGCACTCGGCCACCCGCTCCGGCGTGCACTCGCGCTCCAGCCAGCGCTCGGGGAAGGTCTTCATCCATTCCGGGTCGCCCAGCAACTGGCGCAACCCGTCCCAATGGCTCGGCGCCGACATCCAGATGTAGGCGTAGCCATCGCGGCAGCGGAAGATGCCGGCCGGGCCGAACAGGTCGAAGGCATTGCGGCGCGTGCTCACGTCCATGTCGCCCGCCACCATCTGCCCCAGCACGTAATCCACGCGCGAGGCCAGCACCTGCTGCGCGGCGATCTCGATGCACTGCCCCCGCCCGCTGCCCTCGCGCTCGTACAGCGCCGCGACGATGCACATCGCCGCCTCCAGCCCCGCCTCGTAGCTCGGCAGGAAGCGGCCCGCGCCGTTCAGCGGCGGGCGGCGCTCATCCGCCCCGGTGGGCGTGTGGTAACCCCAGCCGCTGGCATGGAAGACGTTCAGGTCCTCGGCATGCCGGCGCTCGTCCGGCGGCGTCAGCCCGTAGGGCGTGATCGAGCACAGCAGCAATTTCGGATAGGTGACGGAAAGCTGCTCCGGATCCAGCCCGATGCCCTTCAGCCAGCCCGGCGCATGGTCGTCGATCACCACGTCCACCCGCGCCAGCAGGCGGCGCAGCGTATCGGCCGCCGCGGGGTCGG
This sequence comes from Solimonas sp., assembly GCA_030149365.1. GTDB lineage: Bacteria > Pseudomonadota > Gammaproteobacteria > Nevskiales > Nevskiaceae > Solimonas_A. The sequence goes on from JASBRP010000001.1 coordinate 85,729, forward strand.
CCGGGTCCAGGCTCACCGAACGCTTGTTGGTGTTGAGATACGCGAACAGCCCGCTGCGCTCGCCCTCCGGCCCCTGGCCGCCAAAGGGCCCGAGGCGGCGCGTGGGGCTGCCGGTGCCGGGCTTCTCCAGCTTGATGACCTCGGCGCCGAAATCCGCGATCAGCTTGCCGCAGTATTCGCCGGCGACGCCCTCCGCCAGCTCCAGCACCCGGTAGGCACGCAGCGCCGACACGGCCGGCTCAGGCCGCGATCGCCGGGCGCGCGGCACCGGCGCTGCGCGTGGCCGCCGTGGCCGCCACGCGGTTCAGCTCGTAGTCACCCGCATCGTCCACGCGGGCCTTCCAGCCCGGGTAGACCACGATGGTGGTGAAGGTCTCGTCGATGATCGCCGGCCCCATCACCTCGCTGCCCGGCTTCAGGCTGGCGCCGAGATGCACCGGCGTGTCCTGGTAGCCATCGCCGAGATTGGCGCGGCGCGAGCGCGTGGCCTTGGCCACCACGGTCGGCGCGGTGAAGCCCGACAGCACCTTCGGCGAAGGCGTCTCCACCGAGGTCACCAGGCGCACGCAGGTCACCTCCGGCAGCTCGCCCTCGCGGATGTGGCCGTACTCCTCCATGTGCCGGCGGTTGAACGCCTCCACCGCCCGCTCGCCCAGGCCGGCATCGACGAAGGACAGGTCGCCGATTCCGGTATTGACCTGGATGTCGAAGCTCAGCGACCAGTTCTGGCCCGGGTAGCGCATCTTCATCTGGTACTTGGCGGTGACGCGATCCGCCGCGAAGCCGGCCTCGGCGAAGTACTTCACCGCTCGCGCCTCCAGCTCGCTCCAGAAGCCCTTGAGTCGTTCCACGTCCAGCCCGCCGGCCTGCGCCAGGTAGGAGCGCTCCTCGTCAATCGCCGGGTTGGCCACCAGCGTGCCCAGTGCCGAGAAGGTCGGCGAGGCCTTGGGCACCAGCACGCGCTCGATACCCAGGTCTTCCGCCTGGATCGCCGCGAACACCGGGCCATTGCCGCCGTAGGCCAGCATCACCATGTCCTGCGGGTCCAGGCCCTTGCTGGCCACCGTGCGCTGCACCGCCTGCGACATGTTGGCATTGACCACGCGCCAGCAGTCGAAGGCCGCATCCTCGGCGCTGTAACCCATCTGGGCCCCGAGCTTCTGGAAGGCCTCGTCCACACCGCGGGGCGACAATGAAAAGCTGCCCCCGGCGAAATCCGTATCCGCCGACAGGATGCCCAGCATCAGCAGGGCGTCGGTGATCGTCGGCTGCGTACCGCCGCGGCCGTAACAGATCGGCCCCGGCTCGGAGCCGGCCGAAGTCGGGCCCACCTGCAGTGCACCGTTGGCGGCGTGGCAGATCGAGCCGCCACCGGCGCCCAGGGTCTCCACCTGCACCATCGGCACGCCCACCAGGTAGCGGTGGTGCATGTTCCAGCCGGCCTCGGCCGGCGCGGCGCCGTTGAGCACCACCGACATGTCGTAGGACGTGCCGCCCATGTCCACGCACAGCAGGTTCGGGCAGCCCTTGGCGCCACCGACGTGGGCCGAGCCGATCACGCCGCCGGCCGGGCCGGAGGCCAGCACGCGGATCGGCGCCCCCTGGATGTACTCGCGCGTCATCACGCCGCCGCTGGCCTGCATCACCATCAGCCGGTGCCGGTAGCCGGCCTGCTGCAGGCGCTCCACCAGCTTCTCCAGGTACGAGGTCACGCGCGGCGCCACGTAGGCATTCACCACCGTGGTGCTGGTGCGGTCGTACTCCGGCGCGCGCGGCAGCACCTCGTGCGACACCGACACCTGCACGCCCGGCAGCTCCTCGGCCACGATCCGCGCCACGCGCTTCTCGTGCTCCGGGTTCACGAATGAGAACAGCAGCGAGATCGCCACCGACTCCACGCCCTGCTTCTTCAGCTTGCGACAGGCCTCGCGCACCGCCGCCTCGTCCAGCTCCTTGTGCACCGAGCCGTCGAACAGCAGGCGCTCCGGCACCGTCAGGCGGCGGCGGCGCGGCGCGATCTCCTGGGGCGCCTCCAGGCGCACGTCCCAGATGCTCTCCTTGTAGCCGCGGCGGTACTCGATCTCGTCACGGAAGCCCTCGGTGGTGATCAGCCCCGTCACCGCGCCGTTCATCTCGATCAGCGTGTTGTCGGCCACCGTGGTGCCGTGGACGATGGCGTCGCAGCGCGCCAGGAACTCGCCCAGCTCCAGCCCCTCGATGCCGGCCAGCTTGGTGAGCCCGTGCATCACGCCCAACGAGCGGTCCTCGGGCGTGCTCAGGTTCTTGTGCAGCACCACCTCCGCCCCCTTCAGGAGCGCGAAGTCGGTAAAGGTGCCGCCGATGTCGATGCCGACGCGATAACCCACAGTGTCTCTCCTCAGGCGGCCTTGGCGGCGGGCGCCGTGGCCTTCATTTTCCGGCGCAGCGCCTCGGTGGCCGCAGCGTCCACGGCCAGGTCGTATTCCTCCAGCGTGCCGGTCAGCACCACGCCGTACTTCTCGCGCGCCGCCGCCAGGCTCACCTTCTCGTCCAGCACGTCGTCGCGCACCGCCTCCGGGTCACGCTGCAGCGCCGGCCCGAAGCCGCCACCGCCGCCGTGCTGGTAGGCGATCACCGCGTCCGCCGGCAACTGCGCCTGCTTGGAGAGCTCGATCTTGTATTCGTTGGGCGTGCCCACCTCGAAATGATTCGAGTAGGGGCCCGCATCCTCGCCGCCGCAGAGGCCACGCAGCGGATGCGTCGAGGACACCATCCAGGCCATCGCCATGGTCGGCTCCAGCACCTGCTTCACGTTGAGGCTGCCCGGCTGGCCGCGCCACTGGCCGGCGCCGCCGCTGTCGGTGGTCATCTCGCGGCTGATGTTGATGATCGGGAAGCGCGCCTCGGCATCCTCCGCCTCCGACAGCAGCAGGTTGCCCAGGCCCACGCAGGACGAGCCCCAGCCATCGATGCCCTGCACCGCCGAGGAGTCCATGGAGCGCGCATCCACGCCCTGGTCCATCCACATCTGGCCGTGCTTGAAGCCGATGACCGCGTTGGGCATGCCGATCTTGTAGACCTGCGGCGTGGAGCGCTCCGGCACCACCTCCGACATCGCCACGCAGATCGCCTCGATGATCTCGCACGCCGGGTGAAAAGAGCCCAGCGCCGCCGGCTTGTTGACCGGCGGATGCACGATGCTGTTCTCCGGCAGGATGATGTCCACCGCGTGGAACAGGCCCTCGTTCTTGACGATGCCGGGGTCGATCATCGACGCCAGCTGCGTCATCGCATAGCCGCGGCTGTTGGCAAAGGTGTTCCACACGCCCACCAGTTGCGGGCGGTCGTCGGTGCCGGTCAGGTCCACGGTCAGGTGATCGCCCTTCACCGTGCAGCTCACGTGCACCTTCACATCCTTGGTGCCCAGCGTGTCATGGTCGATGAAGACATCGGCCGAGTAGGTCCCGTCCGGCCACTTCGCGATCTCCTCGCGGAAGCGCTGCTCGGTGTGGTCGATGTTGTGGTTCACGGCGGCCTTCACCACCTCGCTGCCCCACTTGCGCACCACGCCTTCCAGCCGCTTCACGCAGTGCTGCACCGCGCCGATCATCGCCGCCAGGTCGCCGGCAAAGGACGGGAAGCGGTTGTTGCGCTCCAGCAGCTTGATCACGTCGCGGCGCTTCTCGCCGCGGTGCACGATCTTCATGCAGGGGATCGCCAGGCCCTCGGTGAAGATGTCGGTAGCCTCCAGCGTGAAGCCGCCCGGGTCCTTGCCGCCGGTGTCGCCCTGGTGGGCCTGTAGCGCCTGGATCAGCACCAGCTCGCCCTGGTCGTCGAACACCGGCGCGTAGACGTTGTAATCCGGCAGGTGGCCACCGCCGAAGTCCGGATCGTTGCCCACGAAGATATCGCCCGGGCCCCAGTCGTAATCCTTGAAGAACTGCAGGCCATAGCGCACGGTGAGCTGCGAGATGAACACCAGGTGCGGCGTGCCGATCGACACCGCCGCCAGGCGGCCGTGGGCGTCGATGATGCTGCCGTTGCGCTCGTTGGACTGGTTGATGATCGGCGAGGACGCCGCGCGCCCCAGGTGGGTCGCGGCCTCGAAGCAGACCGTCTCGAAGGCGCCGCGGATGATCGCGGCGGTCACCGGATCCACCGTCGCCGTGGTCGGCAGCGGCTCACGTTTGGCGGCGAGCGCCCGGTTGAGTTCGAATGTCATGGGGCATCACTCCAGCGGATCACCCCATGGTCGTCCGCCGGCACCCCGGGAATCTCGATAATTTCTGCAAGGCCATCGACAGTCCCCGGCTGGCAGGGGTCAGTCCGCGGCTGGCTCCGGCACGGCCACCGGCCGGCCACCGATCCCGGCCCGCCCCAGCAGCAGGAACATCAGCCCGCCCAGCAGCACGCTCCCGGCGGTGACATACAGGAACACGACATAGCCCCCGGTCCAGTCGAGGAAGCGGCTCAGCAGCACCGCCCCCACGGCCGTGGCCAACCCCAGGGCCGCGATGCACAACCCCAGCACGCTGCTGTAGATCTCCACGCCAAAGTGGCGCACCACCAGGTAGCCCGCGATGTCCCCTTCCGCCCCCTGCGACAGTCCCATCAGCAGCACCGCGCTCACCAGGACCCATTGGGCGTCGAAGGCCGAGGCGATCAGGAACAGGCCGACGCTGGGCAACCCCATGCTCACCGCCGCCACCACGTGCGCCGGAAAGCGGTCCAGCGCCAGGCCGCAGGCGAAGCGGCCGATGATCACCCCGGTGGCGAACAGCGACACCATCATCGCGGCCGCCGCCGAGTCGGCCCCGTTGTCGAGCAGCATCAGCTTCAGCTGTGGCCCGTTCAGGGTCTGCGGGATGTTGCACAGGAACATGCCGCCGCAGATCACCCAGAACGCCGGGCTGCGCAGGATCACGGGGTAGTCCCGCGCCGCGCGGCGGCGCTGCACCGCGACGGCGGCCGGCCGCGCGTCCGCCGGGATCATCGCCAGCGCCAGCAGACCGAATACCGCCGTGAAGATCGCGATCGCGCGATAGCCGGCACGCCAGCCCTGCTCGTCGATGTAGTCGTTGAGCAGCATCGCCCCGACCGCGCCGGTGATGGCGGGCCCGCTGGCCATGATCGCCAGGGCCATGCCGCGTGCCTCCCGGAACCGGTCCGCCACCAGCCGGCTGTAGACCGTGGAGGTGGTGGTGGTGCCGAAGATCACCTGCAGCATGGTCAGGCCGATGAAGACCTTGAGCTCGCCGTTGAACAGGCTCAGCGCCAGATAGGTGATCGGCAGCACCACCACGCCCAGCGCCGCCACCCGTCGCACCCCGAACAGGTCGGTGGCGCGGCCGATCAGCGGCAGGCAAAGCAGCGTCAGCAGCGTCGCCGTGCTGAGCAGCGCGAAATCCGACCTGGACCAGCCGAACTCCTTCAGCAGGTGAGGCGCGAAGGTGCCGATGATGTAGGCGCTCACCGCCAGGCCCGCGCCATGGCCGACCGTGCTGGCCAGCAACGCGCGGCCGTTCACGCGGAACTCGCCCAGGTAATTCATCAGCCCTTGCTCCCAGAGTCTTGCCGGATGCTGCGACCCGGCCCAGGGCCGATCAAGGCGCACCCCGCCCCTGCTCCCTCCCCGGCAAGCCCTGCATCGCCTACAGGCAATTGCCCCCCATTTCCGGGCGGCCCACACGCCATCCGGCCCCGGCTGCAGTAAAGTCGGGCCGATGCGAGCCACCATGAAAGCCATCGAGATCCGCGAGCCCGGCGGCCCGGAAGTCCTGCAGCCCAGCCAGCGCCCCCTGCCCGTCCCGCGCGAGGGCGAACTGCTGATCCGCGTCACCGCCGCCGGCGTCAACCGGCCGGACGTCCTGCAGCGCCAGGGCCAGTACCGCGCCCCGCCCGACGCCTCCGACCTGCCCGGCCTGGAAGTGGCCGGCGAGATCGTCGGCGGTCATCCAGGCGATTCCGGCTGGAACTTCGGCGACCGCGTCTGCGCCCTGGTGCACGGCGGCGGCTACGCCGAATACTGCGTGGCCCCGGCCACGCAGTGCCTGCCGATCCCCGCCGGCTGGTCTGAGCTGGAAGCCGCCACCCTGCCGGAAACCTGCTTCACCGTCTGGAGCAACGTCTTCGAGCGTGCCGCTCTCGCGCCCGGCGAGAGCCTGCTGGTGCAGGGCGGCAGCAGCGGCATCGGCGTCACCGCCATCCAGATGGCGCATGCCCTGGGCCACCGCGTCTTCGCCACCGCCGGCAGCGCCGACAAGCTGCGCGCCTGCGAGTCCCTGGGCGCCGAGCGCGCCATCCACTACCGCGAGGCCGATTTCGCCGAGGAAGTGCGCAAACTGACGGACGGCCGAGGCGTGGACGTGATCCTCGACATGGTCGGCGGCGACTACCTCAAGCGCGAGATCGCCTGCCTCGCCGACGACGGCCGCCTGGTCATCATCGGCCTGCTCAGCGGCGTGCGCGGCGAGCTGCCGCTGGCCCAGGTCCTGGTGCGCCGCCTGACCGTCACCGGCTCCACGCTGCGCCCGCGCAGCCTGGCCTACAAGGCCAGCGTGGCCCAGGCCCTGCGCCAACGCATCTGGCCGCTGATCGACGCCGGCAAGCTCCGCCCCGTCGTGCACGCCAGCTTCCCGCTGGACCAGGCCGCCGAGGCGCACCGCGTCATGGAGGCCGGCCAGCACATCGGCAAGCTGGTGCTGCGCGTCGATTGAGGGTCGGGGGCATCAGGAGTAGCCCGCTGCGACCGCTGCGAGGCACTAGCGGAACGTCGCCCAAGTCCATTTTGTGCCAGAAGTAGACGGTCATCCTTCGCGCACGCACAAAAACGAAGGTTCTCTCACAGCTTCCCTATTGTTCTTAGTGGGCCAGGGTCCTTGCCCCGCGAGTAATGTAATCGAATCTGGACGAATCAGATTCTCCCCGAAAACTAAGTTGCGCACAGAGCGGCACATAGTCCCCGAAGTGGCTCGATGCAGCTCGGTTGAGCTTTCTTAGTCAAAACGGAATAGTGATCGGCTCCGCTTTGATCTCGATGCCAACCTCTGTCGCGACGGGTGTCCAGATGTCGATGTCTTCAGCCGAGGTTTCGATCGAGACGATCAAGGCGTAACGAACGCCCAGCGCACTTCGATCACGTTTGGGCTGGTCTTTCCACCATCCGCTCACAGGATAGATGGCAATTACCTCGCGCTCGGCCAGATCGGCGGCTGAGCCGTTCCAAACGTCCGAATGCACCGAGCCGCGTTCGCGTGTTCGTGCACCGAGAAACCAGCCTTGGTCTTCCGGCGAGTCGGGTTTAATTTCCTCATCGTCGAGCGCCTGTTCGTTCTTGCGCTTGCGAAACTCGTCGACGGATTCTGATGCGCCCTTGACCGCAAAGCGCAGACCGTGCGATTGATACCGATGCTTCTTGCGCCAGCCTCGCCGCGACGGATTAGGCTCGACGAAGTACGACAAGGTAACGCGCAGTTGCACGCTCGCAGCACCGAGTTGCGCCAGTGCTGCTTTGGGCCAGGGCAAGGTATGAAACTGGATTTGGTGCAGCTTACCCTCGTTGAAGGGCTCAATGGTGCCTTCGACGACCAGCGTCAGCGAGTCCGCGGCGCTCTTGAGGGCGCGCTCGACGCGCGGCACCCCGAACCCATAACGACGGACCAACCGCGATCGTGCGGCTTTGCCCGGGTGTCCAACCAGATGCTTGTGCATTGGCTGGGTCCAATCGGCGCTGTGTACGATCAGGGCGCGGACGGTTTCAGGCTGCAGACCCGGATAGGTCGCAGTGATTCGGCCGGCGATCTGTGCGACCTGCGCGCAGGCGGCACTAGTCGCATACGTCAGCGTGAACGCTCGTTTCTGCAGGTCGTGGTATGTGGTGAGAAGACACAAGGTCGGGACCGGAAAATCGAAAGCGCCGGCGCCGTTATGCGCGATGTTGCCGCCCTCGAAGACCACGTCTGGTTTGTTCGGCCACTGCGCCCCGTAGCTGAGTGAGGTGCGGCTCCACGGGGACAACTCTCCCGCCTCCGCCACAGGTTTCCAGTCTTTCCAGTCGTCCTCTGGATCGACCGTCGCGAGCGCCGTATAGGCGCCGACAGTGATCGCATTCCAAGCCTGTCCAGGGTCATCCACAGGCTCTAAGTCGCTGCGCGCAAGATGGTCCAAGCTGAACTGGCGGTCGTCGACATTGCCGGCGCTGACGATGAAGAGGCGGCGCCGGGCCGCGTCGGGGTGGTCGTCGATGTAGAACAGTCCTTGCCGGTCGGCATCGAACTCGCGACCGGCTGCCAGCGCGTCGATGGCGGCGGACCAGGAGGTCGGAACACCATCGCCCTTCTCGGGATTCGCGCCAATCGATAGAGAGAAGCAGCGCTGGCGATTCGGTGCCGCGATTTCGACCACGCTGGTGGCCGTCGCTGTCACAGCGCCGAATAGGTGCGGTTCGTTGTTAGGTTGCCCTACTGGCGGCAGGATGCGAACGGATTCCAAGCGATGCCCCGGCGCGATGGAATCTGTCGAAGCCGCGACGGCGTCGACGTTACCGTAAAGGGCTAATCCGGCCATCTCGGTGCCATGGCCATCGTCGTCGGTGACGATCCAATCCGGTTTGATCGCGTGCAGATCCGCTTCACTCAGGTGATCGCGCAGCAGCGGATGACCGCGGTTGACGCCACTGTCAAGGATGCAAACCGCCGGTGAGTGATCCGGCGCCGCCGTCGTGCGTTGCAGCAGATCGTCCACCCACTCGCGTTGGGCTACAGCATCAAGGTCACGGAGGAAGCCGGCCAAGATGTTGACGGCGCGAACTTCCGCGATGTCGTTGAGCACATCAATCGACTGGCTTAACTGTCGCGCCGTGGCGTTCACGAGTACGACGATGCGGTCTTCAAACTCGAGGCGCTGATCCGACAAAGAAAGGTTAAGGCGCTCGCAGAATTCTTTGAAATCCTCGAACGAATTGGTTCTCTTCTTCTTCTGTGTAGGATCGGGCCGGCGCAGCCACACCTCCCACCAGCGCTGGTCGTCATCGCGTGGAAAGTCGACACCGAGATCAGTCCACAAGGCTTTTAGGGTCGCGAGTCGCAGTTGCCCGACCCGATCGAGCATGTTCTCGTGACGACGCTCGCCAGCTTTCTCCTTGGGTTGGGTGTTGCTATATGCCTCGAACCGTTTCAAGAAATGGCCGACTTTGGCATCGGGCACCACTACAGTGGCGAGTTCGATGAAGGATTTTTTACCGTCCGCATGCTCGGTGACTTCACGGCGCACGGCCACTACTTCGATTCCACTACGCATCGCTTCGAGAGTATTAAGGTCGAGCGGAGTACCTTCCAGGCTTTGGAATTCGATGTAGAGAGCAGGAATCGCGCCCTTGATCTCTGCTTCTACCATCTTGCGGCGTTCGGCTGCCTGCGCAATGGCTGTCGAAAAATCCGTACGCAGCGCAGCGCCCTTGGCCCTGCGATCTGGTGGCGCCGGGATCGGGGGAATATCGTACTTCTGCTTGTGAGGCGTATAGCCTTCGGAGCGTGGCGGTTTATTGACGACGATGTGTTGCTTGTTGCGCTCAGCCATGCTTTCCCCCGAAAGCGATTACTCCCGATGCTCGATCTTCCGCTGTTCCAGCGCCTCTTTGAGCACCCTGACGTCAATTACGTCGCTCTCCGCGAGAATCGCGCTTTTCGCCGAATGCTCGGCGGCGCGAACCAACTCCCCATGATTCAGGCCCTTAGCATCGACAGCAATATGTGCCCAGTCGAGCGCACGCGTATCGAAAGCCGACAGGCTGTTCTGCAGCACGGTGGTGGCCACCTCCGCCGTCGGCAGTTGATAGCGCATCACTACGTCGAAGCGGCGAAACAGAGCCGAATCGAGCAGCGCCGAATAATTGGTGGCAGCGACGACGATACTGTCCGAATTGTCCTGCTCGAGGAACTGCAGGAAGGAGTTCAGCACGCGCCGAATTTCGCCGACGTCATTCTTGGCGTCGCGTTGGCCGCCGAGCGCATCGAACTCGTCAAATAGGTATACGCCGCGCGTGCGCTGGATAGCGTCGAAGACTAGTCGCAATTTCGCTGCCGTCTCACCCATGAACTTGGTGATCAGGCCATCGAGCTGGATGGTGAACAATGGCAAGGTGAGTTCGCTGGCCAAGACACCGGCTGTCATCGTTTTGCCGGTGCCCGGCGGTCCTGTCAGCAGTAGCTTGCGTACCGGCGTCAGACCCCGCTCCTGAATGCGTTGGCGCTGACGCTGTTCCGTAAGGACACGAGCAATCTGCATTTCGATCGGCGCATCGAGCGCCATTTCGGACAGGCGGGCACTTGGATAGCTGACCGACAGAATGCCGGCCAATTCGCCGCGTGGCTGGGTGAGCGGAGTCGGCTTGATGCGTGGCGTGATCGACGCCGCCTGCGCCTTGGCCCGCACCTCGTCGATCAGGGTTTTTAGATCCTGTGCGAGTTTGGGCTTACCGGTCCGGGCTGCGCCGGCGGCGAGCTGGAGGGCCACTGCATAGAAGCGATCGCCGTCGCCGTCGGCGTGGCTGCGAATGAGCGCTTTAAGTTGATCGGCCGTCGCCATTGTCAGAAGTCCTTGGAACAGCACCCTAATCTTGCCGTGATGCGCTATTCATGACAATTGACGCTATATAAATCAATAGCTTAAGTAATTTCGAGAGACGGACTCGCGATCGTGCTCTATCGCCTAAGTGGGAGCCACTCGCAGGTACTCGCTTAGTAGAGCACATAGCAGCCATTATTTCGCCATAGAACAGGACACGTGGACCGCATTTCGCCTGCTTCGACGTGCTGAAAGCCACTAAAGAGACCATTGGCCCTTGATCGAATGGCTGCGACCGATGGAGTCGGCGGCTTGGCGAACGAGCTGAGGTCGCCTTATGGCGAAAACTCACCCTTAGTTTCACGTCTACAAAACAGGAACGTCAGCTTTGGGCTGATAGCGAACTTCCGAATAGGCCCGTTTTGCAGAAGTTGCCGCGCCCTCGGTGCCAACGACCGTCCTTCACTACCCTTCAATCAAGTCATAGTCCGACTTGGCCGCCCCACACTCCGGGCACATCCAGTCGTCCGGGATATCCTCGAAGCGCATCCCCGGCGCAATGCCGCTGTCCGGGTCGCCCAGTCGCTCGTCGTAGACATGGGAACAGTAGCGGCACTGGTAGCGGCGCATCGGTGTTCTCCTGCCGTGATTCAGCGGGCCGGGTGAATCGTCGGGTGGATGGAAAAGCCATGCTGCACCGCCAGCTCCTTGTGCTGCAGCTCGCGCTCGATCAGCCGGTAGACCTTGCCGTTGTTATAGAAGGGAGTCGCCGGATACAGGTGGTGGATCAGGTGGAAATTCTGGTACTGCAGCACCGGCCCCAGGAACCACTCGTGGCCGCGGCGGATCGTCGTGGCGCGGGTGAAGTTCTCCTCCTGCGAGACGTCGTGCGGCACGTGCGGCAGCCAGAAGAAGCTGAAGCCCAGCGCCATCTGGATCAGGCGTGAAGGAATGAACCACAGCATCAGCACTTCCATGCCGTAGCCCGCCCAGACCAGCGCCAGCAGCGCCGGCACGAACACCGCGGCACGGCGCAGGCAGGCATTGAGGAAGGGCCGGGAGATCTTGTCGCCGTTCTGCAGCGCGAAGACGAAGTAGAAAAGGTCGATGAACGCCCAGCGGAACGGCAGCGTCCACCACACGCCGTGGAAGACCTGGTCAGGGTCGCGCACGCCGTTGGCAAAGCGGTGATGCAGGATGTGCGCCCAGCGGAACATGCGCAGGTCCACGTAGGGCAGCACCACGTTCAGGCCCGACTGGCCGATGAAGTCGTTGAGCCGCGTGTTCTTCGAGATGGAGCGGTGGATCGCGTCATGCGCCACGCTGAAGGCGATGTAGCCCACGCCGGTGTTCAGCAGCATGCCCAGCCACAGCGGCCAGCGTCCGCTGCCGCAGAGCCAATACACCGACAGGAAGCTCGTCACCAGGATCAGCCACAACACCGCCGTCGGCCAGGCCAGTGGCGGCGCGGCGGTCAGCTCGCGGAAGCGGGCCGTCTCCTCAGGGTCCAGGCGGTCCAGCGATACGATCGTCTTGCTCATCGGTTCTCCTCCGATGTCTCGCGGCGTCAGGCGCCGCCTCAGGTCCGGTAGGCGCTGAGCAGCCGCCCCAGCAGCGGCTCCACCAGTTCGTCCAGCCGCTTGCCATGCATCAGTTGCCCGGCCGCGTGCAGGCTCATCAGGCCATGCAGCGTCACCCACAGCGCGTGGGCCAGCTCGCGCGCATCGCCACGCAGCAGCCCGCCGTCGATGCAGCGCTGCAGTACCTCCACCGCATGCTCGAACAGGCTGCGGCGCGCCTCCATCACCTCGGGGAACTGCTCCACCGCCGGCTGGTGCGTGGCGAAGATCAGCAGGTACTCCGCCTGGTTGCGGCTGGCGAAGGCGACATAGGCCTCCGCCACCGCGTGCACCTGCGCCATCGGCCCGTCGGCGCGCGACTCATGCTCGCGCACCTCGGCCTCGAAGCGCGTCAGCGCATCCACCCGCATGCGCGCCAGCAAGGCTTCCTTGTTGTCGAAGTAGCGGTAGGGCAGCGTGTGGCTGACGCTCAGCAGCTCGGCCAGCCGGCGGAAGCTGACGCCCTCCAGGCCCTCCGCGCGATAGATCTCCAGCCCGGCCGCGGACAGGCGGCGGCGCATGGCTTCGAGTTCGTCGGTGGTCAGTTGGGCTCGTGGCACGGTCAAACATTAACGTCGTTAATTTAACGATGTCAAGAAATGCCCGGCCCTGCCCGGCCCTGCTACGCTCGCCGCCTTTGGCCGCCCCGCTTCAGGATTCCCCATGAGCAATCCCTTCGTTCACTACAGCCTCGAGAACAACGTCGTCACCCTGCGCCTGGACCGGCCGGAGCGCCGCAACGCCATCGCCGATCTGGCCGACTGCGAAGATCTGGCGGCAGCGCTGCGACAGGCCCAGGAGAGCCGCGCCAGCTGCATCGTGCTGACTGGCGCCGGCAGCGCCTTCTGCGCCGGCGGCAGCCTGCAGGCCATCCACCAGCGCCAGGGCATCGCCGACGCCACCGACGGCGCCGTGGACACCCGCGCCAGCTACCGCCGTGGCGTGCAGCGCGCCATCGAGGCGCTGTGGGAATGCGAGCTGCCGATGATCGCCGCCATCAACGGCCCGGCCATCGGCCTGGGCCTGGACCTGGCCTGCCTCTGCGACATCCGCCTGGCCTCGGAGAAGGCCAGCTTCGCCTCCAGCTTCATCCGCCTGGGCCTGATCCCGGGTGACGGCGGCGCCTGGATCCTGCCGCGCATCATCGGCCTGTCCGCCGCCTCGGAGCTGATCCTGACCGGCGACAGCATCGACCCCGCCGCCGCCAAGGCCCTGGGCCTGGTCTCCCGCGTGTTGCCGGCAGAATCCCTGCTGCCCGAGGCCCTGGCCATGGCGCAGCGCATCGCCGCCAACCCCGCCAAGACCCTGCGCCTGTCCAAGCGCCTGCTGCGCGAGGGCCAACAGCAGCGCCTCAGCGACGTGCTGCAGCTGTCCGCCGCCTTCCAGGCGCTGGCCCACGAAACCGAGGATCACCGCGAGGCCGTGGAAGCCGCGCTGGCCAAGCGCTCGCCGCGCTTCACCGGGCGCTGAAACCCGGCAGCGGCGAAAAGCCGATGCAACCGCTGGCCAGATTGCCGGTCAGATAGGGCATCACCCCCGGCAAGCAAGGACGCATGCCCCATACCAATTCCCAGGCGGAAGGATCCCGCAGGGTCGCGCTGATCGCGGCCGCCGTACTGCTGGCCGTCATCCTCATCGTGGCCGGCGCCTGGCGCTGGACCCCGCTGCACGACTACGCCGAGCCGCGCGAGATCGCGCGCTGGCTGTTCAGCCTGCGCCACAGCCCCTGGGCGATCCCGGTGATCCTGGGCCTGTACGTGGGCGCCAGCGCCGTGCTGTTCCCCAACACCCTGCTCAACGTCGCCGTGATCCTGGCCATGGGCACGGGCCTGGGCCTGGTCTACGCCCTGGGCGGCAGCCTCGTCGCCACCGCCGTGTTCTATGGCCTGGGCGCCCGCTACGGCCAGGAGCGGCTGCAATCCCTGAACATCCGCAGCCTGGACAGGCTCAGCCGCATGCTGCGCAAGGGCGGCGTGCCCGGCATCGCCGGCCTGCGCCTGCTGCCGTTGGCACCCTTCAGTGTCGTCAACCTGGCGGCCGGCGCCCTGCGCGTGCGCTTCTGGGTGTTCATGACCGGTACCTTCATCGGCCTGCTGCCCGGCAACCTGCTGGTGACGGCCTTCGGCCACCAGTTCCGGGCCCTGCTGCGCGAGCCCGGCCCCGGCGGCTACGCCCTGATGGGCGCCATCCTGGTGGCCGGCGCTGGCTGGCTGGTCTGGCTGCGGCGCCGGGCGGAGCGCGAAGAATAGGGATCTGTATCTCCCTGGATACAACACCAGGAGTACAGAAAGGAGCACAAGCCGCCCTCCCCTGTGTCTGCCGCCTGACAGGGCGCGGCGCGACACTGGCTGCCGTCATCGACAGCCGGAGTCCGCCATGTCCACCACCCCCCGGAATCTTCCCGAAACCCAGCAGCCGTCGCTGCCGCAGGGCCTGCGCAGCCTGCTGGGCATCGCCCTGATCGCCGCCGCCCTGGCCATGGCGGCCGGCCTGGTCTCGGAGCTGCGCCGGGCGGCCACGCTGGACCGGGACGGCCGTACCGCACCCGCCACCCTGCTGCTGGAGCAGGCGCAGCAACTGCCGCAGGACCGCGGCGCTAGCCCACAGCGCTATCTCTACGAACTGCGCTACGACGGCCACCAACGCCGCTTCCTGCGCGACGAGCCGCTGGCGCCGGGGCAGCCGCTGTGGGTGCGCTACGACCCGGCCCAGCCGCTGACGGCCGACCTGTACACCTCCGAGCCCAGCGGCAGCGCCCTGCAGTACACAGGCCGGCCCTTGCTGCTGCTGTGGTCGGTACTGGCGGCGCTCACCGCCGCCGCCCTGGGGCTGGGCCTGCTGCGCCGCCCCTGGCAGGAACCCACACCGTCCTGCGAGCTGCTGGAAATCCAGCGGCGTGACGCACGTTTTGGAATATAAATACAATTCCAAATTCCTTTTTCATTGGATCGCCCTCCAGTAATCTGCCGGCAACTGGAGGATTCACATGACCTGGCAAACCAAGTTGCGGTACCTGATCGTTCCCGGCCTGCGTAGCAGCGGCCCCGGGCACTGGCAGACCCATTGGGAGCGCGCTCTGGGTGCCTCGCGCGTCGAGCAGGCCGACTGGAACACGCCGGACCTGGAGCGCTGGAGCGCCCAGGTGGTGGCGGCGGTGAACCCGGACCCGCGTCCGGTGGTGCTGATCGCCCACAGCTTCGGCACGCTGGCCAGCGTCCATGCCCTGCGCCGCGTGGCGCCCAAGGTCCGCGGCCTGCTGCTGGTGGCCCCGGCCGCGCCGGAAAAGTTCGGCATTACCCGCTTGCTGCCGCAGGCGCCGCTGGGCATCCCGAGCATCCTGGTCGGCAGCCAGTCCGATCCGTGGTTGAGCCTGTCGCGCGCCCGCGCCCTGGCCGCCACCTGGGACAGCGAATTCCTCAGCCTGGGCGACGCCGGCCACATCAACACCGACAGCGGCTACGGCCCCTGGGCCGACGGCCTGAACCTGCTGGAGCGCCTGGAAGCCAAGCACGAAACGCCCCGCGCCCTGCCGCGTCGCAGCCGCGACGCCCTGCCCGGCTTCAGCACGCCCGCCGTGGCGCAGGCTGCCGGTTTCGCCTGGTAGCTCCTCTCCCGTAGGAGCGACGCCAGTCGCGATCTTTCGCCGGATCGCGGCTCGCGCCGCACCCACAACCGTTCTGGCGCTAAGCTGCGGCGCATGACCGCGCCCCAGCTCTACGCCGAAATCGCCGACATCACGCGGCTGGGCGTCGACGCCATCGTCAACGCCGCCAACGAAAGCCTGCTGGGCGGCGGCGGCGTGGACGGCGCCATCCACCGCGCCGCCGGCCCGGAGCTGCTGGCCGAGTGCCGCGGCCTGGGCGGCTGCCCCACCGGCGAGGCCCGCATCACGTCGGGTTATTGCCTGCCGGCCCGCCACGTCATCCATACCGTGGGGCCGATCTGGCAAGGCGGCCACGCCGGCGAGCCGGAGTTGCTGGCGTCCTGCTACCGCAACAGCCTGCGCCTGGCGCTGGAGCACGGCATCAGCCGCATCGCCTTCCCCGCCATCAGCTGCGGGGTCTATGGCTACCCCGTGGCAGCCGCCACCGCCATCGCCGTGCGCGAGGTGCGCGGCTTCGTCACCGCCCACGGCCAGCCGCTGGAAGTGATCTTCGCCTGCTTCAACGAGGCAATCCTGGACGCCTACGAACGCGAGTTGGCGCGTCCGCCCTCCTGAATCCGCGGATTTACGGGATAATTGGCGGATGTCCGCCTTCCCCCTCTTCGTCACCACGCCGCGCGGCGTCGAACCCCTGCTCGCTGCCGAGCTGACCCAATTCGGCGCCACCGAGATCAAGGAGCGCATGGGCGGCGTCGCCGCCCTCGGCGATACCGCCGTGGCCTACCGCGCCTGCCTGTGGTCGCGCCTGGCCAGCCGCGTGCTGCTGCCCCTGCGTACCTTCCCGATCGAAGGCGGCACCGATGCGCTCTACAGCGCCGCGCGCGAGCTGGCCTGGGACGACCTGTTCACCGCCTCGCACCGCTTCGCCATCGAGGTCGCCGGCCATTCGCCCACGATCACGCACACGCACTACGCCGCGCTGAAGGTGAAGGACGCCATCGTCGATCACTTCCGCGATACCGTCGGCCAGCGCCCGGACGTGGACACCGACAACCCCGACATCCGCATCCACCTGCACCTGGACAAGGAGCAGGCCACGCTGAGCCTGGACCTGGCCGGCGACAGCCTGCACCGCCGCGGCTACCGCCTGCGCGGGGTCGAGGCGCCGCTGAAGGAGAACCTCGCCGCCGCCATCCTGGTCCGTGCCGGCTGGCCGGCCCTGGCCGCCCAGGGCGCGCCGCTGGTGGACCCGATGTGCGGCTCCGGCACCCTGGTGATCGAGGCCGCCTGGATGGCCGGAGACGTGGCACCGGGCCTGATGCGCGAGCATTGGGGCTTCGAGGCCTGGCTGGACCACCGCCCCAAGGTCTGGGCCGACCTGCATGCCGAAGCCGTGGAGCGCCGCAACGAAGGCCTGAAGAAACTGCCGCCGATGGCGGGCAGCGACGTCGACCTGGGCGCGCTGAAGTCCGCGCGCAAGAACGCCGCGCAGGCCGGCCTCACCGGCAAGATCGACTGGACCCAGCGCGACGCGCTGGAAGCCCGCGCCATCGGCGACCAGCCGGGCCTGGTGGTCACCAACCCGCCCTACGGCGAGCGCCTGGGCGCCGAGGGCGAGATCATCAAGCTGTACTCACTGTTCGGCATGTCGCTGAAGCAGCACTTCCCTGGCTGGAAGGCCGCGGTCTTCACAAGCCGCGCGGACCTCGGCCCACGCCTGGGCCTGCGCGCCGGCCGCATGTACTCGCTGTTCAACGGCGCGCTGCAGGCCAAGCTGCTGAACTTTGACATCAACCCCGCCTCCGCCACGCCGCAGCCGCGCGGCGGCGAGGAATACGCCAACCGCCTGCAGAAGAACCTCAAGCACCTGGGCAAGTGGATCAAGCGCAGCGGCGTGACCAACTACCGGGTCTACGACGCCGACCTGCCGGACTACGCCATCGCCGTGGATCTCTACCAGGCCAACGAGGAACTGCACGTGCACGTGCAGGAATACGCCGCGCCCAAGACCGTGGACCCGGTCAAGGCGGAGATCCGCCTGCGCGAGGCGCTGTCGCATACCAGTGACATCCTGCAGGTGCCGGCCTCGCGCATCCACTTCAAGATGCGCAAGTCGCAGAAGGGCACGGCGCAGTACGAGAAGCACGACGAGATCGGCCATTTCCTGGAGATCGACGAATACGGCTGCAAGCTGCGCGTGAACTTCGAGGACTACCTCGACACCGGCGTGTTCCTGGATCACCGGCCGATCCGCAAGCGCATCCAGGAAGAGAGCGCCCGCAAGCGCTTCCTCAACCTGTTCTGCTACACCGGTGCCGCCACCGTGCACGCCGCCATGGGCGGGGCCAGCGAATCGGTCTCGGTGGACCTGTCCAACACCTACCTGGACTGGGCCGCGGAAAACCTGCGCCTCAACGGCTTCGACAGCCAGCAGACCGGCACGCTGCGCGACCGCCGCGACCATATCCACCGGCCCGCCAGGGGCGGCAGCCCCTGGAAGGCCAAGCCGCAGGCACCGCACGAACTGGTGCGCGCCGACTGCATGCAGTGGCTCAAGATCGCCGGCACCAAGCCCGACGAGCGCTACGACCTGATCTTCTGCGACCCGCCGACCTTCTCCAACTCCAAGAAGATGGAAGGCATCCTAGACGTGCAGCGCGACCACGTGGAGATGATCCAGGGCTGCGCGGCGCTGCTGGCGCCGGGAGGCGTGCTGTACTTCTCCACCAACCGCCGCGGCTTCAAGCTGGACGAGGCACAGCTGGCAGGCCTGGTCATCAAGGACATCACCGCGCAGACGCTGGACGAGGACTTCAAGCGTCCGCCGCCGGCGCACCGCTGCTGGCAGATCAAGCGGGACTGAACGCGGTCTCATCACGACACTGCAACAAAGTCGTAACTGCGGTCACGTAGCCTGAAAGGGCCATGACCGCTGCACTGCCTTCCCTACCTGTTCCCGTCGCCAGTGGCGAGGTCGCCGCGTTGCTGCATACCGTGGCTCCCGTCAGCCCGGGGCTGACCATCGACGCCTCCGCCGACGTCTTCCTGGAGCCGCAGTACGCCCGCATGCTGTGCCTGCCCATCGTGACGCCGAACGGCGTCCCCGTGGGCACGCTGAGCCGCCACACCCTCAACGGCATCTTCCTGCGCCGCTTCGGCCGCGAGATCTTCGGCCCGCGAGCGGTAACGCAGGCGATGAACGCCGAACCGCTGGTGGTGGATGTCGGCAGCACGCTGGAGCAGGCCGCGGCGCACATCACCGCCAAGCTGGGTTCGCCGATCACCGAGGACTTCGTGATCGTGGACCAGGGCCGCTATCTCGGCATGGGCATCGTGCTCGATCTTCTCTCGGCGCTGCAGCGCCGCGTGGACCAGGCGGCCCGCGAGCTGGGCGAGGCCTACGGCCAGCTGCAGGCCTCGCAGGCGCAGCTGGTGCAATCGGAAAAGATGGCTTCGCTGGGCCAGATGGTGGCCGGCGTGGCCCACGAGATCAACACGCCGCTGGGCTACGTGCGCAACAACGTCGAGATGGTCCAGGGCGTATTCGACCAGCTCGGCGAAGTGATCGCGGCACAGGACAAGCTGGGCCAGCTGCTCAACGACGAATCCGCCGACGAGCAGGCCCTGGGCGAGCAGATGGCACAGTGCGCCGCGCTGATGGCGGACCTGCGCGAGAACCAGCTGCTGGAAGACACCCGCGCGCTATTCGGCGACACCCTGTTCGGCGTCGACACGATCAAGGACCTGGTGATCAGCCTGCGCAACTTCTCGCGCCTGGACCAGGCCCGCGTGGCGGACGTCTCGATCAACGACTGCCTGGACCAGACCCTGATGATCGCCAACAACGTGCTCAAGGCACGTGTCGAGGTGATCCGCCGCTTCGGCGACATCCCCAACATCCGCTGCTCGCCCTCGCAGATCAACCAGGTGCTGCTCAACATCATGACCAACGCCGCCCAGGCGATCGAGCATGACCAGGGCAAGCTGCTGCTGCGCACCGAGGCCGACGAGCGCTGGGTGCGCATCCATATCCAGGACAACGGCAAGGGCATGCCGCCGGAGGTCCTGAAGAAGGTCTTCGATCCCTTCTTCACCACCAAGCCCATCGGCCAGGGCACCGGCCTGGGCCTGTCGATCAGCTTCCAGATCGTGCAGGCCCACGGCGGCCGTATCGACGTGGTGTCGGAGCCGGGCCGCGGCACCAAGTTCGTCATCAGCCTGCCGCTCGAGGCGGCAGGGTCATCGGCCGAACCGGCCGAGCGGGTGGCCTCGATCGCCGCCTGAAGCCGAGACACTCCCTCCAATGAATGCCAAGCCCACGCTGCTGCTGATCGACGACGAGGAACGCATCCTGCGCTCGCTGGCGATGCTGTTCCGCGGCGATTACCGCCTGCACGCCACCACCGACCCGCACGAGGCCCTGGCCATCATCGGGCGCGAGCCGGTGCACGTCATCGTCAGCGACCAGCGCATGCCGATCATGCGCGGCGCCGAGCTGCTGCGTCAGGTGCGCGAGAAGTCGCCCAACACGATGCGCCTGCTGCTGACCGGCTACTCCGAGCTGGAAGCCGTGGTGGCCTCGGTCAACGAGGGCGAGATCTTCCGCTTCATCAACAAGCCCTGGGACGCCGCCGAGCTGCGCGACACCGTGCGCCAGGCCGCCGACATCTCGCGCGCGCTGATGGCCGCCGGCCCGGTGGCGCCGCCGCAGCCGCTGTTCACCGAGACCGGCAGCTTCGTGGCGCCGGTGGCCCTGGCCCTGCCCGGCAAGCAGCCGACCGCGGGCGAGACCCTGCTGGTGATCGACGACGACGCCGAGGTGGTCCAGGCCGTGCAGGAAATCGTCGGCCCCTCAATGAGCGTGCTCTGGGCCCAGACCCTGGATGCGGCGATGGCCGCCATCGAGCAGCACGACATCGCCGTGATCGTCTCCGAGTTGGTGGTGAAGCGCGAGACCGTGACGCCCCTGCTGAAGCTGCTCAAGGCCCAGCACCCCGAGGTGGTCACCCTGGTGCTGACGCCGTTCCAGGACGTCAGCGTCTTCATCGGCCTGATCAACCAGGGCCAGGTCTACCGCCTGCTGCCCAAGCCGGTGCGCCGCGGCCCCCTGGGCATGAACATCGCCTCGGCCCTGCGCCATCACCGTGCCCTGCGCGACGCGCCGAAGCTGCGCGCCGCCTACCAGGTGGAGAAGATCCGCCAGCCCGAGGAAGCCAGCGGCAGCGTGGCCAACCGCGTGATGGGCCTGCTGTCCCGCATCCGCGGCCGTGGCGCCGCCGCCAGCCCCGGCCCCTGATCACGCCCTGATCCCCGCCTGGGGGGTCGGTCCGGCACGGCCGGCATGGTAGAGTCGGCGCACCCGAATCCAGGAGCGTCGCAGATGGTCCACCCGATGCGTGCCGCGCTGTTCGCGCTGCTCAGCCTTTCCAGCCTTGACGCCGCCGCGCAGGAAGCCCCTGCGGCGCTGTGCCGCGCCTACGACAACGGCCAGTGGCAGACGCTGGGACGTGGCTCCCTGGAAGCCTGCCTCAAGGCCGTGGACCGGGCCGTGCCCGGCTACAACAGCCAGGGCTTCAAGTTCGGCCTGGCCGGTCGCCAGCTGCTGGCCGCCGACAACAACTACTTCTACCGTTCCGAGGACCAGGGCCGCAGCTGGAGCGCCTTCGGCTACCGCGGCTCGGTCAAGGCGATCCTCGACGCCGCCGCCCCGCTGCAGCCCGCCACGCGGCCGGTGGCCACCGCGGCCGCCGCGGCCGAGGTCCTGCCGCCGCCCGCGTCCGCGCCGCAGGCCCTGTCGGCACCGCAGGCCGTGGTCCAGCAGGCCGAGATCCCGCAGCCCACCACGGCCCCGCAGGCCGTGGTCGCACAGGCCGCTCCGGTCGCGCAGGCCGCTGCCATCCCGCAGGCCGAAGAGCGCAGCTGCAGCGTCTATGGCAACGGCGCCTGGAAGTCGGTCGGCAGCCTGGCGCTGCCGTCCTGCGGCGACGCCCTGGACCAGACCCCGAACCAGTACGACGAGACCGGCTACAAGTACGGCTACTGGGGCAAGCTCGACCTCGCCGCCGACGCCAAGAACATCCTGACCTCGGACAACGGCGAGAACTGGACGCCGCTGCGTCCCCGCTGAGGATTGCCGAGGACCGCCCGATGCCCGCCCTGCGCCTGCTGCTGATCGCCGCCCTGCTCGCCGGCTGCTCGCGCGGGGCCGAGGCCCCGCCCGCCGCGGCACCCGCCGCCGAGGCGCCGCTGCCGATCCCGGAAAACGTGGTGATCGAAGAGCCGGCAACCACGCAGCCGATGACCATGCTCTACCGCTGCGAAGGCGACGCCAAGGTCACCGTGGCCATGCTCGACGCCGAATCCGAGCGCATCGCCCTCACGCTGCCGGGCGAGGAGCCCGTGGAACTGAGCCAGTCCCCGTCGGCCTCCGGCGCCAAGTACGTCGGCGAGCAGCTGGTGTTCTGGGGCAAGGGCGACGAGGCCTCGATCGAGCGTGATGGCAAGACCGTCTTCAGCGGCTGCAAGCTGCAGGCCGCCGCCGGCTAAGGCCACTGCTTCGTGGGAGTGGCTTCAGCCGCGATCCTGCAGCGCACGGAATCCGGAGATCGCGGCTGGAGCTGCCTCCCCAATCGCAGCAAGGAGTGCCCATGAGCGCCTCTCTCGACGGCGGCTGTCTCTGCGGCTCAATCCGCTACCGCATCCACGGCGACATCATCGATGCCGGCTACTGCCACTGCCGCCTGTGCCAGCGCTCCTCCGGAGCGCCGGTGCTGGCCTGGCTGACGCTACCGGTGACGGGTTTCGCCTATACCGCCGGCGAACCCGCGGTGTTCCATTCCAGCGAACACAGCCAGCGGGAATTCTGCGACCGCTGCGGCAGCCAGCTCGCCTTCCGCCGCCGCGAAGCGGCGCAGACCGTGGACGTGACCCTCGCCAGCCTTGAAGATCCGAAGCAGGTGCCGCCGGAGTACCACATCTGGCGACAAAGCCGCATCACTTGGTTCGAGACCAGCGACCAGCTTCCGCGCCACGAGGACAACGGGCCTGATCGCTAGCGTGCGTTGACCCACACCGGGCTGGTATAAGCCACCGCTTCGCCCGCCTCGTTCTCGACACGCGCGTAGTACCAGCGCTCGTTCGCCGATACCGGCAGCGAGTATTCCAGCCGCCCGCCGCCACTGCGCAGCAGCGGCTCTCCCGCCTTGTCGAACAGCGCGATGCTCCCGGGATAGCTGCGGCCATCACGGTAGCGGGCCGAGATCTGCAGGGGCACGGTGGAGGCACCATCGCAGCGCAGGCGAGAGCCCATCGGATGTCCCTCCGCCGTCATCTCCACCACCAGGTCCTCATTGCCGACGACGGCATACATGCGCCGCGCCAGCATGGCGTCCTTGACCGTGGCCGGCGCCAGGTCGGGAGCCACGATCACGGTCTTGGGCAGGTCCGGCGAGGCCCAGTGGGTGCCGTGCTCGTCCTCGCCGCTGACCGCGCCCACATGCCAGCCGTTGTCCAGCGCCAGCGTGTACCACTCGGCATAGCGGTCGCTGCTGCCGCCGTTGAACAGCTCCATGCCGACCATGCGCTCGTCGGCCTGCGGCACGTGGCGCAGATTCCACCAGTTGCCGCCCGGGTCGAAGTCGCCCAGCGTCTTGTCGCCCGGATGATTGAAGATGGCGATGCTGTCATTGCCGCCGCCCAGCAGCAGCGTGTCCGGCGAGCGGTCGAACCAGCTCCAGAAGGATTCCATCGTCAGCAGGTAGCCGCCATCGAGCTTGGCGTTGGTCTGGTCCTTGCCGAAGAAGACGTTGATGTGGCCGAAGCGGTCCGAGGTCCACTCGAAACCGCGGAAGGCCAGGAAATCCTCGTTGCTGGCCTCCGCGGTCTGCTTGCGGATCGACTCCCACTTGTTCAGCTCGTCCACGCTGGGGGTCAGGCAGGTCAGCAGGCCGTCGGGCGTGGTGAAGCAGTCGCTGCCCAGCGAGATGAACACCAGCGGATCGAGGTTGTCGGTGTGCTCGCTGCTGCCCATGAAATCCAGGCCCGCGGCCTTGCCGGCAGCAAAGTAGTCGGCCGGGATCGAGTGGATGTCGCCGTCGGAATAGGAGCTGTGCTCGTGCAGCGCGCCGCGGTAGTGCTTCAGCGTCGCCAGCTCGGGCCCGGCATAGGCCTCGCAGGCCTTGGCGGCACCGGGATTCCCGGTGCCCGGCCCCATCGAAGGATCGGAGCTGCCGCAGGCGGAGATCAGCAGCAGGAGGAGACCGGAGGCGGACAGGCGCGGCAGGAGCTTGGGCATGGCAGGCAGACGGATCGGCGAAGCCGCAAGGATGCCTGCCGCAACCGTGGTGCCAAGTGAAATATTTGCGTCAAGGCGATTTTTACTAGCCCCGCGCGGGGCCCTGGCCAGCTCCTCGCCAGGCCGGCGCGAGCCGGCCTGGCGATGCCAGGTGCCGCTACTTCGCCGCGCAGGCCTCGAACGCCGCCGCCGGCGTCCCCGCCGCCTCGATGGTGGCCTTGTCGCAGTAGGCGATCCGCGGCAGGTACTCGCCTATCACGTCCACCGGCGGCGTGCCGTAGGGCACGTTCTGCACCGCCTGCGTGAAGTGCGTCGAGGGCAGCATGTGGCGGTAGATCAACACCGAGTCCGGGTAGATCGAGCCCCAGGGCAACCAGGCCATGGCATTGGCGTCCGTGGCGTTGGCCGGCTTCTGCTCCGGGTCCGACACCACCAGCGTGAAGTAGCCCTGCGCGTCCACCGGCACCTCGAAGTCCGACAGGCAATCGACGTAGCGCTGGCTGACGAACTCGTTGGTGCAGATCGACCAGTAGCGCACCTGCGACGCACCCAGCGGCGCCTCTGCGGGCTGCTGCGCATAGCGCGGCGCTCGCGCCCGCAGGATGTACAGCGAGCCCTTGTCGCGGCTGGCGATGCCGGTGACGTAGGCGTTGTCGATGTTGCTGAGGAAACCCCCGCCGGTGTCGGCGCCAGTGATCGCGCCCAACGGCAACTGGAAGCCCACGGCGTTGCTGACCAGCTGGCGCAGCGCATCGGGCAGGCCATAGAACCGCAGCATCTGCGGCTGCTTCGGCGCCAGCGGGAACGGCAGGCCCGGCAGCGGATTGCTGCTGTCGCGGATCACGCCGTTGACCAGGCCCGGCAGGCCCTCGGGCGGCAGCGGGTTGCAGCGCTCCAGCGCCACCGGCGTGGCCGTGCCGCCCGCCGTCTCCAGCGTCAGCTTCGGCAGCGGCACGCCACCACTGCGGCTACCCTCGGCCACGTAGATGCGGTAGATCAGCAGCCACACCGGGTTGGGCAGGTCCACGCGGTTCAGCAGGTCGATGCTGCCGGCATAGATCGTGTTGGGCTCGCGCGCTTCCGGCACCATGCCCGGCTTCAAGTAGGCGACATAGCGCCCCTGCGGAGCGCCGGCATTGCGGTAGGGATTGCCACCCTCGCTGGGATCGAGCTGGTAGTCGGTGATGGCATCGGTGGGACGCAGCGCCGGGTCATAGGCGTTGTAGGAGAAGTAGCGCGAATGCGGATACTCGCCCTCGATGCGCAGGCGCGTGCCGGGCAGCGCCGGCAGGGCCGCCACCCAGTAGGTCGCCGCCTCGTCGGGGAAGGCGATGTTCAGCAGGTCCGGATCGCTGCGGACCAGCCAGCTGCAGTTCGCCGCGATCGCCTGGGTCTCGGGCGTGGGCTGAGGCAACGGTGTCTCGGCGGCCGTCCCCGGCGCGCTGCTGCCGCCGCAGGCGGCGAGCAGCAGGGCCAGCGCGGGAATGGCGAGACGCAGCATCAGTGGCCCTCTTCCATCGGCTCGAACATCTTCATGAACTTGGCGAACTCCAGCTTGCCGCCCTTGGTCACCTCGAAGTCGCGCACCAGGGTCACGGCTGGGTTGCGCAGCTTCGCCAGCATTTCCTTGAAGGCCTGGCCGGACACGCGCACCACGATGTCGGCATCACCGCGCAGCTCCGGCACCACCTCGCTGGCGCCGCGGCGGACGATGTAGGTGTAGCGCTCCGGGCTGTCGGTGAACTCGAAGGCGACGGAGGTGGTGACGTCCGCCGAGGCCTCGGGGTTGAGGTTGATCGTCAGCGCGTCGAAGAAGCGGTTCAGCGGCAGCTGCGACAGCATCTCCGGCGTGGGCTGCATGATCCGCCCCGGCAGCTTGAACTCACCCGCCAGCTCGCGCGCCGTCACCAGGTACCAGTGGCGTGCATTGGGATTGGCCTCGCGCTCGCCCAGCGCCCGCAGTGCCTTGATGCGCAGCCGCTTGGCCTCCGCCGCTTCCGGCTGCGCACGCAGCAGGTAGTCGGTGAGCTGCAGCACCCATTGCGACTCGCCCTTGGCGTCGGCGTCCTGAGCCTGTTTCAGCATGGCCTCCGCGCCGCCGGCCAGCGCGATCATCTTCTGCGCCTGCTCTTCCGGCGGCAGCGGCTGCAACGTGGTGGGGTTGCCGTCGAACCAGCCGAGGTTGCCGCTGAAAATGCTGCGCGCGGACCAGCCCGGCTTGCCGTAGAACTCCTGCAGGAACGGCGAGGACGCCAGGTGCGGCGGCAGCTTGATGCGCGGCGCGATCTCGTCCGGCGTATAGCCGAGGTTGATCAGGCGCAGCGCCTGGTCGTTGACGTAGCGGATGCCGTCGCGATACGTGGTCAGGATCTCGTCGATCTGCTGCTCGCCCTGCAGCGGACGCGTGTGGCTGGGCACCAGCACCGCGGGCTTGAGCGCGCGCATCTTGTCCAGCGAATCCGCCCACAGGCGCGGCTCGCGGTAGGTGGTGCCGCGGATCGTGTAGAGGTTGGGGAAGGTCTTGTAGAGGTTGTCGCCCGGCAGCAGCACGCGCTGCTTGGGCAGCCACACGAACAGCTGGTCGGTGGTCTCGCCCGGCGCGTGCACCAGCTCGAAGTCGATGCCGGCGATGCTGTCCTTGAGGTTCTCGTCGAACAGCTTGTTGGGCCGCAGGATGTCGATCTTGC
Organism: Solimonas sp.; assembly: GCA_030149365.1. GTDB lineage: Bacteria > Pseudomonadota > Gammaproteobacteria > Nevskiales > Nevskiaceae > Solimonas_A. The sequence goes on from JASBRP010000001.1 coordinate 112,474, forward strand.
TGCCCTCGTGGATCTCCAGGCCCGGGCCGAGGCCGACGTTGACCATCTCTTCCGGCGGCAGCATCGGGCCGTACATGCGCAGCGAGCGCCGCGTGATGGCCTCCTGCAGCTCGAAGGTGGTGCGATCCATGTTGCGGATCACCTCGCGCTGCGCGTAGACCGGCACCGCGTCGGAGCCGCCGGTGAAGATGCGTGCGCCGCCGATGTGGTCCGGGTGCGAGTGCGTGTAGATCAGCGCCTTGACCGGCTTGTCGGTGATCTTGCGGAACTCGGCCAGCACCGCCTGCGCGGTGGCCTCGTCCTCCATGGTGTCGACCACGATGATGCCGTCGTCGCCCACCAGCATGATGGAGTTGGCGATGCCGTAGCCCACCGCCACGTAGACACCTTCGGCAGCCTTGACCACTTCCTTGCGGAACTCGGCGCTGTGCGCGCTCAGGGCCTCGGGGCTGGTCACCGGCGGCGCGGCAGGCGCGGCCTTCTCCTTGCAGGCGGACAGCAGGGCCAGCAGGCCGGCAGCGGCCAGGGCGGCGATCGGACGGGGCATCGGACGGATCATGGGTTCTCCTCCCAGGATGATTTGCGCCAGCTTAAGCCGGGGTCCGCTTGCAGGACTGGTCCGTTTGGGACAGTGTTTCCGCCACCCACCCCACCCCGCCCGCCCCTTGCCGGAACCGACCACCCTCGCCACCTGGGCCGCCGCCATCGCCCGTGCCCTGCAGGCACGCGGCTGCGACGCCCCCGCCCTGTTCGCCCAGGCCGGCCTGGACTACGCCCGCCGTGATCAGCCCGAGGCCCGCTACCCCCTGCGCGGCATGACCCGCCTGTGGCAGCTGGCGGTGACCGCCACCGGCGACCCCGCCTTCGCCCTGGACCTGCCCCGCCAAGTCCAGCCCGGCACCCTCCACGCCCTGGGCCCGGCCCTGGTCATCAGCCCCAGCCTGTACGACGGCCTGCTGCGCCTGGCGCGCTACTCGCGCATCGTCAGCGACGCCGCCCATATCGCCCTGGAGCAGGAAGGCCCGCGCCTGTCCCTGGTGTTCCGCCCGCCGCACCACGATGTGCCCCTGGCCCACGCCGCCTTCGAGGCCTTCATGGCCACCACGGTGCAACTGGGCCGCGGCCTCTCCGCCCACCACGAGGCCCTGCTGGCCTGCGAGTTCCGCCACCGCGCGCCACCGGACACCGCGCCCTACCTGCAGGCCTTCGGCTGCCCGGTGCGCTTCGGCCAGCCGCAGGACCGCCTGGTCTTCGACCTGGCCGAGCTGCAGAAACCCCTGCCCGGCGCCGACCCGCAGCAGTTGCGCTACTACGACGCCGCTGCCGCCGCTTATCTCGGCCGCTTCGACGCCCAGCCGGTGTCGCAGCGCGTGCGCGAGCACCTGATCCGCCAGCTCCCCGCCGGAGAGCCTTCCCGCGAGGCCGTCGCCACCGCCCTGAAGCTGACGCCGCGCACGCTGCTGCGCCGCCTGGCGGCGGAGAACGCGAACTACAAGGAACTGCTGAACGAGACGCGCCGCGAACTGGCGCTGTCGTACCTGCGGCAGGGACGCAGCGCAGCAGAGGTCACCTGGCTGCTGGGCTTCACCGACCCGAGCAATTTCGCGCGAGCGTTCCGGCGATGGACAGGCATGGCACCGGCGAGTTGGCAGGATCAGCAGCAGCCCGCAGTGTCCTGAACGTGTTCACCGTTCGGTCCTTCGACAAGCTCGGGGCCGAGGGGTGAACAAGGGTCAGTCACGTCTGCCTCTGCAAGATGAGGAAACGTCTTCTGCATTCATGAAAGCTGCCGCACCGGGCCCTTGTGGGCCCGGCGGGCAGTACGTCTATCTTGTCAAAGAGCCAGACGGTCCCAGGACCCTTTCGCGGATGCAGCGGCAGAGCCCTACTCGGTTGTCTGCCGAACCGTTTGTACCGGCACGGAGCCTTGCGCCTGTAGCCCGAGGTGCACCTGGGCTCATGGGGATATTTTAGGTTTGGAGGCTCTGGGGACCTAACGGAGTTCCGTATTTCTTGCGGGCTTGATTGGCGGATCGCGTTCACCCTTCGACAGGCTCAGGGCGAACGGCTGGGTCGTTCGCTTCAAGTTCCCCCTCTCGGCAACTGCTCCTGCGTTGCCCTACCTCGGGCATCCATGCCCTCGCCAACCCTCTCCCCGCTAGCGGGGAGAGGAAGAGAGGGTGCAGGCAGAAAAGGCTCAGGTCTTCGGCAGCGTCACACCCTGCTGGCCCATGTACTTGCCGCCACGATCCGCATACGAGGTCTCGCAAATCTCGTCGGATTCGTAGAACAGCATCTGCGCCACGCCTTCGTTGGCGTAGATCTTGGCCGGCAGCGGAGTGGTGTTGGAGAACTCCAGCGTCACATGGCCCTCCCACTCCGGCTCCAGCGGCGTCACGTTCACGATGATGCCGCAGCGCGCATAGGTGCTCTTGCCCAGGCAGACCACCAGCGTGCTGCGCGGAATGCGGAAATATTCCACCGTGCGTGCCAGCACAAATGAATTCGGCGGGATGATGCAGACATCGGACTTCACGTCCACGAAGCTCTTCGGATCGAAGGCCTTCGGGTCCACGATGGTGGAGTTGATGTTGGTGAAGATCTTGAACTCGTCGGCGCAGCGCACGTCGTAGCCGTAGGACGAGACACCGTAGGACACGATCTTGTGACCATCGGCCGCGTGGCGCACCTGCTGCGGCGCGAACGGCTCGATCATGCCCTGCTCCGCCATGCGGCGGATCCACTTGTCGGATTTGATGCTCATCAGTCTTCCGTAATCTCGATGCTCGGGAACGCGTCGTCGGCCGTGCCGTAGGCCAGGCCCGCGGCGGCGCGGCGGGCGATGTCGCGGTACAGCTGCGAAAGATCGGACTCCGGGTCCGCCGCCACGGTGGGCTTGCCGCTGTCGGCCTGCTGGCGGATGCGGATGTCCAGCGGCAAGCGCCCCAGCAGTTCCACGCCGTAGTCCTGCGCCATGCGTGCGCCGCCACCCTCGCCGAAGATCGGCGTGCTGTGCCCGCAGTTGGGGCAGCAGAACGTGCTCATGTTCTCCACCACGCCCAGCACCGGCACGTTGACCTTGCGGAACATCTGCAGGGCCTTCTTGGCATCCAGCAGGGCGATGTCCTGCGGCGTGGTCACCACCACCGCGCCGCTGACCGGTACGCGCTGCGACAGCGACAGCTGGATGTCGCCGGTGCCCGGCGGCAGGTCGATCACCAGGTAATCCAGGTCGTCCCAGCGCGTCTCGTTGAGCAGCTGGCCCAGGGCCTGGGCGATCATCGGGCCGCGCCAGATCATCGGCTGGTCGTCCTGCGGCACCAGGAAGCCGATGCTCATGGCCTGCAGGCCATGAGCGACGATGGGATGCATGTTCTTGCCGTCCGGCGACTGCGGCCGGTCGCGGCTGCCGAGCATCTGCGGCTGGCTGGGGCCGTAGATGTCGGCATCCAGGATGCCCACGCGGGCGCCCTCGGCCTGCAAGGCCAGCGCCAGGTTCACCGAGACGGTGGACTTGCCGACGCCGCCCTTGCCGCTGGCCACGGCGATGACGTTGCGGATGCCCGGCAGCGGCTGCAGGTTCTTCTGCACCGCCTGCGACTGGACCTTCCAGCCGATCCGGATCTCCGGCTCCACGCCCAGCGCGGCCTTCAGGTCGGCACGGATGCCGGCGGCCAGCGAATCGCGCAGGCCGGCGGCCGGGAAGCCGATCTCCAGGTCGATGGACGGCTTGCGGCCGGCCTCGATGCGGCGCACGGCACCGGCAGCCATCAGGCTGCGGCCGATCAGGGGATGGACGTGGCGGTCCAGGACCGCGGCAATGGCGTCAGGGGTCAGGGTGCTCATGGGGCGGGGATTTTAACAGCCCCAGGGCGGCCGTCGGAGGGATCCGTGCCGCCATCCATGGCGAGACTTCATTTCTTGATTCAGCCCCGGGGCGGCCCTCCTTGGCCGCCCGTGATCCGCCGCAGGCGATGACATTTAGTCATCGCCTGCGGCGGATCACCCATGAAAAAGCCCGGCGCGGGGCCGGGCTCCAGGTTCAGTCGCGATCGTGCCGGTGACGCTTGTGGTGCTTGTGATCCTTGCCACGGCGGCGGTCGTCATAGCGGTGCTCCACCACGACCTTGCGCGGCCGGTCATGGTAATGGTGCTCCACTACCACGGGGCGCGGGCGCCCGTAGTGATGAACCACGTAATCGTGCCGGCGGTAGGGCCGGTCCTCATCCAGGTCCACCCAGACACCGCCGCGGGTGTACTGCTGGTAGTACACGGGCAGGCGGCTGCCGAAGCGCCAGTTGCCGCCGTCCAGCCAGAACCAGGTGGTGCTGGCGGGCTCGTAGTAGACCTGGTGGGACGGGTAGTACATGTAGCGGTGCTTGGCCCGATGCCCATGCGCCGGTGCCCAGTCGGGCGGATGGGCAAAAGCCGCCTCCAGGGGCAGCAGCGTGGCGCTGAGCGCCAGCATCAGGGGTGCGAGCAATTTGCGGGTCATGGGGTGCCTCCGGGTGGCTCTTTGCAGGACTCGCCGCCAGATTAGGCCCCGCCGATGAATTGGGACTGAACTGTCCCCCACCCCAGCTCCGGTGCGATAATCCCAGCTCATACAAACACCTGTCCGCCCATGAGCCGCCAGATCCTCGTCACCAACGCCCTTCCCTATGCCAACGGCCCGATCCACCTGGGCCACATGGTCGGCTACATCCAGGCGGACATCTGGGTGCGCTACCAGCGCCTGCAGGGCCATGAGGTGCACTACGTCTGCGCCGACGACGCCCACGGCACGCCGATCATGCTCGCCGCCGAGAAGGCCGGCGTGACGCCGGAAGCCTTCATCGCCGGGGTCAAGGTCGAGCACGAGCGCGACTTCCGCGAGTTCGGCGTGAACTTCGACATCTACCACTCGACGCACTCGTCCGAGAACGAGGAGATGGCCGGCCTGATCTACACCCGCCTGAAGCAGGGCGGCGCCATCGCCAGCCGCACGATCCAGCAGCTCTACGATCCGGTGAAGGACATGTTCCTGCCGGACCGCTACATCACGGGCGAGTGTCCTCGCTGCGGCACCGCCGACCAGTACGGCGATAACTGCGAGAACTGCGGCGCCGCCTACGCGCCCACCGACCTGAAGAACCCGCGCTCGGTGGTCTCCGGCGCCACGCCGGTGATGAAGGACTCCGAGCACTACTTCTTCGAGCTGCCGCGCTTCCAGGCCTTCCTGCAGGAATGGCTGGCCGGCGACGTGGCGCATAGCTCTATCCGCGCCAAGCTGCAGGAGTGGTTCGACGGTGGCCTGCGCGACTGGGACATCTCGCGTGACGCGCCCTACTTCGGCTTCGCCATCCCCGGCGCGCCGGGCAAGTACTTCTACGTCTGGCTGGACGCGCCGATCGGCTACATGGCGGCCTTCCGCGCGCTCTGCGCGCCGCGCAAGCTGGACTTCGACGCCTACTGGGCCGCCGGCTCCAAGGCCGAGCTGCACCACTTCATCGGCAAGGACATCGTCAACTTCCACGGCCTGTTCTGGCCGGCGATGCTGCAGGGCACGCAGCATCGCACGCCGACGCGCCTGCACGTCAACGGCTACCTGACGATCAACGGCGCCAAGATGTCGAAGTCGCGCGGCACCTTCATCCGTGCGCGCACCTACCTCAACCACCTGAACCCGGAGTACCTGCGCTACTACTTTGCCGCGAAGCTCGGCGACGGTCCGGATGACCTGGACCTGAGCCTGGAAGACTTCACCAACCGCGTGAACAGCGACCTGGTGGGCAAGTACGTCAACATCGCCAGCCGCTGCGCCGGTTTCATCGAGAAGCTGTTCGGCGGCCGTCTGGCCCTGGCCATGCACGACCGCACCCTGTTCGAGGACTTCGCCGCCGAGGCGGACAACCTGGCGCGCCTCTACGAGTCCGGCGACTACGCCGGCGCGATGCGCGAGATCATGCTGATGGCCGACGACGCCAACGCCGAGGTGCAGAAGCTCGCGCCCTGGACCATGGCTAAGGACGAAGCCCGGCGCGAGGAACTGCACCAGGTCTGCACCACCTTCCTCAACCTGTTCCGCCAGCTGACGATCTACCTCAAGCCCGTGCTGCCGAGCCTGGCCACGCAGGTGGAGCACTTCCTGCTGGCCGAGCAGCCGCTGGCCTGGGCGGACGCGCACAAGCCCCTGCTGGGCACCGACATCCGCCCTTACGCCGCCCTGATCACCCGTGTAGACCCGAAGGCCACCGAAGCCATGATCGCCGAAGAAGCCGCCAGCGCCGCTCCCGCGGACAAGAAGCCCGAAGCCACCGCCAAGACCAAGGCCGCGGCGCCGGCACCGGCCGACGATGCCGGGCACATCGGCATCGAGGACTTCGGCAAGGTGGACCTGCGCGTCGCGCGCATCGAGAACGCCGAGCACGTCGAAGGCGCCGACAAGCTGCTGAAGCTGAGCCTGGACCTGGGCCCCCTGGGCAAGCGCCAGGTCTTCGCCGGCATCAAATCCGCCTACGCGCCGGAGCAACTGGTGGGCCGCCTCACCGTGATGGTGGCCAACCTGGCGCCGCGCAAGATGAAGTTCGGCATGTCCGAAGGCATGGTGCTGGCCGCCAGCCACGGCGACGGCAAGCCCTTCCTGCTGCTGCCGGATGATGGGGCGGAGCCGGGGATGCGGATCAAGTAAAGTCAGACATGCCCCTCTCCCACCTGTGGGAGAGGGGATGGGGAGAGGGTTTCTGTAGAACACTCATGGGCCAGCACAGCCAAGTCTTACAGACACCCTATCCCCCACCCCTCTCCCGCAAGCGGGCAAGGGGTTGAGCGACGCCATGCCCACCCTCGCCGACCGCATCGACGCCCTGCTGCCGCAGACGCAATGCCAGCGCTGCGGCTACCCCGCCTGTCGGCCCTACGCCGACGCGGTCGCCGAGAGCGCAGCGGGCATCAACCAGTGTCCGCCGGGTGGCGAGGAGGGCATCGCCGCGCTGGCCGCGCTCACCGGCAAGCCGGTGGTCCCGATGAACCCCATCAACGGCGTCCCGATCACGCAAAGCTTCGTCGCCGTGATCGACGAGCCGGTCTGCATCGGCTGCACCAAGTGCATCCAGGTCTGCCCCACCGACGCAATCCTCGGCGCCAGCCAGTTGATGCACACCGTGATCGAGGCCGAATGCAGCGGCTGCGAGCTCTGCATACCGGCCTGCCCGGTGGACTGCATCGCCATGATCCCGGCCCCGCAGTTGTCCATGCCGGCGCGGGCGCCGCAGTTCCGCCACCGCTACGAACAGCGCGAGCGCCGCCTGGCGCGTATCGCCGACGAGCGCCGCAACGTACACGAGCAGCGCAAGGCCCTGCTGAAGGCGCGAGCCACCACCGGCGATCCCAGCGAAGCCCCGTCCGACCCGGTGGCCCGTGCGCTGGCCGCCGCGCGCGCCAAGGCCGCCAAGCCTCAATGAACCCCAGGAAATGAATCCCAGGAAGCGACACGAGATCTTCTCGCGCCTGCGCGACGCCAACCCGGCGCCGACTACCGAGCTGAACTACAGCACGCCCTTCGAGCTGCTGGTGGCCGTGGTGCTGTCCGCCCAGGCCACCGACGTCGGCGTCAACAAGGCCACCACCCGGCTCTTCCCCGTCGCCAACACGCCAGAAGCGATCCTGGCGCTGGGCGAGGACGGCCTGAAGCAGCACATCAAGACCATCGGGCTGTACCAGACCAAGGCCAGGAACGTCATCGGCCTCTGCCAGCAGTTGCTGGACCTGCACGGCGGCGAGGTGCCTCGCGATCGCGAAGCACTGGAAGCCCTGCCGGGTGTCGGCCGCAAGACTGCCAACGTGGTGATGAACACCGCCTTCGGCGAGGCCACCATCGCCGTGGACACGCACATCTTCCGCGTGTCCAACCGCACCGGCCTGGCCCCCGGCAAGAACGTGCGCCAGGTGGAAGACCGCCTGCTCAAGTTCACCCCCGAAGAATTCCGCCGCGATGCCCACCACTGGCTGATCCTGCACGGCCGCTACATCTGCAAGGCCCTCAAGCCCGAGTGCATGCAGTGCCGCATCGCCGACCTCTGCGAATACAAGCACAAACGCCTGCCGCCCCCGATCCCATGAAGCCCCTCACCCCCAGACCCCGCCTGCATGCCCTGCCGATGATCGCCACTGCCCTCGGCCTGGGACTGGGCGCCTACTACGGCGAACGCTGGTATCACCTGCCGCAGTACACGGAGCAGGACCTGCAGGCCTCGGTGGAACTGAACCTCGTCATGGACCAGGAGCGGCGCGGTCCGCAGTTGCAGCCCGCACCCGCAGAGCGTGAACGCCTGCGCCAGCAGATCCGGCAGGAGATCGATGCGGACATTGCCCGTGAACGGAGGGAAGTGCAGCAGGGTTTCGCGGGTGCGATGCTGATGCTGTTATTCGGTGGCGGGTACTTGGGCTTAGCACTCAAAAAAAGAGGCGCCTCTTGAGGCGCCTCTTCCATATCTTCATCGCAGATCGCCGCCTCTACGAAGCAGGACCCATGGGGCACTTCTTCATCAGAAGCGATCAAAGCAACTATTGCTCATCCCGAAGGGGCTTTCCGGCGGCAGATTGTCAAAGTCATTCTCCGTGGCTGCCAAATCGAAGTCCCGCGTTTGTCGAGTCTCCGTGCCACTGACCCTGACGGTACCGATCAGTCGCACCCGGACGAAGTAACCGAACTCCTTCGGATAGGTGACGTCGAACCTGCCGGTTCCGTCCGCCTGCAGGGTCACGGTACGAGGCACGGATGCCGGACGCCCGGGGGTCAGACTTCCATCGCCGTTATTGTCCTCGGTCTCACCCGGATCGATCGTGCCGTTTCCGTCCAGATCGGCCGCATCAAGGATATCGTTGAAATTCCACCCGCGCCCAGCGAATTGCGGCTGGGCATCCTCGGCAACGCAGGTTGTTGCAGTCCCTGCAAAGGCGTCTGCACGAAAACCTTTGGCATACTCGATGGGTTGGATTGCCAGAGTGAAGACGGCGTCCGAAACCGGATTGCCGCTGGAATCCTGGACGATGGCGGTCCAGGGCATCTGATAAGTGGAGACGTCCTTCACGACCAGTTCAGCACCGGTGCCAAACTGGATGCTGACCGCACGAGCGCCAACCGTCAGGCGAGCCTGTGCCTGTATCGCTGTTCCACGAACCCGACCGGTAACGATCACACCGTCGGCGGCGCTTGCCTGGGACGAGGCCGTGTACGTGATTCGCGCGATGCCCTGACTGTTCGTCACGGCGCTCGGGCTGGAGAGCGACCCGCCGGTGATGTCGTTCAGCGTGAAATCCACCGTCTGATTCTTCACCAGATTGTTGCTGGCGTCATACACCGTCGCATTGATTTCGCTGGTCTGGTTCACCGAAACATTGGCAGGCACGCCTTGTACGCTAATGCTGGCCGGTGTTGTGGCGACGAATTCGAAGTTCAGGGAAGCGGAGGGCCTCGTCAGCACGCTGCTCGAAGCCACCACGGTGGTCGGACCCGCCTGCTGGGACCAGACTTGAACCGTCGCGATGCCCTGGGCATTTGTCAGCACGGTCGCTGCAGACAGCGACGCATGCGTCGCGCGGAATTCGATAGGCTGGTTTACCACCGGATTGCCTGCTGCGCCGGTCAGCCACTGCACGGCTAGCGTCCGAGCGGTCGCTTGGGTTCCAGTCGCGACCTCGCTGTTTCCAACGATCTGTGCCGGCGCCGGAGCAGGGGGTACGGCCGGCGGAGCAACGAACGAAAAACGATCCGTGGAAACCGAAATGTTGGTGGTCTGGGTCAGACCCAACGCGGTGACAGTCAGGGTCGAGGCGGCTTGCGTAGCCCTCAGGGTCACAACACCCTGCCCGGACGCATTCGTCGTAAACGTGGAGGGGGTCACCGTATTGCCAACATTCGTGGCTACATCGACCCGCTGCCCGGAGATGCCGTCACCGGCAGCATCGACCAGCGAGATCGTGTATTGGGTGTCGGTGTTGATCTGGGTACTGCTCTGACCGGTCACATTCAATTGCGTGCCGATCACGCCAATTGAGACCGTCTGCCTCAAGCCAGTCCCGCTGACTGCAGCGGAAATGCGGATGGTCCGATTCTGCGGATCGCCACCCGTGGTCAGGGTGGCCGTTACGCGGCCGGTGCTGTCGGTCACTGCAGGATTCGTCACCACGATCTCACCGGAGTCAGGGGTCGAGAAGACCACCGTGACCCCGGGCATCGCATTGTTGTTGCTGTCCTTCACGATCGCGATCAGGGACACGCCCTGGGTTACAGCGGAGGCGTCGGATGCCAACTGAGGCGAACTGGCCAGCAGCGTCAATTGGGAGGGCACCGGGTCTTCAGGATCCGGATTGTTGCCGTCGCCATTGCCCACCGAGCCGCCGCCGCATGCAGCCAGCATCAGCGACGCGACGGCCGCAAACAGGTATCCGCGAGAGTGTTTGAACATTGGCTCCAGCCCGCCGCGTCCCCCGCGGCTCGAGGTAAAATTCAGCCCGATGCTATCCCAGAAAATCAATCGAAACAAGCAAGTCAGGCAACAAGTGAAAGTAGTATGCAAAGTGCGCGCTAGGTGGTGCCCTTGGCAGGAATCGAACCTGCGACCTACCGCTTAGGAGGCGGTCGCTCTATCCACTGAGCTACAAAGGCATCTTGGCACGATCATGCCGGCTGGTTGAGGTCCGGCCGATGACAGGTGCCGGCGGGCCGGCGGCGAATATTGTAGCTGTGCACGGGTCCAAGTGCCTGTAAGCCATCCGCTATACTCGATCCGGTCCAAGGACCGATCCCGAAGATCCCTACTGTGTATACCCAGTTCTTCCAGCTCCGGGAGATGCCGTTTGCCATCACCCCGGACCCTGCCTATCTCTATATGTCCCCGCGCCACCAGGAGGCGCTGGGGCATCTGCTGTATGGCACCGGCCAGCATGGCGGCTTCGTCCAGCTGACCGGCGAGGTCGGCACCGGCAAGACCACCATTGTCCGTACCCTGCTGGAACAGCGCCTGGCCGATGTCGATGTGGCCATGGTGCACAATCCCAGGCAGTCGGAGATGGAGTTCGTGCAGTCGATCTGTGACGAACTGCACGTCGGCTACGAGGCGCCGGTGACGCTCAAGACCCTGGTCGACGCGCTGAACAGCCATTTGCTGAAGAGCCACGCCGAGGGCCGCCGCACGGTCCTGATCATCGACGAGGCGCAGAACCTGCGGCCGGAGGTGCTGGAGCAGGTGCGCCTGCTGACCAACCTCGAGACCACCAAGGACAAGCTGCTGCGGATCATGCTGATCGGCCAGCCGGAGCTGTCCGAGCTGCTGGCCCGGCCGGACCTGCGCCAGCTGGCGCAGCGCATCACCGCGCGCTTCCACCTGACCCCGCTCAGTGCCGCCGAGACCACCGAGTACATCCAGCACCGCCTGCGGGTCGCCGGGGCGGAAACCGAGATTTTCAGCCCGGCGGCCTGCCAGCAGGTGCACCGCTACGCCCGCGGTATCCCGCGCCTGATCAACATCGTCTGCGACCGTGCCCTGCTGGGTGCCTATTCGCAGGGTCAGCGCCGCATCAACCCGGACATGATCAAGCACGCCGCCCGCGAGGCCATCGGCGAGCTGCCCACCACCTTCGACCCCGGCGCGCCGCGGCGCTGGGCCAGCATCGAGACGCTCAGTGCCCTGGCGCTGGCGGCCTGCACCCTGGCCTTCCTCTATACCTTCGTGATCGCCCCTCGCCTGCAGCCTGCCCCGGCCGCCGGCGAAAGCACCGCTCCGGCGGTTGCGGCCACGCCGGCCACCGCTCGCCCCGCCCCGGCGGCGGCCGTGCCCCAGCGGCCGGCCATGGCGCCGGCGTCCACCCCCGCCAGCCAGCTCGACCAGCTGCTGCGCATGCCGCAGCCACTGCCGGACCTGATGGGGCAGCTGGTGCGCCTCTGGGGCGCCCAGCTGCGCCTGCCGCGCGGTGGCAATCCCTGCGAGGCCCTGAGCCGCGACCGGCTGGAGTGCTACCGCAGCAATGGCAGCTGGTCGGACCTGGGCCAGATGAACCGGGCGGCGATCCTGGTGCTGAAGCTGCCCCAGGGCGAGCAGCATGTGCTGCTGCGCGAGCTGACCACCACCCATGCCGGCTTCGACACGCCCTTCGGCACCGTGCGCGTGGCCCTGAGCGAGCTCGATACCCTGTGGAACGGCGACTTCCTGCTGCTGTGGCGCCGCGATACCGCACCCGCGCCGCTGCGCCCGGGCGATCGCAGCGCGGCCGTGCCCCTGGTGTGGGAACGGCTGGCGGAGCTGGACGGCGTGGCGATCCCGCCGGAAGTGAATACCTATTTCGGACGCAAGCTGGAGGATGCGCTGCGCCAGTTCCAGCAACAGCGCGGCCTGCCGGCGGACGGCGTCCTGAACCTGCGCACGCTGATCGCGCTGGGCGATGGCCAGCCCTCGACGCCGACGCTGCTGGGGAGCACCCGATGAGCTACATCCTCGATGCCCTGCGCAAGGCCGAACGCGAGCGCAACCTTGGTCAGCCGCCCTCGATGCAGGCCGTGACCCAGCCCTCGGCCCTGCACCGGCCGCAACGGCGCCCGCTGTGGCCGCTGCTGCTGGGACTGGCCGTGCTGATGCTGGTCGCCACCGTCGCCACGCTGGCCTGGCAGCGCCACCGCGCGGGCGAACCGCCGGCTGCGCCGGAAGCCGTGCCCGGCCAGGCGGCACCGGTCCTGGCTCCGTCCGCCCTGCCGCCCCCCAACCCCGATGCGGTCAGCAGCTTCGACGACCTGGCTCCGCCGGAACCGGCCCTGCCGCCGCCCGAGGAGGAACTGCCGGAAGAGGTCGCGGTAGCGCCGGTCGAGCGTCCCCTCCCCCCGGCAGCGCCTGCCGCGCCCGCCGAAGAGCCGGCGGAAGAGCCGGAAGCGATGGAGGAGCCTGTGCTGCCGCTGGTGCGCGACATGCCGCCGGCCTGGCGCGCTTCCTTCCCGCAGCTCACGGTGGAAGTGCATGTCTATAACCACAATCGCGACAAGCGCTGGGTGATGATCGGCTCGCGCCGCTACCGGGAGGGCGAGGCGCTGGCGGAAGGTCCACGCCTGGCCGAGATCACGCCGGACGGGATCGTCTTTGAACACCAGGGACAGCGCGCGCTGTAGCCGGTCACCCGCTAGGGGCCGTTGACTAAAAAGGGGCGCGTCCCGGGACGCTCCCCTTTTTCGTTGCCGCCATCGCTGGCCGGCTTCAGGCTGCCGCGGCCCCGGCCGAACCCGCCAGCTCGGCACAGGCCGCTTCGAGGCGGCGCAGGGCCTCGGCCAGTTCGGCCTCCGAGATGTTCAGTGCCGGCGCAAAGCGCAGCACGTCCGGGCCGGCCACCAGCAGCCACACGCCGTGCTTGAGGCCGGCATTGACCACGTCCTTGGCGCGGCCCTTCCAGGCGTCCGCCAGCGGCGCCCCCAGCAGCAGGCCCATGCCGCGGACCTCGCCGAAGAATCCGTAACGCTCGCCGATCTGCTTCAGGCCCTGGCGCAGCTGGGCGCCGCGGGCCTGCACGTTGGCCAGCGTCGCGGGCTTGGCGATCTCCTCCAGCGCGGCGCCGGCCACGGCGCAGGCCAGCGGGTTGCCGCCGTAAGTGGAGCCGTGCGTACCGAAGCCCAGGGTCTCGGCCAGCTTGGCCGTGGTCAGCATGGCGCCGATGGGGAAGCCGCCGCCCAGGCCCTTGGCCGTGGTCAGGATGTCCGGCGTCACGCCCATGCCCATGTAGGCGAACAGGAAGCCGCTGCGGCTGTTGCCGCTCTGCACCTCGTCGAAGATCATCAGCACGTTGTGCTTCTCGCACAGCGCGCGGATGCCCTGGAGGAAGGCCTCGGTGGCCGGCGTCACGCCGCCCTCGCCCTGCACCGGCTCCAGCACCACGGCGCAGGTCTTGTCGCTGATGTGGTCCGCCAGCGTCTCGAGGTCGTTGTACGGCAGGTGCGTGATGTTGCCCGGCAGCGGCTCGAAACCCTTGGTGTACTTCTCCTGTCCACCGACGCTCACCGTGAACAGCGTGCGGCCGTGGAAGGCGTTGTAGAACGAGATGATCTCGTTCTTCTCCGGGTTCTGGGTGTTGCCCCAGCGGCGCGCCAGCTTGAAGGCCGCCTCGTTGGCCTCCGAGCCGCTGTTGCAGAAGAACACGCGCTCGGCGAAGGTCAGCTCGGTCAGCCGCTTGGCCAGCTTCAGCGCCGGCTCATTGGTCATGACGTTGGAGACATGCCAGAGCTTCTGCGACTGCTCGGCGATGGCCTGCACCAGCAACGGGTTGCAGTGGCCCAGGCCGGTGACGGCGATGCCGCAGGCCAGGTCCAGGTAGTCGCGGCCCTGCTGGTCCCAGATGCGCGAACCTTCACCACGCACGGGGATGATCTCCGACGGCGCGTAGTTGGGAACCATCACCTCGTTGAACAGCTGGCGGTTGAGCTGCGACATCTTCCTTTCTCCACAACGGCAAAAGGCCCGCCTTCTTGGGGGCCCGAGGAGGGAATTATAGCGTTGTGGGGCGAGGTGGGGAGCGGCTGCCGAGAGAAGGAAGCACGGCGGTGGAATGCATGGTGCCGCCGCTTGATGGCTCCCCCTCACCTCGGCAACCGCTCCTGCGTTGCCCTACCTCGGGCATCCATGCCCTCGCCTGCCCCTCTCCCGCGAGGGGAGAGGGGTAGTTGGGCTAGTAATAAATGGTGACGGTGACCGTATCGGTGTACGAACCCGCCGCGGGCGTCGCCTGCGGCGCCACGCGGCCGTAGACCTGGATGTTCTGGGCGTTGCCGCTGCCGCTGCCGGTCACGGTGTCGACGTTCTGGGTGTTGCCCCAGCGCTGGCTGCGGCCGTTGTCGCGGTAGAGCTGGTAGCCGACGTAAGCCCCCGCAGTGCTCTTCATGCGACGCAGGCTGCCGGAGGCGTAGAGGCCGTCGTTGAGGCCCAGCTGGTAGGGGGTGGTGTTGGTGCAGCGGGGGTGGATCACCGCCACCGCGTCGAAGTTGGACACCAGCAGGCCGCGGGTGCCGAAGTCGATGCCGTCGATGGTGAAGACCGGGTCGCAGCTGGCGGTGACGGCGGCGCTGGCGGTGAAGGGAAAAGTGCCGCTGCTGCCGCCGTTGCCGCCGCTGGTACAGCTGGCCGGCGTCGGCAGCAGGCCCAGCAGGAATTCGTTGTACTGGTAGATCAGCTCGGTGTGCACGCCGCTGAAGCTGTTGCTGTAGTCGCTGGCCGGCACCGCGGTGAGCTGCCCCGAAGGCACGCGCGCATAGACCGTCAGGCTGCCGGTCTGGGTGGCGCTGCCGATCAGGGCCCCGAGCTCCAGGGTGACCTCGACGCCACCGTAGGCGTTGGAGCGCGAGCCCCAGATGTCGGTACGCGCCGCCGACTTGTACAGGTTGAAGCCCAGGCTGTTGACGCCGCTGGTCATTACCCGCGGATCCAGCGCGCCGCCACCCTGGGCGCCCGAGCCGATGCCGAAGCAGGCGCGCACCTTGGACGAGGACAGGATGCTGGTGATGGTGCAGCTGTAGTTGATGGTGGCGGTGACGTCGACGTTGCCGCCGAAAGGGCTGACGCTGCCGAAGCTGACGTTGCTCATGCTGGCCGTGCAGCTGGTGCTGGCCTGGGCCGTCGGCGTGTAGCCCAGCAGGCCGCCGCCGAGCGCCGCCAGCCACAGTGCCAGGGCCGATGCCGTCTTGATGACTTGTGCTAGCGGCATGCCAGGGGTCCGAGTGAGGTGATGCCGGAGGCATTCGCCGGCAGTTCGATATGCACTTCGCAGACGCGGCGGTCGGGCAGCCTGACGGCGACGGTCGCCTGCGTCGGCGGATTCTCCACGTAGGCCTGTCCATCGTAGCCGACCACGCCGGTCTGGTCGGACCGGCCGGAGACATGGACCGTGCTGCCCAAGGGCAGCGGCGCGCCCTGGCCGTCCACAAGGGTCAGCAGCAACGCGCGCAGGGGACGGATGTCGAAGTCGGCGCGCACGCCGGCCTGCGCCACCGGCACCACGCGGTGCTCCGTGGCGCCCACCTGCAGGCCGGCGGGCAGGCCCACGGCGTCCACGGTGATGTCGTTGGGCTGCCAGGCATTGAGGCCGGTGAGCAGGTAGTGGCCGCTGCGGTCGGTGCGTCCGATGGGCCGGTTCTCCAGCAGCACCGGCACGTCCGGCACACCGTGGGTGGTGACCAGCGCGAAGCCCTCGTCGATGCGGCGCCCCGGGAACAGGCTGCCGTCCATCAGCACCACGCCGCCGCTGTAGCCGGCGAAGGCGCTGTCGTGTCCGTCGATGGCGTTGACGCCGGCGTTGAGCTGGCCAAGGTCGCCGCGCCAGGCCGCCTCGGCCTGGTAGGACTCGATCCCCTGCCCCTGCTGGCTGCGCAGGCTCCAGCCAACGCCGCCATCCAGCGGCAGGCTGCTGACCAGGTCGGCGCCCAGGGTGTCGCGGCCGGCCTGGCGCTGCAGCGTCAGGCCGGCATGCACGCGGTTGCCGAAGCTGCAGGACAGGCCGGCGAACAGGGTGCTGTCACGCTCGCCGTCCAGCGCACGCGTATAGCTGGCGAAGACGCCGATGCCGTAGGGCAGGTTGAGGCTGTAGCCGGCGCCGGCATAGCGCTGGCGGCCGTCCTCCTCGGTGTCGAGCCGGTTGTAGCTCAGCGAGAAGCTGGCGCGGCCGCCGAGGGCCACGCCCGCCACGGCCCGCTGGCTGCGCCGCGGCAGGTCGCGGCTGTCGGCGCTGGCGATGTCACGGTAGCCGGCATCGCGCTGCTGGGAGCCCAGGTCGAAATTGAAGCGCCCCACCACCCAGGAATAGCCCAGGCTGGACTGACCGCCGTCGCTGTCGCCTGCGGCCCGGGCATAGGCGCCGCTGAGCACGCCGCTGCGACCCAGGCGCAGCACGGCGCCGACGCCACCCAGCCCGAGGCCGGCGCTGGCCTCGCCGTGGGATTCCAGGGTCAGCCAGTCGTTGAGGCCATAGCGCAGGCTGCCGCTGGCGGCGGGCTGCGAGCGGTAGTCGAAGGACTCCAGGCCGTAGCCCTGGCGCACCGCACCGACCTCCAGCGACCAGTCGCTGAACCCGGGCTTCAGCAACTGGCTGGCGTTGTAGTAGGGAAAGCTGATCACGCTGCGCCGCCCCAGCGCGTCGGTCAGCACCACCTGCGCCTGGCCGGCGCCGTTGATGCCCGGCACTGTGGTCAGCTGGAAGGAACCGGGCGCCACCGATCCGGCGTACTGCTGGATGCCGTTGACGTAGAGCTCCACCGAGGAGGGTAGCGCGGCCTGGCCGAAGAAGGCCGGCAGCGGGAATGTCACCATCTGCGGCTGCAGGCCGAAGTCGCGGCGCCACTGCAGGCCGCCCAGGCGCGTCGGCCGGCTCCAGGACAGGCTGCCGGACACCACGTCGCCGAGGCGCAGGGTCACCAGCTCGTCCTGGAAGGAGCGCACCCAGGTGGTGTCGAGGCGGGTGTAGTGGTCGGCGGTACCGCTGTCACCGAAGCCGGACAGGCCGGTGCTGCCCAGTAGGCCCCAGCTACCGAACGCACGCAGCTCGGTGAAGGCGCTGAGCGCGCGGCTGCCGTCGTCTCCGGCGATACCGTAGAGGTCGTAGTTCAGCAGGGCGCCGTCGGCCGCCGTGGCGGCATAACGCGGCTGCGGACGGCCGTTGAGCTGCTGCGTGTCCCGATCCAGCCGATCCACCGCCGCCATGAATTCCAGGCGCTGGTTGGGCATGTCGATGCTGTAGCTCAGCCCTGGCACCGTGGCCAGGTCGACGTAGCGGTCGGGCGGCAGGCCGTCGGTGCGGATGCCGGCATCCTGCAGGTTGGGCGGCCAGGCATGGTGATGGCCCATGGCATCAACCGCGACCTGCAGCACCCGCCCGGTGCTGACGCCATTGAGCGTGACCTCCAGGTACAGGTCGGTGGCGGCATCGGGCATTCCCGGGCCGTTGAGCAGGCCGATGAAGCTGCCCTGCAGTGCGGCATCCGCACCGGCCGCCGAGGCCGGCATCGACGCCGGCAATGCCAGCAGGCTAGCGAGCGCCGCTATCGGCAGACAGCTTCTGGCGGATCGCTTCGCCATTGATCTGGGCCTGAATCTCCACGGCGTTGTTGGTCTTGTCTTCCAGGTCCAGCGGCCAGCGGCGCTCGGCGCCCGGCAGCACGTAGCCGAGCAGGCCGGCCCGCTGCTGCAGGCTGCGGCCCTGCGCATCCAGCAACCCGAGTTCGGTGATCTTGGCGCGGCGCCCGCCGTTGTTGCGCGTCACCAGCACCGGCCGGCCGGCTTCGCGCTGCAGCGCCCAGGCAGTCTGAGGCACGGCGCCGGCGGGAGTGTCGGCAAACACCGGAATCGAGAACTGCATGACGAAGTTGAGCCCCTGCTGGGGCTTGGCCACCGGCAGCTCGTCCACCAGGATGCGCCAGGCCTGTTCGGCCGTACCGGCGGGGCCGGCGCGCACCACGCGCACCAGCTGCCGCTGCCCAGGCTGCAGGGACACCATCGGCGGGCTCAGCACCAGCTCGCGCGATGGCGCCAGCTGGTCGCCCGCCGGCCCCTGCGTCCAGGCGAAGGCGCGCAGTTGCGCGTCCAGCTTCTGCTCACCGGTGTTGCTGAGCCACAGCGCCTGCACCGGCACCGCCGGGGCGAACTCCAGCGAGATCGGTGTGACGCTGAGCCCGGCAGCCTGGCCCGCTCCGCTGGCTAGCAGCAGGAACAGGCCAGCGCAGGCGGCGCGGATGCGGCGCAGCATGTCTCCCCCTGTCGAAGGCGCCGGGACCCTCAGTAGGTCACGGTCACCACTACGGTGTCAGCATAGTCGCCGGCCTGGGGGGTTGTCTGCGCCGGCACGCGGCCGAAGACCGTGAAGGACTGCTCCGAGCCGCTGCCGGTGCCGCCCACGGTGTTGGTGCTCACGGTGTCACCCCAGACCGCGGTGCGGCCGGCGGTGGTGTACATCGAGTAGTTGACGTAGTGCGAGGAGCCATCGGTCATGCGGCGCGTGGTGACGTCATTGAGCGTGGACTCGTTGGCGCCGGCATCCAGGCCGATGTTGTAGGGCGCGCCGGTGGTGCAGGTGAGCTTCACCGTGGAGCTGACGTCGACGTTGCCGACAAGCACGCCCTGGCTGCCGAAGTTCAGGTTGGTCGGTGCCGTGGTCAGCGCGCAGGTGTTGGTGATGGTGATCTGCGCCTGGAAGTTGCCGGTCACCGTGGCGGCGAAGGCGGGCGTGGCGCAGGCCATCGCCGCAATGGCGGCAGCGGCCGCCTGGATTCTGTTCATGACCGCTATCTCCTGGGTACACGGGGTGTGTAAGCCAATACTTACATCTACCCGCGACAGGAAACCGTCGCAGCCTACAAACGGCAGGCGTCAAGGGACCGGCGGCAATTTAAGCCTTTAAAATCAAAAATGTAGATAAATCATACTGGTCGGAGGCTGGAGAGGGCCGCGCGTGAAGCGTGGGGGATTTCCTCACATACGGCCCGCTCGGGGAGCTGTTTACGCGGGGAATCTTTCGGCGCATCGTAGGGTCCGAAGAAGAACCGCCGGCCGTAGCCCGTGGTCTGGACTCCTCCGGCACCCCGCCCTGATACGGGCCGCTGCACGCGAGCGAAGGAGTCACCATGAGCGATCTGGACACCATCACCGCCTTCAACGAGCTGATCGAAACCTCCCTGGATACCGAACGCGGTTTCCGGGCGGCTGCCGAGGAGGCCCATCACCCCGAACTCAAGGACCTGCTGACGGGCTGCGCGCAGGACAGCGCCCGGGCCGCCACGGAGCTGCAGGTGGCGGTGCGTTCCCTGGGCGGCAAGCCCGAGGAAACCGGAACCACGGCCTCGAGCCTGGACCGCGGCTGGATGCACCTGAAGGCCCTGGCACTGGGCCGGGACGAAGGCGCGATCCTCGACGAGGTAGAGCGCTTCGAGCACGATGCCGAGCGGCGCTACGAACACGCCCTGGGCGTGGAGATGCCGCAGCCGATGCATGCGCTGGTACAGCGCCAGTACGACAGCCTGCTGCGCCATCACCAGGACCTGCGCGGCATGCGCCAGCGCTACGCGCTGCACTGATGCGTGGGACAGCAGAAACAACAAAGCCAGGCGCGAGCCTGACTTTGTTGTTTCCGGGTATTGGTGGAGCGAAAGGGGATCGAACCCTCGACCTCTGCATTGCGAACGCAGCGCTCTCCCAGCTGAGCTATCGCCCCGTGAAGGGGGCGTATCATAGCAATTCGACGCCAAAACGCCAGCCGTTGGCGGGCTCGCTAGGCGCCCTGCACGGTCACGATCAGCTCGCGCCGGTGCCCATGGCGGCGATGCTCCCAGAGGTAGATGCCCTGCCAGGTGCCCAGGGCCAAGCGCCCGTCGCGCACGGGAATGGTCAGATCATGGCCACCCAGCAGGTTGCGTATATGCGCCGGCAGGTCGTCCGGCCCTTCCTCATCGTGCCGAAAGCGCGGGTCGCCGTCGGGCACGATATCCGCCATCCAGCGCTCCAGGTCCGCCCTGACTTCCGGCGCTGCATTTTCAGTAATGCAGACCGATGCGGACGTGTGGCGCAGGAAGACTTGGCACAAGCCGGTGGCGATGCCGGCTGCGCGCACGACGCCCGCCACCTCGCCGCTGATCTCGGTGAAACCGCGGCCGCGGGTATCGAAGTGCAGCGACTGCTGGTGGAGGCGGGTCATCGGGAAATCCTGGACGCTTGCGCAAGGAACACGGGGGGAGTTAAAACAGCTTCGCCAAGCCGATGATCGGCAAGCTCTTTTGCGGGGGACTTCCCTCCCGAAAAAAAGCTTGATAAATACGCATCCCGATTTTGACGCGAGTTTTACTGAGGTCAAAGCATCGATGCCACGCAAGCCGAAGAAAGCCCAACAGCAGCCTGAAGCCCCCAAGAGCTACGACGAGTTCGTGGACGATTCCGAGGGCGTGGACGAAGACGTCTCCAGTGCCGAGAACGCACGGAACGCGCCGCCGTCCAAGTCGCGCGACTGGCGCGACGTGGAGAAATTCAAGGAAGAGCGCTTGCTGCGCCGGGCCATAGACGAAGACCCGGACTTCGAGGAGCCGCGCAGGCGGAGGTAGTCACCCGCGGTGAGCTTGTCGATACACGGATGACCTCAACCGTAGTTACCCAGTTGCCGTTACCCTTCGACAAGCTCAGGGCGAACGGCAACTTGAACCTGTCTCTCAGGCGGTGCCCGGCGAGTGGTACTTCTCCAGTGTCGGCACCAGGTAGGCCATGGCCTCGTCGATGCTGTCGCAGATCTTGAACAGGCTCAGGTCGGCCTCGCTGATCAGCTTGCGTTCCGCCAGCAGGCGGAAGTCGAACAAGCCCTCCCAGAAATCCTTGCCGTAAAGCACGATCGGCATCGGCGCCGATTTGCCGGTCTGCGTCAGCGTCAGCAGCTCGAACAGCTCGTCCATGGTGCCGAAGCCGCCGGGGAAGATCACCGCCGCGCGCGCCAGGTTCAGGAACCAGAACTTGCGCATGAAGAAGTAGTGGAACTCCAGGGCGCGCGAGAACTCCACGTGCGGATTGCCGTGCTGCTCGAAGGGCAGCGAGATGCCTAGGCCGATGTTGAGCTCACGGTCCACGCGGGCGCCGCCCTCGTGCGCGGCCTCCATGATGCCGGGGCCGCCGCCGGTGCAGATGTAGTAGCGCTCCCCGCGCTCGTGCGAGTCCGTGGTCCAGCGGGCCACCTGCTCGGCGAAATCCGCCGCCTCGGTGTAGAAGTCCCGGCCCAGCTCCGGCTTGGCGCGGGTGCGGGCCGAGCCGAAGAAGATCACCGCATGGCGGATACCCAGCTTCTTGAAGCGCCGCGCCGGCTCCATGTACTCGGCGAGGATGCGGATGGCCCGCGCCTCCTCGCTCATCAGGAATTCTTCGTTCTTGTAGGCCTTGATCAGTTCCATGCCGCCCTCTCCGGAAGGCGGCGAGTGTAGCAGCGCCGCCTACCCTGTCCGTGGGTGGCGAATCGCCGTTCTGTCTCGGTTAAGATGCCCGCCCCCCAACTCGTTTGTCGCAGGAGCGGTACATGCGTTCACGCATTGTCGGCACCGGCAGCTATCTCCCGGCCCAGAGCCTCAGCAACCAGGAGCTGGAAAGCCGCATCGATACCACCGACGAGTGGATCTTCCAGCGCACCGGCATCCGCAGCCGCCACGTGGCCGCCGAGAACGAGCACACCTCCGACCTGGCGCTGCAGGCTGCCAAGCAGGCCATGGAGATGGCCGGCGTCACCGCCGCCGACATCGACCTGATCATCGTGGCGACCACCACGCCGGACATGATCTTCCCGTCCACCGCCTGCCTGCTGCAGTCCAAGCTGGGCGTGCGCAACTGCGCCGCCTTCGACGTGCAGGCGGTCTGCACCGGCTTCGTCTACGCGCTGGCCACCGCCGACAAGTTCGTCAACAGCGGCCAGTCCAAGTGCGCGCTGGTGGTCGGCGCCGAGAAATTCTCGCGCCTGCTGGACTGGAGCGACCGCCGCACCTGCGTGCTGTTCGGCGACGGCGCCGGCGCGGTGGTGCTGAAGCCCGACCCCGAGTTCGGCATCCTGTCCACCCACCTGAAGGCCGACGGCTCGCAGGCGCACATCCTGCAGGTGCCCGGCTTCATCGACAACGGCGCGATTGGCGGTCATGCCTACGTGCAGATGGACGGCCAGTCGGTATTCCGCTTCGCGGTGAAGGCGCTGGACGAGATCTGCAAGGAAACGCTCGCCGCCAACGGCCTGCAGGGCAAGGACATCGACTGGCTGGTGCCGCACCAGGCCAACATCCGCATCATCATGGCCACCGCCGAAAAGCTGGGCATGCCCACCGACCGCATCGTCACCACGCTGGAACGCCAGGGCAACACCTCGGCGGCCTCGGTGCCGCTGGCGCTGGACACGGCGGTGCGCGACGGGCGCATCCAGCGCGGGCAGCACGTCCTGCTGGAGGCGGTGGGGGGTGGGATGACGTGGGGGGCGGCGTTGTTGAAGTGGTGAAACCCCGCTATTGATCCGTTCGTACTGAGCCTGTCGAAGTATGAACGGATGAGTAGCCGAGGTCCGTCACCTGCCGCTCACCCTTCGACAGGCTCAGGGCGAGCGGCTGAGAGGTTTGGTTACGAAGCGTTGAGCCATCTCCAAAGCGTAGTCCTGGAAACCCCCAGTAGTTCCGCCGCCTTGGCCCGATCCCCATTGGCGGCCTGCAGCGCCCGCTCCACCGCCGCGGCATCCGGCTTCTGGCGCGGGCGCACGACGGGAGTCGCCTCGGCCACCGCCGGCACCACTGCCGCCAGCTCCGGCGCATAGCGCAACAGCAGCGGCCTCGTCAGCGCCGACAGCGGTGACTGCGCCGGCACCAGCACGGCGATGCGTTCGGCGAGGTTGCGCAGCTCTCGCACGTTGCCCGGCCAGGAATGACCCAGCAGCAGGGCCCGCGCCGGTTCGTCGATCACCATGGCGCCGGCTCCGGCGGCGCGCAGGAAGCCCATCAGCAGCAGGGGTACGTCCTCGGCATGCTCGCGTAGCGGCGCCAGCGCCAGGCGCAGCACGTTGAGGCGATAGTAGAGGTCGCGGCGGAAGCGGCCCTCGGCCACCAGGGCGTCGAGTTCGCGGTGGGTGGCGGCGATCACGCGCACGTCCACCGGTGTGGGACGCACGCTGCCCACGCGCAGTACCTCGCGCTCCTCCAGCACGCGCAGCAGGCGCGTCTGCAGCGGCAGCGGCATCTCGCCGATCTCGTCCAGGAACAGCGTGCCGCCGTTGGCGGCCTCGATCAGGCCGACGCGGCCGCCGCGGCGCGAGCCGGTGAAGGCGCCGTCGGCGTAACCGAACAGTTCGGACTCCAGCAGCGATTCGGCGATGGCGCCGCAGTTCACGGCGACAAAGGGCGCGGCGCGGCGCGGGCTGGCGCCGTGCAGGGCCTGGGCCACCAGCTCCTTGCCGGTGCCGGTCTCGCCGCTGACCAGCACGGTGCGGTCGCTGGTGCCGTAGAGGCGCACCTGGTCGCGCAGGGCCACCATCGGCTCGCTGTTGCCGATCAGGCGGCGCAGGCTGTAGCGCGCGTCCGGGGCCACCGCTGGATCGCGCCGGGGGCCGGCGCGGGCCACGGACAGCATGCGTGCCAGGTCGATGGCCTGCTCGAAGGCGCGGCGGATCGCGTCCGGCGAGTACATCAGGATGCCGGCGACCCCCGACCGATCCGCCAGCTCCGAGACGTAGCCGGTGCCGACGATGGCGCCGCAGCCGATCGAGATCAGCTCGGCGACCAGGTCACGCGCTTCCTCGGTGTTGCTGTAGGAGCGCTGCTCGATCTCCAGGCCGAACTGCTGCTTGAACGCGGAGAAGGCCGGCAACTCGGAGCCGTAGGTGACCACGCCGATCCGGTCCGAGTGCCGGCGCGCGCGGGTCAGGGCCTGCATCAGGTCGAAGCCGTCGGGGCGCACCAGCACGATGGGCTTGTCGATGCGGTTGCGCAGGTACTCGCCGTTGGAGCCGGCCGCCAGCACCACGTCGCAGTCCTCGTTGCGCAGGCGCTCGCGGATGTGGGTGACGGCCTCCTCGAAACCCAGGTCGATGGTCTCGATGTGGGCCCGGCCGTCGAACTCCGGCGTGACCTCGCGCATCAGGCTCGACAGCCGGGTGACGCTGACGGTCCAGATCGTGGGTAATGGGGCGTCGCTGAGTTGCATGGCGCCCATTATGTTTCATCTTTTGTTTCATTTGTTTCAATGAAACATCACACTAGGGGATATGCAACGGACACGTGCTGCACTGTTCGATATAAATCCTTTTATTTCAATTATTTGATTGCACATTCCAGGCTGGCACAGGTCTTGGGTACGATTCGCCGCCTTTCCCCGCCAATCGAGGAGCACCCCATGACGTTTTCCGCCGGCGCCAATTTCCGCGCCGCCATTGCCGCCGAGAAGCCCTTGCAGGTGATCGGCGCCATCAACGCCAACCACGCCCTGCTGGCCAAGCGCGCCGGCTTCAAGGCGATCTACCTGTCGGGCGGCGGCGTCGCCGCAGGCAGCCTCGGCCTGCCGGACCTGGGCATCAACACCATGGACGACGTGCTGACGGACACGCGCCGCATCACCGATGTCTGCGACCTGCCGCTGCTGGTCGACATCGACACCGGCTTCGGCCCCTCCGCCTTCAACATCGAGCGCACCATCAAGAGCCTGATCAAGGCCGGCGCGGCCGCCTGCCATATCGAGGACCAGGTCGGCGCCAAGCGCTGCGGCCACCGTCCGGGCAAGGAGATCGTGACCCAGGGCGAGATGACCGACCGCGTGAAGGCCGCCGCCGACGCGCGCACCGACCAGAACTTCTTCCTGATCGCCCGCACCGACGCGATCCAGGCCGAGGGCGTGGATGCCGCCATCGAGCGCGCCATCGCCTGCGCCGAGGCCGGCGCCGATGCGATCTTCGCCGAGGCCGCCTACGACCTGCCCACCTACAAGAAATTCGTCGATGCGCTGAAGGTGCCGGTGCTGGCCAACATCACCGAATTCGGCGCCACGCCGCTGTTCACCCGCGACGAACTGGCCTCGGTCGGCGTCGGCATCCAGCTGTATCCGCTGTCGGCCTTCCGCGCCGCCAACAAGGCCGCCGAGGCGGTCTACACTTCGATCCGCCAGAACGGCCACCAGAAGGACGTGATCGACCAGATGCAGACCCGTGCGGAGCTGTACGACCGTATCGGCTACCACGCTTTCGAGAACAAGCTGGACGCGCTCTTCGCGGCCAAGAAGAAGTAAGACAGCCCACCCAATTTTTCCAGGAGAGAACCATGAGCGAACCTACCGCCCCGACGTTCAAGCCCAAGAAGTCCGTTGCGCTGTCCGGCACCGCCGCCGGCAACACCGCCCTCTGCACGGTCGGCCGTTCCGGCAACGACCTGCACTACCGCGGCTACGACATCCTCGATGTCGCCGCCCAGTGCGAGTTCGAAGAGATCGCCCACCTGCTGGTGCACGGCAAGCTGCCGACCGTGTCCGAGCTGGCCGCCTACAAGACCAAGCTGAAGTCGCTGCGTGGCCTGCCGGCCGCCGTGAAGACCGCACTGGAGCAGCTGCCGCCCTCCGCCCACCCGATGGACGTGATGCGCACCGGCGTCTCCGTGCTCGGCTGCGTCAAGCCGGAGAAGGACGACCACAACCACCCGGGCGCCCGCGACATCGCCGACAAGCTGATGGCCAGCCTCGGCTCGATGCTGCTGTACTGGTACCACTACGCCTACAACGGCAACGTGATCGACGTCGAAACCGACGACGACTCCATCGGCGGCCACTTCCTGCACCTGCTGCACGGCACCAAGCCGCCGGAGAGCTGGGTCAAGGCCATGCACACCTCGCTGGTGCTGTACGCCGAGCACGAGTTCAACGCCTCGACCTTCACCACCCGCGTCGTCGCCGGCACCGGCTCCGACATCTACTCCGCGATCTGCGGCGGCATCGGCGCCCTGCGCGGCCCGAAGCACGGCGGCGCCAACGAAGTGGCCTTCGAGATCCAGAAGCGCTACGACAGCCCGGACGAGGCGGAAGCCGACATCAAGGCCCGCGTCGAGAAGAAGGAAGTCGTCATCGGCTTCGGCCACCCGGTCTACACCATTGCCGATCCGCGCAACAAGGTGATCAAGGAAGTGGCGCGCGACCTGTCCAAGGAAGCCGGCAGCATGAAGATGTTCGACATCGCCGAGCGCCTGGAGACGGTGATGTGGGACATCAAGAAGATGTTCCCGAACCTGGACTGGTTCTCCGCCGTCAGCTACCACGTGATGGGCGTGCCGACCGACATGTTCACCCCGCTGTTCGTGATCGCCCGCACCTCCGGCTGGAGCGCGCACATCATCGAGCAGCGCATCGACGGCAAGATCATCCGCCCGTCGGCGAACTATGTCGGCCCCGAGGACCTGAAGTTCGTCCCGATCAAGGACCGCAAGTAAAGTCGCGAGCAGCGTGGAGGCCGGTTGGCCTCGGCGCGAACAGACTCAATGTCTGTTCGCGTTAAGCCAACCGGCACGTCGCGTGGGGATCCTAGCGTCGCGAGTCGGCGCGCCAACCGTCACAGCCATCGTTTGTACCAGCCATGAACACTGCCTTCCGCAAGAACCTTCCCGGCACCCAGCTCGACTACTACGACGCGCGCGAAGCCGTCGATGCGATCAAGCCCGGCGCCTATGCCAAGCTGCCCTACACTGCCCGCGTGCATGCCGAGAACCTGGTGCGCAAGGGTGAGCCCGAGAAGATCAACGCCTACCTGGGCCAGTTGATCGAGCGCAAGCGCGATCTCGACTTCCCCTGGTTCCCGGTGCGCGTGGTGTGCCACGACATCCTCGGCCAGACCGCGCTGGTGGATCTCGCCGGCCTGCGTGATGCGATCGCCGACCAGGGCGGCGACCCGGCCAAGGTGAATCCGGTGGTGCCGGTGCAGCTGATCGTGGATCACTCGCTGGCGGTGGAAGCCCCGGGCTTCGACAAGGATGCGTTCGCCAAGAACCGTGCGATCGAGGACCGTCGCAACGAGGACCGCTTCCACTTCATCGAGTGGACCAAGAAGTCCTTCAAGAACGTGGACGTGATTCCCGCCGGCAACGGCATCATGCACCAGATCAACCTGGAGCGGATGTCGCCGGTGATCTACACCGACCAGGGTGTCGCCTTCCCGGATACCTGCGTCGGCACCGACAGCCACACGCCGCACGTGGATGCCCTGGGCGTCATCGCCATCGGCGTCGGCGGCCTGGAGGCCGAGAACGTCATGCTGGGCCGCGCCTCCTGGATGCGCCTGCCGGACATCGTCGGCGTGGAGCTCAGCGGCAAGCCGCAGCCGGGCATCACGGCCACCGACGTGGTGCTGGCCCTGACCGAATTCCTGCGCAAGGAAAAGGTCGTGGGCGCCTACCTGGAGTTCTACGGCGAGGGTTCCTCGGCGCTGACGCTGGGCGACCGCGCCACCATCTCCAACATGGCGCCGGAGTATGGCGCCACGGCCGCGATGTTCTTCATCGACGGCAACACCATCGACTACCTCAAGCTGACCGGCCGCGACGACCAGCAGGTCAAGCTGGTGGAGAACTACGCCAAGCACACCGGCCTCTGGGCGGACTCGCTGAAGACCGCCGAGTACGAGCGCGTGCTGAAGTTCGACCTTTCCACGGTCGTGCGCAACATGGCCGGCCCGTCGAACCCGCACAAGCGCCTGCCGACCAGCGCGCTGGCCGAGCGCGGCATCGCCGCGCCCTGGGAGCTGCCGGCGGACGGCAAGATGCCGGACGGCGCGGTGATCATCGCTGCCATCACCAGCTGCACCAACACCTCCAACCCGCGCAACGTCATCGCCGCCGGCCTGCTGGCGCGCAATGCCAACGCACGCGGCCTGGCCCGCAAGCCCTGGGTGAAGTCCTCGCTGGCGCCCGGCTCCAAGGCCGTGCAGCTGTACCTGGAAGAGGCCAAGCTGCTATCCGAGCTGGAACAGCTGGGCTTCGGCATCGTGGCCTTCGCCTGCACCACCTGCAACGGCATGTCCGGCGCGCTGGATCCGAAGATCCAGCAGGAGATCATCGACCGTGACCTGTACGCCACGGCCGTGCTCTCCGGCAACCGCAACTTTGACGGCCGCATCCACCCGTACGCGAAGCAGGCCTTCCTGGCCTCGCCGCCGCTGGTGGTTGCCTACGCCATCGCCGGCACGGTGCGCTTCGACATCGAGAAGGATGTGCTGGGCACCGACAAGGACGGCAAGCCGGTCACGCTGAAGGACATCTGGCCGACCGACGCCGAGATCGACGCCGTCATCGCGCAGAGCGTGAAGCCGGAGATGTTCCGCAAGGTCTACGACCCGATGTTCAACTTCAAGGTTGTGGAAGACAAGAACATCAAGCCGCTGTACGACTGGCGCCCGCAGAGCACCTATATCCGCCGCCCGCCGTACTGGGAAGGCGCGCTGGCCGGCGAGCGCACCCTCAAGGGCCTGCGTCCGCTGGCGGTGCTGCCGGACAACATCACCACGGACCATCTCTCGCCCTCCAACGCGATCCTGATGGACAGCGCCGCCGGCGAGTACCTGCACAAGATGGGCCTGCCGGAAGAGGACTTCAACTCCTACGCCACGCACCGCGGCGACCACCTGACGGCGCAGCGAGCCACCTTCGCCAACCCGCAGCTGGTCAATGAGATGGTGGTGGTGGACGGCAAGGTCAAGAAGGGTTCGCTGGCGCGCGTGGAGCCGGAAGGCCCGGTCATGCGCATGTGGGAAGCCATCGAGACCTACATGAACCGCAAGCAGCCGCTGATCATCGTGGCGGGCGCGGACTACGGCCAGGGCTCCTCGCGTGACTGGGCCGCCAAGGGCGTGCGCCTGGCCGGCGTGGAAGTGATCGCGGCCGAGGGCTTCGAGCGCATCCACCGCACCAACCTGATCGGCATGGGCGTGCTGCCGCTGGAGTTCAAGCCGGGCACCACCCGCCTGACCCTGGGCCTGGACGGCACGGAAACCTACGACGTGGCCGGCAAGCTGGCGCCGCGCACGACGCTGACCCTGGTCGTCACGCGCCGGAACGGCGAGAAGCTGGAAGTGCCGATGACCTGCCGCCTGGACTCCGACGAGGAAGTGCTGGTGTACCAGGCTGGTGGTGTGCTGCAGCGGTTTGCGATGGATTTTTTGGCGTCGAACAAGGCGGCCGCATAGCGGCCGTCCGGGAATCGGGAGTGGGGAATCGGGAATCGTAGAAGCACATCGGCCAACACGATTCCCTCCCCACCACCGACTCCCGTCTTTTGACGATTCCCCATTCCCGACTCCCGATTCCCGTCCTCATGCCCCACGTACCCCAAATCAAGATCCCTGCCACCTACATGCGTGGCGGCACCAGCAAGGGCGTGTTCTTCCGCCTGCAGGACCTGCCGGAGCGCGCGCAGGTCGCCGGCGAGGCGCGCGACAAGCTGCTGCTGCGCGTGATCGGCTCGCCGGACCCCTACGGCGCGCAGATCGACGGCATGGGTGGCGCGACCTCGTCCACGTCCAAGACCGTGATCCTGGCCAAGAGCGCCAAGGCGGATCATGACGTGGACTACATGTTCGGCCAGGTGTCGATCGACAAGGCTTTCGTCGACTGGTCGGGCAACTGCGGCAACCTGACGGCGGCGGTCGGTTCGTTCGCGATCAGCAACGGCCTGGTGAATGCGGCGCGCATCCCCAAGGACGGCATCTGCGTGGTGCGCATCTGGCAGACGCAGATCAACAAGACCATCATCGCCCACGTGCCGATCACCAACGGCCAGGTGCAGGAGACCGGCGACTTCGAGCTCGACGGCGTGACCTTCCCGGCGGCCGAGGTGCAGATCGAGTTCCTCGATCCTGCCGAGGACGGCGACGAGGGCGGCTCGATGTTCCCCACCGGCAACCTGGTGGACGACCTGGAGGTGCCGGGCATCGGCACGCTCAAGGCGACCATGATCAATGCCGGCATCCCCACCGTGTTCATCAACGCCTCCGAGATCGGCTACACAGGCACCGAGTTGCGCGAGGCGATCAACGGCGACGCCAAGGCGCTGGAGAAGTTCGAGACCATCCGCGCCTACGGCGCCCTGCGCATGGGCCTGATCAAGGATGTGAGCGAGGCCGCCAAGCGCCAGCACACGCCGAAAGTCGCCTTCGTCGCGCCGCCGACCAGCTACAAGTCCTCCAGCGGCAAGGCGGTGGATGCCAAGGACGTGGACCTCAACGTGCGCGCGCTGTCGATGGGCAAGCTGCACCACGCCATGATGGGCACGGCGGCGGTGGCCATCGGCACGGCGGCGGCCATCCCCGGCACGCTGGTGAACCTGGCGGCGGGCGGCGGTGCCCGCGAGGCGGTGCGTTTCGGCCACCCCTCGGGCACGCTGCGCGTGGGTGCGGCGGCGGTGCAGGAGAATGGCCAGTGGGTGGTGAAGAAGGCGATCATGTCGCGCTCCGCCCGCGTGTTGATGGAAGGCAACGTGCGCGTGCCGGGCGATTGCTTCTGATCAGCCTCTCCGCGTAACGAAAGAGGCCGGCGCATGCGCCGGCCTCTTTCGTTGGCCGCGTGGATCAGGAGAAGACCACGGTCTTGTTGCCGTCGACGACGACGCGGTCCTCGATGTGCCAGCGCACGGCGCGGGCCAGCACCTGCCGCTCCAGGTCGCGGCCCAGGTTCTTGAGGTCCACCAGTTCGTCGCGGTGCGAAACGCGCACCACGTCCTGCTCGATGATCGGGCCCTGGTCGAGGTCGGCGGTGACGTAGTGCGCGGTGGCGCCGATGATCTTCACGCCGCGCAGTTGCGCCTGCTGGTAGGGGTCCGCGCCGACGAAGGCCGGCAGGAAGGAGTGGTGGATGTTGATGATGCGGCTGGGGTAGTTGGCCACGAACTCGCCGCTGAGGATGCGCATGTAGCGCGCCAGCACGATCAGGTCGGCCTGGCCGGCCAGCAGGCCCAGCATCTTCGCCTCGGCCTCGGCAT
This sequence comes from Solimonas sp., assembly GCA_030149365.1. Classification (GTDB taxonomy): domain Bacteria; phylum Pseudomonadota; class Gammaproteobacteria; order Nevskiales; family Nevskiaceae; genus Solimonas_A. The sequence goes on from JASBRP010000001.1 coordinate 143,952, forward strand.
GGGTGGCCGCATCGATCGCCACGTGCTCGAAGCGCACGCCGAAGCGCTCCACGGCCTCGCGCAGGTCCGGGTGGTTGGAGATCACCATCGGGATGTCGGCGCGCAGTTCGCCGCGCTGCCAGCGCCACAGCAGTTCCAGCAAGGCGTGATCGTGCTTGGACACCAGCAGGGCCATGCGCGGCTTGTCGGCGGCGAAGGTCATGCGCCAGTCCATCTCGAAGCGCTTGCCCACCACCTCGCCGAAGGCCTGCATCAGTGCCGGCCGCGACAGATCCATGCTCGGCGTCTGGAACTCCAGGCGCATGAAGAACTTGCCACCGCTGGGGTCGCTGGAGTGTTGGTCCAGCTCGGTGATATTGATGCCGTGGTGGTACAGGAAGGTGGTCACCGCCGAGACGATGCCCGGGCGGTCCGGGCAGGTGATCAGCAGGCGGGCGGTGGTTTCGGGCAGGGTGGTCATGACGCGCACAACGGCAGGCGAAAGCCGGGATTGTAGGGGGTTCTCCCTGGCCCCGTCTTCTCAGCTTCCCAGCGGCGGCAAGGGCGTAGGCGCGTCCGCCGGGGTCTTGTCCGGGTAGATGATGCGCACGTCGTAGGGCTTGCCGGAGCGCGGGTCGTGGACGTTGGAGATGCCGCGGAACTCCAGCAGGCGGCGCTGCGTGGGCTCGTAGACCAGTTCCAGGGGGCCGGCCAGCAGGCGCAGCAGGGAGTCGGGCTCCACCTTGATCAGCACGGCCTTGATGCCCTGCCACTGGGTCTCGCCGACCTTGGCGGCGCGGAAGCGGAAGCTGTCCAGGCTGCCGGGCACCGCCAGCGTGAACTTGACGCTCTTGCCGGCCTGCAGCTCGGCGAAATGCGCGCGCAGGCAGCTGTGGAAGCCGGAGTCGGCGCACATCGGCGAGACCTTCTTGATGGTCTTGGTCTCGACCTTGCCGCCCGCACGCTCGCGGCGCTCCATGGTCACGGCTTCGCGGTTGTCGCTGATGCCTTCCATGTAGCCGTAGTTCAGGTCGAGCCGGAACACGGGCACGAACTCGTGGTTCTGGAACTCCAGCGTCTTGTGCCCCAGCTTCTCGCCCTTGGGGCCGAAGTAGTCGATGGTGCCGCCGAGCCAGCGACCGTTCTCGACGGTCTGGGCATGCACCTCGGTGTAGAGGTAGGCGCCGCTCTTCAGGTCATAGGCATGGCCGTAGAAGCGCTGGACCTCGGCCTGCGCGGCCGTCGCCAGCAGCATCGTCAGCAGGGCAAGCGTCAATTTCATCCGGGGAATCCTGTGGCGAGTGCAGGTACATCATAGCCCTGGCCGAATGCTGCAGCGTGAAACCGTTCACGGGACAGATCCTGCGCGTCCAGCGCCCGGTGCAGGTCTTCCACGGCCTGGTCCTGGCCGTCGTCGGCGAGTTCGAAGCTGCCGTAGTGGATGCCGAGGCTGAAGGCGGAGCCGAGATCGCCGTGAGCCTTCACCGCCTCGGCCGGGTCCATGTGCTGGTAGGCCATGAACCAGCGCGGCAGGTAGGCGCCGATCGGCAGCAGCGACAGGCGCATGGCGCCATGACGCTGACGCGCCGCGGCGAAGTGCGGGCCGTAGCCACTGTCGCCGGCGAAGTACACCGGCCCGCCGTCGGTCTCAATGACGCAGGCCATCCACAGCGTGCGGTTGGCGTCGTAGCCGGCGCGGCCGCTCCAGTGCTGCGCGGGAGCGGCGGTCAGGCGGCGGCCGTTGGGCAGGGTCCAGTCCTGGCCCCAGTCCAGCTCCACGATCTTCTGCAGTCCCCAGCCGCGCAGGTGCCGGCCGTCGCCCAGCGCGACGACGAACACCGGATCGTGCTCGCGCCTCAGGCGCCGCAAGGTGTCGGCATCCATGTGGTCGTAGTGGTTGTGGCTGACGATCACCACGTCGATGCGCGGCAGCTGCTCGAACGGGATGCCCGGAGCGCGGTAGCGGCGCGGCCCCGCCCATTGCACCGGGCTGACGCGCTCGGACCAGACCGGGTCGGTCAGCAGGTTCAGGCCGTCGGCCTGCAGCAGCACGGTGGCCTGGTTGATCCAGGTGGCGCGCAGGCCGCCCTCGCCCACCCGCTCCGGCGGTGGCGGCTGGTTGTGCGGGCTCAGGTCCCGCAGCCATTGGCCCCGCTGGCGCGACAGGCGCCAGCGCAGGAGTTCCGAAGCACTCTTGCGGAAGGGCTCGGCGTTGTGGAAGCGCTCGCCGTCGAAGTGGTCGGAAACGGGGTGCCGATAGGTCTTCATTCCGTCATTCCTGCATCAACTCCGCCAGATTTGCCTGCCCGGCCATCCTTTAGCAAGCTGTACCCCGCTTCGCGTCGAGGGAACCGGCTGAATGACCCTGCTTTTCATGTTCGCAGCTATAGCGATGGGGTGGCGCGCCAATGCCAAGTGCCTGCATCTTGTCGAGATGCTGGAGAAGCGGCATCCCTATGTATGGATGTGGCTGGGGCACCCTGGAATCTTCAGTAGCTGGCAGGTCGTGGAGGTAACCATCGCCGACTCGCGCGGAAAAGCGGCGCTCCCGCAGCCTCTCGACGCAGAGATGCACGCCTTGGCCAAAGCCATCCGCCGCGACTGGATGGTCGGAGCCTGCTTGATGCTTACCAGTGCCGCCATCGGCTTCCTCCCGAAATAGGGCGTTTGCGCTTCAGCCCCGGCGCGAGAACAGGTAGTGCGCCACGCCCCACTCGTTGCCCCGGGCGTAGCCGAAGAACTCCGCCACCGCCATGTAGAACATGCGCCAGCGCTGGAACCAGATCGCCGCATCGCGGCCGTAGGCGGTCTCGAACACGGGCATGATCTGCGCCTTGGCCGCGTCCATGCCGGCCAGCCAGTGGTTGGAGGTCTTCTCGTAGTGCTGGCCGCAGACCCACCACTGTCGTTCCACCTTCAGGTCATCCTGGAAGTTCAGCAGCAGGTTCTCGGACGGCATGATGCCGCCGAGGAAGAAGTACTGCGTCATCCAGTCGGTCTCGTCCTTGACCTCGTAGGGATAGCTCAGCAGCTTGTGCGCGAAGATGTGCACGAACAGCTTGCCGTCGGCCTTCAGCCAACGCGAGATCTTGGCCAGCAGCAGGCCGTAGTTGCGCATGTGCTCGAACATCTCGATCGACATCACGCGGTCGAAGCCTGAATCCACTCCACCCGCAGGGAAGTCGAAATCCACGACGTTGCCGGTGAGGATGCGGACGTTGGACAGGCCGCGCTCCCGGGCGCGCCGCTCGATGAACTCGCGCTGGCCGTGCGAGTTGGACAGGCCGACGATCTGCGAGCGCGGGTACTTCTCCGCCAGCCACAGCGATAGTGAGCCCCAGCCGCAGCCCAGGTCGAGGATGCGCATGCCATCAACGAGTCCGGCGCGCTCGGCATAGAGCGCCAGCATCTTCTCCTCGGCCTGGCCCAGGGTCTCGTTGCCCTGCGGATACAGCGCGCAGGAATACTTCAGGCGCGGGCCCAGGTGCAGCTTGAAGAAATCCGCCGGCACCTCGTAATGCTGCTGGTTGGCGGCCTTGGTCTCGATGGCGATGGGGCTGGCACGCAGTTCGTCGAGCCAGCGGTTGTAGCGCTGCGAGCGCCGCTCGCCGTTGACGCTCTCTTCGTCGGTGAGGCGCTGCGAGATCAGCTTGCGCATGCCGGCCCGGACCAGGACATCCGGAAAAAGGCCGCGCTCGGTCAGCTGGATCAGGTTCATGGTTTAAAAGACGGGAATTGGGAATGGGGAATCGGGAATCGTAGAAGCGGGCGGGTCTCTTTTACGATTCCCGATTCCCGACTCCCGATTCCCGGCCTCTGGGCGGCCAGGGGATCAGCGCGCTGGTCGTACGCATGTACTCGGCATAGCCGGGCTTGGATGCGGCCATGTGGGCCTCCAGCACCGGGATGCCGGACATGCGCATCAGCAGCCACCACATCACCAGCGGCGACATCAGGGCCGCGGGCCACCAGGACGAGCCCACCGCCAGCGGCAGATAGGCCAGCCAGTGCAGGCACTCGAAGAAGTAGTTGGGATGCCGAGACCAGCGCCACAGGCCATCGCGGCAGACCTGGCCCTGGTTCGCCGGATTGGCGCGGAAGCGCTCCATCTGCCGGTCGGCGATGCCCTCGCCGATCACCGACACCAGCCAGATCACCGCGGACAAGGCCAGCAGGGCCGGCGCGACCGGCTGCGTGTTGTAGGCGGCCACCAGGAAGGCGGCCGACAGCAGCATCGCGAACAGCGTCTGGAAGTGGAAAAAGAAGAACATGTTGCGGTTGGCCTGCGCGCCCCACTCGTCGCGGAACTTCTTGTAGCGCCGGTCCTCGGGCTTGCCGTGGTTGCGCAGGAACAGGTGCAGGCCCAGGCGCAGGCCCCAGAGCCCGGCCATGAGCCCCAGCAGCAGGCGCTGCGGCTCCGGCGCCGGGCCCAGCAGCGCGTACAGCACGCCCAGGAATCCCAGGCTCCAGGACCAGAAGGCGTCGACGATGCCGGCATTGCCGCTGCGCCACTGCACGACCCAGGCCAGGCTGATGAAGGCGAAGACGCAGGCCAATCCGGTTGAGGCGGTGAGCAGGGCGGTCATGGAGATCCCGTGGGTTGTTGCAGGTATACGTCGCTGGCGTTGTTCCGGATTCTAGTGCAGTGCAGCGCCCCCTCGGCTTGCGCCACCTCTCAGCGCGGGTCAAGAATTGCGCCCATGAAAGCACGCACCCCCTGTCTACCCGCCCTGGCCTGCCTGGTCCTGTTGCTCCTCGCCGCTTGCAGCAGCAAGCCGATGCGCCCCGATGAAGCCATGGAAGCCGCCGAAGTGGCGGTGGGCAAGGCCGGCACCGGCGCGGCGGTGGCCGAGGCCCAGGGACCGCTGGAACGCGCGCGCGGCAAGCTGGACCAGGCCCGCAGCGCGCTGCAGGCCCCCGACTACGCGCAGGCACGCCGGCTCGCCGAGCAGGCAAGGGCCGACGCCGAGCTGTCCATTGCGCTGGCCGACCTGGCCAAGGCCCAGGCGAAGCTGCGGGAACTGCAGCCGGCCACCGCAGCGGAGCAGCCCTGATGCGCTCCTTCGCTGCCCTGCTGGCCTGCCTGCTGCTCGCGGCCTGCGCCTCGGCGCCCAAGACCAGCCCGGAGCTGGATGCCCTGCGCGCCGAACTGGATCAACTGGAGAAGGACCCGCAGCTCGGCGGGCTGGCGCCGGTGGCCATGGTCGAGGCCGACCGGGCGATCGACGCCGCCGCGAACTCGCTGACCGCGGGCGACGGTGAACTGGAGCAGAAGCTCTACTTGGCCGGCAGTCGCCTGAAGATCGCGCGTGCGCAGGCCCAGCGGCGGATCGTGGAGAACCGCATCCGCACGCTGACCCAGGTGCAGGAGCGGGCGGTGCCGGTGTCGCAGGAGGTGGAGGGCGTCATCGCGATCCCTCCGCCGGAGCTGCGGCCCGAGCCGGTGACGCCGACCGCCGAGTCGGTACCGGCCGTGCCGCCGCAGAAGACGGCACTGCCGCCCCCGCCGCCCAGCGCGGAATGAGGGGAGCACGGCGCAGCAACGCAGCGACGTAGGATGTGGTGAGCGCAGCGAACCGCATCACGCACTGCCATGTTCGCCTGATGCGGTTCGCTGCGCTCACCACATCCTGCGTGACGGGCCTGACTAGCC
>JASBRP010000015.1 GCA_030149365.1 Solimonas sp.
ACGGGTCGGGCCCACAGGCCATCCATGGCCTGAGGCCCCTCGGCCGGGCTCCTGCCCGGCTCGACCCTGCACTCGACCCCCAGGCAGGCGCTACTGGAAGGGAACCCGGTACATCAAAAGCATTCGCTGCGCTCACCAAGATTTAGGAAGCATCAAGTACTTCCTTCCTCGCTTGCATCGAATCTTGATCGCGCAAAAACAAAATGCCCCTCTTGCGGGAGGGGCGTTCTGGAGATGACTAGCTCAACCGTTCGCCTTGAAATCCTGAGCCTGTCGAAGGATCGAAGGGCGAACGCGATCCGGAACCTCGCTACAGATTCTCCTCGCGGAAAATCTTCCACACGCCCTCGCCGTCCTGCTTCCAGAACTGCTGCTTGCGGCTGCGCTGGTTGAAGTTGTCGCTGCGGTAGTCCATCTCGAACTCGGCCAGCAGCAGGGGTGTGCCGGCGCCCGGGTAGCGGTAGAGGCTGATGTTGCTCAGCTTCACGTCGATGGATTTCTTGCCGGCGTTGACGCGCTTCTTGTGCTCGGAGAACTGCTTGAGGTTCATGCCGCTGACGGTGAACTCGGGGCCGTAGAAGGCGAGGTAGCCTTCGGTGTCCCTGGCGGACCAGCGGGCGCGCCAGCTTTCGACGCGGGCGGCGAATTCCTCGCGGTCCTTCTGCTGGGCTTCCGGCGTGACCCACTCCAGCTCGTTGCTGAGCACCACGGGGGTGTCGCCGAGGTCGATGTAGGGGCTGAGCGAGAGCAGGTCGTCGTTGGCCATGGTTACGCAGCCCTCGCTGGAGCGCGGGGCGCGGCTTTCGGTGTCGCGCGGCACGCCGTGCAGCCAGATGCCGTGCCCGGTGCGGCGCTTGAAGCTGTCCCAGGGGTTGGGATAGTTCGTGGGCCAGGCGCCGGCGCCGTAGAGCTCGGGCAGCGATTCGTCCTTGAGCCAACGGGTGATGTGGTAGATGCCGATCGGCGTGCGGTTGTCGCCGCGGGCTTCCTTGCCGGCGCCGTTCTTGCCCATGGCGGCGTAGTGGTGGCGCATCAGCTTGAGCTTGCCGCCGCTGTTCTCGAAGACGTAGAGGCGCGCGCGCTGCAGGTCGGTCACCAGCAGGTGCTTGTGGGAGTCCGGCAGCTGCAGCACGGCGTTGGGCACGGAGCCCTCGGGCGGCATGGCCTTTTCGCTGTCCAGGCGGATGCGCGCTTCTTCGGCCAGCTCGGCCAGGCGCTTGGGCTCCGGCGCGCCCTTTTCGGAGGCGGCCAGCAGCTGGCGGTGGAGCGGACGGGCGGGGATGAACCCGGGCTGCTTGTGGGTGATCTCCTGCAGCAGGCTCAGCGCTTCGCCGGCCTGGCCGGCTTCCAGCCGCTTAATGACCTCGCCAAAGGCCCACTCGGCGTCGATCGGCTGGCCGTCATCCTTCCAGGCGACGCGCTGCGGGGCGGCCGGGCGGGCGGCGTTGGGGACCGGGGGTGGCGGCAACGCAGCAACGGTCAGTTGCGCGATCGGCACGCTGACCGGCGGCGGTGCGTCGTTCTGCGCCAGCTGCGGCAACAGCACGCTCGCGCCGAGTGCGGTGAAGCACACGGCAGCCAGGGCGGATAGCGAGGCTATCCACAGGGTGTAGCGACCTGGCATCGAAGCTGGGTGCGTGCTCAGCTGCTGCTCAGCGCGTGTATTCGCGGCTGATCTTCCAGCTGCCGCCCACCTGCTTCAGCTCCAGGGTCTTGGAGACCTGGTCGGAGAAGGCGTCGGACTCGTAGTCCTGGCGGAAGCTGACACGCAGGCCGCCATCGCTGGTGCGGGCGATCTGCGGGTTCACGGCCTTGACGCTGATGCGCTTGGGGCGGGTGATGCGGTCGCGGCGCTGGGCTTCCCAGGCGCCGCGGCTGAGGCTGCCTTCCGGCTGGAAGTCCGGGGCATAGAGCGCGAAGTAGGCGTCCAGGCTCTTGTTGGCCCAGGACTGGGTCCAGGCCGCCAGGGTGGCGTTGACCGCCTGGGTGGTGGTGGCGTCGATCTCGGCGGCCGGCGGCGGAATGGTGGCCGGGGCGGCCACCAGGGCCGGAGCCGAGGCCGCCGGGGTGGCGGCGCGCGGAGCCGGAGCAGCGGCGGCAGCAGCCTGGTCGCCCGGGGCGTTGTCGAGCTGGCCCACCAGGGTCAGCTTGCGGCGCAGGGCGCCGTTGCCCGGATCCAGCATCAGCGCGCGGTTGTAGGAGGCGCCGGCCAGGGCGGCGTAGATGTCGCCCAGGTTTTCGTGGGCCGTGGCGTAGCTCGGGTGCGTGGCCAGGGCGGCTTCCAGGGCGTCGCGGGCGCGCTCGTAGTCGCCCTGCTGGGCGTAGAGCACGGCCAGGTTGTTGTAGGGCTCGGGCAGCTGCGGGTAGTCGCGCGTCAGGTCGGCGAATACGCGGATGGCCTGCTCGGTGCGGTTCAGGCGCACCAGCGCCAGGCCGCGCACGAAGCGCGCCTGCGCGTCCTGCGGGTTGGCCTGCAGGTGGGTTTCCACCTTGCGCAGGGCGTCGGCAGCATTGCCCTGGTTGAGCAGGGACTGGGCCTCTTCCGCGACGCTGGCGGCCAGCACGGGAGCGGAAGCGAAAACGATCGCAGCAGCAGCGATACGGCAGAACTTGAGCATCACGCCGACCTCGGGCATTGGATGTGATTTGATTTGCCGCTAAATATATCAGCAACGCGCGCCCGGAAGAGGCGCCCTGATGGGGGATTCAGCGCTTGGCGTAGACGTCCGGGGTGTCCGGCGGACGCTTCTTGAAGCGACGGTGGACCCAGAAGTACTGCGACGGGGCCAGTTCCACGCCCTGTTCCAGCACCTGGTTGACGCGGGTGGTGTCGGCCACGTCGTCGCCGCCCGGGAACGCTTCCAGGGCCGGGAAGAAGGTCACGCGGTAGCGCCCGTTCACCCGGGCCGGGAAGTACGGCACGACCTTGGCCCGGCCCATCTGTGCCAGGCGGCCGGTGGCGCTGACGGTGAGGGCCGGATGACCGAAGAACGGGGCGAACACCGAGCTGCGCGGGTCCAGGGTCTGGTCGGGCGCGTACCAGATGCAGCGGCCCTCGCGCAGCGCCTTCACCAGCTTGCGCAGGTCCTCGCGCGGCAGGGCCGGCAGGCCGGAGCGCGCCTCGCGCCAGTGGTGCATGTAGTGGTTCATGACCTTGTTGGTATAAGGCCGGTACATGGCGTGGAACGGGCGGTTTGCAAGGCAGAGGTAGCGGGCGCCCAGCTCCAGGGTGGTGAAATGCCCGGTCAGCAGCAGCACGCCCTGGCCGTCCTTCATGGCGGCGTCCAGGTGTTCCAGGCCCACCACTTCGCCGTAGGGGCGCAGCTTGTCGTCGGAGGCGAACCAGGCCAGGGCGGCTTCGAAGATGCCGGCGCCCAGATCGGCGAAGTGCTCGTCCACCAGGCGTTCGCGCTCCGCGGCGGGCATCTGCGGGAAGCAGACCTCCAGGTTGCGGCGCACGATGTGGCGGCGGCTGGGGATCAGGCGGCCCAGGAGTCGGCCCAGGCCCTCGCCCATGGCCAGCAGCCAGGGCACCGGCAGCAGGCACAGCAGGCGCATGAGGCCGATACCGAACCAGGTGGGCCAGTAGCGGGGCGAGAGGAAGGCGGGCTGGAAGGAGCGGTCGGCCATCCGCGAATTGTAGCGGCCGGCGGCGGTCGTTACGCTTCCCGGGATGCGCCTCCTTTATTCCTGCCTGCTGTACCTGCTGACGCCCCTGGTGCTGTTGCGCCTGTGGTGGAAGGGCTTCGAGTTGCCCGACTACCGCCGCCGCTGGGGCGAGCGATTCGGCTTCGTGCCGGCACCGGCGCAGCCGGTGGAAGTCTGGGTGCATGCCGTATCGGTGGGTGAATCGCTGGCCGCCCTGCCGCTGATCCGCGCCCTGGTCGCACGCCACGGCGAGGGCCGCGTGCTGGTGACCACCATGACGCCCACCGGCTCGCAGCGCGTGCGCGAGGCCCTGGGGTCCCAGGTGCTGCACACCTACCTGCCCTATGACCTGCCGGATGTGGTGGCGCGCTACGTGTCGCGCATGCGCCCGCGCCGCGTGGTGGTGATGGAGACCGAGCTCTGGCCCAACCTGTTCCGCGCGCTGGCGCGGCGCGGCGTGCCGCTGCTGGTGGCCAATGCGCGCCTGTCGCCGCGTTCCTTCCGCGGCTACGGCCGGGTGCGCAGCTTTGCCGCCTCTGTGCTGTCGGACTGCCGCGAGGTGGCGGCGCAGAGCGAGGCCGACGCCGAGCGCTTCCGCGCGCTGGGCGCGCCGCGCGTCAGCACCATGGGCAACATCAAGTTCGACCTGGCCCTGCCCGCGGCACAGCTGGACCTGGGCCGGAGGCTGCGCTCCGCGCTGGGTGCGCGGCCGGTGTGGATCGCCGCCAGCACGCACGAGGGTGAGGAGGAAGCGGCCCTGGCCGCGCACCGAGAGCTGCGCCAGGCACTGCCCGATGCGGCGCTGATCCTGGTGCCGCGGCATCCGCAGCGCTTCGACGGCGCGGCGAAGCTGGCCGCGCGTGACTTTGCCTGTGCGCGCCGCAGCGCCTGGAACGGCGAGCCCCTGGCGGCCGACGTGCTGCTGGGCGACAGCATGGGCGAGATGTTTGCCTACTTCGGCGCCAGCGATGTGGCCTTCGTCGGCGGCAGCCTGGTGCCGGTGGGCGGGCACAACGTGCTGGAGCCGGCGGCGCTGGGCCTGCCGGTACTGTTCGGGCCGCAGATGCACAATTTCATCGCCGCGCGTGACCTGCTGCTGGGCGAGCAGGCCGCGGAGCAGATTGCCGATGCTGCTGAACTCGCTGCGGCGCTCACGCGCCTGCTGCGCGATCCGGCGCAGCGCGGCGCCATGGGCGAAGCCGGGCGCCGCGCCGTGGCGGCCAACCGCGGTGCGCTGCAGAAGCTCCTCGAGCTGCTGGACCGCGCATGACGGACCTCGTGCTGATGCGCCCCTCGGGCCTGTATTGCCCAGCGGGCGACTTCTATATCGACCCCGCCAAGCCGGTGGCGCGGGCCGTGATCACGCATGCCCACGGCGACCACGCGCGCTCCGGCTCCATGCAGTACTGGTCCAGCCGCGAGGGCGAGGGCCTGATGCGTGCCCGCGTCGGGCAGAAGACCTGGATCAACACCCTGGACTGGGGCCAGTCCACGCAGATCGGCGACGCACGCGTGTCGCTGCATCCGGCGGGCCACGTGCTGGGCTCGGCGCAGGTGCGTATCGAGGCCGAGGGCCAGGTCTGGGTGGTGTCCGGCGACTACAAGCGCGATGACGATCCCACCTGCACGCCGTTCGAGCCGGTGGCCTGCGACGTATTCATCACCGAGGCCACCTTCGGCCTGCCGGAGTACCGCTGGCCGCCGGCTTCGGAAACCGCGCGCGAGATCCACGAGTGGTGGATGCAGAACGCCGCCGAGGGGCAGGCCTCGGTGCTGTTCTCCTACGCCTTGGGCAAGGCGCAGCGCATCCTGGCCGAGCTGACGCGCTACACCGATCGCAAGGTCTGGCTGCACGGCGCGATGACCCCGCTGGTGGAGGTCTACCGCAAGGCCGGCGTGAAGATGCTGCCCACCGAGTCGGCGGTGGCGCCGCCGCGCACCACGGATTTCGCGGGTGAGCTGATCCTGGCGCCGCCGGCCGCACGAGGCACGCCCTGGATGAAGCGCTTCCGGCCGTACCGCGCGGGCTTTGCCTCGGGCTGGATGCAGAAGGACCTGCGACGCGACGCCTGGGATCGCGGCTTCATCCTGTCCGACCATGCGGACTGGGACGGGCTGCTGCTGAGCATCGAGCAGAGCCAGGCCAAGCGCGTGCTGGCGATGCATGGGCATACGGAGACGCTGGTGGCGCATCTGCGCGAGCGCGGTGTCGATGCGGCGACGTTGCCGGGGGCGGAGCCGGGGTATTGAACGGGCGAGATCGTAGGGTGGGCTAAGCGAAGCGTGCCCACCGAGCGAGGTGCTGACGGTGGGCACGCTTCGCTTAGCCCACCCTACGGTTGCTATGGTGAAACCTGCACAACCACAGCAGGAAATCTTCTGGCTACCCCGTTGTTAGCTTTGCGTAGGGCGGGAAAGCGCAGCGCATCCCGCCTTCTGGCCGCCTCAAAAGGCGGGATGCGCTGCGCTTTCCCGCCCTACTTATCCCCCAGGGTCGCTCCTGAGCGCTGTCGCATCCGCCACAACCCCTCTCCCGCATAAATCACCAACGCGCCCCAGATGATCCCGAACCCGATCCAGTGCATTTTCAGGAAGGGCTCGTGGAACACCAGAACGCCGCACATCAGCTGGAGCGTCGGGGTGATGTACTGCAGCAGGCCCACCAGCGACAGCGGGATGCGGCGCGCGCCGTAGGCGAACCAGACCAGGGGCAGCGCGGTGACGAAGCCGCCGAGGACCAGCAGCCCGTCGATATGCAGGGGCTCATGGCCGAAGGCGCCGCTGCCCTTGTGCTCCCACCACAGCAGTGCGGCCAGCGCCGGCAGGAACAGCAGGCCGCTCTCCACGGCCAGGCCCTGTACGGCCGGCACGGGCATCAGCTTGCGCCATAGGCCGTAGCCGGCGAAGCTCGCGGCGATGGCCAGGGCGATCCAGGGCAGGCGGCCGGCCTGGACGGTCATGTAGATCACGCCGATGGCGGCGATGGCCACGGCCAGCCACTGCAGGGGGCGCAGGCGTTCGCGCAGCACGAAGACGCCGAGCAGCACGCTCAGCAGCGGGTTGATGAAGTAGCCCAGGCTGGTCTCGACGATGTGGCCGACGGTGACGGCCCAGATGTACAGCCACCAGTTGCAGGCGATCAGCAGGGCGCTGATCAGCAGCATGCCGACCGTGCGGCGGGAAAGGGTGCGCAGCCAGCCGAAGCCTTCGCGCAGGCCCAGCCAGATCGCCACCACCAGCGCGCACCAGACGGTGCGGTGCGCCATGGTCTGCACGGCGGGCACGGTGGCCAGCATCTTCCAGTACAGCGGGAACATGCCCCAGATCAGGTAGGCACCCAGCGCGGCGGTCAGGCCCTTGCGGGTCTCGCTCATGCGGTCGTCGATGGGGCTGGAGGCGTTCATGGCGGGCGGCGGCGCGCAGTGTGCCGGAGCACCGGCAGATGCGCCATGGCGCGGGGCGCGTTAACTTACGCGCCATTCCAAGAGAGGGGCATGCATGCACGTGTTGGTCACCGGCGGTACCGGCTTCATCGGCAAGGCGCTCTGCGAGGCGCTGCTGGAGCGCGAGTACGAGGTGACGGTGCTGACCCGCAACGGCGGCAAGGCCCGTGACCTGCCGTTCGGCACGCGCATCGCGATGAAGATGGACGGCATCGGCGGCTTCGACGCGCTGGTGAACCTGGCCGGCGAGAACCTGGCCGAGCATCGCTGGACCGAGGAGCGGCGCCAGCTCTTCGTCGACAGCCGGGTGCAGGCCACGCGCCGCATGGTGGAACACCTGCGTGCGTCCGGCGACCTGCCGCGCGTGATGGTGTCCGGTTCGGCCATCGGCTGGTATGGCGCCCGTGGCGACGAGGTGATCAACGAGCAGTCCAACTCGGGCGGCTATGACGAGTTCCAGTCGCTGCTGTGCCGCGCCTGGGAGGCGGAGGCGCGACAGGCGGAGAAGCTTGGCGTACGGGTCTGCCTGCTGCGTACCGGGGTGGTGCTGGAGCGTGACGGCGGGCCGCTGGCCAAGATGCTGCCGGCTTTCCAGGCGGGACTGGGCGGCCGGCTGGGCAACGGCCGGCAGTGGATGTCGTGGATCCACCGGGCGGACCTGGTGGCGATGATCCTGTGGCTGCTGGAGGAGGAGCGCTGCCGCGGGGTCTACAACGGCACGGCCCCGGAACCGGTGACCAATGCCGAGTTCGCCCGCGAGCTGGGCCGGGCCCTGGGCCGGCCGGCCTTGCTGCCGATGCCGGGCCTGGCGCTCAAGGCGATGGCCGGCGGTATCGCCGATATGTTGTTGACCGGACAGAGGGTTTTTCCCCAGAGGGCCCTGGACGCCGGCTTCAAGTTCCGCTTCCCGGAACTGCCCGGCGCGCTGTCCGACATCCTCCGCAAGACCTGACCGGGGCATCGGTGCTTTCCTACCCTCGGCGGCCCCGCCGGAGGATAGGCTGCCGGCCGCCGGAGGCCTAGAATCGATCCATGAACGTGATGAACTGGAAGGCCGGCAAGGTGTACCCCATGACCCGGGGCGAACCGCGCGCGGAGGCGGGGGACTTCGACCCGGGCCGCCATGAGGCGTTGCTGCGCAGCGAGCCCGGCCGTTACGCCGAGATGGTCCGCACGGTCACCGCCTTCGGCATCTACCTGATGGACCGCGAGGGCCGCATCCAGAGCTGGAACCTGGGCGCCGAGAACCTCACCGGCTTCGGCGAGCGCGAGATGATGGGGCAGCACTTCAGTGCCCTGTTCGCCGAGCAGGCCCAGCGCGAGGGCCAGGCGCTGCGCAACCTGGACTTTGCCGCCAACAACCGCCATTGCCGCGACGAGCACCGTCGCCGCCGGCTGGGCGGCGAGGAGTTCTTTGCGCTGAGCACGCTGGACGTGGTGCGCGACGAGGGTGGCGAGATCCTGGGCTTCGTCGAGGTGTTCCACGACATCAGCGAGCAGAAGCAGCGCGAGGAGCGGCTCTACCAGCGCGCGACGCGCGATCCGCTCACTGGCGTGTTCAACCGTGGCCACTTCAACGAGACGGCGGAGCAGGAGATCGAGCGCGCACGCCGCTTCGCCGAGCCGCTGTCGCTGGCGATGCTCGACATCGACCATTTCAAGAAGATCAACGACACCTACGGGCACGAGGTGGGCGATACCGCCATCATCGGCCTGGCGCGCACCTGCAGCAACAACCTGCGCAAGATCGACTCGCTGGGCCGCCTGGGTGGCGAAGAATTCGCCGTGCTGCTGCCTCGCGCCAACAAGCAGGCGGCCCTGGAGATGGCGCAGCGCCTGCGCCTGCAGGTCGCGGCGCAGCGCATTCCGCTGCAGGGGCAGGAGATCAGCTACACGGTCAGCATCGGCATCTCCACGCTGCTGCCCACCACGCGCGACCTGGCCGAGCTGCTGCGCCATGCCGACGCCGCGCTGTACCAGGCCAAGCGCGAGGGCCGCAACCGGGCGATCGCCTGGTTCGAGTGAACGCCAGGCGCCCTCAGAGATAGGGCGAGAACAGCCACCAGAAGGCGTCGTACAGCCGCGAGGGCAGTGGCCGGCGCTGCAGTTCCTGCGCATGCAGTAGCTTGGAGCGCTTGCGCCGCTCCTTGAAGTGCCGGGCCATGCGCACGGCGAAGTCGCGGTCGTAGGCCTCCACCACCAGTTCGAAGTTCAGGCGCAGGCTGCGCGGGTCCAGGTTGGCGGAGCCCAGCAGCACGTACTCGTCGTCCACGATCAGCAGCTTGCTGTGCACGAACGGCGGCGGCTGGTAGTAGATGCGCAGCCCCCGCAGGATCATGTGCGGCAGCTGATGACGCATGGCGCGGCTCATCTTGCCCTGGTCTGATTTCTCCGGCAGCAGGATCTGGATCTGCACGCCGCGCAGCACCGCCGCTTCCATCGCGGCGACCAGTTCCCGCGGTGGCAGGAAGTAAGGAGTCATGATGCGCACGCGGTGGCGCGCCGAGGCCAGCGCCGACAGCAGGATCAGGGTCAGCTGCCCCAGGTCTTCATTGGGGCCGTCGGTGATCACGCGGCAGATCGCGCCGCCCTCCACCTCCGGTGCCGGCTGTGCGGGGCAAGGGCAGTCGCCGCCGCCGGCGTAGCGCCAGTCCTCGCCGAACACCTCGGCGAGCTGCTGCACCACCGGGCCGCGCAGTTCGAAATGCAGGTCGTGCTCGGGGCGCGGATTCTGCGGGTCCTGCGCCATGTGCCGCAGGCTGATGTTCATGCCCCCGGTATAGGCCAGCTCGCCATCCACGATCAGCAGCTTGCGGTGGTTGCGCATGTTGAGATGCAGCGAGGGCGGCAGCAGCTTGGGCGGGTGGAAGCGCTGCGCATCGATCCCCACCTGGCGCATCCGGCGGCTGGCGCAGCCCCGGCGCAGGCTCAGCTCGGCGAAGCCGTCCACCAGCACGCAGACCTGCAGCCCGCGCTTCTGTGCCTCGGACAGCGCGGCGATGAACTGTTCGCCGATCTTGTCCACGTCGAAGATGTAGCTGGCCATCAGCACCGACTGCCGGGCCTCCGCGATGGCCTGCAGCATGCGCGGATAGGCCTGTTCGCCGTCGTGCAGCACGTCCACCAGGTTGCCGTCCAGCAGCGGGCGGTGCGTGAGGACGTCGGCGGTGCGTGCCAACTGTTCGAAGGAGGCCGGGACCGCGGGGCGTTCGTGGGCCGTGCTGCGACGATGGCGCGCGTCGCGCTCGTGGTCCAGGCCGATGCCGCGGCCCAATGTATGGCGCGGCGGACGCAGCCGGTGGGCCCTGGTCTCCACGCGGTTGATGCCGAACAGGAAGTACAGCAGCGCGCCGCCGAAGGGCAGCATCACGCAGACCACGATCCAGCCCCAGGCGGCACGCGGATCGCGCTTCAGCAGCAGGGCATGGCCGCAGGCGAACAGGGCGAGCAGCCACGCGGTCGCACCGAGCAGCAAGTGCCAGTGGTTCATGGGGCTCCGATGTCCAGGGAGATTTCAGTGACGACCGGCAGGTGGTCGGAAAGCCGCTCGGCCAGCACATGCGCGCGGCTGATGTGCAGGCCGTTGCCGGCCAGCACATGATCGATGATGCGCGAGGGCTTCCAGCTCGGGTAGGTGGGCATCTCGTGCAGGCTGCGCAAGCCGCAGGACTGCAGCACGCCATGGGCCGCCAGCTCGGCCGGCTCGCAGTTGAGGTCGCCCACCAGTAGGCTGCGCGGATGGCCCTGCATGACGCCGGCCAGGTATTCCAGCTGCAGCGTGCGCGTGCCCCGGGTCAGGGCGAGGTGGGTGACGATCAGGCGCAGCGGCGCCGAGCCTTGCGGCTGCAGCTCCAACTCCAGCGCGCCACGCCCCCGCAGGCGGCCCGGCAGCGGGTGATGGCGCACGACCCTGAGCGGCACGCGCGACAGGCAGCCCAGGGCATGCTGGGCGAAGGGGCGCAGGTCGCGGTTCACAGCGGCATGCCAGTGCGGGAACCCGCCCTGGCTGGCCAGATATTCCACCTGGTTCAGTGACTGCGTGCGCAGGCTGCCGGCATCGGCCTCCTGCAGGGCCACGACGTCGTACTGGCTGGCGAGCTGGGCGATGCGGTCAAGCTGGGTTCGGATGCCGCGCGAGGGCAGCAGGTGCTTCCAGGCGTTGGTCAGGTAGTGGTGATACCCATGGCTCTGCATGCCCACCTGGATGTTGAGCGACAGCACGCGCAGCGAGCGCTGGGCAGGCGTCGTCGGGGTGGCGGTGTCGGTCATGCGGTTCATGGACCTGGACGGTTCCGGGCGAGGGTATCACCAAGACCGCGGAAGGCTGATGACGGTTCAGCCGGATCGGCAAAAAGCCGAAGGGCGCCGTCAGGCGCCCTTCGGGTGAAGCGGGAAGCGAGGCTGGCTTACGGTGCTGGGTACTTCTGGAACCAGGCGGCAAAGGTGCCGGTGCTGCGACCGAGCACATCCAGCGCCGCGGCGCTGTAGGTGGCGTTGTCGGTCTTGGCGGCATTGCTGGACTTCTTGCGGGCGGCGCCGCCACCGTTGGCCACGCCCATGAAACCGCCGATCACGTCGAACACCTTCTTGGTCGATGCGTTGTCGGTCTCCTCGAGCTTCTCCATGGTGCCGAAGGCCAGGTCGCTGGTGATGCCCTGCTGCAACGAGACATTGCCTTCTTCACCCTTGGCGGTCATGCCCATCTTGGATTCCTCGGCGCGGATCATCGGCGTGTTGAAGGTCTTCACCGACATGGCCAGCGAGGCGCCGACCTCGGCATCACGCGCCATCAGGCCCGAGCGATTGCCGCTGCTGGTCATGTTGGCGAAGTCCACCACGATCAGTGGGGCGACGACGATGGCCTGCAGCTTCTCCGACAGCGGGGCCAGCATGCGATAGCTCTTCTGGTTGAACGGCGTCTTGTCGGTCCAGCCCAAGTCGGCGTAGGTGAAGAACAGCGGCGTGCCGGTGGGGGCGAAGGCAATGCCCTTGGCGCCGGTGACTTCCTTCTCGTAGGGCTGCGGGCTGGGCTCCACCTCGGCGTGGAAGCTGGCCAGCTCGGAGGCCGGCACGACCTCGCGGCCGGCGGCTGCCAACTGGGCCAGGAACTCGGCGTAGGCCTTGTCGGTGATCGCCTGGAAGGTGGCGGTATCCACGCCCTCCAGCGCCACGTTCATCGAGGCCTTGGCGCCGCTGGTGTCGCGGCCCGGCAGGTAGCTGGCGCGCACCTGGGCACTGACGGCGCTGTAGTTGATGAAGATCACGCGGAAGCCGGCCACGGCCACGCGCTTGGTCTTGGGGAGCAGCACGCTGGTCAGGCTCTTGCCGAAGGTGCCGCCGGTCTGGCCCTTGAAGTAGGCGTCCGGGTCCAGCGCCGAGGGCGCGGCGGCAGTGGCGGCGGCGGCGACAGCCGCGTCCTCGGCGGAGGCGGCGCCGCTGAAGGCAGCGGCCAGCAGCGCGAAGCTGCCCGCCAGGATCGAAGTGGTACGCATGGCAATTCCCTCTGGTCTGTATGGCGTCCGTCCGCGGAACGGGACGGTTGCTTCAAAGACTAGAGGGTGGATGCATCGTGCAGCGCGCCCTTGTTGGGGGGCATGGCACACCCTTAATGGGGGGTGCGTTCCTCTGCCGCAATGCGCTGGATGTGAAGGCAGAAGTCCTCGTCCTCGCCTCGCAGCAGGTCGGGGAGGGCGGCGCGGAAGTCCTCGCGGCGACACCATTCGCGCATGTAGTCCTCCCAGCTCTGCCACATGCGTCGCGTCTGGCGCGGCATGTCGTCTTCGTAGACCAGCAGGTAGGCCCGCTCGAACAGCGAGATCAGCAGGTCGAACAGCACGCCCTTGCGCTCCTGCTGCTCCTCGTTGAGCTCGGGCGGCGGGCCATTGCGGCGCAGCAGGTGCAGGTCGGAATGCTCCAGCACCAGGCGCAGGAAATCGGCGTATTCGTCGGAGAGCTGCTGGTAGATCTCCTCTTCCTCGTTGCGCCGCTCCTTGCGCTGCTCGTAGATGAACACGCCGATGGCCAGCGGCAGGCCGATCACGGTCACCACGTAGCTGAGGAACTCCCAGGTCTCGAGCACGTCCATGCGCCGAGTCTACGCCCGGCGCGGTGCCGGAATGTGACGAGCAAGCGGCCGTGCCGCGACATGCCTGCCCGGAAATCCTTTGACGTCAGCGTCCTGGAACGATCAGGCCGGCTTGTCGAGCACCGCGTAGTAGAAGCCGTCGTGCATATCGCCGGGCGCGATGCGGCGGCCGAACTCGGTGGCTTCACCCCAGTCGGCCTCGATCTTCGTGGGGCGCAGGTCGTCGGACAGGGCCAGGAAGCGGCCCATGATCTCGTCGCCCTCGGCGCGCAGGGTCGAGCAGGTGGCGTAGACCAGCCGCCCGCCCGGAGCCAGCAGCGGCCACAGGGCCTTGAGCAGGCGCATTTGCTGCAATTGCAGCTGCGGGATGTCGGTCTTGCGGCGCAGCCACTTGATGTCCGGGTGACGGCGGATCACGCCGGTGCCGGAGCAGGGGGCGTCGATCAGGATGCGGTCGTAGAACTTGCGGTCCCACCACTTGGCAGGGGTGCCGGCGTCGCCGGCAACGAGTATCGCCTTGAGCTTGAGACGGCGCAGGTTTTCATCGACGCGAAGCAGGCGGCGGCTGTCACTGTCCAGTGCGGTCAGTTCCAGTGCCTGGCGCTCCAGCATGTGCGCGGTCTTGCCGCCGGGGGCGGCGCAGGCGTCGAGCACGCGCTGGCCGTAGCGCAGGTCCATGAGGTCAGCGGCGAGCTGGGCCGAGGCGTCCTGCACCGAGGCGTGGCCCGAATTGAAGCCGGGGATCTTGGCCACCGGGCGCGCCTCGTCGAGCATCACCGCGTCGGGGCAGTCGTCGAGGGGCTGGGCGCCGATGCCGATCTCGCGGGCGCGCTGCAGCCAGGTGTCACGCGCGATCTCGCGGCGGTTGATGCGCAGGGTCATCGGGCCCTGGCGGTTGTTGGCGGCGAGC
This sequence comes from Solimonas sp., assembly GCA_030149365.1. Lineage (GTDB taxonomy): Bacteria > Pseudomonadota > Gammaproteobacteria > Nevskiales > Nevskiaceae > Solimonas_A. The sequence continues at coordinate 14,087 of JASBRP010000015.1, forward strand.
ACACGCTGCCAGTCGTGCGGCCAGTCGGCCTCCAGCTTGCCGGCCAGCCAGTCGGGGTGCGAGCTGCGCACGGCCGGGTCATCCGGCAACTGGGCATCCAGGGCCTTGCCCTCGCGCTGGTAGCGGCGCAGCACGGCGTTGACCAGGCCGCGCGCCGGTGCAAAGTTGAGTTCTTCCACCGCCGAGACGGTTTCATTGAGCGCGGCGTGGTCGGCGACGTCCATCGAGCGCAGCTGGTACAGGCCACAGAGCAGCAGGGCATGCAGCAGCGGGTCGGGCGACAGCGGCTTGTCGAGCAGGCGGTCGAGCAGGGCCGACAGCAGGCGATGGTCGCGGATCACGCCGTAGACCAGGGCCTTCATGAAGGAGAGGTCCGGGAGTTCCGGGGGCAGGCTGGCGTAGCAGTCGTCCAGGGAGTGGCCGAGCATGACGCGGGTGACGATGCGCGCGGCGTTCACGCGGCTGTTGCGGGAGGGCTTCATGCGGACATTATCGCCGATCCACCCGGCCGCTACGGACGCAGGGGTACCCGTACCCGGAAGCAAGCCCCTCGCTCGGCCGGTGCCAGCTCGATGCCGCCGCCATGCGCGGTCAGCAGCGAGCGGATGATGGCCAGGCCCAGGCCGGTGTTGCCGCTCTGGCGGCGGGTGGTGAAGAAGGGCTCGAAGATGCGCTCGGCGTTGGCGGCTGAGATGCCCTGCCCGTCGTCGGCCACGGTGATGATGGCGCAGGGCGGCGTGCCGCCGTCCAGCGCCCAGTCCAGGCGCACGCTGACGCCGGGGCCGCCGTGGTGGCGGGCGTTGTCCAGTAGGTTGCCGAGGATGGAGTCCAGCGTCTCCGCCGCCATGGCCACGGGCACGCTGTCGTTGCGTGCCGGGGGCTGGAGCTTGAGGCCCAGCGCGCGCTGGCGCTCGGCCACGCCGGCCAGTACGGCCGCCAGGTCACAGCTGTCGTCGCCCACGCGCATCACGTCGGCGCGCGCCAGCTCCAGCAGCTTGCGCACCAGGTTTTCCAGGCGCAGGGCATCCTGGCCGAGGATGTTCAGGAAGCGCGAGCGCTCCTCGGCGGACATGTCCGCGCCGTGCTCGCGCAGCAGCTCCACCGAGCCCTGGATGGCGGTCAGCGGGGTCTTGAACTCGTGCGAGACGTGGGCGGCGAAGTCGCGGATGTACTGCGCGCGCTGCTCCAGCGTCCGCGCCATGGTGGCCACGGTCTCCGACAGCTCGGCGATCTCCTGCGTGCCGGGGTGGGCCAGCGGCGTCACCGCACCGGTTTCGCCGCGGGCGGCGCGGTGGGCCTGGTCCACCAGCTGGCGCACCGGGCGGCTGATGGTCAGCGCGCTGAACAGGGTCAGCGCCAGCACCAGGCCCAGCAGCGCCAGCCCGGCGAGGATCAGTGGTTCGAGCTTGCCCTCGATGGCCTGGCGCAGGTTGGCTGGGGTGCGCACCAGCAGCACGGCGCCCAGCACGCGGCCCTCGCGCAGGATCGGCTCGGCGACGTATACGCGCAGGCGCGCCCCACGGCTGATCGATTCCAGCGGCGGTGTGGGATGCACACTGCTGCGGGCGCGCAGGGTGCTCACGGCCTCGCCGCCGAGGGCGCGGCGGACCTCCTCGTGGTTCATCAGCGACAGGCCGAGATCGCTTTCGTCGCGGTCGCGGGTGGAGGCCACCACCACGCCGCGGTAGTCGACCACGGCGATACCGGCCAGCGTGGTGCGCTGTGCCTGCTGCAGGATCGGGTTCAGTTCCTGGCCGATGCGCCAGGCCAGCGGATCGGCGTTGTCCGCACCGGCTTCCGGCGGCGGCGCGGTCGGCAATACACGATCCTCGGCCAGGTCCAGCACCGGTGCGCGCGGGCGCCAGTGCTCGTTGGGGTCGCGCCCCTTGGGCATGGCCACCAGCACATAGCCGTAGTCCTCGAGCGCGCGATTGGCGGCGATGGGGTCGCCGCTGTCGGGCGCGGTGAGGCGCTCGGCGGTGGCGCGGTAACTGGCGGCGATGAAGGCGGCCTGGGCGATCAGTTCCGATTCGGTCTGGCGGATCAGCGCGCTCTCGTAGAGGCGCAGCCAGATGATGCCGCCCAGCGGCAATGCCAGGATCACCAGGTTGGTGAGCAGCAGGATGCTGCGCAGGCGGAACCGGAACAGGTTCTTCAACTACATGGCCCCAGCTTGTAGCCAATCCCGTGCACGGTTTCGATTGGGCGAGCCGGATCAAGGCGAATGTCCGGGGGACATTCGCCCCGGTGAGCGCCCGGCCATGGAGCGTTTGGCCTCGGCGCGGAGCGACTCGATGTCGCCCCGCGTTTGCCGAACGCGGGCTGGGGCTCAATCTGGAGATGAAGTCGCGCCACGGACGGCAATCCCTCGTGAATCACGTGCAAGGTCCGAGTTTGTATCCAATCCCATGAACCGTCTCGATGGGGTCAATACCCACCGCCTCCAGCTTGGCCCGCACGCGCCGCACGTGGCTGTCGATGGTGCGGTCGCTGACGATCTTGTGCAGCTCGTAGGCCTCGCCAATCAGCAGGTCGCGCGTGCAGACGCGGCCGGGCCGCGTCATCAGCGTGCGCAGGATGCCGAACTCGGTCAGCGTCAGCACGATCTCCCGGTCGTCCCACCAGGCCTTGTACTGTTCCGGGTCCAGGCTCAGGCGGCCGTGCTGCAGGCGCTGCGGCGCGGGCTCGGTGGGCGCGCTGCTGCGGCGCAGGCAGGCGCGGATGCGGGCCACCAGCTCGCGCGGCGAGAAGGGCTTGGCCATGTAGTCGTCGCCGCCCAGCTCGAGGCCGACGATGCGGTCCACCTCGTCGTCGCGGGCGCTGAGGAAGATGATCGGTGTCTGGCGCTGCGCCGGGTCGGCACGCAGGCGGCGGCAGACCTCGGTGCCGTCCAGCTCGGGCATGGTGATGTCGAGCACCACCAGGTCGGGCCGCTCGCTGGCATGGCGCTGCAGCGCCTGCGCGCCGTTGTCGGCGGTGGCGGTGCGGAAGCCGGCCTTCTGCAGCGCGAAGCAGACCACTTCGCGGATGTTGGGATCGTCGTCTACGACCAGGATCGTCTGCATGTTGGGCGGCGGAGGCATGGAAAGTGGAGGCATCCTAGCGGCAAGCGCGGGGGTTGCGGCAAGCGCGCTCATGCGGCGCGGCCCAGGGCGGCGGCCAGCAGCAGCAGCGCTAGCGGTGCCAGGGGCAGCCAGGCGATGGCATTCAGCGCCACCCAGGCCTTGACCAGGCCATGCCAGAGCCGGCCCTCGCCGCGGTGGGGTGCACGCAGCACCGGGATGGCGCAGAGGATGATCAGGGCGGGTGCCAGCAGCATCGACAGGAACATGCCGCGCAGGCCGGCGCCCAGGCCCAGGTCGTCGGCCCAGAAGACCAGGGCCAGCGTGACCAGCAGGTAGCCGTGGCCGGCGAGCAGGAAGACCCACCAGAAGGCGGGCCACAGGCCCAGGCGGGCGGTTGCGGGTGCAGCGGGCGATCGAGGGGACATGGGCGGCCGGTGGCGGGGATGTGCGGCGCAGCCTAGCCGCGCCGGCACCCGCAAAAGCCGGACTGCACTGCATTTGCACAATCTTCCTCGGCCTTTGCACGGGGCGCGTCCTGGCCTTGCACCGCCGGGCGGGAGACTGCATCCCGTACCACAGGGAGTGTCTGCCATGTCCACCGCCACCACCGCTCACGCCGCCAGCAGCTTGCGCCGCCGCGGCCTGCTGTTTGTCGGCTTCGTCGCTGCGCTGTTCCTGCTGCCGGCCATGGCCGCGATGGCGGCGCAGCCCATCGCCGGCACGCTGGTCGGCGGGGACAGCGGCGAGCTGCCGAGCCTGAAGACCGAGATCCGCGCCGACATCCAGGGCGACCGTGCCGAGATCACGGTCGTGCAGGTATTCATCAACCCCCACCGGCAGGCGCAGGAGGCCTGCTTCCGGTTTCCGCTGTACCGCGACGCCGCGGTGCAGGAGATGCGCCTGGCGATCGGCGATGGCGCCGAGACGTCGCTGCCTGAGGCCGCGCTGCGGGTCCACAAGACCGCCGCGGACGAGGGCGGGCAGGAGTTCGTGCAGCGCCTGGCCGCGCTGCCGCCGGGCCAGGCCGTGCGCATCGTGCTGCGCTACCGCCAGACCGTGCCGACCTTCCGCGGCACGCACGAGCTGGTCCTGCCGCTGGCAACGGGTAGCGTGGACGCAACAGGCGGGCAGTTGTCGCTGGAGGTGGCCCTGCACGGCGGCCTGCCGGTGCGCAGCGTCAGCAGCAGCCACGCCCTCAAGGCGCAGCCGCGTTCGCCCTGGGCCTGGGACATCGGCCTGGCGCCCGGCCAGCGTGTGGCACCGGGCGACTTCGTGCTGCGCTACCAGCTGGCCGAGGCGGCCGATCCGGAGGGCCTGGCGCTGTAGGGCGGCGCCCGAGCGGTAGGCCGAGCCCCGACGGCCGATACCGTAGACGAAGGATGGAACCTCACCGAGCCGCGCTTCATAATGGCGGCATTAGTGGTTACAAAAGTTCTGTCTGGAGGGTTCCCCTGATGATGAAGTCCCTGCTGCGGGCGTCTGCGCTCGCCGTTGTCCTGTCCCTGTCCGGCTGCGGCAGCTCCTCTGCCCCGGTCGACGACGCGGCCGGCGGTGCCGGCGCCAAGTGGTTCGACTACGAGCGTGCCGAGGAATTCGCCGGCATGAAGCAGATGCCGGAGCAGAAGGTGGAGATGAGCGACGGCGTGAAGCTGTCGGTCAAGGTGGCCCTGCCGACGGATGCCGAAGGCAACGTCGCCAACTTCCCGCTGCCGGTGATCCTGACGCAGACCGGCTACAACAAGAGCCTGGCCACGGTGATCCCGGCCTTCCCCACCTTCAACAGCTTCTTCGTGCAGCGCGGCTACGCCCACGTGGCGGTGGACGTGCGCGGTACCGGTGTGTCCGAAGGCACCTGGGAGGCCTTCAGTGCCCGCGAGCAGGAGGACTACAAGGAGATCATGGACTGGGTCGCCGTGCAGCCCTGGAGCAACGGCAAGGTCGGCACCTGGGGCCCGTCGTTCATGGGCATCACCCAGATCTTCACCGCCGCGCACCAGCACCCGGCGCACAAGACGGTGTTCGCGATCGTGCCGATGGGCGACGCCTACCGCGACATCGTGTTCGCCGGCGGCCAGGTCAACGCCGGCTTCATCCCGCTGTGGATGCTGCTGGTGACCGGCCTGGGCGTGCTGCCGGCCGAGCCGGATCCGGCGACGCTGCTGATCTCGCTGGACCACGCGCTGGATGCGGTGCTGCAGTTCCAGGTGCCCACCATCGTCAACGCGCTCACCGGCGGGCAGGACCGCAACTACGACAGCGAATTCTGGCGTACCCGCTCGCCGATCGAGGTGGCGGATCGCGTGAAGATCCCCACCTTCATCGTCGGCGGCCTCAACGACATCTTCCAGCGCGGCGAGCCGATGCTGTACGAGGTGATCAAGCGCAACACCACCACCAAGCTGCTGGTGGGCCCCTGGCAGCATCTGGGCGCCTCCACCGGCGCCGGCCTGCCGGTGGACGGCGTGCCCGACCTGAATCACATCGCGCTGATGTGGTTCGACAAGTACCTCAAGGGCCTGAACACCGGCGCCGAGCGCGTGCCCAACGTCACGCAGTTCCTCAGCGGCGAAGGCCACTACTCCATCGCCAGCGACTGGCCGCATCCCAAGGCCAGCGCGGAGCGCTGGTATCTGCGCGGCAACAAGGACCTGACGCGGGAGCAGCCGGCGGCCGACGAGGGCAGCAACGTGGCGCTGTCGTTCCCGCTAGCCGGCGTATGCTCGCTGAGCACGAGCCAGTGGACTGCCGGCCTGCTGGGCGTAATCCCCCTGCCTTGCCTGCAGGGCAACAACAACATCAACGAGCTGCCGCTGATCGGCGCGGTGACCTACACCACCGCACCGATGGACGAGGACTACTACATCAACGGCCCGATCCAGGCTGACCTGTGGATCTCCAGCCTGGCGACGGATGCCGGCATCGCCGCGCGCATCACCTCGGTGGCGCCCAACGGCACATCCACGGAGCTGACCAACGGCATCCTCACCGCTTCGCTGCGCATGGTGGACGAATCGCGCTCGCGCAAGCTGAATGGCGTAATGATCCAGCCCTGGCACCCGTACACCGAGGCATCGCGCCAGATGCTCAAGCCCGGCGAGCCGGTGCTGTCCAGCGTGGAAATCTTTCCGACCAGCACGGTGATCAAGAAGGGCCACAGCCTGCGCATCGCGATCGGCACGGCCGACTTCCCGCATGGATTGCCCCCAGTGAGCGACCTGCTGAACCAGCTTCTGGGCACCCTGACGATTCGCAGCGATGCGGAGCATCCGTCGAGCGTGGTGGTGCCGGCGGTGCCGCTGTCGGCGATCGAGACGCCGCGCTGAGGGTTGCTGCGTTGGATTGAGAAAAGGCCGCGAGAGATCGCGGCCTTTTTGTTGGGCGGTTATCTGAACAGTTCACCCTTCGACAGGCTCAGGGCGAACGGTTGGTTAGTCTTTGAGGATTCCCCCTCTCCCGCCCTTCGGGCACCCTCTCCCACGGGGGGAGAGGGAGAAGAATCTGCTTTCTTGGATGGCTTGTGCGCTTTGTGAGCGCAGCGAATGCCTTTGATGTTCGGGCCCCTTTCAGTAGCGCCCACATGGTGGTCGAGCGCAGGGTCAGCCGGACAGGAAGTCCGGCTGAGGACATACACGCCATGGACGGCGTGTTTGTCCGACCCGTCGCGCTCGACCGCCATGTGGGTTGCCCCGCCTCAGCGGGGCCGCGGATGGAGGGTTGTACGAGTCAACAACATGGTTAACAAAAATGTTCACGAACATGGGTAACACTTTTTGATCGTCAGGTAGTCGTCACCCAGGCGAGTGTCCCGCTCGTCAAAGCTGCCCAGGCGCACCG
>JASBRP010000025.1 GCA_030149365.1 Solimonas sp.
CAATACGTCCTCGGACCAGGGCATCTTCATGCCCAGGATCTTGGCGGAGTTGAACAGGCGCCGGGTGTGCTCTTCCAGGCGGAAGATCGCGGTGCCCTGGGGGGTCTTGTAGGCGCGCACGCCCTCGAAGCAGCCCACGCCGTAGTGCAGCGAGTAGGTCAGCACGTGGGTGGTGCACTCGCGCCAGGGCTTGAGTTCGCCGTCGTACCAGATGAAGCCGTCGCGGTCGTTGAACGGGGTGCTCATGCTGCCGGTTTCCGTGTGAGGGGCGTAAAAAAGGGCCGCGAATGGCGGCCGTAAGCGAATATTATATGCGCTACAGCCGATATGTTGCGCGCCTTCCCCCCAGGGACGACCCTATCCGGCGGTTCTGTCTTGTCCGTCATATCCCTTTGACCACCCGGGGCTCGTCCGCTGCCGTCATGACCATTCCTCTGCATTCCTCTCACCCGTATCGGGCGGATATCGACGGCCTGAGGGCCATCGCGGTCGGTGTCGTGGTGCTGTACCACGCGGGGATTGGCGGCCTGACCGGGGGGTTCATCGGCGTCGATGTCTTCTTCGTGATCTCGGGCTATCTGATCACCTCGATCCTGCTGCGGGAACGCAGCAGTGGAAGGTTTTCGCTGGCGGACTTCTACGTCCGCCGGGCCCGGCGCATCCTTCCCGCACTCTTTGTCGTGCTGGGAGCCAGCCTGCTGCTGGGAATGCTGGTGCTCGCCCCCTCCGAGCTCCGCTCCATGGGGAAGAGCGCGGCCTTGACCAGTGTCTTTGCGTCCAATCTCCTGTTTGCACGCAAAGGCGGCTACTTCGACGGTGCCGCCGAACTGGAACCCCTGCTGATGACCTGGTCCCTGGCCATCGAAGAGCAGTACTACCTGCTGTGGCCCCTGCTCCTGGGCCTGCTGTTCCGGAGCCGCCACCTGTTGCTGCTGTCGCTGCTGCTCTGCGCGGCGTCCTTCCTGCTCTCTTCCTGGGCGGTAGTCCACTCCCCCCGCCAGGCCTTCTACCTGCTGCCCTATCGCGCCTGGGAACTGGGCGCGGGAGCACTGCTCGCGATCTATCACCACCAGCACCCGGGAAAGCAGCCGGGCACGCTCCCGGCCGGCCTGGCCTCCCTGTTCGGGCTGGCCATGGTCGTCCTGCCTACCTTCCTGTACGACGCCGAAACCCGTTTCCCAGGGCCCTGGGCCCTGCCGCCGGTGATCGGCACCACGTTGCTGATCTGGGCCGGCCCGGGAGCCTGGGCCAACCGGCATGTGCTCTCGGCCAGGGGAATGGTCCTGCTGGGACTGATCTCCTATTCCCTCTACCTCTGGCACTGGCCCCTGCTTTCCTTCGCCCGCATCATCGAGGGAGTCACGCTACCCATCGGTATCGCCGGAAGCATGGTGCTGGCCTCCCTGGTGCTGGCCATCCTCACCTACCGGTACGTCGAGACCCCCTTCCGGAGGGGCAGCGGCGCACCGCAATCCCGCGTGCTCTGGCGCTATGGCTTCGCCATCCTGCTGATGGCGGGCCTGTCGGGCGCGTTGTACGGCACGGACGGCCTGAAGCAGCGAGTGCCGGCCCAGGACGCCAATCTGGCCGAGCGCATGCTCGCCGATCACAGCCATCGGTTCGCCCATCAGTGCATGGGGGACAAGGAAACCGAACCCCTGTACCTGACGCCAGCCTGCACCTCCAACCCGGAGGCCTCGCGCCGTGTCGTGGTCTGGGGTGACTCCCATGCCACGCACTATGCCGACGCATTGGAGCGGCACTTCATCGAGCGTGGTTTCGGCGTCACCTTCGCCGCTGCTTCAGGCTGCCCTCCCATTCTGGATGTCGATAGCGGAAAGAGTCGCGACGCTCGCTGCATGGCCAGGAATCACGCGCTGATGACCTGGATTCTCCAGACCCCCGAAATTCATGGGGTCGTGCTCGCGGCGCGCTGGGCCGGCTACACCTTGGGCAAGGGTGCAGACGGCATCGACTGGGTCAAGATACTCCGGCGCAGCGACTCATCGGCCGCCCGCCATACGCCGGGCGCATTGACGCTGCTCTCGGAAGAACTGGGCAAGCAGATCCACCAGTTGCAGGCGGCGAACAAGTTCGTCGTGCTCGCCGGAGAAATACCGGAAGCCCCCTTCAACGTACCAGCCTGCATCGAGGCACGCTCCCTGTGGATGCGTGACGCCGATTCCTGCCAGATCAATGAGGCGCCCGCGCGCAAGCGCATGGAAGACACCAACCGGATGCTGTCCGCGCTATCGGAGAAGACCAATGCCTGTACGGTATTTCCCGCGGAGGCACTGTGCGACGATGGGACCTGCGACATCCTGGACCCGGGTGGACAACTGATGTATGTCGATGCCCATCACCTAAGCGTGTTTGGCGCGGCGCATCTTTCCCGCTCCATCAAGCTCGACGAATGCCTGCAAGGCCCCAGGCAGGGCCGACTCTGACCATCGAAATGGGCAGTCCCGGCGGCATCGCCGCATGGGAAAGCCGATACGGATTAACATTTGGACAAGCCCGTCACCCAGAATCCGGAAATGGCCCTGGCCGATTCGCTTCCTGTCCGGGGAGAGCAGCCCCGCATCCTGATCGTGCGGCTGTCTGCGCTGGGGGACATCGTGTTCGCCAGCAGCCTGCTGGATGGCCTGCGCCAGCGCTTCCCACAGGCCCACATCGCCTGGCTGGCCCAGACCGGCTTCGGCGGCGTGCTGGAGGGCGATACGCGCCTCGACCGGCTGATCCGGATTCCCAAGGAAACGCTGAAGTCCCCCAGGGCCCTGCAGGCCCTGCGCCGCGAACTGACGGCGCAGGCCTATGACTGGGTCATCGACTGCCAGGGGCTGCTGAAGTCCCGGTTCCTGGCCCGCCTGGCCGGCGGCGCCACGCGAGTCGGGTTTTCCTCCAAGGAACCGGGCAAGGTGTTCATGGATCACCTGCTGCCCAAGGGAGGGAATCCGGCCGACATCAGTTCGGAGTATCGCTATCTCGCGGAGCAGATCACCGGCTTGCCGGCAGCAGCGCCTCGGCTGCTGGTGTCGACGGACACAACGGCGCGCGTGGCGGAGGCCCTGTCCGCGCACGGACTGCAGGCCGGGTTCATCGCCCTCTGCCCCTTCACGACGCGCCCGCAGAAGCACTGGATGGAGGACTACTGGCCACAGTTGGCGCAGGAACTCGCCCGGAAAGGCGTGGGCCCCTTCGTGATCCTGGGCGGGCCGGCCGACCGGCCCGCCGCCGAGCGCATCCATTCGCAACTTCCGGCCGGCAGCATCAACCTGGCCGGCGAAACGCGCCTGCCGGACCTGGGCGGCTGGCTGTCGCAGGCCGGCCTGGTGATCGGCGTGGATACCGGCCTGACCCATATCGGCATCGCGGTGCGGCGCCCGACGCTGGCGCTGTTCGGCTCCACCTGCCCCTACACCCGCGGGGCGGATTCGCCGCTGACCGTGATGTATGACGCCCTGCCCTGCGCCCCCTGCAAGCGCAAGCCGACCTGTGGCGGCGACTGGACCTGCATGAAGCAGCTGACGCCCCAGCGTGTCGCCGCGAAAGCCCTCGAATTATTGGAAATGGCATGAAGATCGTTCACGTCGAAACCGGCATGCATCTCTACGGCGGCGCGCAGCAGGTGGCCTACCTGTTGCGGGGCCTGTCGACGCAGGGTGTCGACAACGTGCTGGTCTGCCCACCCGGTGCGAGCATCGGCCAGCATTTCGCCGGCAGCGCGGTGAAGGTCATCGAAACACCCTGCAAGGGTGACCTGGACCTGGGCTTCATCGGCCGACTCAAGCGCATCCTGCTGGACGAAAAGCCCGACCTGGTCCACCTGCACAGCCGCCGCGGTGCCGACGTGCTGGGTGGGCTGGCGGCCAGCCGCGCCAAGGTGCCAGCGATCCTCTCGCGCCGCGTGGACAACCCGGAGTCGCGCCTGGCGGCCCGGCTGAAATACCGCCTCTATAACCGGGTAATCTGCATCTCGCAAGGCATCGCCGACGTGCTGCTGTCCGAAGGCGTGGAAGCCTCCCGCGTGCGCGTGGTGCGCAGTGCGGTGGACGCCAGCCCCTGGCTGAACCCGGAGCCGCGCGCCGCTTTTTGCGCCGCATTCGGCCTGCCGGAGGAACCGCCGCTGCTCGGCGTGGTGGCACAGTTGATCGAGCGCAAGGGCCACCGCTATCTCTTCGAGGCCCTGGCGTCACTCAAGGACCGCCATCCGTTCAGCCTGGTGGTGTTCGGCCAGGGCCCGCTGCGCGAGGAACTCGAGGCCTTGGCCGCCCGCCTGGGGCTGTCGGAGCGGCTGCGCTTCGCCGGCTTCCGCAAGGATCTGCCGCGCTGGCTCGGCAACCTGGACCTGCTGGTACATCCGGCCCTGATGGAGGGCCTGGGCGTGTCGCTGCTGCAGGCCTCGGCGGCCGGCGTGCCGATCATTGCCTGCCGCGCGGGTGGCATGCCAGAAGCGGTGCGCGACGGCCTCAGCGGCCTGCTGGTTCCGCCAGGCGACAGCTCCGCCCTGCGCGAGGCGCTGGCGCGGCTGCTGGAAAACCCGGACTACCGCCGCGAGCTCGGCCGCAACGGCAGCCGGCTGGCGCGGGAGGAGTTCTCCGCCGAGGTGATGGTGGCAGGCAACCTTGGCGTCTACCGCGAGCTGCTCGGGCGCTAGCGCCTGTAGACCGTGTTCATGCGGGTGCGCTTGGCCACCGCATAGCCCTTGCCGAGGATGGCGCCGGTCAGGTCCTGGCTCCACAGCTTCTCAGAGTTCTCGATGACGATGCAGCGCGGTAGCAAGGCGTCCGGCGCGGTCGCCAGGAAGGGAATCAGCGCCCGGTCCTCTGCGCCTTCAATGTCGATCTTCAGGGCGTCGATAGCACCGATGCCCAGTTCGGTGAGAACGGTCAGCAGGGGCCGACAACGCACCCGCACCGTGCCGCCCGACTGGTGGTTGATCGAGATGCTGCTGCCGCCGAGGTTGCCGGCGTCCAGGCGCAACTCGAACTCGCCCTCGGCATCGCTGACGCCGATCTGCAGGATGTCTACCTTCGGCCAGCCAGCTGTGGCACCCGCGCGGGTGGCTTCCAGGTTGAAGGACAGCCGCTGGTGCGCCGGCGGGTTGGGTTCGAACGCCACGATGCGGCCCGCCGGCCCCAGGCTCTGGCTGGCGGATAGCGAGTAGATACCCACATTCGCGCCGATGTCCACGAACACACCGTCACGCGGCAGCTCCCTGGCAATCCACTCCCTCTCGAGCAGATCGAAGCGCCACGGCATGAACAGGAATTTGCGCTCCGAGTTGTTGTCACGCAGGTAGCAGCGCATGCGCAGTGCCCCAACCGAGGTATCAATTGGCAGCGGAGCCAGCTTCAGCACCAGCCTGCGGATGATCTGGGCGATCTGCTGGCCGAACCAGTTTTGCGGCAGCCCCTGGGCAAAGGCGATCAGCCTCGCGATCCAGCGAGGCGGAGCATGGTGACCGTAGGGGTTTGTCGTATCGGGATTCATGACGGAATGCTTGATGTGGAAGTCCATGCGACCGCGTGCCCTGCCATCACGGCCGGCTGGTCGCAGCCATGTACAGAGGTTGGAACGACTTCAGTCGGTTTCAACGAAATTGCGCCTTACCGGAATTCCAGCCTGCTGCAGATGACGCTTGGCCTCGGCTGGGGTTTGCTCGGTGAAATGGAACATGCTCGCCGCCGCCACTGCCGAGGCGCCGGCCTCCTTCACCGCCAGTACCATGTCCTGGTAGCTGCCGGCGCCGCCAGAGGCAATCACGGGGATCGCCACGGCCTGGGTGATTGAGGACACCAAGCGCAGGTCGTACCCCTGCATGGTGCCGTCGAGGTCGATCGAGGTGATCAGGATTTCACCCGCGCCGCGATCCGCCAACTCCCGCGCCCAGCTTATCGGGTCCTTGCCCGTCGCCCGGGTGCCAGCATGGCTGAAACACTCGTAGCGGCCCGGCTCCATCTGTCGTGCATCGATGCTTGCGATCACACATTGCGCGCCGAAATGCGCCGCCGCCCGATCAATGAGCGAGGGATCGTCATAGGCAGCGGAGTTGAGGCATATCTTGTCCGCACCGGCCTTCAGCAGATGGACGATGTGGTCGACGCTATTGATACCGCCACCCACCGTCAGCGGCACGAAGCACTCGTCGGAGAAATCGGAGACCGAGTCATGGTCAGGCGCCTGCTGATCCTGCGACGCATTGATGTCGACGAGGATGAGTTCGTCGACGTCGCGCATGTTGTAGACCTTGATCGACGGCAGCACCGAACCGACGCGACGCCAGCTGTTGAAGCCGACACCCTTGACCAGGCCAAGGTTCTTCCACAACAACGTCGGGATTACGCGAACTTTCAGCATGAGCCGTACTCAAGGAAGTTCCGGAGCAGCCGGTGTCCCGCCTTGGAGCTCTTTTCCGGGTGAAACTGCGTGCCGAAGACATGCCCCTCGCCTACCGCCGCGGCGAAGGAGACGCCGTACTTGCAAGTCGCGAGAACATGCTCTGGCTGCGCACAGAAGACATAGCTGTGCACGAAGTAAAAATCGGTTTCATTGCCGATGTGCGCAAACAGCGGGTGCGTGGATACCACCTCGACATCGTTCCACCCCGCGTGCGGCACCCTCTCGCGGCAGCCCAGGGTATCGAGCCGGGCAACCTTTCCGGGGATCAGGTTCAGGCCGCGGCTGCTGCCGCCTTCCTCGCCCTGGGAAGCCAGCAACTGCATGCCCAGGCAGATGCCAAGGATGGGCTTGCGGTGCTCGATCACCTGCTTGCGCAACGCCTCGTCCCAACCGTCGGCATGCAGGCGCGCCGAGCCCTCGGCGAAACTGCCCACTCCGGGCAGCACAATGTGCTGCGCATCCCACAAGGCACCAGGATGGTCGGCGATGAACGCCTCGGCATGCAGCTCGGCCAGCGCACGGCGCACCGAGCCCAGATTGCCCATCCCGTAGTTGATGATCGCCACCTTCATACGTTGTCGTCGTTCAGCCGGTTGAGGTTGTCGTGCTTACCGCGGAGTCGATTGTACTGTTACCCGACCACCCTCCGATCAGGACAAGGTCCGGATACCCAGGGACCGGTAGATGCGCAGGATGGGGTCGTCTTCAAAGCCCGGCAGTACCAGGGTGGCAACCCGGACATCGGTGCCGAGCCACTGCAGGTAGATCAGCGCGCTGGTCAGCATGCCGACGACCTCGGTGCCGCTGAGCAGCGGCGCAAGGATTTCCAGCGGCAGGCGCTGCGGTACCTCGATCACCCCGCGATCCGGCAGGTCCAGGGCCATATCCTGGGACCTCGGGTGCCGCTTGATGGCGACCATGCCCCCGGCCGCCACGGTCTGGTCGAGCATCTGCTGCAGGCGATCCCGGACCTGGGGGTGCGCACGCATGAAGGAATCGTGCGGGAGGGCCAGCAACAACTGGATACCGTCCAGAGCCCTGGGGTCCAGGCCTGCCCGCAGATTGGACTGGGCACAGATCGCCTGCACGACCGGAAGGTGGAACCACTCGGGCTGCATGGCACGAAGGGGTTTCTGCCGCAGCCCGTCATGCACCTGGTCGGGCAATACGACCCAGGCCTCGTCCACGGCCCGCGAGGTGCCGAGATAGGCCACGCGCTCGCTCGACACACCGTAGATCATGCTGCGAAAGCGGTCTGCCGCCGCCCGCCCCAGGGCGGATTTCGGCACCGAGGGATCAGCCAGGGTGGAATAGGTCGCAGCGCCATCGTCAACATAGGCGGCGGTCGCCTGCGGCGCCACGGAAAGCGCGGCATGGAACTCCGCCCGGCAGTCATTGCCCACGGCCACATAGTCGGGAGCGAAGCGCCGCGTGTAGTCCATGACTTCGCGCATCCGCGTGCGGGCATTTGCCAGCTTCTGCTTGGCCTTCTTGCCGACCTGCAGGAAGCGCCCCGTTTCCGCGAAGGGGCCCTTCATGCCTCCTGCGATCTCCTCGGCGATGAAATCGCGGTCGCTCGGACGTTGGTCAATCAGCACCAGGGCACAATGCTGGCCCGCAAACGCGCCGGCCGCGATCCCCAGCGACCAGAGACTGTGCAGCGGGGTAGACGAAAGGAACAGGATATTGGACATGCCTCGCCCCGTCGTTTAGCCCAGCAATTCCCAGGAGGCCGGCGTACCGCGCACCACATCACGCGCCACGCGCTTGCCGAGCAGACGCTCGTAGTACTTCGGCGGCAATCCGAGTCCCGGACGGATCGCACGCAGGTTGGCGGATGTCAGCACGTCGCCAGCCTTGAGGTCCTCCGTGATGTACAGCGAGCGACGGAAGACCTTGGACTTCTCTTCCGAAGCGGTCAGTCCGTAGTGGATACGACCCATCGCCAGACGCGCCCTCTCAGTCTCCACGACCAGTTGCGTCAGCTCCTCCGGCTCCAGCGAAAACGCGGAGTCCACGCCGCCGTCGGCGCGACGCAGGGTGAAATGCTTCTCGACCACCGTCGCGCCCAGTGCGACGCTGGCCACGGCGGCACCCACGCCCATGGTGTGGTCCGACAACCCGATCTGGCATCCGAACAGCTGGCGCAAATGCGGGATCGTGGCCAGGTTGGTGTTCTCCGGCGTCGCCGGGTAGCTGCTGGTGCACTTGAGCAACACCAGGTCCTTGCACCCGGCGCCGCGAGCCGCTTGGACCGCTTCGTCGATCTCCGCCACGCTGGCCATGCCGGTGGAAATGATCAGCGGCTTGCCAGTGGCGGCCACGCGGCGGATCAGCGGCAGGTCGATGTTCTCGAAGGAAGCGATCTTGTAGCAAGGCGCATCCAGCGATTCCAGGAAATCCACCGCGGTGAAATCAAAGGGCGAGCTGAAGCCGATCATTCCATGCTGCGCAGCGCGCTCAAAGATCGGCTTGTGCCATTCCCAGGGCGTATAGGCTTCCTTGTAGAGATCGTAGAGCGAGCTGCCCTTCCACAAGCTGTTGGGATCGGAGATGAAGAACTCGCCGTGCTTCAGGTCCAGCGTCATCGTGTCCGCGGTATAGGTCTGGATCTTCAGCGCATGGGCACCCGCCTTCGCCGCGGCATCCACGATTTCCAGCGCCCGCTCGAGCGACTGGTTGTGGTTGCCCGACATCTCTGCGATCACGAACGGCGCATGCCCGGAACCGATCCGGCGATGGGCGATTTGGATGTCCTGGATCATGGCCTCAGCCTCTGTTCGTATGCCTGGTTCTTGAATGCATAGCCGGCTTCACGGAAAGCCCTGTGGGAGGCTACGTTGGCCTCCAGGACTTCGCCGACGACGGTCCGTACTTCGGGATACTCCGCCGCCAGCCAGCGACTGCCGGCACCCAGGATGGCCGGCCCATAACCGGCGCCTCCGCAACCCGGAACCAGGTAGATCGACACCAGGGCGCCGTCCTGTTGCACATCATATCGCAACACCCCCACCGGCCGGCCCTGATCCTCCGCGATCAGCAATGCCCGCTGCGGGTCCGCAAGGACCCTCTGGAACCAGCGCTGGTGGTCGTCATACGGGATCGCGGAACTGGAATGCGAATGCCGGCGGGTGCTCTCGTCATTGCGCCACTCGTATACGTTGCGCATGTCGTCGGCCCCGGCTCGCCGCAGCCGCACCTCCGGCGCCAGCAGCCGGCGCGCCACCCGCTCCGCCCCACGGCCATCCGTCAACTCGAGGTTGAGCCGCGACACCAGCCGGAAATGAGTGGGGTCGGCGGCGATCGCATCCAGTTGCCGAGCCAGCGCTGCCCCATCCAGACCAGCAGCCTCGAGCGTCCAGGCCTTGCCGGCCGCGCCCATGGCCTGGGCGGAGGGCCGCTGGTTGTCCGCCACCACCAGGATCACCGAGGGCAGGCCCATGCAAGCCCGCTCCCAGGTCGTGGAGCCGCCCGCGCCGATCGACAGGTCCGCCACCCGCATCAGTTCGGCCATGTTGCCCACCTGCTGGTGGAACTGCAGGTTCGGATGGCGGGCACAGTAGTCCCGCAAGGACACGGCTGCCGGGTTGGCGGCACCCACGACGACATCGGCCGGGTGATCGCGAAGCACGGACAGGGCCAGCGCTTCCAGTGCCAAGCCGGTGTATCCCCCCGCGTCGACGCCACCCAGGAACACCAGCAGCCGGTGCAACTCTTCACGCGGCTGCACCTGCGGGCGGGTCGCCGCAAACTCCGCACGCAGCAACGCATAGTCCGGCCCGAGCAGGCGAATGCAGCCGGCCGGCAGCAAGGCGTCGTAGCGCTCCTCGGCATCCGGCAGCAGGGCCTGGTCCAGCAGCAGGTCGGCGTCGTGATCGCGGTCGGCGAGATCGTCGATCACCGCTATGCGCCGCACGGCCTTGCGCAGCCGGCGCTGCCAGCCCGCATCGAGCGCGTAGTGATCGACGATCATCCAATCGACGCTACCCATCGCCTCCAGCACCCGCAGGCACTCATCCCCGTCGAGTTCCATCGGCACGCCGAGCCATTCGGCATGGGCCAATCCGCCGCCTTCAGGAAGCAGGCTGCACGGCAGCGGCAGCACATGCAGGGCATGGCCCTGGGCTCGAATCAATCCATGCAGGTGGCCCGGCAACTCCCGGCTGAGGAAGTGGACCTCCGCACCGCGGCTGCGCAGCGCCGCCGCCAGGGTAAGGCAGCGCATGACATGCCCGGTGCCCATGAGCAGGGACGCGTCCACGCGAATGGCGATGCGACGCATGGCTTCAACCCACCTGGCGCAGCGCCCCGAACATCAGTTCCGCACGCCGCCAGTCCTCCGGCGTATCGATGTCCTGCACCCGGTAGCGAGGCAGCAACCAGGGGCGTGCCCGCTCGGAGAAGATCGGCACACGCCCCCGGAAGGCGGCGACACGCCCCCAATAGAACTGCCCTGCGTCATGCAAGGCCGGCTCCAGATCCTGAGACCGGGTGTTCAGGTGCTGCGGCTGGAACATCGCGACGCCACCGCCAGGCAGCTCGCGCAAAGCCCGCTGGATCGGGAACGCATAGTGCGTAGCGGAGAACGCGTAGTCGAAGCCGGGAGCATCGAGCAATGCCGCGGCACCCCGCAGGTCTTCCGGCAGCACCATCGGCGCGGTGGAGTACAGGCAGCACAGCTGGTCCGGCACATCGCCTTGCGAGGCCAGCTCGTCAATGGCGTGGACGATCACATCCAGGGTCGTGGCATGGTCATCGGACAATGCTGCAGGACGCAGGAACGGCACTTCGGCCCCGCACTCCCTGGCGATCCTGGCGATCTCTTCGTCATCCGTCGAAACCACCACCCGCTGCGCGACTCCACTGGCCAGCGCCGCCTCGATCGACCAGGCGATCATCGGCTTGCCGAAGAACGGCTTGATGTTCTTGCGGGGTATGCGCTTGCTGCCGCCGCGGGCAGGGATCAGGACGACTCGCCGGCTCACTGCAAGGCGTCCCGCAGGGCGGCCACCACACGATCCTGTTGCTCATCCGACAGGCCGGCGTACATCGGCAGGCTCACGGCCCTGGCGTAATACGCTTCCGCCTGCGGGAAGTCGCCAGGCCTGAACCCCAGCCGCCGGTAGTGCGGCTGCAGATGGACCGGGATGTAGTGCACGTTGACGCCGATGCCCTCCGCGCGCAGGCGCTCGAACAGCGAGGCACGCGGCACGTCCGTGGACTGCACGACGTAGAGGTGCCAGGCCGACTCCTGCCCGGACGCCTGTGCCGGCCGCACCAGCGGCAGGTCCGCCAGCAAGCGGTCGTAGCGCGCGGCCAATTCACGGCGGCGGCTGATGAAGGCATCCAGGCGTGTCATCTGGCTGCTGCCCAGTGCCGCCTGCATGTCGGTCATGCGGTAGTTGTAACCCAGTTCCACCTGCTCGTAGTACCAGGGGCCTTCCGGCACAGCTTCCATCTGTGCCGGATCGCGCGTGATGCCATGCGAGCGCAGGCGCTGCAGGCGCTGGGCGAGCGCATCGTCCTGGGTCGTGATCAGTCCGCCCTCGGCGGTGGTCACGATCTTGACCGGGTGGAAGCTGAACACCGTCATGCTCGAATGCCTGCAGTTGCCGACCGGAGCCTCGCCATAGCGGGCACCGATGGCATGGGAAGCATCCTCGATCACGGCAAAGCCGTAGCGCTGCGCCAGCTCGCCGATCGCCGCCATGTCGCAGCTCTGGCCGGAGAAATGCACCGCCACCACGACCTTGGGCAAGCGACCCCGGGCCTTGGCCCGTTCGAGCTTCTCGGCCAGGCGTTGCGTGCAGAGGTTATAGGTCTGCGGATCGATGTCGACGAAATCCACGTCTGCGCCGCAGTAAAGGGCACAGTTGGCCGAGGCCACGAACGTGTTCGGCGAGGTCCACAGCAGGTCGCCGGGGCCGAGATCGAGCGCCAGGCAGGCGATGTGCAGCGCCGAGGTGGCGCTGTTGACCGCCACCGCATGACGGGCTCCGCAATAGGACGCCAGCACCGACTCGAAGGCCGGAACCGCCGGCCCCTGGGTCAGGAAGTCGGAACGCAGGACCGCCTCGACAGCGGCGATGTCTTCGGCACTGATCGATTGGCGGCCGTAAGGGATCACTGCATCGCCTTGCTGTTGAACTCGACAATTTCCGCCGGCGTCAGGAACCAGTCGTTCTTTCCCGACTGGTACTCGAAGCCCAGCTCGACCTCGCGCCCCTCCTCCCCGAGCTTGTTGCGCAGGAAGTGGCTGTTGTCGTCCAGGCCCTGGAAGAAGATCGAGGGCCGCAGCACGTAGTGATCGTCGAACTCCAGCGTCAGATGCGAATCATCGGCCGGGCACATGACCTCGTGCAGCTTCTCGCCCGGACGGATACCGATGATCTTCTGCTTCAGGCCCGGCGCCATGGCCGTAGCCAGATCGACCACGCGAATCGAGGGAATCTTCGGCACGAATATCTCGCCGCCATGCATGCGCTCGAAGTTCTTCAGCACGAAATCGACGCCATCCTGCAGGGATATCCAGAAGCGCGTCATCTGCGCGTGCGTGATCGGAAGCTCATCGGCACCCTTGTCGATCAGGCCCTGGAAAAAAGGCACGACCGAACCACGCGAGCCAACGACATTGCCATAGCGCACTACCGCGAAGCGGGTGCGGTGCGAACCAACGACATTGTTGGCGGCAACGAATAGCTTGTCCGAGCAGAGCTTGGTGGCGCCATAGAGATTGATGGGATTCGCGGCCTTGTCGGTAGACAGGGCAATCACCTTCTCGACGTTGTTGTGCAATGCCGCCGCGATGACGTTTTCGGCGCCATGGACGTTGGTCTTGATGCACTCCATCGGGTTGTACTCCGCCGCCGGCACCTGCTTGAGTGCCGCGGCGTGGATCACGATGTCCACCCCCGCCATCGCTTGGCGCATGCGCTCGGCGTCGCGTACATCGCCAATGAAGTAGCGCATGCAGGGCGCATTGAACTGCTGGGACATCTCGTACTGCTTGAGTTCGTCACGAGAGAAAATCACCAGCCGGCTCGGCTTGTAGCGACGCAACAGGGTCTCCGTGTACTTCTTACCAAAGGACCCCGTACCCCCGGTGATGAGGATGGATTTTCCATCGAACATGCTAGTACCCTGTTTTAGTTTAAGTTTTAATTGCCTTCCGACGACAGGCCGGGGCGCGGTAAATTCTAAACCTAAGGCCCGAGAATAGCCTCCCAGATTGCACCGATTTTTTCCCGCTCCTGGGCAAATTGTCCCAGATCGGCCCTGGAATCTCCTTGCTGCAGCGCCCGCCCGTGCGCCCATTCCCGATAGGCCCGATAGCAGGCGATCAGGATCGCCACCTGCTCCCGGCCGATACTCCCCGCCCCGGCCAGCGCCTCCAGCTGCCGCCAGTTGTCGCTCCAGTGGGCCACCGCCGGATGGGACGCCGCATCGCGCAGCACCAGGAACTGGGTCAGGAACTCGCAGTCGGTGAGCCCGCCCCGCCCCTGCTTGACGTCCCAGCCCTGGCTGCCGGACTTGTCCAGGCTTTCACGCATGCGCCGGCGCATGTCCACCACCTCCCGGCGCAGCGTCTCCGGATCGCGCGGGCGGCAGAGCACCTCCAAGCGCAGCCCCTCGAAAGCCGTGCCGATGTCCGCTGAGCCCGCCACGTAGCGAGCCCGGGTCAGGGCCTGGTGCTCCCAGGTCCAGGCGGAATTGCGCTGGTAGTCGGCAAATCCGTCCAGGCTGGTGACCAGCAGGCCGGACGCACCGCTGGGGCGCAGCTGCATGTCCACTTCATAGGCGCGGCCGGCCGGGGTCTGGGTGGCCAGGCTGTTGATCAGGCGCTGGGCCAGGCGGGCGTACCAGGCGCCGTTGTTGAGCGGCCGGCTGCCCCCCTGGGTGTCCTCGTCCAGGGCATCGCAGTCGTGGACGAAGACCAGGTCCAGGTCGGAGCCGTAGCCCAGCTCCAGCCCACCGAACTTGCCGTAGGCAATCACACCGAAGCCGGCAGGGACGCCGTCCCGGCGCCGGGGCTCGCCATACTGGGCAACCATCTCGGCCCAGGTGAAGCGCAGGGCCTGGGCCACGATGGCCTCGGCCAGCCAGGTCAGCCGGTCACTGATCTTGACCAGCGGCAGCGCCTGCAGCAGGTCCGCCGCGGCGATGCGCAGCGTCATTTCCTTCTGGTAGCGGCGCAGCAGATCCATCGCCGCCTCGGTACCCTGATCCCCGATCTCGGCGGCCCGGTGCTGCAGGTCCTCGAACAGCTCCGCCTTCTCCGGCGGCGCGTACAGGGTGCGGGGATCCAGCAGGCTGTCCAGCAGCACCGGCGACTGCGCGATGAATTCGGTCAGCCAGGGACTGGCGGCGCACAGCCCGAGCAGTTGCTGGCGGGCGTTGTCGCTCTCGCGCAGCAGGGTCAGGTAGGTGGAACGGCCGACCACCGCCTGGATGATGCGCAATGCACGCTTCAGCGCCACGACCGGCTGCGGCTGCAGCAGCGACTCATCCAGCAGCTGCGCCAGCAGCTGCTGTAGCTTGAGCACGGTTTCCTCGCGCATCGCCCGCACCAGGCGCAGCGACTTCAGCGCTTCCAGCTCGTCGACCAGGTCCTTCGGCGACTGCTTGTAGCCGGCCGTATACAAGCCGTCGGCGGCATCGCCGGGGTCGAGCTGGCCGCTCCACAGCCCCGCCACCAGGCGCGACAGCGGGCTCTCGCTGCGACCCTTCTGCGACTCGGCGAACACCCGGCTGAATTCCTGCTGCACCAGGCTGCGCACCGTATCCAGCTCTTCCAGCAACCCGCACCAGTCGGCATTGCCCATGGCAGCGCAGAGCGCGGCGCGGCGCGCCTCATCGGCCGGCAACGCGTGGGCCTGCTCGTCGCCATACATCTGGATGGCGTTCTCCAGCCGCCGCAGGTAGACATAGCACTCGTCCAGCCGCGCCGCGGTCTGCGGCGGCAGGTGGCCGGCCTCCCCCAGGTAGCGCAGCACCGGGCGCAGGCGCGCGTCGCGCAAGGGCGTCTCGTTGCCACCGCGCACCAGCTGGAAGGACTGCACGATGAACTCCAGCTCGCGGATGCCGCCAGACCCGAGCTTGACGTTGTCGTCCATGCCCTTGCGCTTGACGTCATCCTCGATCAGCCGCTTGAGCTCGCGCAGGCTGCCGATGGCGTTGTAGTCCAGGTAGCGGCGGTAGACGAAGGGCCGCAGCGTGCGCAGCAGCGCCAGCCCCGCCTCGATGTCACCCGCCACCGGCCGCGCCTTGATCAGGGCATAGCGCTCCCACTCGCGGCCGTGCACCTGGTAGTACTCCTCCATCGCCGCGAAGGACGCCGCCAGCGCGCCAGCCGAGCCGAAGGGCCGCAGCATGGTGTCCACGCGGAACACGAAGCCGTCCTCGGTGCGGGCCGACAGCAGCTTGCCGGTCTCCTGCGTCAGCCGGCCGAAGTACTCGTCGTTGCTCAGCGGGCGGGCCCCGTCGGTCTCGCCGCCCTGGGTGTAGCAGAAGATCAGGTCGATGTCGGAGGAGAAGTTGAGCTCGCGCCCGCCGAGCTTGCCCATGCCCAGCACCACCGGCAGGCTCTCCTCCCCGCCCTCGCCCCGCGGCCGTCCATGGCGGGCCTGCAGGCGGCGCTCGGCAAAGCGCAGCGCCGCCTCGCAGCAGGCATCGGCCAGGTCCGACAGGTCGGCCAGCGTCTCGTCCAGCGGCGCCCAGCCAGCCAGGTCGCGGAAGGCGATGCGCGCCATGTCCTCGCGCCGCAACTGGCGCAGGGTGCGCTGCATGTCGGCATCCTCGGCCAGGTGTCCGGTGCCCTCCTGGATGCGCGCGGCCGTCTGGCCCGGTTCCCGGCTGCTGCGCAGCCCGTCCAGGGCCCGGCCGCGATCCAGCATCCAGTCCAGGGCCTCGGCCACGAAGGGGCTGGCGGTGCAGACCCGCCCCGCCACCTCCGCCAGCTCGGGCTCCTGGGCCCGCAGCCGCGCCAACTGCTCTTCGGCGCGGGTCACAGCGCCGGCATGCGGTCGAACCAGGGTAGCGCCCGCTCCAGCTGTGCCGCTACCCGCAGCAAGCGCCCCTCCTCGCCGAACGGCGCCACGAACTGCAGACCCAGCGGCAGGCCCTGCGCGGTCTGGTACAGCGGCACCGACATCGACGGCGTGCCGGTGAGGTTGGATAGCTGCGTGAACGGCACCTTGGACAGGCTCTGGGTGGCGATCTGCTCCACCATGCCGCTGCGCAGCAGCAGGCCGCCGCCACGCAGGCCCAGCACCAGCTTCTGCGCCGCGCGCAGGGCGGCCGGCTGGTCCAGCTCGCCGATACGCACCGGCGGGCAGGCCAGCGTCGGCGTCAGGTACAGGTCATGGGACAGGAAGAACTGCCCGAAGGCGCGGGCAAAGTCGTTCCACAGCCGGCGGCGGCGCACATACTCGCCGGCATCCAGCGCCGCGCCTGCCTGGGCGAAGACCCGCGTGTCGGGCTCGAAGTCGCTCTCCGCGCAGCCGGTCAGCGCACGGATCTCGGCGACACTGGCGGCGACATTGCCCATGTACATGGTGATGAAGCAGCGCGCCAGCAGCGCGCCGTCCACGGCCGGCTCGGCCTCTTCCACGTGATGGCCCAGCGATTCCAGCAGCTTCGCGGTCTTGTGCACCGCCTCGACGTGCTGCGGGTCCACCGGCGAACCCAGCGGCGAGCGCGTGCAGAAGGCCACGCGCAGGCGACCCGGCTCGCGCTGCAGCTCGTCCATATAAGGACGCTCTGGCGCACGGATCTCGAAGGGCGCACCGAGGTCCGGCCCCTGCAGCGCATCCAGCATGGCCGCGCTGTCACGCACACTACGCGACACCACCAGGTCACTGTTGGCGCCTTCCCAGGCCTCGCCCATGCGCGGGCCCAGCGGCACCCGGCCACGCGACGGTCGCAGTCCGAACAACCCGCAGCAGGCGGCCGGAATGCGGATCGACCCGCCACCATCGTTGGCGCCGGCCATCGGCACGATGCCCGCCGCCACCGCGGCGGCCGCACCGCCGGAAGAACCGCCCGGCGTGTGATCCAGGTTCCAGGGATTGCGGGTGATGCCCCAGGCCCGCGATTCGGTGATGCCCTTCAGCGCCAGCTCCGGCGTCGCGGTCTTGCCGAAGATCACCAGCCCGGCGTCGAGGAAGCGCTGGGTGATCGCCGCATGCGAGGGCGCCTTCCAGTCGCGCAGCGGCACGGAGCCGGAACTCGCCGGCACCCCGCCGTAGTCCTGCACGATGTCCTTGATCAGGAAGGGCACGCCGGCGAACGGCCCCAGCAGCGTCCCGGCCGCCCGGGCACGGCCGATTTCGTGCATGGGGATGTTGATGGCGTTGATCTTCGGATTGACCTCCGCCGCGCGCGCCAGCGCAGCCTCCAGCAGCTCCGTGGCCGTGGTTTCGCCCCGGGCCACCAGCCCGGCCAGGCCCAGCGCGTCGTGCCGCGCATAGTCCGCTGCGGAAATCATTGGTTCTCCTCCAGTCTGAATTTTCTGCGCATAGAGTAGCGGCGTTCCGCGCCGGCCTTACAATCGCGCAAACGGATTCCGATAACGACCATGAAACGCCCCACCGCCCTGCTCGCCCTCATGCTGGCCGCCTGCGCCAGCGGACCCACCACCGAACAGCTGCTGAGCTTCACCCCCGGCCAGGCCGTGCCGGTGGACCTGGCCGCGCCGCAGCTGGCGAACCAGGTGGGCAAGCGCATCACGCTCTCCGGCCTGGCCCGCCAGCGCGAGGGCAGCTGCCTGGGGGTGGCGCCGGTCTCCAACAATGACTGGATGCTGACGGGTGAAAGGGAGTGCGTCTGGGTCAACGGACGTGCCCAGGGCGCCTCGCTGATGGACGTGCGCAACAGCAACAGCCGCGAGCCGCTGGCGGTAACCGGCAAGCTGATCCGGACCAAGGAAGGCGTGCTGGTGCTGATGGCCGAGCGCAGCCCGCCGCCAGCCGCGCCGGTCCACGCCGCCCCGCCGGCAGCGCTGCCGCCCCCCGTCCAGCCGCTGCCGCAGCCGGCCGAACCGGCCCCTGTTCCACCGCCGCGGGAAGCCGTACCGCCCCCCGCACCGCTGCCCGAGCCGCCGCCGGCCGAGGCCGCTCCGGCACCATTGCCGGAACCGCCCCTGCCGCCGGGTTATTACCGCTCGCCGGGCTACTGAGAACCCCTCAGTGGCTGTGGGCCAACCAGCCCATGCCGCCGGCATTAGCTGCGGCCCGCTCGCCGCGGCGCTTCCAGATCTTCTCGTGGAAGTGGTAGGCCACGGTATTGACGCAAGGCTCCACCAGGGCCACCAGGCCGCCGGTCATCCAGCTGCCGGTCATGGCCCAGACGACCAGGAAGGCGACGCCGATGTGCATCGCACCGAAACTCAGGGTCTTGATCATGGCCGCTCTCCTTGGTTGATTGGGTTGGCTGGAGAAAGATGATAATGATTCTCAATATTGATGCCATTGATTTGTTCCTATGGCGTCGATTGCCGCGGCCAATCGCCCCGGCCGGCCGGCCATGAGCCCCAGTGAGGCCGCCCTGCTGGCCGGCGCCGCCTTCCTGGCCGGGGGACTCAATGCCCTGGCCGGCGGCGGCAGCTTCCTGACCCTGCCGGCGCTGATGGCGGTGGGCGTGCCGCCGGTGGCCGCCAATGCCACCGGCACCGCCGCCCTGCTGCCCGGCTACCTCAGCGCCGCCTGGGCCTCGCGCCGGGACCTGGTCGCCCCGGCCGGCCTGGGCCTGCCCAAGCTGCTGGGGCTGGCCCTGCTCGGCGGCAGTGCCGGCGCCGCCCTGCTGCTGCTGACGCCGGACCGGCTCTTTGCCAGCCTCGCGCCGCTGCTGCTGCTGGCCGCCACGCTGCTGTTTGCACTGCAGCCGCGCCTGCAGCGCCAACGCACCGCCACCGTGCCGGCGGCGATGGCCGCCGCCGTGATCCTGGCGGTGTGCCTCTACGGCGGGTACTTCAACGGCGGCCTGGGCATCCTGCTGCTGGCGGCGCTGTCACTGCTGGGGGTGCGCGAACTGCATCGCGCCAACGCCCTGAAGAACCTGGTCTCCGGCGTGCTCACCGCCATTGCCGTGGCCCTGTATGCCGCCGGCGAAGCCGTGCGCTGGGGCCCGGCACTGTGGATGATGCTATTCGCCACCGCCGGCGGCTACGCCGGGGCGCGCTGGGCGCGCCGTATCCCGCCGGCACGGCTGCGGGCCTTCATCGTGCTGTCCGGGCTGGTGATGGCCGCGCTGATCGCCCTGCGCCTGCGCGGGGCCGCATAACCATAGGAATGCAGGGACAAATCAAGGATGATGGGCGCCGGTCCGCGCAGATGGGAGAACAGGCTTTTGAGGGATGAAGTGCACTACCTGCAGGGTATCGTCGCGCGGCACTGGCCGCAGGCCCGGGTCCTGATCCTGGGCGACGTCATCCTCGACAAGTACACCTACGGCCGCGTCGAGCGCATTTCCCCCGAAGCGCCGGTGCCGGTGGTGCGTGCCGACCGCAGCAGCGAACAGCCGGGCGGTGCCGCCAACGTCGCCATGAACGTGGTCGCCATGGGCGGCAAGGCCACCCTGGTCGGCTTCACCGGCCAGGATGCCGACCGCGACCTGCTGCAGCGCCAACTGGCCGAGGCCGGCGTGGAAGCCGCCCTGGTCGCGGTGGCAGGCACCCCCACCACCGCCAAGCTGCGCGTGCTGGCCGGCCAGCACCAGATCGTGCGCCTGGACCACGAATCCACCGCCGAGCGCCCCGCCGCCGCTTACGCGGAGCTGCTGCAGCGCTTTGAAGCCGCCCTGCCCTCCGCCCAGGTCGTGATCCTGTCCGACTATGCCAAGGGCGTGCTGACCGAAGCGGTCTGCAAGCGCGCCATCGCCCTGGCCCGCCAGGCCGGCGTGCCGGTGCTGGTGGACCCCAAGTCGCGCGACTTCTCGCGCTACGCCGGCGCCACCACCATCTGCCCCAACCGCGGCGAACTGGCCCTGGCCACCGGCGTGCAAGGCACCCCCGAGCAGGAACTGCAGGCCGGCCAGCGCTATGTGTCGGAGCTGGGCCTGTCCTACCTCACGGTGACCATGAGCGAAAAGGGCATCTACCTGCTCTGGCCCGAGCGCCGCCACCACGCGCCGGCCGTGGCGCGCCAGGTGTTCGACGTCTCCGGCGCCGGCGACACCGTGATCGCCTCGCTGGCGCTCTGCGCCGCCGCGGGCGTCCCCCCCGAACAGGCCGCGGGCCTGGCCAACCTCGCCGCCGGCATCGTCATCGCCAAGGTCGGCACCGTGCCAGCCTCGTCCGGCGAGCTGCTGTCGGAGCTGCGCGCCCTCAGCGCCGACGCCTCGGACCGCAAGGCCATGAGCCTGCCGGAGCTGGCGGAGAAAACCGCCGCCTGGCGCGCCGCCGGCCAGAAGGTGGTCTTCACCAACGGCTGCTTCGATCTGGTCCACGTCGGCCACGTCACCCTGCTGGAACAATGCCGCGAGTTTGGCACCCGGCTGGTGGTGGGCATCAACAGCGACGCCTCGGTCTCGCGCCTCAAGGGCCCCACCCGCCCGATCATCGCCGAGCAGCAGCGCGCCCGCCTGCTGTCGGCGCTGGCGGTGACCGACGCCGTGGTGATCTTCGACGAACCCACGCCGATCGAGGTCATCAAGGCCATCCGGCCCGACGTGCTGGTCAAGGGCGGCGACTACACCGAGGCCACCGTCGTCGGCGCGCCGGAAGTGCGCAGCTGGGGCGGCCGCGTGGAGCTGGTGCCGCTGGTGGAAGGCTTCAGCACCAGCGACATCGTGCGACGCATCACCGCGCAGGCCAAGGCCTGACGCCCATCCCCGGAGCGCGATCCTGAAGGCGGCATTCCTCGACCGTGATGGCGTCATCAACGTCGACTCGGGCTACGTCTACCGCTGGGAGGACTTCGCGTTCCTGCCCGGCGCCGTCGGCGCCATGCGCCGGCTCGCCGCCGCGGGCTACGCCCTGGTGGTGGTCACCAACCAGTCCGGCATCGCCCGCGGCCTGTACACCGAGCCGCAGTACCAGGCCCTGACCGCGCAGCTGCGGCAGGCGCTGGCAGCCGAGGGCGTGCCGCTCGCCGCGGTCTACCACTGCCCGCACCTGCCCGGCGGCAGCGTCGCCGCCTACGCCCGCGACTGCGACTGCCGCAAGCCCGCGCCCGGCATGCTGCTGCGCGCGCAACAGGAGCTGCGCATCGACATGGCCGCCTCCCTGATGGTGGGCGACAAGCCCTCCGACATCGAGGCCGCACGCGCGGCCGGCGTCGGCCGCGCCTACCTGGTAGGTAACGCGCAGGCACCCGCCGACGGCCACTTCGCCGACCTGGCCGCCTGCGTCGATCACCTGCTCCCGGCAAACCCCGCATGACCGCGACCCGCCGGCCAGACGTGGACGCCCAACTGCGCGAAGCCGCCGCCTGGTCGCGCCGCTGGCTGTTCGAGTCCGCCCTGCCCCTGTGGTGGCAGGCCGGTGCCGACCACGCCGGAGGCGGCTTCCACGAGAAACTCGACCTGCAGGGCCACCCGGTCGGCACGCCCACGCGTGTGCGCGTGCAGGCGCGCCAGCTCTACGTCTACACCGAGGCCGGGCGCCTGGGCTGGCAAGGCCCCTGGCGTACCGCCATGGAACACGCCCTGGACTTCATGTTGCGCGAATACGCCCGTGGCGACGGCCTGTTCCGCAGCAACCGCGGCGGCAGCGACTCGGACCTGGACCTCTACGATCAGGCCTTCGTACTGTTCGCCCTGTCGCAGGCCTATGCCGCGGATGGGCGGCCGACGGAACTGCTGCGGCTGGCGCGCATGCTGATGGAGCGCCTCGACACGCTACTGGCGCATCCCCTGGGCGGCTACGAAGAGGCCAATCCGCGCCGCCTGCCGCTGCGATCCAACCCGCACATGCACCTGCTGGAAGCCCTGCTGGCCTGGGTTGAGCTGGGCGTGGACCTACCCTTCCGCGAGCGCGCCCTGCAGATCGTGGCACTGGGCAGCCGGCGGCTGATCGATCCTGCCACCGGTGCCGTGGGCGAATTCTTCGACGGCGACTGGCGCTTTGCCGCCGGAGCCGAGGGCGAGATACGCGAACCCGGCCACCAGTTCGAGTGGGCGTTCCTGATGGATCAGTCGCAGCGCCTGCTCGGCAGCGACACCTCCGCGCAGGGCCGCGCGCTGGAACACTTCGGCAGTCGCCACGGCATCGACGCACAGCGTGGAGTGACGATCGCGGCCGTGGACGCCGCCGGCCGCCCTGTCGACCGCCGTGCGCGGCTCTGGGCCCAGACCGAACGGCTGCGCACCAGCCTGCTGATGGAGAGCAGCCCCGGCGCCAACTCCCTGGCGGCCTTTGCCACCCTGCAGCGCTTCCTCTCCACGCCGGTGAACGGGCTCTGGTGGGAGTGGATGGCGGCAGACGGCGAGTTCGTCCGCGAGCCCTCGCCCGCCACCTCGCTGTATCACATCATGACGGCACTGTCGGACCTGTGCCGGCGGCATCCCTAGCTGCGGAAGATGAAATACACCGCGCCGCACATGCAAAGCGCCGCCCACAGGTAGTCCAGCTTGATCGGCTGCTTCATGTACAGCACCACGAAGGGCACGAACACGCTCAGCGTGATCACCTCCTGCAGGATCTTCAGCTGCGGCAGCGTCAGCGCCGTGTAGCCGATGCGGTTGGCGGGCACCTGCAGCAGGTACTCGAAGAGCGCGATCCCCCAGCTCAGCAGCGCCGCGATGATCCAGGGCTTGTCGCGCATGTCCTTCAGGTGCGCGTACCAGGCCATGGTCATGAAGATGTTGGACAGAATCAGCAGGCCGGTCGTCTGACCGAGAACACTCCAGTTCATTTCTCGCCCCAAAAGAAAAAGCCCCGCCAGCAGGCGGGGCTTTTTTATACCTCATTTGCCTCAGTCGTCGTTGGCGACGCCCAGCAGGTGCAGCAGGCTGGTGAAGAGGTTGTAGATCGACACGTACAGCGTGGTGGTGGCCAGGATGTAGTTGGTCTCGCCGCCGTTCACGATCTCGCCGGTCTGGTACAGGATGATGCCGCAGGCGAACAGCGCGAACAGGGACGACAGCGCCAGGTGCAGCGGCTGCAGGTAGAAGCCGAACAGCGAGGCGCCCACCATCACGAGGCTCGCCACCAGCAGCAGGATCATGCCGCTGAACAGGAAGCCGCGCATGAAGCTGAAGTCACGCTTGGTCTTCACCGCGTAGGCCGACAGCGCCACGAAGATCGTGCCGGTCATGCCCAGGGCCATCATCACGGTCTGCGCGCCGTTGGCCATGCCGAGGTAGCGGTTGATGATCGGGCCCAGGCCGAAGCCCAGCAGGCCGGTCACCGCGAACACCACCCAGATGCCGGCGGAGGAGTTGGCGGTGCGCGGCACCACGAACCACAGCAGGCCCAGCGACACCAGCGAGCAGACCAGGCTGATGCCGTAGCCCACGCCCGCCGCCATCGACACGCCGGCCATCACGGCGCTGAACAGCAGCGTCATCGACAGCAGCAGGTAGGTGTTGCGCAATACCTTATTGGCGGAATCGACGGCGGTGTCGCGCACCAGCGGCGTGCTGCGCGGCTGCGCGCCGTTGCTCACCGGGACGGGACGGAATTCATTGTTCCAGCTCATGGCGGTCTCCTTAAGATCGCAAGAGTTTCGAGGGTTTCAGGTTAGAACGGTATCACGGAGGGCTTGCGCGTGTAATGCAGGTAGCCGGCATTGGCGCCCGCGCGCAGGCCCACGCCGGTGCGCATCGGCGCCATCACGATATTGCCGCTCTGCTGGTAGTTCACGCCGATGCCCGCGGCCAGGTACAGGCTGCCTTCCACGCCGGGGAAGCGCTGGAACAGCTGCGAGGTATTGCGCAGGTTATAGACCAGGGTGACCGTCTTGGACGCGTTGCCGCCCCAATCCCAGCCCACCGAGGGGCCCTGCCAGTACACCGGCATGCTGTCGCCGCCCTTGTACTGCAGCGTGCCGCGGCCATACCGCAGGCCCACCACCACCGCCGCCGAGCCTTCCTCACCGATGATGTAGGCGTTGGGGCGGCCATACTTGGCAAACACCTTCTCCACCGCCTGGGCGACGTCCGCCGACGCCTTGCCGAAGAACTTCGAGGCCTCGGCCACGATCTCCTCGCTGGAATAGGTCTCCTGGCTCACCGGCCGGTCGGCCGGCGTGGCTTCCTCGGGCACCTGGGTTTCCGGCACCGGCTCGCCGGCGGCCTGGGACGTGGCGGGCGGCGGGGCCGCCTCGGCGGAGCTGATCGGCTCCATGCTCTGGCAGGCGGCCAGCAACAGGACCGCGGGCAGCAGGATGAGGGATCGCATGGATACGGCTCCTTTGATGTCCTAAGGCGATGACAATGGATTCTGCGTCATGCAGACCTCGCAAACCAGCCAGAAGTTCCGGCAGCACACTCGCAAGTCCATGAAAATACTGTGACAAGATTTTTTCGGACCCTGTGTCCCTACGGCAATAGCCATGTCGGGAGGGGCTTTGGATAATCCCGCTTATCCAAACCTTGCCCCGCAGGAGTGACACCATGAAGTACGGCCGCCGCGTCGCCATCATCGGTGGTTCGCGCATCCCCTTCGCGCGTTCCAACACCGCCTACTCCACCAAGTCCAACCAGGACATGCTGACCGCCTCGCTCAAGGGCCTGGTCGACAAGTACCAGCTGCACGGCGAGCGTATCGGCGAGGTCCAGGCCGGCGCGGTGCTCAAGCACTCGCGCGACTTCAACCTGACCCGTGAATCCGTGCTGTCCTCCGGCCTGGCGCCGGAAACCGCCGCAGCCGACGTGCAGATGGCCTGCGGCACCGGCCTGGCCGCCGCCATCAACATCGCCAACAAGATCGCCCTGGGCCAGATCGAGTCCGGCATCGCCGGCGGCGTGGACACCACCTCCGACGCGCCGATCGCCGTGGGCGAGAAGCTGCGCAAGATCCTGCTCGAAGTGAACCGCGCCAAGACCGGCGCCCAGCGCTTCGCCGCGCTGTCCAAGTTCCGCCCGGCCATGCTGGCCCCGGCCATCCCCACCAACGGCGAGCCGCGCACCCGCATGAGCATGGGCGAGCACTGCGAAGTCATGGTCAAGGAATGGAAAATCCCGCGCGAGGCGCAGGACCAGCTGGCCTACGAGTCGCACCAGAAGGCCGCCCGCGCCTGGGAGTCCGGCTTCTACGCCGACCTGGTGGTGCCCTTCGCCGGCCTGGAGCGCGACAACAACCTGCGCCCGGACATCTCCATCGAGAAGATCTCCACGCTCGGCCCCGCCTTTGACCGCAAGTCCGGCCAGGGCACGCTGACCGCCGCCAACTCCACCCCGCTGACCGACGGCGCCTCCACCGTGCTGCTGGCCTCGGAAGACTGGGCCAAGGCCCGCGGCCTGGAGCCGCAGGCCTACCTGACCCACGTCGAGACCGCCGCCGTGGACTTCGTCAACAAGAAGGAAGGCCTGCTGATGGCCCCGGCCTACGCCCTGCCGCGCATGCCGGAGCGCGCCGGCATCAGCCTGCAGGACTTCGACTTCTACGAGATCCACGAAGCCTTCGCCGGCCAGGTGCTCTGCACCCTCAAGGCCTGGGAAGACCCCAGGTTCTGCAAGGAGCGCCTGGGCCTGTCCCAGCCGCTGGGCTCCATCGACCGCTCGCGCATGAACATCAAGGGCTCCAGCCTCGCCGCCGGCCACCCCTTCGCCGCCACCGGCGGCCGCATCCTGGCCACGCTGGCCAAGATCATCGCCGAGAACGGCCACAAGGGCCGCGGCCTGATCTCGATCTGCGCTGCCGGCGGGCAGGGCGTGGTCGCCATCGTCGAAGGCGCGTAAAGCTTTAGTAGTTGCAACGAACAAGGCCCGCCTCGGCGGGCCTTGTTCGTTGGTTCGCCGCTCTATGGATGGTTAAGGAAGCTCTGATCTAGTTGCCGTTCGCCCTGAGCCTGTCGAAGGGTGGGCGGCAACTCATTGACGGACCTGGCGAGAAGTCCGCCCATGCTTCGATCCTTCGACAGGCTCGGGACTGCAGCACGAACGGACTTCCTCAGAGGTTCCCCAAGTCGTCATACCGGCGAAAGCCGGTATCCAGCCCCGCCGTGATTCGCCACAGCCCGACTGGACGATCACACCTCAATCCGCCCCGGAAATCAGCGAAGAATTTTCTTATTTCCATAGTGATTTTTGCTCCGCCCCAAGCGGACCCTGTCCGTTTGGCCAGCCGCTTCTCCATAATCCGCGGACATGATTACCGCACCCGCCCCCAGCTTCCGCGAAGCCCTCCTGGTCTGGCTCAAGATAGGCTTCCTCAGCTTCGGCGGCCCCGCGGGCCAGATCGCGCTGATGCACCGCATGCTGGTGGAAGAGCGCAAGTGGATCTCCGAGACACGGTTCCTGCACGCGCTGAACTACTGCATGCTGCTGCCCGGCCCGGAGGCCCAGCAGCTCGCCACCTACGTCGGCTGGCTGCTGCACAAGACCTGGGGCGGCCTCGTCGCCGGTGTGCTGTTCGTGCTGCCCGGCTTCGTGCTGATGGTGGCCATCGCCACGGTCTACGTGCTGCACGGCGACCTGACCTGGGTGCAGGGCCTGCTCTACGGCATGCAGGCGGCCACGCTGGCCATCGTCATCGAAGCCGTGATCCGCGTCGGCAAGAGGGCGCTCAAGACCCGCGCCCTGTGGTGGCTGGCCGGCGTCGCCTTCCTCGCCATCTTCGCCCTGCACCTCCCCTTCCCGCTGATCGTTCTGGGCGCCGCGCTCGCGGGCCTGGCCGCCGCGCGCTGGGCACCGCAGCTGCTGCCACCGCTGCCAAAGGCCGGCGACGAGGACCATGACCCGGTGCCGGCCCACGCGCATCCCTCGCAACCCGCCTGGACGCTGAAACTGCTGCTGGCCGGCGCCGTGCTATGGGGCCTGCCGATCCTGCTGCTGTTCGTGTTTCTCGGCGCACGGCACGTCTTCACGCAGGAGGCCGTGTTCTTCAGCAAGATGGCCGTGGTCACCTTCGGTGGCGCCTACGCCGTGCTGGCCTACATGACGCAGCAGGCGGTGGACCGCTACGGCTGGCTGCTGCCGGGCGAGATGGTCCAGGGCCTGGCCCTGGCCGAGACCACCCCCGGCCCCCTGATCCTGGTGCTGACCTACGTCGGCTTCCTCGGCGCCTACCGCGACCCCGGCAGCCTCAACCCGCTGCTCTCCGGCACTCTCGGCGCCACGCTCTCCACCTGGGTCACCTTCGTGCCCTGCTTCCTGTGGATCTTCCTCGGCGCACCCTACATCGAGCGCCTGCGCGGCAACGTGCAGCTCAATGCCGCCCTCACCGGCATCACCGCCGCCGTGGTCGGCGTGATCCTGAACCTGTCGATCTGGTTCGCCCTGCACGTGCTGTTCCGCGAGGTCGGCGACTGGCAGGCCGGCCCGCTGCGCCTGCCCGCACCCGACCTGGGCTCGGTGGACACCGCCGCCCTGGCCCTGGGAGCCGGCGCCATGCTGGCCATGCTGCGCTTCCACATTGGCCTACTGAAGGTGCTGGCGGTCTGCGCGGCGGCGGGGCTGGCGATGAAACTTTCAGGGCTGGCTTGACTCTGTAGCGGGTAGGGGCCAGATAACGCTACCCCAATCGCTGCGGCGGAGGCTGATTTGGCGCAGGGCAATGTCCCGAGACGCGTGGTGTACTCAATGTACATAAGCGGCTCGGGACGCAGCCATGTGCCAAATCAGCCCCGCCCTTTCAGGGGCACCGCAGCGGTTGGGGTAGCGTTATCTGGCCCCATGGGTGTTCAATAAGGGGATATGCGCCGTTTCCGCTCACCACCGCTGATGCTGGTCCTGCTGCTGGGCTTGGCCCTGCTGCTGACGCGCGTCGTGGGCACGCACCTGCATTTCTGCCTGGACGGGCAGGAAGCCCCGGTCGCGGTGCATATCGCCGATGGCGAAATCCACCATGACGGCCACCAGGGCGGCGATGTCGAGATCGACGATGCCTCTGCCGCCAAATCCTGGCAGCAGTCGCTGACCGCCAGCTTCCTGTTCGTCGCCATCGTGCTGCTGTGGCTGCCGGCGGCACCGCGCTCCATCCTGCCCCGCGCCGTGGCGGCCATCCTGCCGCAGCGCCGGCTTCCCCACGTCCTGAGGCCGCCCCTGCGCGGCCCGCCCCTCACCGCCTCCCTCGCCTGACGTTCTCCTGGCGCCCCTCGCGGCGCCTCACTGCCTTTGGGAGGCAATCATGTTTCGCATGTCATACCGGGCGCTGCCAGCGCTCGGCCTGTTCGTATCGCTGGCGGTCGCTGCCAACGAGCCGGCCGTCTTCGACGGCCCACCCCTGACCCTGTCCTCCGCCCTGCAGCGCGCGGAGTCCCAGCACCCCGGCTTCGAGCAATGGCGCGCCGCCAGCCGCGCCGCCGCCAGCCGCGTCTCGCAAGCCGGGCTGCGTCCGGCAACCGAATTGCATGTGTCCGCCGAAAACCTGCTCGGCAGCGGCCCCTATCGCGGGGTCGACGGGGTCGAGACCACACTGAGCTTCAGCCAACTGGTCGAGGCCGGCGGCCAACGCGCGCGCCGCATCGAAGCCGCCGGTGCCGAGCAGTCCATGCTGGACGGCGAAGCCGGGCTGGCCGCGCTGGACCTGCGGGCCGAAGTGGCGCGGCGCTACGTCCACCTGCTGTCGGACCAGGAGCAACTCGCCATCACCCACGAGGCCAGCGCGCTGGCCGAGAAAACCCTCAAGGAAGTGGAACGGCGCGTGGCCGCCGCCCGCAGCCCGCTGGCCGAGCGCTCGCGTGCCCGTATCGCGCTGGACCGGGCGCTCCTGGCAGAGGAACACGCCGAGCATGAACTGCTCAGCTCGCGGCGCCACCTCGCGGCAGCCATGGGCCAGCAGGAAGCGGACTTCGGCGTCGCCCACGGCGATCTCCAGCAGTTGTCACTCGCCGTGGAATTCGACGTATTGCTGGCGCGCCTGCAAGCCTCGCCACAGGCCTTGCAGGTCGGCAGCGAAGCGCGCCTGCGCGAGTCCGAATGGCGCTTGCAGCAGGCCCGCGCCCGCAGCAGCCTGACACTCGGCGCCGGACTGCGGCGGCTGGGCGAAACCGACGACACGGCCCTGCTGTTCTCCGCCTCGCTGCCTTTGGGCGCGTCACGCCGCGCTGCACCGCTGATCGCGGAAGCCGAGGCGCGGCGCGACCAGAGCGAAGCGGCGGGCCGCGCGACGATGCTGAAGCTGCAGGCCCAGCTCTACGAACTGTTCCAGGAGCTGAACCACGCCCGCACGGAATTCGAGACCCAGCGCGACCGCGTGGTACCCGCGGCCGATGAAGCGCTGCGCCAGACCCGCCATGCCTGGGAACGCGGCCGCTACTCCCTGCTGGAACTGCGCGATGCCCACAGCGAATGGACCGGACAACGCCGCCGCCTGATCGAGGCCGCCGCCGAGTACCAGGGCTATCTCATCGAAATACAGCGTCTCACCGGACAGCCGGTCGGCGCGACCCAACAGGATTGACCCCATGACCACAAACAAGACTGCCGCCGCTTTGGGCCTGGGCCTGCTGATGGCCCTGACCGGTTGCGAGCGCGCCGCCGACACGCCGGTGGAAGAAGCACAGCACCAGGACGATCACGGTCACGCAGACGACCATGCCCACAGCAACGATCATGGCCCTGCCGGCGAAGCATCCTCCGGCGGGCACGCTCATGAGGAAGCGGGCGACAGCACCCGCATATCCGCCGACGCGGCCCGCGCCGCAGGGATGGCGGTGGAAACGGCCGGCCCCGCGGCGATCCGCGACACGCTGCCCTTGCACGGCCGCATCGTGCCCACCGAGTCCGGGCAGCGCAGCATCACCGCGCGCTTCCCGGGCCAGATCCGCAGCGTCTCCAAATCCCTGGGCGATGCCGTGAAGGCCGGCGAAGTCCTGGCACGAATCGAGAGCGACGACAGCCTGCAGGTCTACGCCGTCACCTCGCCGATCTCCGGCACCATCACCGCGCGCAACGCCAACCCCGGCGAGCAGGCCGGCAGCGCGCCGCTGTTCGTCATCACCAACCTCGGCGGCGTCTGGGCCGAGCTGTCGGTGTTCCCGCAAGACCTGCAGCGCCTGCGTGCCGGCCAGACCGTCCGCGTGGCCTCCCTCGACGGCAAGCTTCGTGCGGAAGGCCCGCTGGTCAGCCTCAGCCCCGCCAGTGGCGGACCGGCGCAGGCCCTCACCGCACGCGTGCTGCTCGACAACGCCGCCGGCCACTGGACACCGGGACTCTATGTCAGCGCCGAGGCCGTGATCGGCGCCAGCGAGGTCGCGCTGGCCGTGAAGAACGAAGGCCTGCAGGAACTGGAGGGCGCCACCGTGGTGTTCGAGCAGTCCGGCGAGACCTACACCGCCCGCCCCCTGCGACTCGGCCGCAGCGACGGCGAGCACAGCGAGGTGCTGGAAGGCCTGGCCGCAGGCGCCCGCTACGTCAGCGGCAACAGCTACCTGGTGAAGGCCGACATCGGCAAGTCGGGGGCCGCGCATGAGCATTGACGCGCTGGTCCGCTTCGCCATCCGGCGCCGCGGCCTGATGATGGTGCTGGTGCTGGCGCTGGCCATCCTCGGCGCCTGGAGCTTCCGCCAGTTGCCGATCGACGCAGTGCCCGACATCACCAACGTGCAGGTGCAGATCAACACCGAGGCGCCGGGCTACACCCCGCTGGAAGCCGAGCAGCGCGTCAGCTTCGCGGTGGAGAACGCCATGTCCGGCCTGCCACGGCTGGACTACACCCGCTCGCTGTCGCGCTACGGCCTGTCGCAGGTCACCGTGGTGTTCCGCGACGGCACCGATCCCTACTTCGCACGCCAGCAGGTGGCGGAACGCCTGCAGACCCTGCGCTCGGCCTTGCCGCCGGGCCTGGAACCGCAACTGGGCCCCATCACCACCGGCCTGGGCGAAATCTTCCTGTGGACGGTGGACGCCGAGCCCGGCGCGCGCGGCAAGGACGGCCAGCCGCTGACCGCCACCGACCTGCGCCAGGCACAGGACTGGATCATCCGCCCGCAGATGCTGCGCGTGCCCGGCGTCACCGAGGTCAACTCGCTGGGCGGCTACGAGAAGCAGATCCACGTGCGGCCAGACCCGGGCCGCATGCTGGCCTACGGCATCGGCTTCGGCGAATTGCGTAGCGCAATCGGCGCCAACAACGCCAATACCGGCGCCGGCTACATCGAGCGCAGCGGCCAGCAGCAACTGATCCGCGTCCCCGGGCAGGCCGCCACCCTGGAAGACCTGCGCCAGCTCGTGGTGGCGCGGCATGGCGACGCCCCCGTGCGCCTGGGCGACGTCGCCGAGGTCGTCGTGGGCCCCGAGCTGCGCAACGGCGCCGCCACCATGAACGGCCACGAAGTGGTGCTCGGCACGGTCTTCATGCTGGTGGGCGAAAACAGCCGCACGGTAGCTCGTGCCGCCGCCGCCAAGCTGGAGGAAGCGGCGCGCAGCCTGCCGCCGGGCATCACCGTCAACGTCGTCTATGACCGCACCACGCTGGTGGAGCGCACCCTGTCCACCGTCAGCCTCAACCTGCTCGAAGGCGCCCTGCTGGTGATCGTGGTGCTGTTCCTGCTGCTGGGCAACCTGCGCGCCGCCCTGCTGACCGCGGCGGTGATCCCGCTGG
This sequence comes from Solimonas sp., assembly GCA_030149365.1. GTDB lineage: Bacteria > Pseudomonadota > Gammaproteobacteria > Nevskiales > Nevskiaceae > Solimonas_A. The sequence goes on from JASBRP010000025.1 coordinate 32,048, forward strand.
CGATGCTGATGACCTTCACCGGCATGGTGCAGACCCGCGTCTCCGCCAACCTGATGAGCCTCGGCGCGCTGGACTTCGGCCTGATCGTGGACGGCGCCGTGATCATCGTGGAGAACTGCCTGCGGCGGCTGGGGCTGGCCGGCTCGCGCCTGAGCCCGCAGGAGCGCCTGGAGGTGGTCTACCAGGCCACCGCCGAGGTGATCCGCCCCAGCCTGTTCGGCATCGGCATCATCACCGTGGTCTACCTGCCGGTGTTCGCGCTCACCGGGGTCGAGGGCAAGATGTTCCACCCCATGGCCATCACCGTGGTGCTGGCCCTCACCGCCGCCCTGCTGCTGTCGCTGACCTTCATCCCGGCCGGCATCGCCCTGCTCATCCGCGGGCCGGTGCAGGAGCACGACAGCCGCCTGGTGGCCGCGGCGCGGCGCCTGTATGCGCCCCTGCTGGAGCGCTCCCTGCGCGCCGGCTGGGGCCTCGCACTGGCGGCCGTGGCGCTGCTGGCCGGCTGTGCCTGGCTGGCGACACGCCTGGGCTCCGAGTTCGTGCCCAGCCTCGACGAGGGCGACGTGGCGCTGCACGCCATGCGCATCCCCGGCACCAGCCTGACCCAGGCCGTGCAGATGCAGAACCAGCTCGAAGCCACGCTCCGGCAAGCGCCGGAAGTGGAGCGCGTATTTGCCAAGATCGGCACCGCCGAGGTCGCCAACGACCCGATGCCGCCGAACGTGGCCGACACCTTCGTCATGCTCAAGCCGCGCGACCAATGGCCGGAGCCGGGCAAGCCCAAGGCCGAGGTGGTGGCCGAGCTGGAACGGCTGGCGGCCCTGGTGCCGGGCAACAACTACGAGTTCACCCAGCCAATCCAGATGCGCTTCAACGAGCTGATCTCCGGCGTGCGCGCCGACTTCGCCGTGAAGATCTACGGCGACGACCTGGACACCCTGGTCGCCGCCGGCAGCCGCATCGAAAAGCTGCTGTCCGGCATCGACGGCGCCGCCGACGTGCGCAGCGAGCAGGCCGAAGGCCTGCCGCTGCTGACCGTGACGCCGCGCCGCGAGGCCCTGGCGCGCTACGGCCTGCACATCGCCGAACTGCAGGAGCTGGTGGCCACCGCCTATGGCGGCAGCGAGGTCGGCCTGCTGTACGAGGGCGATCGCCGCAGCCCCATCGTGATCCGCCTGCCGGAGACCCTGCGCAACGACCCGCGCGCCATGCAGCGCCTGCCCCTGCCCCTCCCGGGCGGCGGCTACGTGCCCCTGGGCGAGGTCGCCACCGTGACCCTGGGCAGCGGCCCCAACGAGATCAAGCGTGAGCAGGGCAAGCGCCGCATCGTGGTCAGCGCCAACGTGCGTGGCCGCGATCTCGGCAGCTTCGTGGCCGAGGCGCGTGCGTCGTTGCAGCAACAGGCGCAACTGCCTCCCGGCTACTGGCTGGACTACGGCGGCAGCTTCGAGCAGCTGGAGTCCGCGGCACGGCGCCTGGGCGTCGTCGTTCCGCTGACGCTGGCGCTGATCCTGGGGCTGCTATGGCTGGCCTTCGGCTCGCTGCGCGATTCGCTGGTGATCTTCTCCGGCGTGCCGCTGGCGCTGACCGGCGGCGTGCTGGCGCTGTGGCTGCGCGGCATCCCTTTCTCGATCTCCGCCGCGGTGGGCTTCATCGCGCTGTCCGGCGTCGCCGTGCTCAATGGCCTGGTGATGGTCAGCTTCATCCGCCAGCTGCGCGAGCAAGGCATGGCACTGGCCGAGGCCATCCGCGAAGGGGCGCTGACACGGCTGCGCCCGGTGCTGATGACAGCCCTGGTCGCCAGCCTCGGCTTCGTGCCCATGGCCTTCAACACCGGCATCGGCAGCGAGGTGCAGCGGCCGCTGGCCACCGTGGTGATCGGCGGCATCATCAGCTCCACCTTGCTGACCTTGCTGGTGCTGCCCGCCCTGTACCGCTTCGCCCACCGCCGCGCGCCAAGGCCTTAGGGGGCTTCCCGCCACTGGAACCAGTGAGGGCGGCCGGGGGTCGAACCCCGGTCGCCCATGTCCCCAATGAGGAGAAACGAATGCTTTGCCCAGCCTGCCAGGCCGACCTGATGATGACGGAACGCCAGGGAATCGAGATCGACTACTGCCCCAAGTGTCGCGGTGTGTGGCTCGACCGCGGAGAACTGGACAAGATCATCGAGCGCAGCGCTGCGCCCCCGCGCGAACAGCCCGCAGCGCCGCCGCCGCGGCGCGATGACGACGACTACCGTCGCCACTCCGGCTACAGCGACCACGGCAAGCACGGCTACCGCCGCAAATCCTGGCTCAGCGACATCTTCGACTGATCAGGGGCACGCCGGCGCTACCAGTGAACGAATGTGTTTTCACCCAGCCCCGTTCAGTCCCTCAGGAGTGAACGGGGCTTTTATTTACGTTGACCCCTATGGATACGGCTGGGCTCCACGGTCAATTACGACTGTGTTCCTGACGACTGAATCAGCTTCGAGGCCTCTGTGGGGGCCAGCTTGAACGGGCGTTCTGGGGCGATGAACGGCCCAGCCAGTCGTTCAATTTGCATCCTAGACTGGAGCCGGGGGTTCGCTCCTGCGAACCGGGGCCTCATCTCGCCGGCATGCCATCCGTAAAAATGGCGTGCGCGGTGTCTGAACGGAACTCATCGGATGACCACACAAGCCAAGGACCTGGCACAGAACATCAATCGCTTCTACGACGCGTCGATGTTCAGCGATCGCCTGATCAACTACTACGGCGGCAGCGACTACACCAACTTCGGATACTGGACCGACACCACCCAGGACGCCCGCACCGCCTGCGATGCCCTGATGGACCAGTTGCTGGGCTTCATCCCGGAGAAGAAGGGGCGGATCCTGGACGTCGCCTGCGGCAAGGGCGAAACCTCGCGCTACGTCTCCCGCTTCTACCCTCCCGAGCAGATCACCGCGATCAACATCTCGGAGCGGCAACTGGCCCGCGGGCGCGAGATCGTCCCAGGCGCCACCTTCCGCCTGATGGACGCCACGGCCCTGGATTTTCCTGACGCCAGCTTCGACGCCGTCATCTGCGTGGAGGCGGCTTTCCACTTCAACACCCGCGAGAAATTCCTGCGGGAAGCGGCCCGCGTGCTCAAGCCCGGCGGGCACCTGGTGCTGAGCGACATCCTCACCACGCAGCGCGCCGACGAGGACCACCAGCGGCGCATCCGCGAGAACCACATCGCCAACCTGGACGAGTATCGCGAGCTCTACCGCCGCTGCGGCTTCTCGCCGGATATCGTCATGGATGCCACCGAGCACTGCTGGCGGGGCCACTACCGGCACATGGTGAACTATGCCCACGAGGCCCTGCTGCACAAGCAGGTCACGCGCGACCAGCTGGAACAGTCCCTGGCCATCTACTACGAGCGCGCGCAATACATCGAGTACTACCTGCTGGCAGGCGCCGTACGCGCCTGAGCGGGCTCAGCTCACGCGGCGCAACTCGCGCAACTGTGCAATGCCCTGAGTGATCCGGTCGTCGCGCATGCCCGACATGGCCATGCGTTGCGTCAGGCGCAGCATCAGGGCGTCCCACTCCTCGTCCTCGCCGAAACCCAGCTCGGACTGCTCCACGAGCTGGTCCACCATGTCCAGGTCCTGGCGCCAGCGCGGGTCGGTAGGCCCGTGGTCGAGCAGGCCCTTCATCAGCAACGGCCCCCAGCACTGGTGCAGGAACTCGTGCACCGCCACCGGAACCTCGCGTCCAAAGGTGGACAGACGCAGTTCCTCCATCACCCGGCGCTGCACGGCATGCAGCACCGACTGGCGCCGCTCCTTCGCCCGCTCGCGCTTGGCCTGCAGGAACTGCTCGATCTGCGCCTCGTCGATCGGCCGCTGCGTGAGGATCGCCTGGCGCACGAACTCCGGCGCCAGTTCGAACTGCACCAGCAGCTGCTCCAGCCGCTCCGCCGCGCGACGCTCCTCCTCGTTGCCGGTGACGCGGGCGGTAGCGGCCCTGAGCATCATCTCGTCCACCAGGCTGCTGACCGGATGGTGCGGCGAGGTGAACAGCGTCGCATCCGCCAGCGCCGTCTTGACCAGCGGCAGGCGCACGGCGTCCTGGCGCTGGCGCAGCTCGCGCGGCAGCAGCGGGTCGGCAACCGCCTCGCTGAAGAACTGCCCGGCCACGCTCATGCGCTGCAGGGGCGCGTGGCGCTGCTCCTCGGCCATGTCCGGCATGGATTGCTTCTCGGCCAGCGCCAGCAGGTCGGCCGCCAGCGAGCGGTCGTCGTAGTAGCGCTCGTCGGCCTCGGCCGCATAGTGGCGCAGCATCGACAGCGTGCCCTCGTCTATCTTCGGCTCGCGCGGCGGCGGTGCCTGCACCGGCAGCGAGGACAGCTGCAAGTCCACCTGCTGCGCCGTGCTGCCGATGGCGCGCAGCGCCACGATCAGGCCGCGGTAAAGCTCGCCCAGGCGCAGCAGCACGTCCTCGCCGAAGCGCGCAAACAGGAACTTCAGGTGCGCCGCCGGCCAGCCGAGCTGCTGCGCGGTGTCCTGCAGCGCCCGGGACAAGCCCGCCGGCGCCAGCGCGCGCACATTCACCGGCACGTACAGCGTGCGGCGGATGGTCTGCAGGCGCTCGTCCAGGTCGGCCAGCAGGCGCGCGTACTTTTCCTCCGCCTGCAGTTCGGTGCGGCCCGACAGGAGCTCGTCACCTGGCTGCGCCTCGTCCAGCCCCGCACCGCTGCCGATCAGGCGCGCGTCCACCGCATAGATGAAGGTATCCACCCAGCGCTCGGAGATGATCGTGAACAGCCCGCGCAGCTCGCGGATCGACTCGCGGCGCGCCGGGTCGGTGGCGCGGCTCTCGTACTCGGCCAGCGCCTCGGGCATGCGGTGCATGAACGGCGCAAGCAGCCAGGCCAGCTCGCCGCGGACCGTGCGGCGCAGCGATTCGGCCGCTGCAAAGCCCAGGCGCTGCAAGTAAAAGGATGGGTCCGAGGCATGGCCGTCGGCCAGCGGGCGCTGCAGGGCCGGCATCATGCCGACACCTCGTGCGCGGGCTGCGGCCCGGCAACGGTGCAACCGATCCTGGCGGCGCCCTCTGCCGGAGCGCCTGCGCTGCTGGACATCATGACGGCCTGACCCCGAAAAACTTCAAGAACCTCAACACGTGAATCTGATGCATGAATCTGGTGCGTGAATTTTAAGGGGCCGCCCTCGGGAGAACTCCTGCGGGCGGCCGCATTCCGCCAGTAAATACGGCCTACGCCCCCGCCGCGGCGAGCGCGCCCCTTTGTTCAGCAATAGCCATGCCCATCGCCCCAGCCACTCAGGCCGCGCGCGGCTCGGTCGGCGTGGAAGCGCTACGCAGGCGGTTCTCGCCGCTGAGCGTGTAGCGCGCGGCGCCGAACTGCTCGGGCGAATCCTTCTCCAGGATCGTATCCACGTACCACCATTCTCCCGTAGTGCGCTCCGGCGTGATGTCGAGCAACACGTAGCCGTGCTGCTCGCCGTCGAAGTACTTGATGTGCGGGTCGATCAGGCCAAAGGCCGTGCGCAGCAACGGCGTGGTGCCGGCCGGCAGGCCGCTGGAGGTGACGGAGGGCGAGACGAACTCCACGCCATGCGCCTTGATCAGGCCCAGGTCCAGCGGATCACCCACGATGTTGTCGATCAGCGTCAGCAGCTCGCCCGGGTCGCGATACAGCTCGTTGCCCCAGGAGCTGTGGATATCACCGGTCAGCACCACCAGGTTCTCCACAGCCCCGCGCTCCACCGCATCGAACACGCGGTCGCGCGCCGCCGGGTAGCCGTCCCACTGGTCGGCATTGAGCGCCAGCAGTTCCTCCGCCAGTGTGATGCCCAGCAGCGACAGGTCCGGCAGCGAGGCCAGGCGCAGCTGGCCGAACATCACCTGCTGGCCCAGCAGCGTCCATTTGGCGGTGGACGAGGTCAGCCGCTCGGTCAGCCAGTTCTCCTGGCGCAGGCCCAGCAACTGGCGCGTGGGGTCGTTCAGTTCGGGGCCGGAGGGCAGGATGCTCAGCGGCTCCTCGCGGCCATAGAGCCGCGTGTCGAGCATGATCAGGTCCACCAGGTCACCGAACACGAACTGGCGCCAGATGCGCTGCGGGTCGGCCGGGTCGGCCACGCGGATCGGCAGCCACTCGAAGTAGGCCATGATCGAGGCCGCCTTGCGGAACTCCCAGGCACCCTCCTCCCCCTCGGTATGGTTGCCCGCGCCATGCTCCCAGGAGTCGTTGGTGGACTCATGGTCGTCCCAGACCACGATCATCGGATGCTGCAGGGTCATCGCCTGCAGGTCGGGGTCCTGCCGGTACTGGGCGTGGCGGTCGCGATAATCGTCCAGCGTGACCATCTCTCTGCCATTACTGTGGGCGCGGTCCAGCCCCTCGACGCCGGACGAGCCCGACTCGTAAAGGTAGTCGCCCAGGTGGAACACCGCGTCCAGGTCCAGGCGCTCGGCGATACGGCCATACACCCCGAAATAGCCACCCGAGTAATTGGAGCAGGAGGTAAAGGCGAAGCGCAGCCGGTCCACCGACCCCACCGGCAGCGTCTTGGTACGCCCCACCGGCGACACCACCCCGCCGGACTCGAAGCGGTACCAGTAGCGGGTGCCCGGGGCCAGGCCGGTCGGGTCCACCTTCACCGTGTAGTCCCGCACCAGATCGGTCACCACGGTCTCGGACTGGACGATGTCCTTCATCTCCGGATCGCGAGCCACCACGTAGCGCACCCGCACCGGCCCGTCACGCTCCGGCGTGACGCGAGTCCACAGGATGACGCGGTCACTGAGCGGATCACCGCTGGCCACGCCATGGTCGAAGCGGACCGCGCCCGCCGCCCCATCCACCGGATCGCTGCTGCCGCAGCCGGGCAGCAGGGCCACGCCGGACAGGCCGCCGAGGCCTTGCAGGAACTTGCGACGCCGCATCGTGGAATCCCCCGTTAAAAGGCTTCAAGTATCGGCAATCAAGATCACGGCAGGATGAAAAGGGCGCTAGGAGATATGACCCATGACAGACAGTGCCATCGCCCTCCTGCTCCACCCAGGACTCACTGCTGCTGAAGCAGTCCTCGCTGCAACGAGGGTGTCGCCAGGTTCGAAATCTGGCGAAACTTATTCGAGTGCCGGTGGCCAAAAACAGCCCGAAGCGGATGTCGCGGTCGCTCAAATATCAGCCGCAAAGCGGGCGTTCAAAACATCGCTCTTGGCCTTGCCCCATGAATCACATCAGGCGACCTGATTTACGCGTCAGGTTTCATTGTCGCTGGGTCCTTGCAAACATCAACCTGGCGGCACGCGTGGCCTTGTGGTGCCGAGCCAAGAAGCGGCATAGTTATCGCCGAATATGAGCTCAGATTTTGCGCCCAGACTAACAATTTGTTTAACGGACAGGCTGTCAAAAGATCACGGGGAAATCAGATGCTTATGATTGAGGTTCATGGGGTCTTTAATTCCGCATACACGGACAGGCGTCCGTCTATTAGCTGTTAGAACTCCCCGAAGATGAGCGCAATCGTCAGTGGACTTATCGGCGGCGTCGTCGCGACGTTAGTCACAGCTTACATCGCCAAAACTGTTGGGAGAGGAGCAGCTCCAGGGCGCCTAGAATACGGCGGGTTCATGTGGGGCCTTGCCATAACATGCCTTGCAT
>JASBRP010000027.1 GCA_030149365.1 Solimonas sp.
CAATACGTCCTCGGACCAGGGCATCTTCATGCCCAGGATCTTGGCGGAGTTGAACAGGCGCCGGGTGTGCTCTTCCAGGCGGAAGATCGCGGTGCCCTGGGGGGTCTTGTAGGCGCGCACGCCCTCGAAGCAGCCCACGCCATAGTGCAGCGAGTAGGTCAGCACGTGGGTGGTGCACTCGCGCCAGGGCTTGAGTTCGCCGTCGTACCAGATGAAGCCGTCGCGGTCGTTGAACGGGGTGCTCATGCTGCCTTGATCCTCTCTGAAGTTAGGGGGCGTCGCCGAGAAGGCGGCAGCCGGTGCGGTCCTGCATCTCGGACAGGGTCACGCCGGGGGCGAGCTCGCGCACGCGCAGGCCCTCCGGGGTCACGTCCATGACGCCAAGGTCGGTGATGATGCGGTCGACCACGCCGACGCCGGTCAGCGGCAGGTCGCAGCGTTCCAGGATCTTGCGGGCGTCGCCCTTGGCGGTGTGTTCCATCAGCACCACCACGCGATCGACGCCGGCGACCAGATCCATGGCGCCGCCCATGCCCTTGACCATCTTGCCGGGGATCATCCAGTTGGCCAGGTCGCCCTTCTCGGACACCTGCATGGCGCCGAGGATCGACAGGTTGATGTGGCCGCCGCGGATCATCGCGAAGGAGTCGGCGCTGCTGAAGTAGGCGCTGCCGGGCAGGTCGGTGACGGTCTGCTTGCCGGCGTTGATGAGGTCGGCGTCGACCTCGGCCTCGGTGGGGAAGGGGCCGATGCCGAGCAGGCCGTTCTCGCTCTGCAGCCAGACGTCCATGCCTTCCGGGATGTGGTTGGCCACCAGCGTCGGCAGGCCGATGCCGAGATTGACGTAGTAGCCGTCACGCAGTTCCTGAGCGGCGCGGCGCGCCATCTCTTCCTGGTTCCATGCCATGTCAGTTGCTCCGGATGGTGCGCTTTTCGATGCGCTTTTCGGGACGGGAGTTGAGCACCAGGCGCTTCACGTAGATGCCCGGGGTGTGGATCTGGTCGGGGTCGAGGCTGCCGTTCTCGACGATCTCCTCGACCTCGGCCACGCACATGCGGCTGGCGGTGGCGCACATGGGGTTGAAGTTGCGCGCGGTCTTGCGGAACACCAGGTTGCCGGCGCGGTCGGCCTTCCAGGCCTTCACCAGGGACACGTCGGCGCGCAGGCTGCGCTCCATGACGTACCAGTGGCCGTCGAACTCGCGGGTTTCCTTGCCCTCGGCCACCAGGGTGCCGTAGCCGGTGCGGGTGTAGAAGGCGGGGATGCCGGCGCCGCCGGCGCGCAGCTTCTCAGCCAGGGTGCCCTGCGGGGTGAACTCCAGCTCCAGCTCGCCCGCCAGGTACTGGCGCTCGAATTCCTTGTTCTCGCCGACGTAGGACGAGATCATCTTGCGGACCTGGCGCGTCTCCAGCAGCTTGCCGAGGCCGAAGCCGTCGACACCCGCGTTGTTGGAGATCACGGTGAGGTCACGCGCGCCGCTGTCGCGCAGTGCGTCGATCAGTGCTTCCGGGATGCCGCAGAGGCCGAAGCCACCGACGGCGAGCGTCATGCCGTCCTTGACCAGGCCGGCCAAGGCGTCCTGCGCTGAGGGGTACAGCTTGTCCATGTCAGCCCCGCTGAGCGTTGATGAAGAAAGCCGGAACGTCCTGGAGGACGCCCCGGCAAATTCCCGGCGACGAGGTGCCGGGGAGGAGAAGCGGCGCCGATCAGGGCATGAACAGCGTCGCCGGATGTTCGAGCAGGCTCTTGATGGCCTGAATGAACTCGGCGGCATCATAGCCGTCCACGATCCGATGGTCGAAGGAGGAGGACAGGTTCATCATCAGCCGCGGGACCACGACCCCGTCGCGGATCATGGGGCGCAGGACCATCTTGTTGACCCCGACGATCGCCACTTCCGGGGCGTTGATCACCGGGGTGGAGGCGATGCCGCCCATGGTGCCGAGGCTGGTGATGGTGATGGTGGAGCCGGTCAGCTCCTCGCGCTTGGCCTTGCCGGCACGGGCGGCCTCGGCCAGGCGGCGGATCTCGGAGCCCGAGCCCCAGAGGTCCAGGCGCTCGGCGTGGTGCACCACCGGCACGACCAGGCCCTGGGGGGTCTGGGCGGCGATGCCGACGTGCGAGGCGGAGTGGCGGTAGAGCACGCCGGCCTCGTCGTCGTAGTTGGAGTTGATCTGCGGGAAGCGCGGGCGCAGCTTGACCAGGGCCTGCATCAGGAAGGGCAGGACGGTGAGCTTGCCGCGGGTCTTGCCATGCTGCTCGTTGAGGTGCTGGCGCAGCGCCTCCAGCTCGGTGACGTCCACCTCCTCCACGTAGGCGAAGTGGGGGATGCGCTGCTTGGAGCGCTGCATGGCCTCGGCGATCTTGCGGCGCATGCCGATGATGCGGACGGCCTCGACGGCGTCGCCTGCGGGCGGCAGCGCCGCCGTGGCGGCAGGGGCGGGCCGCGACAGGGCGGCCTGCACGTCGTCGCGCAGGATGCGACCGCGCGGGCCGCTGCCGGCGACGCGGGTGAGGTCCACGCCCATCTCACGGGCCAGCTTGCGTACGGCCGGGGAGGTCTGGGGCTTTTCGTTGACCACCGGGGCGGGTGCCGCGGCGACCGGTGCCGGTGCCGGAGCTGCAGCGACCGCGGCGACTGCCGGCGTGGCGGCCTTGGCGGTGGCCGGGGCCGGCGCGGCCGCAGGGGCCTCGGCGGCGGGGGCGGCAGCGCCCTCGGTGTCGATCACCACCAGCACGGCGCCGACGGCGATCTTGTCGCCGGGCTGGCCGCGCAGTTCCACGATGCGGCCGGTGACGGGGGAGGGGATCTCGACCGCGGCCTTCTCGGTCAGCATGTCGACCAGGGCCTGGTCTTCCTTGACCATCTCGCCGACGGCGACGCGCCAGGTGGCGATCTCGGATTCGGCGATGCCCTCGCCGACGTCGGGCAGCTTGAAGTTGTAGTGACCCATCTTTAGTTCTCCATCACGCTCTTGAGTGCGTGCACGACACGCTTGGGGCCGGGGAAATACTTCCATTCCAGCGCATGCGGGTAGGGGGTGTCCCAACCCGTGACGCGGCGGATCGGGGCTTCCAGGCTGTGGAAGCAGTGTTCCTGCACGAGCTGGCCCAGCTCGGCGCCGAAGCCGGAGGTGCGGCTGGCTTCGTGCGCGATCACGCAGCGACCGGTGCGCGCCACCGAGGCGGTGATGGTCTCGACGTCGATCGGGAACAGCGAACGCAGGTCGATGACCTCGGCGTCGATGCCGGACTCCTCGACCGCGGCCAGGCAGACGTGGACCATGGTGCCGTAGGTCAGCACGGTGCAGGCCTTGCCGGGCCGCACGATGGAGGCCTTGCCCAGCTCGATGCGATAGTAGTCGTCCGGCACTTCGCCCGCCGGATGGCTGGCCCAGGGCTGCAGCGGACGGTCGTGGTGGCCGTCGAAGGGCCCGTTGTAGAGACGCTTGGGCTCGAGGAAGATCACCGGATCGTTGTCCTCGATGGCGGCGATCAGCAGGCCCTTGGCGTCGTAGGGTGTCGACGGCATCACGGTCTTGAGGCCGGAGATGTGGGTGAAGATCGACTCCGGGCTCTGGCTGTGGGTCTGGCCGCCGTGGATGCCGCCGCCGCAGGGCGAGCGCACGGTGATCGGGGCCCAGAACTCGCCGGCCGAGCGGTAGCGCAGGCGCGAGGCCTCCGATACCAGCTGGTCGAAGGCCGGCAGGATGTAGTCGGCGAACTGGATTTCCACCACCGGACGCAGGCCGTAGGCGCCCATGCCGACCGCGGTGGCGACGATGCCGCCCTCGGCGATGGGGGCGTCGAAGACGCGCTGGCGGCCGTGCTTGGCCTGCAGGCCGGCCGTGCAGCGGAACACGCCGCCGAAGTAGCCGACATCCTCGCCGAAGACCAGGACGTTGGGGTCACGCGTCAGCATGACGTCCATCGCCGAATTCAGCGCCTGTACCATGTTCATGCTGCTCATCAGCCGATGCTCCGCAGTTCGTCGAGCTGGTCGCGCAGATGCTGCGGCATGGTCTCGAACACATCCTCGAAAAGGCTCTCCAGATCGTCGTCACCGCTGTGCAGGGTGCCGTGGCTCTCGGCTTCCTTCACGGCGGCGCGCACTTCTTCCTCGGCTTCCGCGATCACCGCGGCGTGACGCTCCTCGGACCATTCGCCGAGGCCGATCAGGTGCTGCTTCAGACGCTCCACGGGATCGCCCAGCGGCCAGGCATTGGCTTCGCCCTCCGGCCGATACTTGGAAGGATCGTCGCTGGTGGAGTGGGCGGCGGCGCGGTAGGTATAGAGCTCGATCAGCGTGGCACCGAGGTTGCGGCGCGCGCGCTCGGCAGCCCATTCGGTGGCGGCGTAGACGGCCAGGAAGTCGTTGCCGTCGACGCGCAGGCCGGGCAGGCCGAAGCCGAGGGCGCGCGAGGCGAAGGTGGCCTCGTTGCCGCCGGCGATGGCCTGCGGCGTGGAGATGGCCCACTGGTTGTTGACCACGTTGAGGATCACCGGGGCGTGGTACACCGAGGCGAAGGTCAGCGCGTAGTGGAAGTCGCCTTCCGCCGAGGTACCGTCGCCGATCCAGGCGGAGGCGATGCGGGTGTCGCGCTTGTAGGCCGAGGCCATGGCCCAGCCGACGGCATGCGGGAAGCGCGAGCCGACGTTGCCGGACAGCGAGTAGTAGCCGGCTTCGCGGGCGGAGTACAGCACCGGCAGCTGGCGGCCCTTCAGGCGATCCTTGCGGTTGTTGAAGATCTGGCAGATCAGGTCGACCATCGGCCAGTCGCGCGCGAACAGCAGGCCCTGCTGGCGGTAGCTGGTGAAGCACATGTCGTCGCGGTTGAGCGCGAAGGCCTGGGCGACGCCGATGGCCTCTTCACCGGTGCTCTTGATGTAGAACGAGGTCTTGCCGGTGCGCTGCAGGCGCACCATGCGCTCGTCGAAGGCGCGGGTGCGCAGCATCGTGCGCAGGCCGTGGCGCAGGCGCTCGGCCGACAGCTTGGGGTTCCAGGGGCCCACGGCCTTGCCCTGGCCGTCCAGCACGCGGATCAGCTGGTAGGGCAGCTCGCGCATGCTGGATTCGGGGGCGTCCGTGGCCGGGCGCGGGACGATGCCGGCAGGCGGAATGTGGAGGTGGCTGAAGTCGGGAGCGTCGCCCGGACGGGCGGCCGGCTCGGGGACATGGAGCTCAAGGGGCGCGGGGCTGACGGCCAGCGGGCTTTCGGCGTTCATGCCAGGGGTCTCAGTGGGAAGCCGCGGCCGGCCGGCCGGGGTGCATGCGTTCGTGCGCCAGGGCGTCGGCGATCAGGTTCGTCGGCGTGTCGGTGGCGGTGGATTCCAGGAAGATGCCGGTCAGCGTCTGCTCGATGCGGGCGACGCGCTGCCAGACCTCGTCCTCGGTGGCGCTCTTCAGGTACTCCGAGGCGGCGCAGATGATGCCGCCGGCGTTGATCACGTAGTCCGGTGCGTAAAGGATGTGGCGGTCGTGCAGGGCCTGGCCGTCTTCCGGCGTGGCGAGCTGGTTGTTGGCACCGCCGGCGATGATCGGCGCGCGGATGCGCGGGATCGACTGGGCGTTGAGGATGCCGCCCAGCGCGCAGGGCGAGAGCACGTCCACGTCCTGGAACAGGATTTCTTCCGGAGCCACGACGCGGGCCTGGAACTTCACGCGGGCGTCTTCGCAGGCGGCGGCGTTGATGTCGGCCACCACCAGTTCCACGCCGGCTTCATGCAGGCGCTCGCAGAGGTGCCGGCCCACGCTGCCCAGGCCCTGCACGGCGACGCGCAGGCCGCGAAGTTCGCGGATCGACAGGCGGGCCTGCACGGCGGCGCGGATGCCGCAGAACACGCCATAGGCGGTCTTGGGGGAGGGGTCGCCGCCCGCGGCGGCGCCGGCCTGGGCCAGGCCGCTGACGTAGCGGGTGTTGCGCGCCACGCAGGCCATGTCGGCCACGCTGACGCCGACGTCCTCGGCGGTGACGTAGCGGCCGGCCAACTGGTTCACCACGCGGCCGAAGGCCTCGAACTGCGCCGCGGTCACCGGCTTGCCGGGCTCTCGGATGATCACCGCCTTGCCGCCGCCCATGGGCAGGCCGGCGACGGCGTTCTTGTAGCTCATGCCGCGCGACAGCCGCAGCACGTCCTGCAAGGCGGCTTCGTCGCTGTCGTAGGTCCAGGCGCGGCAACCGCCGGCTGCGGGGCCGAGCGTGGTCGAGTGGATGGCGATGATGCCGCGCAGGCCGCTGGCGGCATCGGAGAAAAAGGTAACGCCTTCATGGCCGTCGAAGGCCTTGCTGTTGAACATGTTCCCCTCCGCGCCCGGTGGATTTCCAGGGCGATTTCTGATGGGAACAGTTTACGGATAAATCTGCGGAATATTGTTCTTTAGTTGCATGTTGTTAACTTAAACACGGAACGATAAAGATCAAATTAGTCAAAATATCAGAACATCGTTCCCTTCATGATCGATCTGTTTTCTGGCGCTGGCGGGCGGCGGTGCCGGGCCCCAGGTGGTTCAGGCGGACGCGGATGAATTCAATGTGGCCGGCGGCGATCTGTCCGGCGGCTTCGGCGTCGCGGGCCAGGATCGCCTGCACCAGCAGGCGATGCTGCCGCTGCACTTGCCCGAGCAGTTCCGCGTCGTCGTCGTGCCCGATCAGCGACAGCTCCATGTGCTCGTGCAGCATCTTGTGCATGGAGCGCATCAGGTAGCCGTAGACGGGGTTGTGCGTGGCGTCGGCGATGCTGTGATGCAGGGCGAGGTCGGCGCGCATGCGCTGCTGGCGGTCCCTGGCGGAGAAGGCCAGATGCACGGCCGCTTCGGCGTCCTGCAGGCGCTGTCGATCGCGGGCGTCGTGGCGCTCCGCCGCCAGTTCCGCGGAACGTCGTTCCAGCATGTGGCGGAATTCCAGCAGGTGAGCCTGCAGGTCCGGATGGCGGCGCGACAGGTCGGCCCAGATCGAGCTGCCGACCTGCTGCGAGATGTCGTTGAGGAAGGTGCCCCGTCCGTGCCGGCGCGTCAGGATGCCCTTGGCCACGAGCATGCTGATGCCTTCGCGGATGATGGGGCGCGAGTAGCCCCACTGCGCGGCAAGTTCGCGCTCGGAGGGAACGGCCTCGCCCGGGCGGATTTCGCCTTTCTGGATGGCGCGTTCCAGGCGGTTGGCGACGGTCTGCGGACCGCTGCGGCCTTCGGACAATTCCATGGACAGCTCCGTCTGGTCAGACCACCGTAGCAGCTTTTCGGGTCGCTCAACAGACTGGCTGCCATCAATCTTGGGCCGGGGAGGAGAGACCGTTGAGCCTGAAGCGCTGCTACAACATCGAGGATCTGCGCGAGCGTGCGCGTCGCAAGCTGCCGGCGCCGATGTTCCACTATATCGACGGCGGCGCCGACGACGAGTGGACCCTGAACCGCAACACCCAGGCCTTCGACGA
Source organism: Solimonas sp. (assembly GCA_030149365.1). Taxonomy (GTDB): domain Bacteria; phylum Pseudomonadota; class Gammaproteobacteria; order Nevskiales; family Nevskiaceae; genus Solimonas_A. Next base: position 7,433 of record JASBRP010000027.1, read on the forward strand.
CTACCAGTTGTTGCCGAGCTACCTGCAGGACGTGTCCAGCGTGGACATGCGGACGCGCGTGCTGGGCTGCGAGCTGGAGATGCCGCTGTTCCTGGGGCCCACGGGCATGTCGCGCCTGTTTCATCACGGCAAGGAACTGGCCGCGGCCCGCGCGGCGGCGAAGCACGGGACGCTCTACAGCCTGTCGACGATGGCGACGACCCGGCTCGAGGACGTGGCCGCGGCCACCGCGGGGCCCAAGATGTTCCAGGTTTACATCTTCAAGGACCGCGAGCTGACCAAGGAGCTGGTGCAGCGCTGCCGCCAGGCCGGCTACCAGGCACTTTGCCTGACGGTGGACACGGCGGTGGCCGGCAATCGCGAGCGCGATCGCGTCCACGGTATGACCATTCCGCCGAGCCTGTCGCTGAAATCCTTCCTCAGCTTTGCCGGCAGTTTCGACTGGGTGTTCAACTTCCTGCGCGATCCGGATTTCCGCTTGGCCAACGTCACGCACCGCGTGGACGCACTGGGTGGCGGCGCCATGGGCGTGATCGAGTACGTCAACAGCCAGTTCGACCGCAGCGTCTCCTGGGACGATGCCGCCTGGCTGGCGGAGCTCTGGGGCGGGCCCTTCGTGATCAAGGGCATGAGCACGGTGGAGGATGCGCGCCGGGCGGTGTCGATCGGCGCCAGTGCGGCGATGCTGTCGAATCACGGCGGGCGGCAGCTCGATGGCTGCGTGGCGCCCATCGATACGCTGCGGCCGATCCGCGAGGCGGTCGGCGACAAGCTGGAGCTGATCGTGGACGGCGGCGTACGCCGCGGGACCCATGTGCTCAAGGCGCTGGCGCTGGGCGCCGACGCCTGCTCCATCGGCCGCGCCTACCTCTACGGCCTGGCGGCGGGAGGCGAGGCGGGTGTCGACCGTGCGCTGACGCTGCTGCGCGAGGAGATCGCTCGCGGGCTGGGCTTGCTGGGCTGCCGCTCGGTAGCGGAACTGGGTCCCCGCCATGTGGAGCGCCTGTCGGCGCCGGAGCTCATGGCCCAGGCTGCCCTGCGGAGGGTTGCATGATGCAAGGCTGCCCCGCGCTGTCTACCTCAGTCGCTGTCGGCATCCGCCGTGGTGGCCCTGGGCGTCAGGCGCGTGGTGTAGACCGGCTGGCTCATCGAGATGGAGGAGTTGATCTCCTGCACGCCGTCGATCTGCGAGATCTTCTGCCAGACGAAGTGCTCGTACTCCTCGATGTCCGCCACCAGGATCTTCAGCAGGAAGTCCATGTGGCCCATCAGCGTATGGCACTCCACCACCTGCGGGTATCCGCTGATGTCGTCGATGAAGCGCGGCAGCACGTCGCGGTTGTGGCGTGCCATCTTGATGAAGGCGAACACCATGACGCCGGCGCCGATCTTGCGGTGATCGAGGATCGCCACGCGGTGGCGGATCACGCCCTTGTCGGTGAGCCGCTGGATGCGTCTCCAGACCACGGTCTTGGACGAGCCGATGCGCTCGGCGATGGTGCCGATGGGCGTGGTCACGTCTTCCTGGAGGATGTCGAGGATACGCACGTCCATGGAGTCGAGCCTGGGAGACATTGTTCCGCCTGCTTCTGTGATGGATTGGAATGCTGTCTTTATTCTAAGATGAATTCCAGGCCTTTGATCCGCCCAAAATTGTTGCATTGCAGCGAACGACTGCACCACGAATGTTCAGTCGCCCGCTTCGAAATTGTGCATGTTTAGGTATAACCACCTATTTGATTGTGGATGTACTTCAAAGGGAAATAATTCCAGCAAGCCGCTTGTAAACTGGCTTTTGTTCGGTAGCGCAAAAAGATTATTCGGAGGAAGAAGTGATGCTGTTCATGAACAAGCGTGTGGCGGCGATGCTGGCTACCGTGCTGTGGTCCGGTCTCGCACCGGCCGCGACGGTCTCCGACGTCAATAAGTCCGGTGGCCAGTGGCTGGTAGCCCAGGCCGATTCCCAGAAGCGGGTGGACGGCCTGGCCGACCAGCGGCGCGACCTGTCGAGCGACTACCGCACGACGCTGCGCGAGACCGAAGGCCTGAAACTCTACCTGCAGCAGCTGCGCGCGCAGCTGCAGTCGCAGCAGCAGGAAATGGCCGCGATCCGCCAGGAATCGCAGGAACTGGATCGCACCAATATCGAGATCCAGCCGCTGATGCTGCGGATGCTGGAGTCCGTCGATCAGTTCGTGCAGCTGGACGTGCCGTTCCTGAAGGAGGAGCGCGTCGCACGTGTTGCCCGCCTCAAGGAAATGATGCCGCGCGCCGACGTCACCGTGTCGGAGAAGTATCGCCGCATCGTCGAGGCCTACCAGATCGAAATGGAATACGGCCGCACCATCGAAGCCTACAAGGGCAAGCTGGCCGACAAGGAAGTGGATTTCCTGCGCGTGGGGCGCGTGGGGCTGTTCTACCAGACCCCGGATGGCAAGGACACTGGCTATTGGGATCGCGAGAAGAAGGACTGGGTGGCCGACGGCGGTTACGCCGAAGGTGTCACCGAGGGTCTGAAGGTCGCCAAGAAGCAGACCTCTCCGAACCTGCTGATCGTTCCCATCCAGGCTGCCGCGAGCAAGTAAGCCATGAACCTGAAGAATCTCACCGCTGCCCTGGTTCTGGGCGTCATCAGCCTGCCGGCCCTGGCCCAGGCCCCCGCCCAGGCGACCGCCAAGAGCCTCGACGAACTGCTCGAGCAGGTCCGCACCGCCGATTCGCGCGATGCCAAGGCCAATGCCGAGCGCGAAGCCCGCTTCGCCGCCGCCCGCGACCAGCAGCAGAAGCTGCTGGCCGAGGCCAATGCCGAGAAGACGGCCCTGGAAAACCAGGCGGCGGCGCTCGCCAAGCAGTTCGAAGACAACGACCGCCTGATCGGCGAACTGACCCAGGCCCGCGACATCAAGGCCGGCAACCTCGGCGAACTGTTCGGCGTGATGCGCCAGACGGCCGGCGATTTTGCCACCGTCGCCCGCAACAGCATGCTCACCGCCCAGTTCCCGGACCGCGTCGCGCAGATCGACCGCCTGGCGCAGACCAAGACCATGCCGCCGATGGAAGACCTCAACCGCTTCTGGTTCGAGATGCAGCGTGAAATGACCGAAGGCGGCAAGGTCACCCGCATCCAGGCCAAGGTCACGGCGCCGGACGGTTCGCAGTCCGACAAGACGGTCCTGCGCGTCGGTCCCTTCGTCGCGATTTCCGAAGGCCGCTTCCTGGAATACAGCATGGGTGGCAACGGCTTCGCCACGCCGCCCAAGCAGCCGCCTTCCAAGTTCGGCAACGTCGCCGAGGACTTCGAGGAAGAGGGCAGCGGCTACCACGCCATGGTGGTCGACCCGACCCGCGGCGTGCTGCTGAACCTGTTCTCGCAGCGCCCGGACATGATGCAGCGCATCGTCGAAGGCGAATCGGTGAACTGGCTGATCCTGGGCATCGGCCTGATCGGCACGATCATCGCCATCTACCAGTTCGGCTACCTGATGATGACCAACGCCAAGGTCAACCGCCAGTTGGCGAACCTCAACAACCTGTCGGCCGACAACCCGCTGGGCCGCGTCCTGCTCGCCTTCAAGGGCAACAACGCCCCGGCCAACGCCGAGGACTCCGAGGTCATCGAACTGCGCGTGTCCGAAGCCGTGCTCAAGGAACTGCCGCCGCTGGAGCGCGGCCAGTCCTTCCTCAAGCTCGGCGTCGCCGCCGGCCCGCTGCTGGGCCTGGTGGGTACCGTCGTCGGCATGATCCACACCTTCCAGGTCATCACCGAGTCCGGCTCGGGCGACCCGAAGCTGATGGCTGCCGGTATCTCCATGGCCATGATCGCCACCTTGCTGGGCCTGGGCATCGCCATCCCGCTGCTGTTCGCCAACAGCGCCCTGCAGAGCCGCTCCAAGCGCCTGATCCAGATCCTCGACGAGCAGAGCACCGGCCTGCTGGCCGAGCTGATCGAGAAGCGTCGTGCCTGAGATCCTGCTCGCCCCGTTCCATGCGGTCAGCCAGCTGACCATCGCCGGCGGGCCGTTCGTGATGTGGATCCTGGTGGCCGGTGTCCTGATGTGGACGCTGATCTTCGAGCGGTTGTGGTTTTTCCGGGCGCATTTCGCCGGCATGACCAACAACCTGCTCGGAGAGTGGCAGGGCAGGCCGGAGCATCAGTCCTGGATATCCCACCAGATTCGCGCGGCCATGATCTCGCGGCTCAACGGCGCCATGTCCGAGAACATGCCGGTGCTCAAGGTGCTGATCCCCATGTGCCCGCTGCTGGGCCTGGTGGGCACCGTGCACGGCATGCTCGAGGTGTTCGACTCCATGTCGATCCTCGGCTCGGCCGACGCCAGAACGATGGCGTCCGGCGTGTCCAAGGCCATGAACTGCACGATGACGGGCTTGGCGGTGAGTGTCACCGGTATGTATCCGGTGTTCTATTTCCAGTCGAAGATCCGCAAGCAGACCGAGCTGCTGGCCGATCGCTTCAGCTTCTAGGAATCTTCCATGGGCATGCGCCGCCGCCGCCAGTACCAAGAGCACGACGAAGAGGCCATCGACCTCGCGCCGATGCTCGACTTCGTGCTGAACCTGCTGATCTTTTTCATCATCACGGCCGTTTTCGTCAAGGAAGTCGGTTTCTCCCTGCATCAGCCCTCCGCGCCGCCGAACAACCAGCAGCAGGACAAGGAAGACGACAAGGGAACGCTGTTCATCGCCGTGCACAAGAGCGGTGACGTGTCGATCGACCAGCGTCTGATCGACGTCGCCTCCGTGCGCGCCAACGTGGAGCGTTTCCGCGGCGAGAAGCCGGAGGGCCCTGTGATCGTCGTGGCCAACACCAAGGCGGCGACCGGCATCGTGGTGCGGGTCATGGACCAGGCACGCCAGGGCGGCGCCATGGACGTGATGCTGCAACCCACGGCATCCAAATAACAGAGCGAGCAGGAGGAGAACCCATGCTAGCCCGCCGACACGCAACCGACGAAGGACATCACGGCATCGACCTGGCGCCGATGCTGGACTTCGTACTGAATCTCTTGATCTTCTTCATCATCATCACCAGCTTCGTCAAGCAGGCCGGCGTCAAGGTGGACAAGGAGCAGGCCGAGACGGCCGAAGCCCGCGCCAACGGCAACATCCTGATCGCGATCCGTCCCAACGGCGAAATCTGGATGGACCGCAAGAAGGTGACGCCGCCTGAAGTCCGCGCGATGGTCGAGCGCATGCACGCCGAACGTCCGGAGGACACCGTGGTGATCCTGGCGGACAAGGCCTCGGAAACCGGCATCATGGCCGACGTCATGAACCAGGTCCGCGCCGGTGGCGTGCAGACCGTGTCGGTGGCCACGAAGGGGGCGGAGTAATGGCCAATCCTCCTTCCGTGCCGTCCGGCGGCATCCCGATCTTCATCGCCGACCGCCGCAACGCTTCCGCATCGCCGTCCGGTAGTGGCGGCGAAGCGGGCGGAACCGGCCGGTTCCAGCTCGGCCCGATGCGCTTCGTGCTGCCCTTCCTGCTGGCCTGCGTGGCCATGGTGGGTCTGTTCTGGCTGCTCTACGGCCTGATCCATGCCACGACCGGCGCCAAGGGCAACAGCGAGATCCTGCCGACGGTGGATTTCCTGCGCCTGGCGAAGAACTTCGAACTGGAAACCCGCGATCGCCGGCCGCCGCCGGAGATGCCGGACCGCCCCGAGGCTCCGCCGGAGATGGCGATCCAGCAGAACCAGGCCCAGGCGCCGACCAACACCAACATCCAGATCAACATGACGCTGGAGAACACCACGCAGGTGAAGTCCAGCTTCGGCCTGGCGTCCACCGACGGCGAGTACCTGCCGATCGTGAAGGTGGCGCCGATGTATCCGGCGCGCGCACAGAGCCAGGGCATCGAGGGCTGGGTGCTGCTGAAGTTCACCGTGCTGGAATCGGGTGCCGTGGCCGATCCGGTGGTGATCGAATCGCAGCCGCCGGGTGTGTTCGACGAGGCGGCCAAGAAGGCCGTGCTCAAGTTCAAGTACAAGCCGCGGGTCGAGAACGGCAAGGCCATTGCGGTAACCAATGTGCAGCACCTGATCCGCTTCGAGCTGGACAAGTGACATGACGACGCAACTCAAGAAGCTGTTGTTGGCGTTCGTGGCGGCGTCGGTGGTGTCCCTGTCCGGCTTTGCCATTGCCAAGGAAAAGAAGGAAAAGCCGGTTCCGCCGCCGACCAAGCAGACCCAGGTGATCCGTGCCGAGACCTACAAGGGCATGGAGGTTGCGCAGAAGGCTTACGAGGCCAAGGACTATGCGGGCGCCATTGCGGCCCTGGATGGCCTTAAGGCCAAGGAGTCCAAGTTCAACGACTACGAGCGGGCCACGCTCTACAACCTCTACGCCGCGGTCTACTACGCGCAGGACAACGTGCCCAAGGCCATCGAGGCCTATATCACTGTCCTGAAGCAGCCCAACCTGAACGACGCGCTGCGTGACGGCAGCCTGTACGCGCTGGCGCAGCTGTATTTCATCTCGGAGCAGTATCCGAAGGCGATCGCCGTGGTGAAGAAGTGGCTGGCGTCTTCGGCCAATCCCAGCCCGGAAGGCTACGCGCTGCTGGCCCAGGCCAACTACCAGATCCAGAAGTACGCGGAGGCCGAGCAGGCGCTGGTGCAGTCCTTGCGCATCTCCAAGGAGCGCGGCGTGGCTCCCAAGGAGTCGGCCCTGAGCCTGCTGCGCGCGATCTACTACGAGCGCAAGGAGTACGCCAAGGCGGCCAAGGTGCTCGAGATCCTGGTGACGCAGTATCCGGGCAAGTCCGCCTACTGGCAGCAGCTGGCCGGCATGCGCGGCCTGCTGGACCAGCAGCGCGAGCAGACCACGCTGATGCACGCGGCCTACCGCGGCAAGCTGCTGACCTCCGAGTCAGACCTGCTGAACCTGGCGCGGCTCTACATGGTGCAGGACGCGCCCTATGCCGCGGTGCGCCTCTTGACGCAGGGCATGCGGGACAAGGCGATCAAGCCCAGCACGCAGAACCTGGAGCTCTATGCGCAGGCCCTGGCGATGTCGCGGGAGTACGAGAAGCAGGTTCCGGTGCTGAAGAAGCTGGCGGAACTCAGCGGCGAGTCCAAGCACTACGTCTACCTCGGCCAGGCCTACAACGAGCTGGGCCAGTGGAGCGAGGCGGTGACCGCTTTCCGCGGCTCGCTCAAGGCCAAGAACATGGACAAGACGGCCGACGTGCAGATGCAGCTGGGCACGGCGCTGTTCAATGCCAACCGCTACGCCGAGGCGCGGCAGTCCTTTGTCGCCGCACAGCAGTCGCCGACGCTGGCGCAGCAGGCGGGGCAGTGGGTGAAGTTCGTGGACCAGGAAATCGAGCGGCGTCAGGCAGTAGGAGCCGAGTGAAGATGCAAACGGATTTGATAGAGCAGCTGACCCCTCGGGAATCCGAGGTGCTGGAACAGGTGGCGCGCGGCATCAAGCGCCGGGAAGTGGCGCAGCAGCTCGGGATGTCGATCAACACCGTGAAATATCACCTGCGCAATGCCTACGGCAAGCTGGGTGCCTGCCACCTGGCCCAGGCGATCGGCCGGGTCCGCAGCTCGGAACTGCAGGCCCAGCGCTAGCGTTGCCGGGCCGGGGCGCTCAGCCCCGGCCCAGCGGCAGACGGGTGCTGTTCACGGATTGCTCGAAGGAGATTAGCGAGCTGATCTCCTGCACTTCCAGCTGCGACAGGCGGTTCCACACCACCTCGCGGTATTCCTCGATGCTGGAGGCGGCGATCTTCAGTACGAAATCGACGTGCCCCAGCGTGGTGTGGCACTCCAGCACCTGGGGGATGGCCTTGACCGACTCGACGAACTTCGGCAAGGCATTGGCGCTGTGTCGCGACATCTTCACCAGCGCGAACACCATGACGTTGTAGCCCACTTTCTTGGGGTTGAGCACTGCCACGCGGCGGTCGATCACGCCGTTGTCGACGAAGCCCTGGACGCGTCGCCAGACCACCGATTTGGAAGAGGCCACGCGCTCGGCGATGTCGGCCACGGGCAGGGTCACGTCCTCCTGCAGGAGTTCCAGGATGCGGCGGTCGAGGTCGTCGAGTGGCTCGGACATATTTACCTCCAATCCAGTTGATCGGGGTAAATTTTACCGGAATATCGAAAATGCAGGGGAATTCAGGGAAGAAATGTCCCGGGGCTGGGCATAAGCTAGTTCGGTTGAAAGGTCGGTTTCAAGATCAGTTCTGGCGGGGACGAGATGACGAGCAGCGCAGCGGGCGGGCGGGGTGCAACAGCGGAGGGCGAGCTTCGCCCCTTGCGCTTCCATGTGCCGGAACCGAAGTGCCGGCCGGGCAGCTCTCCCGATCTTTCCAGCATCGAATTGCCGACGCAGGTCCTGCCGCGGCCCGCGATCGATACGCCGCGCGAGCGGCTCCACGAATATGCCTATGGGCTGATCCGCGTGCTCGGCGACGATCATCGCGCCTCCGGTGACTGGGCGCCGTCGCTCGATGCGGACCAGCTGCGCCAGGGCCTGCGCTCCATGCTGCTCACGCGCCTGTTCGACCAGCGCATGCTGCGCGCGCAACGCACCGGCAAGACCTCGTTCTACATGCAGTGCACCGGCGAAGAGGCGATCGCGGTGGCGCAGGCGATGGCGCTGGAGCCCAACGACATGTGCTTCCCCAGCTACCGCCAGCAGGGCCTGCTGGTGGCGCGCGGCTGGTCGCTGGTGGACATGATGTGCCAGGTCTACAACAACAGCGCCGACCGCATGAAGGGGCGCCAGTTGCCGGTGATGTACTCCGCCAAGGAAGCCGGTTTCTTCTCGATCTCCGGCAATCTCGGCACGCAGGCCATCCAGGCGGTGGGCTGGGCCATGGCCTCGGCCTACAAGGGTGACACGCGCCTGGCGGCGACCTGGGTCGGTGACGGCACCACGGCCGAGGCCGACTTCCACTACGCGCTGACCTTTGCCGCGGTGTACCGCGTGCCGGTGCTGCTCAACGTGGTCAACAACCAGTGGGCGATCTCCTCTTTCCAGGGCATTGCCGGCGGTGAGGCGACGACCTTCGCGGCGCGCGCCATCGGTTACGGATTGCCGGGGCTGCGCGTGGACGGCAACGATTTCCTCGCCGTGTATGCGGCGACGCGCTGGGCCATCGCCCGTGCGCGGGCCGGGCACGGTGCGACCGTGCTGGAGCTGTACACCTACCGCGCGGCGGCGCATTCCAGCAGCGACGACCCCTCCGGCTATCGCCCGGACGGCGAGGCGGCCTGCTGGCCGCTGGGCGATCCGGTCGAGCGGCTCAAGCAGCATCTCATCGCATTGGGCGAGTGGTCGGAGGAGCGCCACGCGGCGCTGACCGAGGAGCTGACGGAAGAGGTGAAGGTGGCCGGCAAGGAGGCCGAGAGCCACGGCACGCTGGGCCGCCAGACGCCGGACCCGCGCACCATGTTCGACGACGTATTCAAGGATCTGCCTGCGCACCTGCTGCGCCAGCGCGATCAGCTGGGGAACTGAGCCATGCCTTCGATGACGATGATCCAGGCGCTCAATTCCGCGATGGACGTGATGCTGGAGCGCGACCCCAACGTGCTGGTCTTCGGCGAGGACGTCGGCTACTTCGGCGGTGTCTTCCGCTGCACGGCCGGCCTGCAGAAGAAGTACGGCATCAATCGCGTGTTCGACACGCCGATCGCCGAGGGCGGCATCGTCGGTGCGGCGGTGGGCATGGGTGCCTACGGCCTGCGTCCGGTGGTGGAGATCCAGTTTGCCGACTACATCTACCCGGCCATGGACCAGCTGACCTCGGAGGCGGCGCGCTTGCGCTATCGCTCCGGCGGCGAGTTCAGCGCGCCGATCACGGTGCGCTCGCCCTGCGGCGGCGGCATCTACGGCGGACAGACCCACAGCCAGAGCCCGGAGGCGCTGTTCGCGCACGTCTGTGGACTGAAGACGGTGATGCCGTCGAACCCCTATGACGCCAAGGGCCTGCTGATCGCCGCGATCGAGGATGACGATCCGGTGGTGTTCTTCGAGCCCAAGCGCCTCTACAACGGCCCCTTCGACGGCCACCACGACCGTCCGGTGAAGCCCTGGGCCGGGCATCCGCTGGGCGAAGTGCCGGAAGGCTACTACCGCATCCCGTTGGGCCAGGCCGCGATCCTGCGCCCGGGCTCCGCGGTGACGGTGCTGTGCTACGGCACGATGGTGCACGTGGCGCTGGCGGCGGTGGAGGAGTCGGGGGTCGATGCCGAGGTGATCGACCTGCGCACGCTGGTGCCGCTGGACCTGGAGACCATCGAGAACTCGGTGCGCAAGACCGGGCGCTGCGTGGTGGTGCACGAGGCGACACGCACCGGCGGCTTCGGCGCCGAGCTGTCGGCGCAGGTGCAGGAAGCCTGTTTCGACTACCTGGAGGCCCCCATCGAGCGCCTCACCGGCTGGGACACGCCGTATCCGCTGGCACACGAGTGGCACTACTTCCCCGGACCCGCCCGCGTGGGCGCGGCCCTGAAGCGCGCCCTGGAATACTGAGGCGAGCCCGCATGCGCACCAGCCTGCTCGACCTGTTCAAGATCGGTATCGGGCCGTCGAGCTCGCATACCGTGGGGCCGATGCGCGCAGCGCGGGCTTTCGTGCTGGAACTGCAGGAACGGGGGCTGCTGCCGCTGGTGGGCTCCGTGCAGGTGGACCTCTATGGATCGCTGGCGGCCACCGGCCTGGGGCATGGGACCGACTGGGCGGTGAAGCTGGGGCTGTGCGGCAAGGATCCGCGCACCGTGGACCCCGCTGAAGTGGCGCCGATGCTCGCGCGGATCCGTGACAGCCGCTCGCTGGAGCTGGCCGGGATACAACGCGTGACCTTCGACGACGCCGAGCACCTGTCCTGGCATCCAGCCGAGGTACTGCCGCGTCATCCCAACGGTTTGCGCTTCCGCGCGCTGGGATCGGATGGCCTGCTGCACGAGCAGGTGTACTACTCCACCGGCGGCGGTTTCATCCAGTCGGGCGATGCCGACGCGGGCGACGGCGCGGAGCGGGCGCCGGTGCCCTATCCCTATACCAATGCCGCGGAGCTGCTGGAGCGTGCGACATCCGCCGGGCTGCCGCTGTGGGAACTGGTGGAGCGCAACGAGATCGCGCTGCATGGGCGCGAGAAGCTGGATTTCTCGCTGCGCGAGATCTGGCAAGCGATGTCGGCCTGCATCGATCGCGGCCTGAGCACGGAAGGCATCCTGCCGGGCGGGCTGGGCGTGAAGCGCCGTGCGCCGCGCCTGCTGGCGCGGCTCGAGGCGCATCGCGGGCGGCCCGACCCCATGGACTCCATGGACTGGCTGAATGCCTTCGCGATGGCGGTCAACGAGGAGAATGCCAGTGGTGGCCGGGTGGTGACGTCGCCCACCAACGGCGCGGCCGGTGTATTGCCGGCGGTGCTGCGCTACTACGAGCGCCTGATGCCGGAGTCTTCGCCGGAAGGCATCCGCCGCTTCCTGCTGGTTTCGGGCGCGATCGGCGTGCTGTACCTGGAGAATGCCTCGATCTCCGGTGCGGAGGTCGGCTGCCAGGGCGAGGTCGGCGTGGCCTGCTCGATGGCGGCGGCGGGTCTGGCGGCGGCGCTCGGTGCCGACAACGAGGCGATCGAGCATGCCGCGGAAGTGGGCATGGAGCACCACCTGGGCATGACCTGCGATCCGGTTCGTGGACTGGTGCAGATCCCTTGCATCGAGCGCAACGCGATCGGCGCGGTGAAGGCGGTCAACGCCTGCCGCATGGCGATGCAGGAAGGCGGCGGCCACCGCGTGGCGCTCGACGAGGTCATGAAGACCATGCTGGAAACCGGCCGGGACATGCAGTCGCGCTACAAGGAAACCTCGCAGGCCGGCCTGGCGGTCCACGCGCTGCGACGCTGGGACTGATCCCAGCGGTAAGGGCTCAGGGCGTCTTGCCCTTGCCGCCCCTGGCGACGGACGCCGGCAGCAGCCGGTCGATCAGCGTGCCCACCAATTGTCGGAAGCGGTCTTCCGGGCTCGCCTTGGGGTCGGCGGCGCTGAGCATCTCCAGCACCAAGGGGGCGCCGGCGGCCTTGATGGCGGCGAAGGTCTTCTGCGGCGAGGTGCGGGACTGGGCGGCGGCCGAGGTTTCCTGCAGGGCATTGAGCAGCGTCACGCCAGTCAGGGTGCGGCAGAAGATCTCGGCCGTGGCCAGGTCCACCTTGCGGGCGACGAGCTGTGCCAGCACGGCATCGATGTGCTGCAGGTTGCGGTTCCAGGCCGGCGAGCCTTCGCGGCCGACCGTGGACAGGCGAGGGTGCAGGATGTGCGCCGCGCGCATGGAGACGAAGTAGTCGATCAGCTGCTCGCGCAGCGGCCTGGGCTGCGAGGCATCCGGCATCGGCATCTCGCTGAGCAGCCGGTCCACCACCGCGTCCTCGATGGTCTCGAGATTGTCGTAGTGGGTGTAGATCGCGGTGGCCTGCACCTTCAGGTGCGCCGCGAGCGAGCGGATGCTGAGCCGACCGGCGCCCTGCTGGTCGATGATCTGCAGCGCGGCCTGGATGATCGCTTCGGCCGTCAGCTTGCGCGGGCGCCCCACGGCACCGCCACTTCCATTGCGTTCCCCCGGCAGCAGGGGCTTTTCCTTCAGCTGGCTCATCTGGTTCCTCGACACCGTTGTCAGGATACCCGAGCCCCGTCGTATCGCGGTGGCTTGATATTTTGCGTCGGGCGTGTGTAAATATTAACACACGGGTGTGGCAAAAAGCAGGATTGCCGTCTGCCACCCCTCGGACGATGCTGAACCAGGGCCTCCGGAGGGCCGGGCGAGAATGACTTCCACACCGCGGACCGCGCAGACCCTGCAACTGGCCGACGGCCGCACCCTGGGTTATGCGAGCTACGGCGATCCCGCCGGCGCGCCGCTGATCTACTGCCACGGTGGCGGGTCTTCGCGGCTGGAGCCGGCGTATGCCGACGAGCATGCCCGCCGCAACCGCATCCACATCATCGCCGTGGACCGCCCCGGCTACGGACTCTCGTCGCCGGTCCCCGAGTTTTCCTTCCAGGCCTTCGGCCAGGACGTGCTGGCGCTGGCCGATGCACTCGGCATCGCCGGCTTCGTGATCCTGGGCATGTCGGCCGGCGCGCCTTACGCCCTGCACCTGGCGGTGTCGGCCCCCGGGCGCGTCCGCTTCGTGGCGCTGATCAATCCTTCGCCGGATACCGCGCAGCCGGAATGGAAGGAAGTCTCCTGGCTCGCGCGCCTGGGTACCTCGGCTACCCGGCTGCCCTGGCTGATGAGCCGGGCGATTGCCAGCATGGTGGGAAATCCCGGCAAGGCGGCGGCCTCGTTCGCGAAGAAGACGGGCTGGGATGCCACGGCGGTGCGCCAGTTCGAGGACATGATCCGTGAAGGACTGCGGCAGCCCGGGGGCAGGGAGGTGCTGCGCCGGGAGGCCAGCGCGGTACTGCATCAGCCCTGGGGCCTGGACTGGTCGAAGCTCAAGAGCCCGGTCGTCGCCATCTGCGGCGCCGGGGATGGGGCGCGCCCGCTCTATCTGGCGCTGTCGCGGCGCTATCCCATCGTCTCCGTCACGGAGATTCCCGGTCCCCATATGCCGATCGTCACGGGCAAGGCCTGGGATCGTATCGGCAACGCACTGTCGGCTTTCCGGGTGAACTCATGAACAGGCAACAAACTTCCATCACGGCCTTGCTGCTGCTGTCTCAGGCGGTCGTTGCGCCGGCATTTGCGCAAGACGATTTCCTGGACGAACTGCTGGACGGTGCCGCGGCGGAGCCCGCGCCGTCCGCGCCGCCTGCGGATGAGCCTGCGGCCACGGGAGCCGAGCCGGCTTCGCCCCAGCCTGCCGCGGAACCCACGCCGGAAGGCGCCGCCGTCGAAGCCTATGACGACACCATTCCCGTGCCCGCCCGGCAGACTCCGGTGCCGGCACTGGCGGAGAAAGCTCCGCCGCGGCAGATCGAGGAGATCGTCGTCACCGCGACCAAGCGCGAGGAGTCCGCACGTGACGTGCCGGTTTCCATCGGCGCGCTCAAGGGCGAGGACCTGGAGAAGATCGGCGCCCGCGAGGTCAAGGACTTCATCACCCAGGTGCCTGGCATCACGCTGCAGGACAGCAGCGCCGGTGAAGCCGGCGGCCGCAGCATCACGATCCGCGGCGTCGGCCCCGGCAATGCCAGCGCTGGCGCTGGCAATTCGGGCAACCAGACTGTCGGCCAGTTCATCGGCGACATCCCGATGACCGATCCTTACTCCAACTTCGTGTCGCCCGATCTCGATCCCTACGACCTCAAGGCCGTGGAAATCCTCAAGGGACCCCAGGGCACCACCTTCGGCGCCTCAGCGCTGAACGGTGCCATCCGCTACGTGCCCCAGAGCCCGGAACTGGGCAGATGGAGCGCGCGCGGCTTCACCGATTACCTGACGATCAGGGACGGCGATGCCGATGTCAGCTACGGCGGCGGCATCAACGTGCCAATCGGCGAGACCATGGCCTTCCGGGCCATCGGCGTGCAGCAGAATGCGCCCGGCGTCTACGACAACCTGCGGCGTGATACGCCCGACGCCGACAGCCGGCAGAAGTGGAGCGCCCGCGGCATGTTCCGCTGGGAGCCCAGCGACCGGCTCAGCATGGAACTGCTGTACCTGAAGCAGAGCGCGCACCAGGACGCCTCGTTGTCGGCCGACAACGGCGAGGGCCGCCTGGAGACCAACGGCCAGCCCGGCCCCAGCATGATCGAGACCGGCTTCGACCTGGCCAGCATCGATACGCGCTACGAGTTCGATGAGATGGGGACGCTGGTCCTGCAGGGCTCCTATCAGCACAAGAGCTCGCTGCTCGACGTCGACGCCGGCTCGACCGGGCAGGCAGGTGTCGAGTCGCTGCGTGCCTACGGCAACACCAAGACCAAGGGCTACACCTATGAAGCCCGCCTGGTTTCGCCGGGTGATGGTGACTGGAACTGGATCGTGGGTGTCTTCTCGATGAAGTACGACGCCTTCGCCTCCGCGGAAGCCTACGTGGCGAACACCAGTGGGCTGGGGAGCATCCTCCCCGGCCTGGGGCGACTGATTACGCCACGCGGCCTGGTGGCTGCCCGGACGCAGATCGTGCCGGAAGCCACCGAGACCTCGCTGTATGGCGAGGTGTCGAGGAATTTCGGTGAGAGCTGGCAGTTGACGCTGGGCCTGCGCCACTACGACACGAAGTTCGAAGGCGAGCGCGAGATCGTGACCCTGATCCTGCCGAGCCGGGCGCAGATCGACCAGGGCGAGAAGGGCTATAGCCCCAAGCTCTCGCTGGTCTACCGGCCCAGCGACGAGGTGATGACCTACTTCACGATCGCCCGCGGCTTCCAGTTCGGCGGCGCCAACGCCCCGCCGATCCTCTCGCTGCCGTTCAACAACCCGATCACGGGCCTGCCGGTGCCCGTCGAATTCGATTCCAGCGATCTATGGAGCCGTGAGCTCGGCGTCCGCACCTCCTGGCTGGACAACTCGCTGCAAGCGGACCTGACGCTGTTCGATCTGGACTGGAGCAACGCCCAGTTCGGTCAATCGACCGGCGGCATGCTGTCGAGCCTCTACATCGACAATGTCGGCAAGGTGCGCAGCCAGGGTGCCGAGCTTTCCCTGGTGTACCTGCCGCCGGTCGAAGGGCTGGCGTTGAATGTCGCCGCGTCCTACACCAATGCCCGCACCGCCTCGTCCTACGATGCCGGCGATGGCGACGTGGTGGCCTCGGGCACGCAAATGCCGGCGTCGCCCAAGCTGCAGACCGCCACCACCATCGCCTACAGTCCCGAGCTCGGCCCCTGGGCGACGTCGGTCTCGCTCAATCATGTGTATTGGGGAACGGCCTTCAACAACATCAAGCACGAAGCGCCGATCTATGATTTCCATACCTGGAACCTGTATCTCTCGCTGGCGCGTCCGGATTGGGCCGGCAAGCCTTCGATCACGCTGGGCGCCACCAATCTCACCGATGAGCGGGCCGTCATGAGCTTTTCCGACGTGGGCCAGTTGGGCGGCGGGGCCGGTTGGGTCTACAACCGTCCTCGCGCCTTCAGCCTGCGGCTGGCCGTGGAGTTCTGAGCAGAGGACGGCATGAGCGCGGCAAGCATCGCAAGTCCGGGGCTACGAGGTTCGCGCGCGCAGGTGGTCGCCCTGCAAAGGGCGGTGGACATGGACAGCTTTTGGCGCGCGAGCCTGAGCCTGGTACGCAGCGAGTTGCCGCAGCGCTCCTGCGCGCTGTTCTCCGATATCGTGGCTTTCCAGCCGGCACAGTTGCGCTACCACGTGGTAGCGCCGCGCAAGCCGGGGTACGTACCGGCCAAGAGCTTGTCGATCGCCGCGCCGTACCTGGCGCGCCATCCGCACATCGAGTCCTATACCTATTCGGAGATTGCCGCCGAGGATCCGCAGGCGGCGCAGCGCCGCCTGGAGCAGGAGCCCGATCCGGAGTGGGATGATTTCGCCGCGCTGGCCTTCTGGAACCGCAGCGAGCCGCATAGCGTGCTGACGCTGTTCGGGGCGCAACGCATCGAGGAGCAGGACCGCGCCTTCCTGGACTTCCTGCGGCCGATGATTGATGCCGGGTTGTCGCGGCTGCGGTCGCTGGAACAGGAGCGCGATCTCAGCCGGCTGCTGCAGGGTTACCTGCAGAATTCACCCGAGGCACTGGTGTTTTTCGACCGGCGCGGCGCCGTGCTGTACCAGAGCACGCTGGGCGAGGCCCATTTCAGTCGCTGGAACCGCGCCCTGCGTCGGGGTCAGGAATCTCTGCGCCTGCCCGCGGCACTGTGTAGCGCCTTCCGAGGAGACAATGCCACGCTGGACCTGCAGCATCCGGAACTGCCGTCCTTGCGGGCGACGCTGCAGCCCTCCGACGGCGGCTATGTGCTGCGCCTGACGGATGCGCAGACGCTGGGGCAGGTGCGGGAGCTGTCGCCGCAGGCGCTGGCGGCGTTGCAGAAGCTGACGCCTTCGGAGCAGCGCGTGGCGCGCCTGGTGGTGGAGGGCCTGCGCAACGATCAGATCGCCGAACGCCTGTGCCGCTCCACGCGCACCATCGAGTTCCAGCTGCATAGCGCCTTCCGCAAGCTGGGCGTGGAGAATCGCGTGCGGCTCTCGCGGCTGCTCGGCTGAGGCCTGGCGCGGCTCAGGCGCCTGGCTGGCGTCGCGCGTCGTACTGGATCACCTGGGGCAGCAGCAGCTCGACCAGGGCGGTGAAGATCTGGCGGAAGCGTTCCGCGCCGGTTTGCTGGACCCAGTCCGGTACATTGCGGAACAGGCGCTGGATGTAACCGGCCTCGGACTCCGGCAGTGTCGGGATCAGGGCTTCCTCGACCTGGCGATCGGCGTTGCGCTCCTCGGCCCGGGCATCGCTGGCGGTCAGGCCCAGCAGCGTGCGGTAGGCCAGCAGCGTGCGGAAGTCGTCCACCCCGATCTCGGAGAAGGTCTTCAGCAGCTGGTTCACCAGCTTGATCTCCCAGTGCCAGGCCGCCGATCCAGGGACGCCGGTGAGCGCGCCGGGGCTGCGCAAGCGCAGCTCGCGGATGGCCAGGAACATCTCGAACAGCTGCTGGCCCAGGGGTTCCGCCCGCGACAGGTCAGGGGCGGGCATCGAGCCGAAGATGCCTTGCAGGGCCGCCTCCTCGATCTCCTCAAGGTTGCTGAAATAGGTATAGAGGGTAGGGGCCTGTACGCCGAGTTGGGCGGCCAGGGCGCGCAGTGTCAATGCCTGGGTGCCCTCGCGCCGGATCAGTTGCTCGGCCGCCGAGACGACGGCCTCCTGGCTGAGCTTGCGCGGGCGCCCCCCGGCCCCTTTCCCACGGCGCCGACGCACCTGGGTGTTCGTTTCCTGCATCCCTTCCCCTTGCGCTCGGCGACAGGTTGATCTAGATTGCGGAGAGTATTTTAACGCAATTTAAAATACTATGTAAGGAAACACCGGACAGGACCATGCTCGACTCTTCTTCCGCGGTTTATGCCCCCCGTTCCTCGCGCTCCCAGATCGTCGCCCTGCAGAGCGCGGTGGACATGGACAGCTTCTGGCGCGCCAGCCTGAGCCTGATGCGCAAGGAACTGCCGCAGCGCTCCTGTGTGCTGTTCTCGGACATCGTCGACTTCGAGCCGATGCAACTGCGCTACCACCTGGTGGCGCCGCGCAATCCGGATTACGTGCCGGCCAAGAGCCTGTCGGTGGCGGCGCCTTACCTGGCGCGCCATCCGCGAATCGAGGCCTATACCTACGCCGAGATCGCCGCCGAGGACCCGGAGGCGCAGCGGCGCCGGCTGGAACAGGAGCCTGATCCGGAATGGGACGATTTCGTCGCGCTGGCCTTCTGGCGCAAGGCCGAGCCGCACAGCGTGCTGGCCGTGCTGGGCGACAAGCAGGTGCACCAGGAGGAAAAGGCCTTCCTGGAGTTCCTGCACCCGATGATCGACGCCGGGCTGGCACGGCTGCGCATGCTGGAGCAGGAGCGCAGCCTGAGCACGCTGCTGCAGGGCTACCTGCAGAACTCGCCGGAGGCCCTGGTGTTCTTCAACGCGCAGGGCCGGCTGCTCTACCAGAGCGCGCATGGCGAGACGCAGTTCAGCCGCTGGAACCGCTCGCTGCGCCGTGGTCAGGAACCCGCCGGCTTGCCGGCGGCGCTGCGCACGGTGTTCCAGGGCGCGGAAAAGGAATTGCGCCTGCAGCACCCGGAGTTGCCGGAGCTCTCGGCGACGCTGGATCCGACGCCGGGCGGTTACGTGCTGCGCCTGGTCGATACGCAGACCCTGGGCCAGGCAGGAGAGCTGTCGCAGCAGGCGCTGGCGGCGCTCAAGAAGCTGTCACCCTCGGAGCAGCGCGTGGCGCGCCTGGTGGTGGAGGGCCTGCGCAACGACCAGATCGCCGAGCGCCTGTGCCGCTCGCCGCGCACGGTGGAGTTCCAGTTGCACAACGTGTTCCGCAAGCTCGGCGTCGGCAATCGCGTGCAGTTGTCGCGCATGCTGAGCTGAGGGCGGATCGGCCGGAAACGCCAAACCGTCCTGCCGGCTCGCACCGGCAAGGCGGTTTGTTATATCGAGCCAGCTCCGTAGGATGTGGTGAGCGTAGCGAACCGCATCGGACACGGTAGAGGGCGCTCGATGCGGTTCGCTACGCTCACCACATCCTACCTGCCGGCTTCCGCTGGTATGACGGTCTTGGTGCTTTGGCCTTCTCGCCAGCTCTAGTCGAGGCTGGCGATCACGTCGATTTCGAGGCGCGCACCTGGGATCAGCAGCTCGCTGACCACGGTCGAACGCGCCGGCGGGCGCTCCGGGAAGTACTCGCGATAGATGGCGTTGAAGGCGGGGAAGTCGGTCTTGTCGGTGAGCCAGACACCGGCCTTCACCACGCGATCCAGATCGGCACCGGCCTGCTGCAGCACGGCGCGCAGGCGCTTCATCACCTGGTGGGCCTGCGCCTCGATGTCGGGGCCGACCAGCGCGCCGTTGTCGTCCAGGCCCAATTGTCCCGAGACAAAAATGAGATTGCCTGCACGGATCGCGGGCGACAGCGGCACGGTCATGCCGTTGGCCAGGGTGGGGCTCTTGCCGATGACTTCGATGTTCATGGGTCTCTCTTATGTCCGGGGCAGGCTACGCGCAAAGGCGAGGATGTATTCGGCGACCTCGGCGGCGTTGATGGGGGCGCCGAGCAGGCTGCCGTGATCGGCGGCGGCGACGGCGACGGTTCGGCTCAATGGCGCTGGCAAGACACCCGCCAATTCGCGGTGCAGGGTTTGCATGTGAGCGAACTCGGCGTCCGTCATCTGCTTGGGCTTGGTGCCGGCGAGGATCGCCAGTACCGGGTGCGCCGGCCTTGCGGCGATGCGGCCGACGTCGGCTTGCACGCCGGTCATCGCCCCGAGTTCGGCGCGCATGCGCCGCAGGTAGTCCGACGCGCCCAGCTGCTTCAGTTGCCGGCGGAAGCGGGCGGGGTCGGTCTTGCCTCCGAACAGGCGCTGCAGCAGGCCGTTTGGCGTCAGGCGCACGAACCAGTGCAGCAGGACGATAACCCGCTGCGCCCGGCGCATCGCCGCCGCCGGAAAGACGTGGGCTACCGGCGTCGCGTCGACCAGTGCCAGGCCGGCGATGCGCTGCGGATGGCAGGCGGCGAAATGCCGGGCATAGAGGCCGCCCAGTGAGTAGCCCACCAGCAGAACCGGCCGGTCCCATTGCAGGCGATCGAGCAGGGCGGTGAGGCGTGCCGTTACGGCAGACGCTCCGAAGCCGGCCTTGTCCGCCGGGCTGTTACCCATGCCAGCGCGGTCGTAGACCAGTACGCGGGTATGGGCGGCGAGCAGGCTTTCGACATGGCGCCAGTCGTCGGAGCTGCCAAGGCCGCCGGACTCCAGCACGATGTCCGGCAGCTCGCCGGGCTGGCCCGAGAGGCGATGGAACAGCGGCGCGTCAATGCTCATCGGTCCCTCAGTTGAAGCCGAACGACAGGTTCAGGCGTAAGGTGCGCGGCGTGGTGTAGACCAGGGGCCGGCCAATGACGGCGGCTTCCAGATCGCTGCCCCCCAGGGCTGCTGATATTGCTCGGGTATTGAAGATGTTGTTGATGCCGACGCTCATCGCCGGCATGAACGACAGGTCCGGCCGGCTGATGCCGAAGTTGAAGTGAAGCAGCTCGTAGCCGCCAACCTCGGCCGAGTGGTTGATGTTGTTCCAGGCTTTGCCCTGGTGGGTGCCGATCAGCGAGGCCTGCGTCTGCCAGGGTCCGAATTCGTGGCGGTAGCCGACGGTGGCGGTGGCCTGCAGCTTGGGGGAGCTGGGCATTTCAGTGCCCTTGGGAATGGGGCCCTGGGTGGAATCGAAATCCTCGGCGGTGACTGCCTCGATCCAGGCACCGGAAATCTCCAGCGACAGGCCGTCCAGCGGCGTCAGGTAGTGCAGCGTGCTTTCCAGGCCGACGCTGCGCGCGCTGCCGACGTTGTCGATGAAGGGGTCCAGCGGCGAGGCGTTCTGGGTGACCTGCGGCTTGTCCCAATCGAGGTAGAAGGCGGTGAGGTCGAAGCGCAGCGTGCGGTCCAGCCAGTCGCTGCGCAGGCCGATCTCGTAGTTCCAGAGCGTGCTGGATTCATAGGCAGGCGGCACCCGGGCGACATTGCCGAGATTGAAACCGCCGAACTGGAAGCCACGCGAGATGTTGCCGTAGATCATCAGCTCATCACTGGGGCGCCAGTTCAGGGCGACCTTGGGGCTGAAGCCGTTACTCTCCTGCATCCGCTTGTCATCCGGCTGGCCGTTGGTGGTGGGCGTGCCGACCACTTCGGTCTGGTAGTAGCGACCGCCGACGGTCAGCGTCCAGTCGCTGGCGAAGCTGCGCGAGATCTCGCCGAACAGGGCGCGTTCCTGCGCCGTCAGCGGGCGGAAGCCGGTGTCGGTGGCGCGCAGGCCGCCGGCCTCCACGGGCAAGCCGAGCAACTGCAGCAGCGGTGCCAGGCGGTCCATGATGGGAACGCCGGGGAGGGCGAGATCCAGATAGAGGCTGGACCGGATGTTCGCCTCGTAGTCGCTGAAGTAGACACCACCCAGCCAGTTCCAGGGGCCATCGCCATTGGAGACGAGGCGGAATTCCTGCATGAAACCCTCGGTTTCCACCGCGCGCTTGGCGTGCAGCGAGCGCACGCCGAGCATGGCCAGCGGCCGCAGGATGTAGGAGGTGTCCGCGTCGTTGTGGTTGAACTTGGTCTGGTAGCCGGTCACCGACACGAGCTGCGCCCAGTCGAAGTCGTAGCGCGCATCCAGGGTGGTGGCATTGAAGCCGTTCTTGTAGGGCGAGGGTGCCGGCGCCTCGTTGCGCGGCAGGTTCTGGTCGTTGGTGGTGTAGCCCAGCTCGTCGCCCTCGCGCTGTGAGCGCATGTAGGAGAGGTTGAAGGTCAGCTCGTCCAGTGGCTTCCACAGGGCGATGGCGCGGCCGGCGAAGTTGTCGACGTCGTCGACGTTGTCCTCGCGACGCCCCGGGGTGTCGATATCGAGCACGCCCGGCTGGTTCTGCAGCGAGCCGGCAAGACGCAGTGCGAAGGTCTCGCCCAGCGGCAGATTAAGCATCGCGGAGTACGACGGCGCGGACTCACCGGTCTTGACGCTGACCCAGTTGCCGGAGAAGCGGCCTTCCCATTCGCCGAGCTTGGGGGCGTTGGGTACGTAGCGGATCAGGCCGCCGAGCGAGGTGGCGCCGAACAGCGAGCCCTGCGGGCCCTTCAGCACTTCCACGGTGGCCAGGTCCCAGGGATCGGGATCGACGATGGTGTAGGAGCCATAGGGATCGGTCAGCGGCATGTCGCCGAAGACCACGCCGACGGTCTGGTTGGTGCCGGTGTCCGGGCCGACGCCGCGGACGCTGAGCTTGCGCGGCACGCCGGCGATCTCGTCCTGGGTGTTCATGCCGGGCACCAGGGCAATGAAGTCCTTGAGCTTGTGTGAGCCCAGGTCCTCCAGCGACTTGCCGGTGAGTGCCGAGATGCTGATGGGAATCTCGCGCGTGGACTGCTCGCGCTTGGTGGCGGTGACGATGATCTCTTCGATCTGGGCATGGCGGCGCGGCTCTTCCAGCGGAGCCGGCTGCGTTTCCGTCCGCAGCGGTTGCACCGGGATGGTCTCCAGAGTGTCGACGAGCGCGGGGTCGGTGGCCGGTGCGGGTTGTTCGCCGCTGCCTGCCGCAGCTGTCGACTCGCCGGCCGGCGATGTGGCGGGCTGGGCAGCCGGCTCGGCCGGCGTGCTGGCCGGCTGTTCGGCCAGCAGCGCATCGAGGTCGAAGTCCTGCGGCTCACCGCTTTCCTGTGCCTGGGCACCGGCGGCGCTGCTCAGGCCCAGCAGCGCGGCGGCGCAACCACCCTTGAGGCGGCCCAGGCGACGTGCGTGGAAGGCGATGGAGGACATGGCGAGGTTTCCGGAAGTGTCTTTCATGTTCAGCAGCGCTCGAAGCGCAGCCCCCGCGCGCGGTCCGCGTCCATGATGAAACCGACGACCTGGCCCTCGCGGCGTTCCAGCGTCAGCACGGCGACATTCGGCAACGCTGGTGGCGGTACGGTGTGGTAGGCGCCGCAGGCGACGAGATTCTCGGTCAGCGGCTGCAGCTCCCACAGCGCTTTACCGCAGATCGGCTGATAGTCGATGTAGAGCTTGTCGCCCTGCAGCACGACCTCGATCTCCGGGCCGTAGTCGACGCTGCGGTAGCGTCCGCAGAAGCCCGCAGCAAGGTCTGCGGCGGCAGGACCCTGCGGCGGCAGGCGCTCGAAGCATCGCGTTTCGCCGGCCAGGCGGAAGTCGTGCGAGGCTGGGCTCTCGCCGGCGGCCGGAGGCAGCAGGTCGATCGGGCTGGTCGGTGAGTTGGCGATGGCCAAGCGGCCGTCGCGCTCGAGCAGCACGCCCACGGCGGTGCCATGGGCGGAGAGCATCATGCCCTCGGGCGCGCCCGGCAGCACGGGGATACGGCTGATCTCGAGCAGGGTGCGTGCTTCGGTGGAGTACCAGCGGCCCGGCAGGCCCGGATGATCGTCGGCCGCGGGCGGCTGGCGCGGCGGCGGCAACTGCTCGGCGAGCACCAGCTCCATGATCTTCTGCGCCATCGCAGGAGCGGCGCCGTCCATGCGATTGCTCATGACGATGATGTCGAGGTCATGCGAAGGCACCATGTACATCTGGCACTGCGCGCCCAGTGTGGCTCCGGCATGATGGATGGTCTCGATGCCGCGGAAATCCTGGCGCGTCAGGCCCAGGCAGTAGGTGCCCTCGGTGCCGTTGGCGAGGCGGAAGGGCTGCAACAGCTTCTGCCACAGGGACGCGTTGCCGATGCGCTTCTGCGGGCCGCGCAGGTGCTCGGTCCAGACCAGCATGTCGTCGACCGTCGAGATCATGCCGCCGGAACCCAGCAATTCGTCGGTGGGGTAGATGCCGCGGCGCCAGCTGCCATCGGCCTGCGGCAGGTGCAACGTGGCCATGTTGGGCACGATGTCCAGGTCGCTGGGAAGCAGACGAGTGTCCATCATCCCCAGAGGCGCGCAGATGCGGTCGGTGAGGAAGTCGGCATAGGACTGGCCGCTCAAGCGCTCGATCACCAGCGACAGCAGCGTGTAGCCGGTGTTGCAGTAGATCATGTTGGTGCCGGGCTCGAAGTTGCTCCCGTCGTAGCGCTGCAGCAGCTGCAGGGTGCCGCCGATGGGGGTGTGCCCCCAGTACCCGCGATTGTGCATGATCACGCCGTACAGCGGATCGCGGACACCGCCAGTGTGATGCATCAGCTGGCGCAGCGTCGGCTTGCCACTGGCCTTGCCGGCCAGCTCCGGCAGATAGTCGCTCAGAGGCTTGTCGGCATCGAGCTTGCCTTCCTCTTCCAGCAGCAGGATTCCGACGCAGGCGAAATGCTTGCTGGTGGAGCCGATACGCATGCGCGTCTGCGGGGTATTGGCTGCCGCGTGCTCGATGCTGGCCAGGCCCACGCCGCGGCGGTACAGCAGCTTGCCCCGGTGACGGACGCCGACGACGAAGCCGGGGGCGTCACTGCGGTTCCAGGGCTTGAACAGTTCGTCGAGTTGCTGGGTGAGGCTGGGGGCGGTCGTGTCGGTCATGGTCATCGGCAGAAGTATCGTCCACCTGATCGTCTCCGATCGGGGACAGGGGGGCTATCTGCAGAAATACTGGGTGGGTCCGGGATCAGCCCAGGATCGGCCGTGGATGGATCCGGTGGGCCAGCCGCACGGCCGGCCCTGCGATCAGCCGCGCAGCAGATCGATGGCCAGGCGCGCAGCCTGGCCGATGACGCGATCCTGCGCAGGGTGCTTGGCGCGCACGTCGTGGCTGCGGGTGAACACGGATACAGCATAGTGACGGCCATCCGGATAGCTGACCACGCCAGCCTCGTTACGAACCGTAACCAGCGTGCCGGTCTTGCCGGCGGTACGGATGTCATCCTCGGGAAAGCCGGACGCCAGCCGGTGCGGCCAGACCTGGGCGCCGAGGATGCGTCGCATCAGGGCACAACCCTCGGCGGAGGCCGCTTCGTCTCGCCAGATGGCAGCCAGCAGGCGCGAGGCCTCGCGTGGCGTGGTGCGGTTGGTCTGCAGCGGCCGCAGCACGCGCAGGCGTCTCAGCAGTTCCGCATCGGGTTTGGCCGGGAAGTCGGAGCGGGTGCGGGCGCCGGCGTCTTCGCCCATCTGCGCGAACAGGTGGCGGCAGTCGCCTTCGAGCTGCGTGCCGGGCAGGCCCAGCGTGCGCATCGTGGCGTTGATATTGCTTATGCCCAGGCGCGCGCAGATCACGTCGGTGGCGGCGTTGTCGCTGACCACGATCATCGACAGCGCCAGGTCGCGCCAGCTCAGCGTTGCGGCATCCAGGGCCACCGACAGGCCGGTGGGACCCGGAGCGCGGCCCTCGAGCGGAACCAGTACCGGCTCGGACAGCGAGAGCTGCCCGGCATCGGCCTGCCGGCACAGTTCCACCAGTGCGGGAATCTTGAACACCGAGGCGGCGACCACGGGTTCGTCGGCCTGCCAGGCGATCTCGCGGCCGCTGGCGAGGTCCAATGCGTGCAGCCAGCCATCGACGGCGGCGGAGTGGAACAGGGATTCGAAGTTCATTGTCGTATCAGGCGCAGGTTGCGTGTGCGCGCGGTGCTGAGCCGGAGGCCCGTGACGCGGCCATCCTCACGCTCGATCGACAAGCTGCCGAGGACGGGATAGTTGGCGAAGGCATTGGATTCGTAGACGAAGCCGCAGACCTCGCTGGAGTAGGGCGTCAGTCGCAGGCGGCTGTAGCCCGAGAGCGGCAGCAGGTCGAGGTGCAGGTGGCCATCGATCAGCACGGCCACCACCTCCACACCCAGTTCGGCATCGCGGTAGCGGCCGAGCAGACCGGCGGCCAGTTCTTCGGCGGATGGGCCAGCATCGGGCAGGCGCTGCCAGGTCTCGGCATGGCCGTTGTCGCTGCCCAGCAGGACCTGCGGAAAGTCGTCGGAGGGCAGGGTGACGGTGACGCGCCCGTGCGGCGAGCAGTTCAGGATCCACTGCCCGTCGTGCTCCACGACTGCGCCCATGTTCTGGCCCTGGATGCTCATCGCCAGGACCTTTTCCGGGCTGCCCGGCAGCGGCGTCTCGAGCAAGCCGATCAGGCGGTGCGAAGCGGGTGCGTACCAGCGGCCGAGCAGGTCCGGCCGTGGCGTGGGTGTGGCGGCGCGCTCCATCGCGGCGCCCAGCAGCGCCTCGACGATCTGGTTGGCCAGCGCGGGGGCGGAGGCATCGTTGCGGTTGCACAGCAGGATCACGTCCAGCTCATGGGCCGGAACGGTCAGCATCTGGCTGTTGCCGCCGATGACGCCGCCGGCGTGATGGACGATCTCGAGGCCGCGCCAGTCTTCGCGGATCAGGCCCAGGCAGTAGTCACCCTCGGCGCCGCTGCTGCAACGGTGCTTGCGCAGCATCTGCCCCCAGACCGCGCTGCCGCCGATGGCCTCGCCCGGGCTGCGCAGCCGCGCGAGCCAGTGGAGCATGTCGTCGACGGTGGAGACCATGCCGCCCTCGCCCAGGAGCTCCTCGCTGGGGAACAGGCCGCGGCGCCAGCCCTCGCCATCCTTCAGGTGCAGATCGGCCAGGCGCGGTAGCAGGCGATGGTCGCTGCTCAGCAGCTCGGTGTCGTGCATGCCGGCGGGGGCCAGGATGCGTTCGCGCAGGAAGTCGGCGAGGGCCTGGCCGCTGACGCGCTCGATCACGCGCGACAGCAGGTGGTAGCCCTGGTTGCAATAGATCATCCGCTCGCCGCGTGGAAAATTGAGGCTGGCAAAACGATGGGCGAGCTGCAGCAGGTGACCCGGACCCGGATAGTGGTTCCAGGTCTTGTTGAGGAAGGGCAGCAGCAGGTCGTTGGGATCGCGCAGGCCGCTGGTGTGGAGCATGCACTCGCGCAGCGTCGGCTCGCCGCTGATGCCGTCCAGCTCTGGCAGGTACCGGCGCAGCGGCGCGTCGATGTCCAGGCGGCCTTCCTGCGCCAGCAGCAACGCCGCCAGGCAGGTGAAGTGCTTGGTGGTGGAGCCGATGCGCATGCGCGTCTGCGGCGTATTGGCCTGCCCCTGCTGGATGCTGGCCAGGCCGAAGCCACGGCGATAGACGGTGCGGCCGCGGTGCGCCACGCCGACGATGAAGCCCGGTGCGTCGCCGCAGTTCCAGGGCTTGAACAGGGCGTCCAGCTTCTGCTGGTAGTCGGCGGGCAGGTCCATGGCGTATCGCGAGGTGGGGATCTAGAGGCTCTCGAAGCGGCCGGCTTCGCGGTTCTTGCGTACGTGGGCGGGGTCGAACACGCGGCCGTTCATGGCCAGGTACACACCGGGCGGCGAACTGAGCGCGACGCCGAGCGCGAAGCCGATGTTGAACACCGCATCGGTCTCGTGGAAGCGCGCCGGCTGCATGGCGCCGGTGAAGACCACGGTCTTGCCGCCGCAGTCGCCGAGCGCCAGCGCGGTCTGCGCCATGGTGTCGGTACCGTGGGTGATGAGGATGCGCTGGCAGGACTCGGCCTGCACGGCCTCGCGCACGCGGGCGCGGTCGGCATCGTCCATCTGCAGGCTGTCCTTGCGCATCAGCGGGCAGATCTCGATGCCGGCGACGCCGGCTCCCTGCAGCACGCGGCCGATCTGCGGCTCGCCGATCTCATACTGGCTGGCCGCATCGAAGTAGATCTTGTCGATGGTGCCGCCGGTGGTGAAGACCTTGAGTATCGGCATGTGGTGACTTCCTCAGATACCCCAGCAGAAGCCGCTGGCGGGCAGATTGACCTGGCCGGTATCGTAGACGAAGCCACCGATGCGGTCGTTGCGCAGCAGCAGCGGGCCGTCGATATCGACGTAGTCGCAGAGTTGCGCCAGTACCTGGGCCGGCGCCATCGCCAGCGAGGTGCCGCCCATGCAGCCGACCATCAGTCCCAGGCCGCGCTCGCGTGCGGCGCGGGCCAGCAACAGGCCCTCGGTCAGGCCGCCGCACTTGTCGAGCTTGATGTTGATCATCTGGTAACGGCGCGCGGCCTGCTCCAGCTCGCCGAGGTGCTGGCAGGATTCGTCGGCCGCCAGCGGCAGCGGTGCCTGGTAGCCCTCCAGGAACTCGTCGCTGCCGCGGCGCAGCGGCTGCTCGATGAAGATCACGCCCAGGCGCTTCATCTCCCCGGCAACCTCGCGCAGCTGCTCGAAGCTCCAGCCCTGGTTGGCATCCACCACCAGGCGCGCATCCGGCCGGCGACGGCGGATGGCCTCGACGCGCTCCACCGGACGGTCGCCGTCGAGCTTGATCTTCAGCAGCGGGTGGGTCACCCGCGCCGCCTTCTCGCCCATGGCTTCCGGCTCGGTCTCGATGCCGATGGTGTAGACCGTCTCCACGGTGCGGGGCTCAACGCCGGCCAGCGTCCAGGCGGACTGGCCACCGAGGCGGGCCTCGAGATCCCACAGGGCGGCATCCAGCGTGTTGCGGGCCGCGCCGGGCGGCAGCAGCGAGCGCAGGGCCTCGCGGTCGGCGCCTTTCTCGATCGCGGCGCGCGCGGATTCGATCTGCGCCAGGATCGACGCGGTGGTTTCGCCGAGGTAGTGGATCGCCATGCCCTCGCCACAGCCGCTGCGGACGCCTTCACCGATGTCGGCGACGAAGGTCTCGAACTCGGTCACCGTGCGGCCGGTGATGGTGAAGGGCGCGGCGGCGGACCAGGTTTCGGTATGGATGCTGAGCTTGCGGGTCATGGCGGGATTCAGAGTGAGAGCAGGCGCTGGACGACCGCATCGAGCGGCGTCTTCAGCGGATCGAAACAGGGCAGACCCAGTTCACGCTCGGTGTCGGCCAGCAGCCTGGCGCGCTCGGCCTCGTCCAGCATCGAGGTGTTGAAGGCGATGCCGACGACGCGGGCCTTGGGGTTGGTGAGGCGCGCGGCGCGCTCGTATTCCTCGATGGCGACCTTCAGCGTCGGCGTGGGGAAGTCCGGGTAGCCCCAGATGTGGGTACGGCCCGGCTCGTGGCACAGCACCATGGCGTCGGGCTGCGAGCCATGGACCAGGCCCAGGGTCACGCCGGCATAGGCCGGGTGGAACAGCGAGCCCTGGCCTTCGACGACGTCCCAGTGATCGGCGGCTGCGTCCGGCGACAGGCATTCGGCGGCGCCGGCGGTGAAGTCGGAGATCACGGCGTCCAGCGGAATGCCGGTGCCGGCGATCATGATGCCGGTCTGGCCGGTGGCGCGGAAATCGGCGGCCACACCCTGGGCGCGCAGGGCCCGGGCCAGCGCCAGGGCGGTGTACTTTTTGCCCAGGGCGCAGTCGGTGCCGACGGTCAGCAGGCGCTTGCCGCGGCGCTTGCGGCCAGAGCCCACCGGCAGGCCGGCCGGCGGACGGCGCACGTCGATCAGGCGCACGCCGCGGGCCTTGGCGGCCTCGGCCAGGCCCGGGATGTCACCGAGCTTGGCGTGCAGGCCGCTGATGATGTCCAGGCCCGCTTCGACGGCGGAGAACAGGGTGGGCAGCCAGCCGTCGCTGAACTGGCCGCCGATCGGCGCGATGCCGATCAGCAGCGAGCCGATGCCTTTCTGCGCGGCTTCGGCCGGGCTCAGCTCGGGCAGGCCCAGGTCCACCGCGCAGTCCGGCAGGCGCAGCTGCGCGGCGCAGGCCTCCGGCGCCCAGTCGTATACGCCCAGCGCGGTCTTGGCGCGCGAGGAGTGGCTGGCGTCGCCCAGGAACAGCAGGTAGGGCTGGCGCAGGCTGATGGTGGTGGCCAATGCGGCGGGAGCGGCGGCCGCGGCCGGATCAAGCGTGGATTTGGGCGTGCCCATGGCGATTCCTGGGTGAGGCGATGAAGGCGACAGTAAAGCAGCGGGGCCCCTGGCGGGGGATTCGTAGAAACACTGGAAATGCCCGGGTGAAGAGCCCTAGCGGATCAGCCGGGCACGGAAGCCCGCGGTCACCAGGTCACGCACGATGCGGGCGGCGTGCGACTCGTCCTGGGCCTCGAGCTGGACCTCCAGCGAGGCGCTCTTGGCGTGGATGCCGCCGTGCAGGCGATCGTGCTCGACCTGCACGATGTTGCCGCCGGATTCGCCGATGCAGCCCGCCACCCGCGACAGGAAGCCGGGCCGGTCCTCCACCTCGATCGACAGGGCGATCAGCCGGGATTCCTGTACCAGTTGGCGCATCAGCACCGAGGCGAGCAGGCGCGTGTCGATGTTGCCGCCGCTGAGGACGATGCCGACATTGCGGCCCGTGAACTCGTCGCCACTGCCGAGCAGGGCGGCGAGCCCGGCTGCGCCGGCACCTTCGACGATGACCTTTTCGATGCTGGCCAGCAACGCGATGGCGCGTTCGATGCCGGGCTCGTCCACGCTGAGCAGCGCAGGATTCAGCGCCCGCAGGATTTGCAGCGGCAGCTGGCCGAGGGTGCGAACGGCGATACCTTCGGCGATGGTCTGGCCGCCGCTGACCATGGAAGGATCGTTGCGCAGGGCTGCCTGTGCACAGGGGTAACGCTCCGACTCGACGCCGATGACGCGGATACCAGGCCGCCACTGAGCCGCCACGGCGACGCCACCGATCAGTCCGCCGCCGCCCACGGGTACCACCAGGGTGTCCAGCGTGGGCTCGGCTTCGAGCATCTCCAGCGCCACAGTGCCTTGCCCGGCGATGACATGGGGATCGTCGTAGGGATGCACCAGCGTCATGCCCTGGCGTCCCACATACTCTTCCTCCATGTGGCTGGCGGCCTCGGCCAGGGAGTCGCCCCAGAGGATCACTTCGGCGCCGAGCTTCTGCGTATTGCGCACCTTGACGAAGGGTGTGCCGCGCGGCATCACGATCAGGCTGCGGATGCCGAGCCGCGTCGCGTGGTAGGCGACGCCCTGGGCATGATTGCCGGCGGACATCGCGACCACGCCGGCGGCTCGCTGGGAGGGGTCCAGCGACAGCAGCTTGTTGAGGGCGCCGCGCTCCTTGAAGCTGGCGGTGAACTGGAAGTTCTCGAACTTCAGCCACACGTTGGCCTGGGTCATCTCCGACAGCACGCGCGAGCGGGTCAGGGGCGTGGGATTGATCTGCCCGCGAAGACGCTCGCGGGCGGCCACGACGCTATCGAGACTGACGGGGATCATGGCGCCTCCTGATCCTGGGGGCCTGGCTGCGCGAGCCTAGATCCGCGGATCTTCCACGCGAGGCCAGAAATGGTTGTCGCGCTTGGTGAAGCTCATCTCGGCGAAATTCTGCGAGACCGAGCCGGGCGCGCCGACGTAGAGCACCTGCTTGGCGATCGGTGCATAGGCGGCATGGAAATGCTGCGAGGACTTCACCACGATGGCCTTGCGGCCCCGCAGCGGGATGCCCAGCCCTTCGAACACCTCCAGGGACAGCGGCTGCGAGCGCAGCGTGCACAGGGCGATGTCCATGCCCTGGTCGGTCTGCACCCAGACGCCGGTGCCGAGCGGCCAGCGGAAGCCGAGGCCGCTCTGGGAGTGGTTTTCGACGATCGCCTTGATGGTCACCAGCAGGTCGACCGGCGCGCCGGAGAGCGGGCCGCATTTTCCACCGATGCGCAGCTTGAGGCGGGCGCCGACGCCGGCGCTCTTGCAGATGATGACGGCGCCGGGGTCCCAGATCGCGCCGATCGCCACGTCATGGACGCCGGCTTCCAGCAGGCCCTGCAGGATGAAGGTGCTGTCGCTCATGGCACCGCCGCCCGGGTTGTCGGCGACGTCAGCCAGGATCACGGGGCCTTCCGGCACCTGCCGGGCGACTTCCACCGCGGCCTTGATCGACAGCGGCGGCTGCCAGGTGTCGTGCCGCATCGCCCAGAATTCCTGGCCCAGGCGATCCGCCAGGGCCTGGGCCTTGGCCAGGTCGCCGTCGGCCACGACCCAGAGCTTGGCGCCGGTGTCCGGCGTGTCGCCCCAGGGGAAGCCATGGCCCAGCGAGATCGACAGGATGCCGTCCTGGCCTTCCAGGGCCTGCATGCGATCGACGAAGGAGCGCATGGGTTCCTGGGTGGTATGCCACAGGCCGATCATGCGCAGGTCATGCACGGCGGTGACCGGCTTGATCTTGCCTTCGGCCTGCCGGGTGATGAGGGCATAGAGCTCCTCGAGCCGGACCATGGTGTCGGTGTGTGGGTATTCCTTGTAGGCGATGATGATGTCGGACTGCGTCAGCATCGTCTCGCTGACGTGGCAGTGCAGGTCCAGTTCCACGCCGATGGGAACGCCGGGGCCGACCACCTCACGCACGCGCTGGATGGTGTCGCCCTCGCAGTCGTCGTAGCCGTCGGCCACCATGGCCCCGTGCATGAACAGCACCACGGCTTGCACCGGCAGCGCCGCCTTCAGGTCTTCCAGGATCCAGTCGCGATATTGCTCGTAGGCCGAGCGTGCGGTGATGCCCGAGGGCTGGGCGTGCGCGGTGAGGCTCTCCACCACCGTGTGGCCGTCGGCCTCGGCGAGCTTCTTGAGCACGACGTGAGCCGCACCGAAGCCGGTGGGATTGCGCAGGCTGGCGTCGCCGCGGTACAGGCCGTTGTTCTCGAAGTCGATGCCGGCGGTGGGCATCACGCCGGAAGTGTTGGTTTCGGTGGCGAGGAAGGCGCTGAAGATTTTCACGGATCAATCCTGGGAAGTGACGGGCGCGCCCGAACGGGCGGCGGCCAGGCGGCGCGATTCGGCACTGATCGGTACGAACCACAGCAGCAGGGAGGTGACGACCAGTCCGGCGGCGGGAATCCAGGCGACCACCAGCTTCAGGGCGGAGATCGCCCGCGGGGTCAGCTCGGCGCCGGTCTTGGCGGCGTCGAAGCCCATCCAGCCGAGGAACATCAGGCCGCCGCCAGCCGACAGGGCGCCGACGGTCTTGATGATCTGTGCCCAGAAGGACATGTAGAGGCCGGCGCGGTCCACGCCGTAGCGCTCCTTGCCGTAGTCGATGATGTCGCCGAGGATCACCGGCGCCGAGATCAGGGTGGACATGATCAGGAACAGCATCAGGCCGTGCACCAGCCCGAACAGCACGATGTTCGGCTGCGGCGGAAACAGGCCGAGGCTGGCATAGACGATGCCGCAAAGGCCCAGGCCCACGGCCCAGGTACGCTGCAGCGGGTAGCGCCGGGCCAGCCAGCCCCAGGCCGGCAGTCCCAGCAGGCTGATCGGCAGCGCAGAGGCCATGACGTAGTTCACCGCGGTGCCCAGGCCCAGGTAGTTGGTCATGTACAGCAGGGTGACGCCTTGCGACATGCCGGTCATGAAGCTGGCGATGGAGAAGACGAATACCAGACGGATCAGGGGCACATTGCCCAGAACCGAACCCACCAGCAGGCGCCAGCTCTCGGGCGGCGGCTTGTGGCCGGGCGTGGCACGGGACTGGCCGTCGGGCACGCGCCATAGCGTGAAGAAGTTCAGCGGCGGCAGCAGCAGGACGACGACCACGGCGGTGAGGCCCAGCATTTCCATGTTGAGCTCGCCGGTCTTCAGCAGGCCCATGGCATTGCCGGCCGGTGCCACCGAGTAGAACATCACCGTGCCGATCAGGGTGGCCAGCGCGATCGCCACCGTGATGCGCGTGCGCTCCGCCGGCTGCGGCGAGAATTCCAGTGACCAGGCGCGGTAGGGAATCTCGCAGAGCGACCAGCCGATGTTGGCCAGCAGGAACCAGCCGGCGTAGTAGGTGATGCTGACCTCGGGCGGCGGCCGGAACAGCGACCACAGCGCGATCACGGTAACGATGGTGCCGGTGCCCATCCACCACTTGCGGCTGATGCCGCGCTCGGCGCTGCGGTCGGAGAAATAGCCGATCAGGAAGTCGCTGAGCACGTCGAACAGGCGTACGAACAGCACCGCGCTGCCGAGCGCCATCAGTGCCAGACCGGATTCCTTGGCGTAGATGCCCTGCAGCAGCGATTGCCCAGGGGCCTGCATGAAGCCCTGCAGGATGCCGGGCAATGCGAAGGTGAACAGCAGGCTACGCGTGATCTGGGGCGTCGCGGAAGCAGCGGAAGGGCGCAAGCGGTGGTCCTCGGGACTCTGGGCTTGCCCACAGTGTCAGGTCGGGGCTCGCGGGTGGTCCATAGGTAATAGTACGGGCTGATCGGGGTTTGGGGGCTCTTGCGGCCGCGCGGGTAGGCCTGCGCCGGCGCCGGTGGTGAGCGACCGGTAGAACCACGGATATGTGCGCTTCCGGGCCGGCCCTAGCATCCCGGCATGTCTGAACATGCCTATTCCTTCGACGTCATCGTCATCGGTGCCGGTATTGCCGGTGCCGGCATTGCGGCCGAGATCGGTGCCGGCTCGCGCGTTGCCCTGCTGGAGCAGGAGGCGCAGCCCGGCTACCACACCACCGGTCGCTCGGCGGCGGTATTCGCGGAGAGCTACGGCGGTCCGCTGGTGCGCATCCTGTCGCGCGGCAGCCGGCCGTTCTTCGACCAGCCCCCGGCAGGGTTCACCGACACGCCGCTGCTGCTGCCGCGGGGCTTCCTGTTCATTGCCCGCGAGGATCAGCGCGAGGCCCTGGAAGCCCTGGCGGACCAGCCGGACCTGAGTGTCACCAGCCGGCGCCTGACGCCGGAGCAGGCTTGCGAGCATCTGCCGCTGCTACGCCGCGACTATCTCGCGGCGGCGCTGCTGGATCATGGCGCCAGCGACATCGAGGTGCATGCGCTGCATCAGGGTTATCTGGCGCAACTGCGCCGCCACGGTGGCCGCCTGCAGTGCCAGGCCCGCGTCGAGCGCATCGAGCGCATCGGCCAGGGTTGGCGTGTGCACAGCCAGGCCGGGGTGTTCGAGGCGCCGCTGCTGGTCAATGCCGCGGGCGCCTGGGCCGACCAGGTCGGCGCCCTGGCCGGCGTGGCCGGCATCGGCCTGCAGCCCCTGCGCCGCACCGCCGCCCTGGTGGACGTGCCGGGGCATGCGGGCCAGGAGCACTGGCCGCTGACGATCGACATCGACGAGGAGTTCTACTTCAAGCCCGATGCCGGACGCCTGCTGTTGTCGCGCGGCGACGAGACGCCGAGCGAGCCCTGCGATGCGCAGCCCGACGAGATGGACCTGGCGGTCGCGGTGGACAACATCGAGCGCGCCACCACGCTGGACATTCGCCGCATGCACAGCCGCTGGGCCGGGTTGCGCAGCTTTGTCGCCGACCGCTCGCCGGTCGCCGGCTTTGCGCCCGATGCCGCCGGCTTCTTCTGGCTGGCGGGGCAGGGCGGATACGGCATCCAGACCGCGCCGGCGCTGTCGCGCTTCGCGGCGGCCCGCCTGCTGGGCCGCGACGTCCCGGCAGATCTGGCGGATCTCGGCCTGGAGGCGCCGGCGCTGTCTCCCGCCAGGCTGCAGCCTGGCGGGCGCTGAGACTCGCCGGGCAAACCCGTGGAACTACCGATGACGCTGGCCCTGCCGGCGCACATGCTGCCATCGCCAGAGAACATCAATGACTTCAGAGAATCCCGATATGTCGAAGATCCTGAGTGACGCCAAGCCCGGCCCCCTGGCGCCACGCGCCAAGAAAGCTCCCGAGGTGGAGGTGCTGCTGGTCAACGGCGCACGGCTGCCGCTGCATGCAGACCTGGAGCTGCCCAGGCTGCCCGCGAGCTTCCGTGGCGCTGCGGGCGAACTGGCCGACCTGAGCGAAGGATCGCGGCGCATCGTCGCCGTGGGCTGTGGCAACGCCGCGGACCATGAGCGGGAAGAGCGCTTCTGGGAGGCCGCCGGTGCGGCGGCGGTGGATGCGCTGCGTGCACTGCGTATCGACACGGCGGCGCTGATCGCCGAGCCGCTGCCGCTGTCCATCGACGTGCAGACCGCCATCAACCAGATGGCGCTGGGTGCGACACTGGCGTCCTACCGTTGCACCGCTTTCCGCTCGCGCCAGCCCAAGAGCCATTTCGAGGTCAAGGAACTGCAGCTGCCGGCACCGCAGTGGAAGGGCACGGAGCGCGCGCGCCAGCTCGGCGATGCGGTGAACTGGGCCCGCGCGCTGGTCGATGCGCCGCCCAACCTGATGACGCCGCAGGGCTTTGCCGATGCCGCCAAGGAGCTGGTGGCCTCCGGCGTGCGCGTACAGGTGCTCGACGAGAAGGCGCTGGAGAAGCTGGGCGCCAACGGCCTGCTGGCCGTGGGACGCAGCAGCGACAATCCGCCCTGCATGCTGGTCTGCGAATGGACCGGCCGGCGCGAGAAGCAGATCGACCTGGGCCTGGTCGGCAAGGGCCTGACCTTCGACGGCGGTGGCCTCAACCTGAAGAGCACGGCGCACATCGCCAACATGAAGCTCGACATGGCCGGCGCTGCCGCGGTGGCCGGCGCGATGCGCGTACTGGCGCAGCGCCGGGCGCCGATCAATGTCGTGGCCGTGATCCCGCTGTGCGAGAACATCATCGACGGCAAGGCCTACCGGCCGGGCGACGTCATCACCTCGCTGTCCGGTCTCACCATCGAGGTCGACAATACCGATGCCGAGGGACGCATCGTGCTGGCCGACGCGATCAGCTACCTGATCCGCGAGTACCAGCCGCAGAGGGTGGTGGACCTGGCCACGCTCACCGGTGCCATCCTCATTGCCCTGATCGAGGAATATGCCGGCCTGTTCACGGCGGATGAAGGCCTCGCGGCCGAGCTGCAGGCCGCCAGCGCGGACTGCGGAGAAGAGGTCTGGCGGATGCCGCTGACCAAGCGGCAGGACTACCTCGTCGATTCCGACATCGCGGATGTCCGCAACACCGGCAAGCCCGGCCTGCGTGGCGCGGGCACCTCGTCCGCCATCGCCGGCGCCAAGTTCTTGGAGCGCTTCGCGGTGGGTACACCCTGGGCGCACCTGGACATGGCCGGCGTGGCGATGGTGAGCCGCCCGATCATCGGCATCCCCCGTGGCACGACGGGATGGGGCGTGCGCCTGATCGACGCGCTGGCGGAGCGGCTTGCCGTTAAATGATGGAATCCGGGGCCACGGGCCCTGAGCTGCACCAGGGGGGAGCATGGGATGGCGTGGGGATCGTGCAATGAGGGCCGATACCTCGCGCTGCCGGATGCTCCCCCTTCGTGCGCCAGTCACGGCAAGGCGCAGGCAGCTGGTTTGACCTCCTGCCTGGTGTAGTCGTATTCCCTGCAGACTGGAAGTGCTGCTGCGACCCTACCGATGTGCCGCGAGGAGAAACCATGACCAGCCAGGAACCCCGACAGGCCGCGCTCGAGCGGCAAGCGGCGGCGGCCAAGGGGCCGTATGGCGACGCCGCGGTCGAAATCGGGGACCCCAGCCGCCTGAGGTTCCTGCTGACCGGAGATGCGGACCCGCAGTTGCCCGCCAGGGTCCTGGCCCTGCTGACCGTGAGGGCAGAGCTGCCGCTGCAGTTCAGCTTTTCCCGACGCGATGCCGACGACAGCGTCGAACTGCGTTTCGAGCTGCTGGCCAACGAAGTGGCGATTCCGGAGCTGCTGCTCGACCGCCTGCTGAAGCTGCCGACGGTGCGGGATGCCCGCCTGCTGCCGACGGCCTGGGAACCCTGAGACCTTCTAGCCGTCGGCTGCGGTTGCGGCAGGCAGGGTCCGCAGACGACGCTCACGCAGGATCAGGAAGAGGGCCAGGCCCAGCGCCAGGCTGACGAAGACCGTGATGGGCACGCAGAGCCAGGCATGGCGCATGGCGAGGCGCCGGCCTTCGAGTACGATCCAGATACCGACGATCAGATAGGTGAAGCTGAGGTCCGCCAGCGCCGAGGTGGTGGCCGGATTCACCAGGCATTGCCGGATCCAGTCGATCCAGCCGGAGTCCGGCTGCTGCAGGTATTGCAGGTTGTAGTACCAGCCGATCACCGCAGCTGCGACACCCAGCAGCCCATAAACCCATTCACGCATCGACATCGGAATCTCCCGTCGCTTGGAGAGGATGCTGGCATCCCCTCCAGGCGGCGGACATGGTGCAAACGCATGAGCCCTAGGTGTGAAGGTTCGATAGGTTGTTCATCCGGCTGTGTTGATGGGAATCTGAGGTTGTCGAGACTTCAACCCCATCAGCAGGGAGCCGGATGAACAGCCACGAGAATGCCCGACTGACGCCCAAAGGACGAGCCC
>JASBRP010000030.1 GCA_030149365.1 Solimonas sp.
GAAATTTCGCAGCGACCAGGACTCTATTGGAGAGGCTCTCTTTCCGGATGATGGCGCGCATGAACCCAAGCATCATGTAGACGTCGACAAGGCTTGGCACGGCATTCATTACTTGCTTACCGGCGCCGCGTGGGATGGACCTGAACCCCTCGCATGGGCCGTGCTGGGCGGCGAGGAGTTGGGTCCGGACTTAGGATATGGCCCTGCAAGATTCCTGACTCCCTCTCAGGTGCAGGAGGTCTCAACTGCTCTGAGCGGAATTTCGAGGGAATGGCTAGTGTCCAGGTTCAATCCTGCGGACATGGAACAGCAGCAGATTTATCCTGAAATCATCTGGGTGCGCGACGGGTCTGAGGCCTTGGACTATCTGCTCGAGTATTTCCAGGTATTGCGTGATTTCTACAATGGCGCGTCCGCCAGGGGCGACGCAGTGGTCCAGTGTCTCGCTTAGCGCCCCCTGAATCCTTAAGGCGCAACAGCTGTCAGTCGGCAAACTCCTACATTGGGGTGGGCCTGCCACTTTCCGATCCCGGCTAAACTGTAGGTCCACCCCAAGACCGCCTGCCCCAGGGCGGCCCTCCTGTGACCAACGCTCGCCTTCCTCCGCTCAATGCCCTGCGTGCCTTCGAGGCCGTGGCCCGTCATCGCAGCTTTCGCAGGGCGGCGGACGAGCTGTTCGTGACGCCGGCGGCGGTGACGCACCAGATCAAGGCGCTGGAAGAGCAACTGGGCGTGGAGCTGTTCCGCCGCCTGCCGCGCGGCGTGGACCTGACGCCGGCGGCGAATGCGGCGCTGCCGCTGTTCCAGCGTGGCTTCGACCTGCTGACGCGGGGCGTGGGCGAATTGCGCGATTACGGCCGCGCGCCGCACCTGACGGTGAAGACCACGCCGACCTTTGCCTCCCGCTGGATCATGCCGCGCCTGCATCGCTTCCTGGCGGTGTACGAGGGCATCGATGTGCGCGTGCTGGCCAGCGGCAACCTGATCCGCCCCTCGGAACGCCCGGGCGCGGACGATGCGCCGGAGTCCGAGCCGGACCTGGAGATCCGCTTCAGCAACGGCCGGCCGGACAGCGAGCACGCCGACCTGCTGTTCACCGTGGATATCGTGCCCATGTGCCATCCACGCCTGACCAAGCAAGGCGCGCACCCGCTGAAGACGGCGGCCGACCTGCGCTACCACGCGCTGCTGCACGGCGACACGCATATCGAGGACCGCTCACGCTCGGGCTGGGCGCAGTGGCTGCGCCTGGCGGGGGTGACGGACGTGGATCCGCGCCGCGGCCTGCAGTTCGACCACTCCACGCTGGCGCTGGACGCGGCCACCGACGGGCTGGGCGTGACGCTGGCGACGCCGCTGTTTGCCTCGGACGAACTCGGACGCGGCGACCTGGTGGTGGCGATCCCGCTGGCCATCCGGCTGGACCGTGCGTATTACGCGGTCACCGCGTCGGCCTCGGCCAGCCGGCCGGAGGTGGTGGCGTTCAGGAAGTGGCTGCTGGAGGAAGCCGCCCTGGATGCGAAGAATGCCCAGGGCGCGACAGAAAAAAAGAAAAGGCCGCGAGGGAAATTGCGGCCTTGAAAAGTAGATCCCATGGCGGGATCTGGAGGAGATCGTTACCGGGGTGCGCGGAGCCTTGGGGGGGAGGGCTCGGCGCCGCGCACCGCGGCAGGAAAAATGGTTCAGGTCAGTGCTTGGGTCCGGCGCGGCGGAGGTCGGCAACGGTATCCGTGACATCCAGAACGGCTACCGACATCAAGCTGGCGGCGACACTGGCGACAATGATCGTTGCAAACATCGGGTACCTCCTTTTGCGCTCCAAGTACTTCGTTGATGTGCAATTTACGGGGGTTGGTGCGGCGCAACAATTGATTTGTTCTGGGGTAGTAGTTTAGAAAAACTAAACGGTCTTCGTTTAGCCCCATTCCGCACGGCCATCCCTGCCGCTCGTCTTGCCAGGCGCCAGAACCGCGCCGCGAGCCTGCAGCATGACCCTGCCGGCCTCTCGAGCCGGCAGGGCGCCCCGGCGTCCCTTCTTCGAACAAGGACGCCGCGATGTTTCCGAAACCCGCCTTACGATTTGCCCTGCTCGGCCTGGGCGTGCTGCTGGTCAGTGCCTGCGGTGGCGGTGGTGGCGGAGGAGAGGGCGAGAAGGAAGGCGAGGCGGAACTGCCGGCACCGGTGCTGCGCAGCTTCACGGCGAGTCCCGCGAACCTGGTCTCCGGCGGCGCGGCCACGCTGAGCTGGGAGGCAGCCAATGTCTCCACGGTGCGGATCGAACCGGGCCTGGGCAGCCGGGCCGCGCAGGGCACGGCCACGGTGCGCCCGACGGCCACCACCACTTACACCCTCACGGCCACCAACCGCAGCGGCACCCGCAGCGCCAGCCTGCAGGTCACGGTGCAGGCCGCCGCCGCGCGCGTCGACAGCTTCACCGCCAGCCCCGCGTCGGTCGCCGCCGGTGGCAGCAGCCAGTTGCAGTGGGCGACCACCGACGCGACACAGGTCAGCATCGACAACGGCGTGGGCGCGGTCCCCGTGGATGGCAGCGTGACACTGACCCCGGCCGCGACCACCACCTACCGCCTCACGGCGACCGGCCCCGGCGGCAACAGCAGCAGCGAGGTCACGGTGACGGTGCTGCCGCCACCGACGATCGCCAGCTTCGGCAGCAGCGCGGTTTCGCTACAGCCGGGCGAATCCGCGACCCTGAACTGGGCCACGAGCGCGGCGACCACGGTGAGCATCCAACCGGGCCTGGGCACGCAGCCCACCAGCGGCAGCCTCAGCGTAATGCCGACCGAGACCACCACGTATCGCTTGACCGCGACCGGCCCCGGCGGCGTGCGCACGGCGGAGACCACGCTCAAGGTCATCACCTACGACTGGTCGGCGCTGATTGAAGCACTGGACGACAACCTGGGCAGCGATGAGGGCCAGATGGACGGCTACAACTTCGCGCTGGAGATCCGCGGGCGCCTGGTGTTCGAACGCAGCGGCGGCAACATGCCGCCACGCATGACCATCCCCATCGCCTCGGCCAGCAAGGCGCCTTCGGCCGCGGCGATCCTGTCGCTCGTGGACCAGGGCCTGCTGGACCTGGATGCGCCGGTGTCGACCTATCTCGGCAGCTCGATCTCCTGGCCGCTGGACAAGGCCCCGATCACCATGCGGATGCTGCTCAACCACAGCTCCGGCCTGCCCTTCGGCTCGCCCTGCATGGAAAACGACAGCATCACGCTGCAGGCCTGCGCGCAGGAGATCGCCAACCTGACGCTCAACTTCCCGCCCAATGCGGCGTTCTTCTACAGCGGCGCGGGCTACCAGCTGGCCGGCTACGTGGCGCAGCGCGCCGCGGGCATGCCCTGGGCTCAGCTCTTTTCGCAGCGGATCGGCACACCACTGGGCCTGGAAACCTTCCGCTACGTGGGCAACGACAACCCGCGCATCGGCGGCGGCGCGCTGTCGGATGCGCTCGACTACCTGCGCATCATGCGTATGTTCATCGACGGTGGCCGCGCTAACGGCAACACGGTGCTGTCGGCGCAGAGCGCGGCGAGCGTGACCGACAGCCAGATCGGCTCGCGCCTGGTGCTGTTCCAGCCGGTGGGCGAGGACAGCGGGCTCGACGGCTACAGCAACGGCTGGTGGCTGTCGGGCGCATCCGCCCACCCCGGCAGCGCCGGCCCGGAACTGAGCGACCCCG
This sequence comes from Solimonas sp., assembly GCA_030149365.1. Lineage (GTDB taxonomy): Bacteria > Pseudomonadota > Gammaproteobacteria > Nevskiales > Nevskiaceae > Solimonas_A. The sequence continues at coordinate 3,707 of JASBRP010000030.1, forward strand.
GCCTGCTCGGTGCCACGCCATGGATGGACTTCGACAAGGACTACAGCGCCGCGCTGTGGACGCTGGAAGGCTCCACCACGGGCGTGAACCTGTGGCGCGTGATCCGCCCGCTGATCCTGGAGCAGATCAACCAGTAGACACCGCGCGCGGCGGCCGGCGCTCGGGCGAGGGCCTGTTAACGCTATGAACAACGCGGCGATGCCACCAGATTTGCCGCCGGGCCAGACGCGAGGGGGCGCTTAGAGGGACTAAGTAACCGACGAGGCTATTGGCCCTGCTGAGGAGTGACTCAATGTCGCTCCGAAGTAAGCCAATGGCCCGCATGGCGGCAAATCTGGCGGCACCCGGAGGGCGGGACCGTTTTGGCGCAGGGCGTCGTCCCGCCCCGCTGATGTACGTTAAGCACCCCGCGCATGTCGGGACTTAGCCCTGCGCCAAAACGGTCTTCGTCGCTGCGTTGTTCATAGTGTTAACAGGCCCTAGTATGGGGCCGTCTCCACAACGGCTCCTGCCATGAGCGCTCGCCTGATCCGCGGCCTGGGTTTCGTCGATGCCGCCGCCATCGTGGTGGGCTCGATGATCGGCACCGGCGTGTTCCTGAAGAGCGCCATCATGGCGCAGCACGTGGGCTCGCCATCCTGGGTGCTGCTGGCCTGGGTACTGGCGGGGCTGCTGTCGCTGGCCGGCGCGCTGAGCTATGCCGAGCTGGGCGCCATGTTCCCCAAGGCCGGCGGCGAATACGTCTACCTGCGCGAGACCTACGGCGACCTCACCGCCTTCCTCAACGGCTGGACCCGCTTCTGGATCGCCGGCCCCGGCACCATCGCCGCCTACGGCGTGGGCGCCGCCACCTTCCTGGAGGGCGCCGTGGGCCTGCACCTGGTCGGCGGCAAGGCAGGCGTGGGCATCGGCTTCGTGCTGTTCTTCACCGCGCTCAACTGCCTGCAGGTGTCGGTGGGCGGGCGTGTGCAGTCCTTCGTCACCGGCGTCAAATTACTGATGATGCTGGGCCTGATCGTGGGCGTGCTGTTCTTCAGCCCGCAGGCGGATGCGACGCACCTGGGCGAAAGCAGCAGCGCACATGCCTTCACCTTGTCCGGCCTGGGCCTGGCGATGCTGGCGGCGCTGTGGGCCTACGACGGCTGGAACAACCTGCCGATGGCCGCGGGCGAGGTGAAGCAGCCGGAGAAGAACGTGCCGCTGTCGCTGATCCTGGGCGTGCTGGTGGTAATGGTGGTGTACTGCCTGATCAATCTGGGCTACTTCCTGGCGCTGCCGCTGGCGGAGGTGCTGAGCGCCAACTCCAGCCTGAACCCCGGCGCGCTGCCGGTGGCCACCAAGGCCGCGATGACCTTCATGGGCGTGGCCGCAGTGGGCGCGGTGTCCATCGCCTTCGTGATCTCCGCGCTGGGCGCGATGAACGGCTCCGTGCTCAGCAATGCACGCGTGCCTTACGCCATGGCGCAGGACGGCCTGTTCTTCCGCCAACTCGGCTTCCTGAGCAAGGGCAGTCGCGTGCCGGTGGTCTCCATCCTGGTGCAGGCCGTGATCGCCTCGGTGATGGCGGCCCTGGGCAGCTTCGACCAGCTGACCAACTACGTGGTGTTCTCGTCCTGGATCTTTTACGGCCTGGTCTGCGCCGGCGTGATCGTGATGCGCTACAAGCGGCCCGAACTGGCGCGGCCCTATCGGGTGCTGGGCTATCCCTTCGTGCCGATCGTGTTCGTGGTGGTGTCGGTGCTGCTGATCGTCAACACGGTGTGGACCATGCCGGTGGACAGCGCGATCGGGCTGGTGCTGATCGCGGCGGGGGTGCCGGTGTTTTATCTGTTCAAGCGCCACTGGCGGCATGCCTCTTGAAGAATTACTGATGGCGCGTCGCGATCGATTGGCGGAGAAATATGCCAACCTTCGCAGAAGGCGGGATGCTCCCGCCCTACAGTGACCTCTTGCCGGCCGCCCGTCGGCTCTTCGCGTTCAGCGTCCCGGGCCGTTGTAGAATCGCCCCTCTTCCACCCAGCGGAGTTTTCGTCCGATGCGCCAGTAACACCCCGCCGTCCCCGTGACGGCCTGCTTCCGTCCCGCGATCACTCGCGGGGAAGTCCTGGGTGTTTTCCTGGAGTGCGCATGACGAATCCCGTCTCCCTGACGCTGCAAGGCGTTTGTTTCCAGTTGCCCGATGGCCGGGCGCTGTTCTCCGATCTCGATGAACGTTTCGACAGCCGCCGTACCGGGTTGGTCGGGCGCAATGGCGTGGGCAAGAGCGTGCTGGCGCGCATCATGGCCGGCAAGCTCTCCCCCAGTGCCGGCCGCTGCCTGCGCAACGGCCCCGTGCATTACCTGGCGCAGCAGACCACACCGCCGCCGGGCCAGACCGTGGCCGGGCTGGCGGGGATGCAGCCTGTGATCGAGGCGCTGCGGCGGATCGAAGCGGGCGGCACGCGGCAGGGCGACTTCGACGCCGTGGGTGAACGCTGGGACCTGCGCGAGCGGCTGCAGCAGGAACTGGCAGCGTCCGGCCTGCCGCGCTTGCGGCACGACACGCCCGCCGCGCAGCTCAGCGGCGGCGAGGCGATGCGCGTGGCACTGGCCGGCGCCTTTCTCAGCGGGGCGGACCTGCTGATCCTGGACGAGCCCAGCAACCATCTTGATCGGGAGCACCGGCAGGCGTTGCGAGAGCAATTACAGCGATGGAACGGCGGCTTGATCGTGGTCAGCCATGATCGCGACTTGCTGGAGACGATGGAACGCATCGTGGAACTGTCGGCACTCGGACTGCGCAGCTACGGCGGCGGGTACCGCTTTTATGCACAAGCCCGCACGCAGGAGCGCGAACAGGCCCAGGCGCTACTGGACCAGCGCAAGGCGGAACGGCGGCGCGAGGAGCGAGCGCTGGTGGATCAGCGCGAGCGCCTGGAGCACCGCCTCTCCCGCGGCGCCCGGCAGGCGGCGGAGGCCAACCAGGCGCCGATCCTGATCGGCCGGCAGAAGGAACGCAGCGAAGCCAGCAGCGGCCGCCTGCGCGTGCAACAGGAGCATGCACGCGAGGCGCTGTCGCAGCGCGTGCGCGAAGCCGCTGCGCAAGTGGAGCAGGACCTTCCGGTGGTGCTGTTTCCACCAGGCGTCTTCGCGGCGCCAGTCTGCGTCGCTGAACTGGACGATGTGCGCTTGCCGTATGTCAGCGGCAACACCGGGACGCTGTCGCTGAAACTGCAGCGCGGCCAGCGCCTGGCATTGACGGGCCCCAATGGCTGCGGCAAGTCCACGCTTCTAAAAGTCATGGCCGGCTTGCTGCCTCCAGTATCAGGGCGCTGCGAGCGGCAGGTGGAGGCCGCCTACCTGGACCAGCATTTCTCCCTGCTGGACCCTGAGGCCTCGCTGCTCACGCAGATGCTGGCCGACCAGCCGAAGCAGGCGGAGGGCGAGCTGCGCTCGCGCCTGGCCCTGCTGGGCCTGGATGCGGACCGCGTGCAGCGGCCCAGCGGGCTGCTCAGTGGCGGCGAGCGGATGAAGGCGGCGCTGGCCCGGGTGCTCTACGCGGAACGCCCGGTGCGCCTGCTGCTGCTCGACGAGCCCGGCAATCACCTGGACCTGGCCTCGCTGCAAGCCCTGGAGGCGATGTTGCGACAGTACCCCGGCACGCTGGTGGTGGTCTCGCATGACGAGGCCCTGCTGGGGAATCTCGATCTGACACATCGGCTGGAGGCGGGGCCGGAGGGCTGGACGATGAAGCCGTGGCCTGCATAGCGTTGTCACGCGACGGTCAAACAAGGCAGCTAGCGTGGCGCGCTTTTCCATCCGGGGACTCCCATGACTCTGCCGCTGCGCCTGGCCGGCCTGGCCTTCATGCTTGCACTCGCGGCCTGCTCAAGCGGTGACGAGGTGGGCGGCGGTGCCGGCCTCCGGGAGTTCCAGATCGACGCGCCAGCGCTGACCGAGTCCTCCGGCCTGGCGCGCTCGCAACGCGAGGCCGGGCTGTACTGGAGCCACAACGACAGCGGCGGCCCCACGGCGGCTTATGCCTTCGACGAGAACGGCCACCTGCGCGGCACGCTGACCCTGGGCAGCACGATCAATCTCGATTGGGAGGACATGAGCTCCTTCACCGAAGATGGCGCACCGCGGTTGCTGCTGGCGGACGTCGGCGACAACGGCGCGATCCGTCCGCTGCTGACGCTGTACGTGGCCAGCGAGCCCGAACTGCGGGCGGGTACCACGCCGGAGCTGCGTGCCTCGCCGCTGCGCTCGATCCTGATGGCCTACCCGGACGGCCCGCGCGACTGCGAGTCCGTGACGGTGGATGCGCAGGAGGGCTTCATCTACCTGCTGAGCAAGCGAGATGCGGTGCCGCGGCTATACCGCGTGCCGCTGCGCCCTGTGCTGCCGCTGGTGATTGCCGAGGCTTTGGGCGAGATCGTGATTCCGCGTGCACCGGCCGGCGCGGAAAATCCGGAACGCATCAACTGGGTAACAGGCATGGACTTCGACCCGTCCGGCACCCGCCTGGCGATGGTCACGCTGACCCAGGCCTACATCTACCAGCGGGGTGCGGGCCAGACCTGGGTGCAGGCCCTGCAGCAGGCACCGCGGGCACTGGACCTGCCGGACTATCCACAGATCGAGGCCGTGACCTGGATGGCGGACGGCGGCGCGCTGCTGATCACCTCCGAGGGCAGCCCGACGCCGGCGGCGCGCATCCCGGTGGGACGCTGAAGCTCACCAGACTTCGAGAGGGCGCCAGTCCACGCTGAGGGCGCGGCGCAGGTCCAGGGCCAGCGGTGTGCGCGGCAGGCGCTGGATCATCACCTGCTCGTCCGGCGTGGGGACCTCCTCGCCTTGCGGGCTGCGGTATGACAGCGGCCCCTGCCAGGTCTCCCAGCCCAGGCGCTGGTAGAACGCCTCGGCCGAAGGCGACAGCGCGGCGAGGTCGTAGTCACCGAGCAGGGGCGGCATGCTCGACAACACGATGCTGCCGTAGCGCCTGCCCTGTTGCGATGGCAGCGTGGCGATGGCCTCGACGTAGGCCGCGCGCAGGACGCCCACACCCTCAGCCCGCAACTCCCGCTCCACCCAGGCGCCGTGGCTCACCAGTTCGCCATCCGCATGCACCAGCACATGCGTAGCGGGCTGCAGCAGCTCCAGGTAAGCAGTGAAGTCTTCCTCGTAGGCGGCACTGCACAGCACCAGCAGCTCCTGGCGCAGCCGCGGCGAGAGGGCGTGGCTGGGGACGATGCTGATCTCGATGGAAGGCTCGGCGTTCATGGGCGCTTGGACCATTCGCCGGGCCGAAGTTCCCGCCAGGTTCCCTAGGCCGCCACCACGCTCCGGTAGCGGCTGGGATTGGCGCCGGCGATCTTCTTCATCAGGCGGCGCAGGGCGGTGGCGTCCTGGTAGCCCACGGCCTCGGCCACCTGGTCTACGGTCATGCGGCTGCCCTCCAGCAGGGCGCGGGCGCGGCGCAGACGCACGCTCTGCACCAGGGCCTGCGTGCTCTTGCCAGTGGCGCGATGCACGTGGCGCGACAGCGAGCGCTCCGACATGCAGAACTCGTCCGCCAGCATGGCGACGCTGGGCGCCTGCGGCAGCGCCTTGTCCACGCGGGCGGCGAGCCGCGCGACGAGGTTGTCGCCGCTGGCCAGCAGCTCGGGGACGATGAAGGGCGCCTGGGCCTGGCGGCCGTCGATCAGCAAGGCCCTGCACACGGCGTCGGCCAGCGCTGCGCCGCAGCGCTGCCGCAGCAGGTGCAGCATCAGGTCGGTCTGCGCGAAGGCGGCGCCGGCGGTAGTAACAGGGCCGTCGGCGCAGACCATGCGGTCGGCATCGACCTTGCAGCCCGGCTCCTGCTGCTGGAGCAAGGGCGCGAGCCACCAGGTGGTGGTGGCACGGCGCCCGTCCAGCAGGCCGGCGGCCTGCAGCAGGAACACCGAAGAGCAGGACGCCGCCACCGCGCCGCCGGAGCGCGCGTGCCGCTGCAGGGCGGCCGTGATGCGGCATACGTCGTCACGGGCGAGGCGCTGGGCCAGCAGCGCGGGGGTATCCATGCCCAGGCCCGGCAGCACCCAGGTGGAGCGATCGTCGCGACTGCGCAGCGGCAGGCGGGCGGTGTCGATGCGCATGCCGCCCTGCAGGGTGACGCTGCCACCCTCCAGCGAACAGAAGCGCCAGCGCGGTGCCGGGACGCGGGCGCGCGACGCCAGGGCTGCGGAGGTGGCCAGCATGTCGTGGGTCAGCGCGACGCTGCTGGCGTAGGCCCCTTCCAGCACAAGGACAGTGAAATCATGCATGGCGGATTAAGCCCTTAAACAGTCTTATCGGACACTGCCATTCTGGGCCTGCCCAGGCTGCAATACAAACCGGCCGCGATGACCCGGCCACGGGAGAATGCATGGGCAAGGCAGGCAGGATGGACCTGGACGATCCGCTGGACGACTTCGAGCGCCGGCCGGTCACATTGGAAGGCGTGGAGAAGGCGGTCTACATCGCCGGATCGGGACCCGCGGTGATCGTGATGACGGAGATGCCGGGCATCAGCCCGCAGGTGGCGCGCTTTGCGCGCTGGGTGCGCGACGCCGGATTCACGGTGTACATGCCCTCGCTGTTCGGCCGCGACGGCGCGGTGCCGGGCGCGGAGGAAGGCGTGGCGGTATTCCGCCGCACCTGCATCAGCGCGGAGTTCCGCGGCCTGGCCGCCGGCAGCAGCCCGGTGACCCGCTGGCTGCGTGCGCTGGCGCGGCAGGCCCAGGCGGAATGTGGTGGGCCCGGCGTGGGCGCCATCGGCATGTGCTTCACCGGCAACTTCGCGCTGTCGCTGATGCTGGAGCCGGCGACGATCGCGCCGGTGGTCTGCCAACCCTCGATGCCGATGGACCAGCCGACCGCGCTCGACATCCCGCCAGCAGACCTGGCGCTGGTGCGCGAGCGCCTGGAACGCGAGGATTTGACCGTGATGGCCTACCGCTTCGACGGCGACCGGCATTGCCGTGCGGAACGCTTCGCGGCCCTGGGCGAGGCCCTGGGACCCCGCTTCATCGCGCGCGTGCTGCCGGACGTGGCGGCGCATCCGGAGCCTCCGCCATTCTTCGCCAAGATCGTGGCCAGCCCGCATAGCGTGGTGACGGCGCATCTGATCGACGAGGCCGGACAGCCCACGGTGGCGGCGCGCGATGAGATCCTGGCCTTCTTCACGCAGCGGCTGAAGAGATCATGAACGGCGAACTGCGGCCGGTGATCCGCCTGCTGTGGATCAAGATCGTCGGCACCGCGTTGGCGGCGGCGCTGCCGATGCTGCTGACGCCCGCCGCCGTGTACAAGTGGCTGGGGTTTCCACCGCAGCCGACCCTGCTGTTCCTGCGGCTCTATGGCCTCTCCACGCTCGCCCTGCTGGCAGGCTACTACGGCGGCATAGAGCAGGCGCGTCGCGGGGAGTTTCCACGCGGCGTACTGCGCATGGGGCTGGTCAGCAATGGCGGCCAGGGCCTGATGCTGGCGGCGGCGGGGATCGCCGGGGTTTATGCCGATTGGGGTGTGATGGCGCAGGCGATGATGTGGAGCCTGTGCCTGTTCATCCTGGGCATCGCGCTGGCGATCCTGTGGCTGATGCGCCAGGCCCGTTAAGCTCATGGTCCTGTTCCGATGGTCCGCCCGATGAAACTGCAATTCTGGTTCGAGTTCGCCAGCACCTATTCCTACCTCACGGCGATGCGCATCGAGCAGGCGGCGGCGCAGGCCGGCGTGGATCTGGAATGGCGCCCCTTCCTGCTGGGGCCCATCTTCAAGCAGCAGGGCTGGAACGACTCGCCCTTCAACCTCTACCCGGTAAAGGGCCAGTACATGTGGCGCGACATGGAGCGCGGCTGCGAGAAGCTGGGCCTGCCGCTGCGGCGGCCTTCGGCTTTTCCGCGCAACGGGCTGCTGGCGGCACGGGTGGCCTGCCGCCATGCCGGGGAACCCTGGCTGCCGACCTTCGTCCGCGCGGTGTATACGGCGAACTTCGCGCAGGATCGGGACATCGCGGACGCCGCGGTGATCGCGGACTGCCTGGCGCAGGCCGGAGCCGGCGATGCGGCGGCGATACTGGCCACAGCGCAGACACCCGAATCCAAGCAGCTGCTGGCGGCACAGACCGACGAGGCGGTCCGCCTCGGGGTTTTCGGCGCGCCGGCGATGGTGGTGGGGGGCGAATTGTTCTGGGGTAACGACCGGCTGGAAGACGCGCTGGCCTGGGCGTCGGCTCAAACGGAACCCCATGACCCACCTCGTTCGGACAAGGCAGGCCATGGGGACGATACAGCTGCTGCGCCCCTCTGAGGGGTATGGCGATCACTCAGTCTTGGGCTTCTCGAGGTCAGCCAAAGCCTTTTGTGCCTTGCGGAGTTCGAGAATCTTAAGTGTCCTTGCCAGTTGTGCCTCATATAGCGACGTCTCGTTGTTCACTTTCGTCACTTCGGAGGGTTGCTGCGGCTGCGAACGCTTCTCCGCTTCAGCCAGGGCGATTTGGGCTTCTATGAGTTCCTTCCTGTTCTTCAATTGCTGCAACTCGGTGGGAGTCAGCTTTCCCTGTGCCCCATCGGCGGCAAGCTGAGCTTCGTAGAGCTCCTTCTTTTCCTTGAGTTCGCGCAACTCACGGCCATTGCGATACGTAATGATCTCGGACGCTCCCGTGACCAGTTCATTGAAGCTGGCGGCAGCAGCCTGACCTTCGGCATTGGGCTTCTTGTAACTGAACTCCGTGATCAGTCCGTCCTCGGTGAACTCGGCCGTGAGGACATTGTTCGTGAACGGACCATTGACCAGCGGCAGCGACATCAATTTTCCAAACTGGGGAATGGCGCGTTCTTCACTGAAGAGGATCGACGGATCGCCATTGACCCGGCTGATGCAGGCATTGGCAGCTCCAGTTCCGCTTCCGACGCAGATACGCATCCGACCCAAGGCCCGCGTGCGATACAGGACGCCACAACTCTTGGGGTCATCAACGCACGAGGCGCTGGCATCCAGTCCCTTGGGAGCGCTGCCGCCCGCCAGGTTGGATGCCACCATCGTGACATCCGCATTTCCGATCTGACCCAGCGTTTCATCGAGTCGCGAGGGCGACTGATTGGCCGCGGCATCCGCGATCTCCTTGGCCTGCCGCGCACGCTCGGCTTCGATCATTTCGCCCCCCTTCTGCCCGCCGGGATAATTTTCCGGAACCGCTGCCTGAATATCAGGCTTCAAGGTACTGTCCAAGGGAATCAGGAAGTGCTGTCCCGTTGTCGTTGGCTTGTAGATCTCCAACAGCGATCCTGGCTTCACCTTGCCATCGACGGCGTGCCGTAACTGAAGCACAGCCTCAGCGCCATTTTCCGGAATATCCAGGGTGGTCCGGTGAATCACCGTGAGCGATGCCAGAGCATCGTCGTAGGATTTCTTCGCCTTCTCCAGAGCGTCTGCCTTTTCTCGCGCTGCCTTCGTCAGTTCGGCCAGATCCTTGGCCGGGGCCGGCTTTCCGGTCTTCGACGCCGCTTCAAGATCGGCCAATGCCTTGCTCGCCGCCTTGGATGCCGCTTCTGCCGCCTTGATAGCCGTCTTCATGCCTGGCAAGCCGAGCAACATCTCACGCGCCGGTCCTGCGCACCGCAGGTATGTTTCCGTGCCGTCATAGGATTGCGGCGTGGAAACACCGCCTCCACCCGGCAACCCGATAGCGATCTTGCCGACTCCCACGGCGGCCTTGACGCCCTCCTTGACGATATCGGCAGTATGGTCGTTCACGGTGGCATTGATACTCTTCAACATGCCATTGGAATGATTCTTCAGCGTGAAGTCAGTGGTCTTGGTCCAGCTATCCGCTTCGAGATAGTTCACCACGACCACTTCGCCGGGCATTGTCCTGGGTGCCGCAGAGGCCGAGACGTCGAAGCGGACCTCCTGCCCGGCAAACTCAGGGCAAGCAGACAACACACGCCTGACCTCGATGTCGTATGCCACCCGTGGCAGCTGATAAGAGAATCCCTGGGAGATGCCCTCTGCAGGTGCGGAGGTCTTCAGAGCAGTAGTACAGCCTCCGAGCGCAATCCCCGCCAGTAGCCACGACGCAGTGCTTTTTCGCATCTGATCCTCCTAGTCGAAATAGTCCATGTGGGTTTCGGACATCACGAACTCGTCCACCCTGTCCAGAGGCAGTCCGAACTCTTCGTAGGGTGCCGCTTGAATGGTGCCATCGGGGCTTATCGTGTAGAGGACATTGAAGAAGTTGATGACATCCTCGGGCCTGGTTTGGATGGCCGAGGGCTCCATTTCATTTCTCCAGAAACACCAGGCCTGGCCATCGGATGAGCTCCTCTTGAAGGCGAAAACCTTGGGGAAGCTCCAGCCATCCACGCCACAATCCGGTCCGGTTCTCGTTCCCAGTTGTCCCAAGACTTCACGTAACTGTCCCTGCTCATCCCGATAGCGGAGATAGTCATGATCCTTGTAAAGCGCCTTGACGATATTCAGGCGAGACCTGGAACGAACGGGAATCCTGGCTTTGCCCATGACGATTTCATGCCTCACCACGCCATCGGACTGGACTATGTTCACTCCCTCGAGGAGATCGCCACTGAGGACCAATCGCCGCTTCCTATTCTCGGGTGACACGTGCACCCTATCCAGGAGCGCCGCGGCGAATGTCGCGATGGGCGCGGCCTGGGATGTCCCCGAAAGTACTGCGGGATTGATTCCGTCGAGAGTCGATTGGACATTGCAACCAGGTGCTGCGATATCGACCACGGCCATGCTGCGATTCGAGAATTGCGTCAGATATCCCGTGCCATCCTCGGCAGCAACCGTCAGGACGTTCGGCAATCCACCCAAGGCCGCGGGATAGATGGACGACTCGTTGGTATCCATGTTGATGCCATGATTGCCAGCCGCGACGACAAACAGTGTCTTTGCATGCCTTGCAAAGATCGTGCGCAGGGGCTCCTCAGCCGAGGCACTGAGCCGGAGACTCATGTTCACGACGCTGGCCGCGCCAAGATCTCCAGACATCTTGTCGAGCTCCGACAACAGCTGGGACGCCGGCACGTCATCGATGCTGCTCAGCCCCGGCGAAAAGGCAACCAGCCAGGCACGAAGCCAAGGGGAATCTCCGAATATCTTTTTGCTTGCGCGCGCCTCACCACCCAGTGCAAGACCCACTACATGTGTCCCGTGGCCGGATATTTCCGTCGGCACGTAATTCGCGGGAAAACTGTTCTCGAAGTTCAGCGGACTGACCGGAGAGCCATCCCGCAAGGTGAGTGTCGTTCCGAGGCTGGGCTGCCCATTCTGGCCGGGCTTTATGTCGAAGAATTTTCGTTCAAAGAGTTTTCTGGTCTCTATCGAGCCATCTTCCCCACGAACGGCTCCGAAGAAGCCGTTGTCTGCAACGACAATGGTTACCGCCGGTTTGGGGTCGGACGCCGCCTTCATGTAGGCGTGCTCAAGCCTCGCAAGGTCGAATGGCGCATTCAGCCGTCCGTCGCACTCGACAGGGCCTGAGGCACCGAGTATCGCTCCCGATTCAGTGAAGTCCACGGGAGTAATGATCCCACCTCCTGTGATGGGTGGAACCAATGTGGGCATGTCGGCGAAGGAACGGGCTACATCATTAAAGCGCTTTGCAAAGAGTTTTCGATCAATGAGTGATCTCACGATGACGGGCCGTGTACGGTATCCGTACTTCAGTTCCTGCCCTGCCGTTGCCTGGGTCAATTTGTCCAGGCTGGAGAATCCGAAGAACTGTCGATGACGCTCCGGCGTCCCCTTGTCGCCGGTTTCCCGCTGGTAGACGTCGCTGGGTCGCTCGCCTTCCTCCAGCGTGTGCCTGAAGGCCCCACTTTCATAGTAGAAGCACGCGGGCCACTCATATTCGTATGCCTTGACACCCAAGGCCGCGCTCCGAACGATCAGGCCTTCTTCAAGGCCATTTCTCTGGATGAACACCTTCCAGTAGCCGCTCAAGGCCTGGCCGCACAGCTTCCCGATGACCTCGTCTGCCGTCATTGAGGGCAGGCTTGGATATCCTTCGGGCGTCAGCTTGGAAGGACGGGCATTCTTGGCGAGCCACGCCACTAGTCCTGGCTCCGGATTCTGGCGAACGATGCGGATGATGACGTCTTCGCTCACCACCGGAACCGGTGAAGGGGCAGGCTCGGGGCTCTGGGAAAATGCCGCCGAAGTCATCAGCAGCAATGGAAGCAGGCAGTTTATGATCCGCATGGTTCAATCAGTTCCTTCTGTCGGACGAGCACCGGGAAAGCCTTTTTTTCCTTCTGCCAGCACCCAAGAAACATGCGGAATTCCAGTGACGACAGTACGGCCATCACTGAAACCAGCTCACCGGTCGCAACGCTCACGCTGGAGTTCACTGCGCGAACATTCCGGGCGGCGGTGGGATTCTTGGTCGTGGCACCGGAAATCAGGGGGCCGCCCGAGTCACCCCAGCAGAGGGCCGGCTCCTTGGCATCCTTGGAAATCGTCCGCACGATGGTCGGACCCGCAGTTTCCACCTGCTCGTCGCCAACATTGAAGACTTCCGCGAAAGGCCCTGGCGTCAGTTTCCTGTTTGCAAGATCCGCATCCATCTTCACGCAGCCGTAGCCCGTCATGAGCACGGCATCCCCCGCCCTCAAGGTGGACAGGTCCAATTGCTCCGGCCTCATGTTCAGGAAGCCTGCTGGCAGCTTGGGAGCGGGTTTCAGTTCACAGAGGGCATAGTCCGGGCTGGCAATGCCACGCGGCTGCTGCGTGCTATAGGACCCCGACCTCAGATACGCCGGATCGATCAGGCATTTGAACTCGAGCCGGATTTTGTCGATGGTCAGGGCTATGTCCCGCAGTGGCTTATCGTCGCCGGCATCCACACAATGCGCTGCGGTAAGCAATGTCCGGGGTCCGACCAACGTTGCGGTGCAAGAACGCAGGCCCGAGCTTGTGGGCATTTTTGCGACGAGGATGGCCCCCCAGTCGCCGGCCGAAGGTGCGGTCCCCTTGTAGACCAGAACACTGCTTTCATCGACCCGGTCCTGAAGTCGATTGAACTCGATGGTTTCGGCACTCGCGCCTTCTGAAGCCACGGCGAGCACCAGTATCGACAGCAAGACGGCGAGCTCCCCAGCTCCCCTTGGCCTCTTCATCTGCTCCCCCATTTCAGCTCCCGGATACATCCCGGATTCGAAAGCCTTCGATTCGACTTCATACCGCCGCGAAGCACGCAGATGGGCGAGATGGAGCGAACGAACCCTGAGCTCCCGCAGGCTTGAAAACGAACGCCACCGGCTTCTGTTTGCAGCCCGTTGAAGCGGCAAGCCCCACGCTTGCCGCCTCTGTTATGAACTCGAATTCGGAGAGCCGTCAACCTGACTGAGGCGTCAGGTCGGCGTCAATGAACTGATGATGATTTCAGGCTACCGCTTGCGCGAACACTTACCTGGAAAAATTTCCTTCAGATATCGACTGTTCAGCAGCAAAACTCAAAATGCCGCCCCAATACGGTCGGACCTAGCGCCCCACCAGCGAGCGCGCAATCACTTCCTTCATGATCTCGTTGGTGCCGCCGTAGATGCGCTGCACGCGGGCGTCGGTCCAGTAGCGCGAGATCGGGTATTCGGCCATGTAGCCGTAGCCGCCGAAGAGCTGCAGGCAGGCATCCACTACGCGGCATTCCATCTCACTGCTGGCGAGCTTGAGGATGGCGGCGGTGGGCACGTCGAGCTTGCCTTCCTCGTACAGGCGGCAGCACTTCTCGTAGAAGGCGCGCGTGGTCTCGACGTCGGTCTTGATCTTGGCCAGTTCGAAGCGGGTGTTCTGGAAGCTGGCGACGGTCTGGCCGAAAGCCTTGCGGCTGGTGACGTATTCGATGGTGCGCTGCAGGGCGCCCTCGGCGTGCGCGACGGCGGCCACCGCCAGCATCAGGCGCTCGCGCGGTAGTTCGTCGATCAGGTGGCCGAAGCCGCCGCCGAGGCGGCCCAGCACGGCGTCGGGGCCGAGGCGGACGTCGTCGAAGAACAGCTCGGAGGTGTCGGCGGCGTGCATGCCGATCTTCTCCAGGTTGCGGCCGCGACGGAATCCGGGCAGCTCGGAGTCCACCAGGAACAGGGTCATGCCCTTGGCGCCGGCCTTGGTGTCGGTCTTGGCGGCCACGATCACCACGCCGGCGTGCTGGCCGTTGGTGATGAAGGTCTTGGAGCCATTGAGGCGCCAGCCGTCGCCGTCGGGCACGGCGGAGGTGCGGATGGCCTGCAGGTCGGAGCCGGTGCCGGGCTCGCTCATCGCCAGCGCACCGAAGCATTCGCCGGTGGCCATGCGCGGCAGGTATTTCTGCTTCTGCGTTTCCGTGCCCAGGTGCAGGATGTAGGGGGCGACGATGTCGGAGTGCATCATCATGTTGGAGGTCAGCGACATGTAGCCCAGCCGCGCGCTCTCCTCGGCGATGGCGAAGGAGAACGCCAGCGGGGCGGCGCTGCCGCCGTATTCCTCGGGCAGGTCCACGCACAGCAGGCCGGCGGCGCCGAGCTTGCCGTACAGCTCGCGCGGGACGATGCCGGCCTTCTCCCACTTCTCGTAGTGGGGCTCCACCTCGTCGGCGAGGAAGCGGATGACGGTGTCGCGCCAGGAGGCGAGCTCGGCGCTGTTGGAGTCTGCGAAGGCCATGGTCGGAGCGGGGGTTGGTCAGGGAATGACCGGCATCCTAGGGCGCGGCTGGTGAGCCTGCCTCACCGTTTCGGAGGATGGCGCCACGTGCGGGGCCGAAGCAGGCTTCGCCGCTCATGAAAAAGGGCCGGGGCATATCCTGCCCCGGCCCTTTTTCGTTGGCCGCCGATCAGCCCCGCGCTTCGCGCGTGTCCGGCAGCAGCACCGTGAGCAGGCCGATGGCCGGCAGGAAGGCGCAGACCTGGTAGACGAAGCCGATGCTGGTGGCGTCTGCCAGCAGGCCCAGCACGGCGGCGCCGACGCCGCCCATGCCGAAGGCGAAGCCGAAGAACAGGCCGGCGACGGTGCCGGTGCGGCCCGGCAGCAGTTCCTGCGCGTAGACCACGATGGCCGGGAAGGCGGAGGCCAGGATGAAGCCGATAGGCACGGTCAGCACGCTGGTCCAGAACAGGTTGGCATGCGGCAGCAGCAGGCTGAACGGCAGCACGCCCAGGATCGACACCCAGATGATCGGCTTGCGGCCGAAGCGGTCGCCCAGGGGGCCGCCCGCCAGCGTGCCCGCCGCGACCGCGCCCAGGAACAGGAACAGGTGCAACTGCGCCGACTGCACCGACACGCCGAAGCGCTCGATCAGGTAGAAGGTGTAGTAGCTGGTGATGCTGGCCATGTAGAAGAACTTGGAGAAGATCAGCGCCAGCAGCACACCCACCGCCAGCATCACGCGGCCCCGCGACAGCGGCACCAGGGCGGCGGCGGCCTGCGAGGCGCGGGGCTTGAGGCGCGCCAGGCCGTGGCGCGCGGTCCACAGGCCGACGTTCCACAGCAGCAGCATCCCCAACAGCGCGAACAGCGAGAACCAGGCGACGCTGTGCTGGCCGAAGGGCAGCACGATGAAGGCGGCCAGCAGCGGGCCGACGGCAGAGCCGGCGTTGCCGCCCACCTGGAACAGCGATTGCGCCAGGCCGTGCTTGCCGCCCGAGGCCATGCGCGCCACGCGCGAGGATTCCGGGTGGAACACGGAGGAGCCCGTGCCGACCAGCGCGGCGGCCACCAGCAGCGCGGTGAAGCCGCTGGCATAGGCCAGGCCCAGCAGGCCCACCAGCGTGAAGCCCATGCCCACCACCAGGGAGTAGGGCTGCGGCTTGCGATCGGTGTAGTGGCCGATCATCGGCTGCAGCAGCGAGGCGGTGACCTGGTAGACGAAGGTGAGCATTCCGATCTGGCCGAACGTGAGGCCGTGCGAGTCCTTCAGGATCGGATAGATCGAAGGCAGCAGCGACTGCATCATGTCGTTGAGCAGATGGCAGAAGCTGATCGCGGTGATGATGCCGAAGGCGGTGCTTTCGGCGGAGGGCTGCGCCTGTGGCGCGGCGGCGATGTCACTCATGGAAACTCTCCGGGTCCGTCCGGGAGCAAAGGAGGCTCCTGGCGATGGCGCGGCAGGTTACGCGCTATGATCTGTCCCGCTTGCGTGCCTGGGCACGTTTTTGTCGAGATCGGGCCAAAAGATGTGGGACGTCCATTACCAGCCGCTATACGACCAGGTGGCCAGTGCCGTGGTGGCGATCGGCAACCGCTATGTGGCCGGCCACGTGGTGCAGCCGCATTCGCACCGGCGCTCGCAGCTGCTCTATGGCGCCACCGGCGTGATGATGGTGGTGACGGAGCACGGCGCCTGGGTGGTGCCGCCGGAGCAGGCGGTGTGGCTGCCGGCCGGCGAGGTGCACAGCGTGCACATGACCATGGGACCAATGGAGACGCACAGCGCCTTCGTCTGGCCCGACGCGATACCGGGCCTGCCGCAGCACTGCCAGGTGGTGGGCATGTCGCCGCTGATGCGCGAGCTGCTGCGCGAGTCCATCGACGTGCCGCTGGAGTACGACGCGCAGGGCCGCGACGGCTTGCTGATGCTCCTGCTGCAGCAGGAGATGACGCGGCTGCCGGTGTTGCCGCTGTCCCTGCCCTTCCCCCGGGACCAGCGCCTGGCGAAACGCTGCCGGCGCCTGCTGGACCAGCCGACGCCGCACGACAACATCGACCAGTGGGCCGAATCGCTGGAGATGAGCCGCCGCGCCTTCACGCGCCTGTTCCGCGAGCAGACCGGCATGAGCTTCGCCGAGTGGAAGCAGCAGGCCTGCCTGTTCGCGGCGCTGCCGCGGCTGGCGGCGGGAGAGGCGGTGACCACCGTGGCGCTGGACCTGGGCTATGACAGCCCGGCGGCTTTCACCGGCATGTTCCGGCGGGCGCTGGGCGCGCCGCCGAGCCGGTATTTCAGGCAGCGGAGCTGAGGGACGCGCAATCCGCGAGCGGCGGCGCGTGATTCATCGGCAGTCCCTCACCCCCAGCCCCTCTCCCGGAGGGAGAGGGGAGAAAACCTTTGCGGTCAGAGCGGCTTCAGCGCCTCGCCCTCGAAGGACACGCCGGCCCAGCCGCTGCGCATGAAGTTGCGGATGTTCTGGTGATCCGTGGCGTCCGGGTGCTGCAAGACGTCTTCGCGGTAGTAGCGGCCGAAGCAGGCCAGGGTCTGGGCCTCGCTGAAATCCTGCAGCCTGGCGAACGAGAAGATCTTGCAGGAGCCGCCGTTCTGGCCGGCGGCATTCTCCACCTCGCCGTTGCGGAAGGCGGTGGGGGTGTAGACGTACGTCGCCTCGATGGCGGCGATGGTGTCGGCGAACTCCAGGGTCTCGGGGGATTCGCGCAGCTTCTGCAGGAAGGACGGGAGGCTCATGTCGATGTGTCGGTGGAACGGCCGGCGATTCTAAGACTTGTGGAAGCGGAAGTCGCAGAGTGGATAGCCGTTGGCGATGGTGCGCTCGCGGCTCAACGACACGCCCCAGTCGCGGGCCATCAGGAAGTCCAGGCTGCAGGCAGCGTGATGCGTGAGCTGCGGCATGCCCTGGGCCTTGAAGTAGTCCGCCAGCGGGCAGGCCGTGACCTCGAAGCTGACGTTGCCGCCGTCCGCGACCGGGTGGCGGCGGAAGGGGCGCGTGAACAGCAGGGTGAACAACAGGTCGGTCACCAGGCGCACGCGCGGCAGGGGCTCGATGCCGCGCAGGCGAGTGATGCTGAAGGCGACGCCGATGCCGGGCCCGAAGATGCTCCAGTTGACCTGGCGCACCATCGCGCCCGCGGCGTCCGGTGTCAGGCCCGATTCGCACAGCGCCTGGTACAGCGCGCGGCTCCAGGCCATATAGCGCAGCATCAACGCCAGGCCCGGCAAGCCCACGCGCTGCGGCGGTGGAAGGCCGGAGCGGATCGCGCGGGTTTGCGTCCACAGGGCATCCGGACGCGCGAGGCCGGCGCGGTGCACGGCGCGGCGATAGGCCAGCCTGGGGAAGAGCAGTAGCAGCATGTGCCGGATTCTACGAGGATCGGGGCGGCAGGTGCGGCGGGCAGGGCTTCGCTATGCTTCCGGCGCCCGATTCCCCAAAGGTAGCCCTGGCATGCCGCGCAAGTCCCAGACCATCGTGATCCGTGAAGGCGACAGCGCCACGTCGCCTGAGGTGCTGCACGATGAGACGCATTGCATGCATGCGCACTTCGACGCGGACCGGCATTGCATCAACCTGGATTTCTCCTCGCGCGAGGCGCTGCGCGACTTTGCCCTGTCGCTGCTGCAGGAGGCGAGCTTCGGCCACAGCGGGCAGCTGGAGTTCTATCCGCTGAAGATGCCCGGCCGCAAGGAGATGGTGGTCAACGGCGTGCGCCTGACCGAGGAAAGCTCGCGCGTCTTCGTGTTCTACGACGAGCGCCGCATCGAGCAGCGGACGAAGGCGACGTGAATGCGGATGTAAATCCGGGGTTCAGGTGGGCTGCGCTATGAAGGCAGGGGTCCAAGGAGGACAAGCCATGCCCAGCCAGCACAAGGTACTGCGCTTCGGAAAGGGATTCCGGGTCGCGATCAAGAACGCCCGCGCGGAAGCAGCGGAGATGGTGATTCCACCGGGCGATGCCGAAGGCGATGAGAATAACCGCCACCGCGGTGCGGACCAGTGGCTGTACGTGGTCAGCGGCAGCGGCAAGGCTCGTGTCGGTGAGAAGACGCTACGGCTGAAAGCCGGATCGCTGTTGCTGATCGAGCACGGCGACACGCACGAGATCCGCAACACCGGCCGCACGCTGCTGCGCACCCTCAACTTCTACGCGCCGCCGGCCTATGGCAAGAAGGGGCGGACGTTGCCGCCGGGCAAGCGCTGAGGCTCAGAGCGTGAGCGCCGCCAGCACCAGGTAGCGCCCCAGCTTCGCCACGGTCACCAGCAGCAGGAACACCGGCAGCGGCTCACGCAGCATGCCGGCCACCACGGTCAGAGGATCGCCGATGATCGGCACCCAGCTCAGCAGCAGGGACCAGCGGCCATAGCGGTGATACCAGCGCTGCGCCCGTTCCAGCATCGGACCCTGCCGCGGCGCCCAGCGCGAGGAGGCGCCGGCGAGGCCGCGGCCCAGCAGCCAGTTGACCACCGCGCCGAGCACGTTGCCGACGGTGGCGACGAGCAACAGCGTCCAGGGCGTGTAGCCGGCCAGCAACAGGCCCACCAGCACGGCCTCGGACTGCGCGGGCAGGATCGTGGCAGCGAGGAAGGCGGAGAGGAAAAGGCCGGCGTGGGCGGCGAGTTCGGCGCTCAAGGCAGGGCGACCACGGCATCGCCGGACTGCAGCAACCCGCCCTTGACGATGCGGCAACGCAGCCCTCCGCGGCGCACGAAGAAGCGCAC
Organism: Solimonas sp.; assembly: GCA_030149365.1. GTDB lineage: Bacteria > Pseudomonadota > Gammaproteobacteria > Nevskiales > Nevskiaceae > Solimonas_A. Next base: position 23,080 of record JASBRP010000030.1, read on the forward strand.
GGCCTCGAACTGCGTGCGCTCGCCGAACAGGCCGCAGGGTTCGCAGAGGTCCAGGCCTTCCAGCTCCACTTCACCGACGCAGAACCGGCGGCCGCAGAGTTCGTTGAGGCGCACGCCGCTGGTGACGAGGTTGCGGCGCGGCTCGTGCAGGGCCATGGGCTGGCCGCTGGATTCGACGTAGGCCTCGATGTTCTCCAGCTCGATCAGGGTGAGCTGGTAGTCGGGGGATTCGCGGTTGGCGACGTCGGCGTAGCGGTCGCCGCGCAGGCCACAGCCGGCGATGGCCTCGGCCTGCGCCTGCTCTTCCATCGCTGCGCCGCGCGCCGGGGCGATATAGATGTGCCGGATGGTTCCCATGACGGCGGCATCCTACCGCAAGGCCGGGGGTGTTCAGGAGGAGTTCAGGCGCCTGGATCGACAGTGGAACCCTGCAGCGGTGGCGCCAAGGATGGCGCAACCCACACGCCGCAGGCCACGAACCCCAGGGAGCTTTTCATGGACGAGAACCCGACCCTTGCGTTGTGCCAGGAGCTCTATCGCTACGCCAAGGCCGACCCCGGCAGCGGCGTGGCGAACCTGATCCGGACCGCGGAAATCTGCCAGAAGATCTACGAGCGGAGCCCGAACCTGGTGCTGCTCAAGCACCTGCGCCGTTTGCAGACGCTGATGTCCGACTGGACTGCGCCGCGGGGCTGGATGAACTACGGCCATGGTCCGATCGTGCTGCGCGGCGAGCTGGTGGAGGTGATTTCCGCCATCGCCGAGGTGGCCGGACCGCGGCGTGCGCCGACGCTGCCGACCCTGCAGCGTCCGGTGGCGGTGGGCGGCGCGCTGCGGGCGCGCTAGCACCCACCCTCGCCAGTCTTCCATGCCGGTGCAGATGCGGCAGTGGCTCGGCATCCTCAAGGATGCCGCGGGCCGCTGGAACGCGGACCGCAATGCCACGCAGGCCGCGGCGCTGGCCTTCTACACGGCGTTTTCGCTGGCACCGACGCTGGAGATCGTGATCGCGGTGGCCGGGGCGGTGTTCGGCCGGGAAGCCGCCGAGGGCCGGCTCTATGCGGAGATCGCCGGACTGATGGGACGCGATGGCGCATCCATCATCCAGACCATGGTGGCCAACGCCTGGAAGGCCGACAACTCCGGTGTCGTGGCCCTGGCGTCGATCGGCGCCATCGTGCTGGGCGCCTCGGCGACGTTCTCGCAGCTGCGCATGGCGCTGAACCAGGTGTGGAACATCCGCCCCGTGGAAACCCCCTTGCTGCAGGACGTGCTGGACCTGGTGCGCACGCGCCTGCTGTCCTTCGGCCTGGTCATGGGGCTGGGTTTCCTGCTGCTGGTGCTGCTGGTGGCGGATACGGCGCTGGGCCTGCTGCTGGAGCTGATCCGCGGCGGCTCCTGGCTGCTGACGCTGCTGCGCTCGGTGATGGCCCTGGCGCTGATGACACTGGCCTTCGCCGTGCTGATCCGGGAACTGCCCGATATGCGCCCATCCTGGCGCGGCGTGCTGCGCGGCGCGCTGGTGGCGGCGCTGCTGTTCTCCTTCGGCAAGCGGCTGTTCGGCCTCTACCTGGCGCAGGCCGGCACGGCCGATACCTTCGGCGCGGCCGGCTCGCTGGCGGTGATCCTGATGTGGTTGTATTTCTCCGCAGCGGTGTTCCTGTTCGGCGCCCAGGTGGCGGCGGCGCTGGAGCGCTCCGAGGGCCATGCGGCAGCCTCAGGTACAACACGCTAGGGCCTCAAGTCGGCGGCCCTGCTGCCGCTATCCCTCCGGATAGCCCTGAATCCGGAGACCGCCATGGCCATTGCCGACGCCCAAAGCCTGCTGGACCACGTCAACAACCTGCCGACGGTGCCCAAGGCGATCCGCGACCTGATGGTGGAGTTCGACAAGCCGGAGACCGACGTGGATCGCGTGTCGCGCCTGGTGGGCACCGACCCGGTGCTGTCCGCCAAGCTGCTGCGCCTGGCCAACTCCGCCTTCTACCATCGCCCGGCGACGGTCACGCGGCTGCAGGATGCGGTGGTGTTCGTGGGCACGCATGCCACGCGCAACCTGGTGATGTCGGTGGGGCTTTCCGGGGCCATCCGCTTCCCGGCGGCATTCCCGGTGCAATCCTTCTGGCGCTACAGCCTGCACTCGGCGGTGGCGGCGCGGCACCTGGCGCAGGCCCTGCGCAGCGATGCCGAGACGGCCTTCGCCGTGGGCCTGATGCGGGCCCTGGGCGAGCCGCTGGCGGCCAGCGTGATCGGCGAGGACATGGCAGCGCTGGACCGGTTTTGTCCCTTTTATGACGAGGGGCGCACCGGGGCCGAACGCAGCCGCCTGGGCTTCACCTATGTGGACGTGACGGCGGCGCTGGCGGAACGCTGGAACTTCCCGCCGCCCATGGTGCGGGCGCTGCGTGAATCCCAGGGTGCGCCCGAGGGGCGGGAAGCGAAACTGGGCCAGTTGGTGGCGCTGGGGGCCTGGGTGGCTGGTGAGTTCGAGTGGCGCCGCAGCCCGCCCACGCAGCTGCCCCAGGTGATCTCGACGCGCCTGCGCGTGTTGGGACTGGAGGATTCGGCCCTGCACGACATGCCGTCGCTGCCGCACATGTCGGCGGGGCTGGAAGCCCTGGTGCACTGAGCCGGGCGTGGCAATCGCGTAAGCTGGGGGACAGGACCCGGGCGGACGGCTGATCGGCCGGCGATGGCACGCCCCGTGCGTGCCCGGTGGTCCGTTCAGACGCAGCATCTACCGGAGCGGCGCCACAGCGCCGGCAACCGCTTGAAACCCACCGTTTCCGTGACGCTGCGCCTGGCCTGGAAGCAGGGCGAGCTGCGCGTGGCCGAGCCGCTGCCGGTTGCACAGGAGCCGGTGGAGGTCGCGGCGGCGGCAGCCTCCCCTACCCCACCCGACCTCGATCCCCCCGGAGCATCCAGCATGGCAACCATCCATTTCATCGGCGGCGAGAAGGGCGGTGTCGGCAAGTCACTGGTGGCGCGTCTGATGGCGCAGTACCTGATCGACCGGCAATTGCCTTTCCTTGGCTTCGACTCGGACCGCTCGCATGGGGCGTTGCTGCGCTTCTATGCCGACTACGCCTCGCCGGTGGTGATCGACGACTACGCCAGCCTTGACAAGGTGGTGGAGGCGGCGCTGGACCAGGAGCAGCGGCGCATCGTGGTGGACCTGGCGGCGCAGACGCAGCGGCCGCTGCTGCGCTGGATGGAGGAGTCCGGGATGCTGGAGCTGGCGCGCGAACTCGGTATCGCGGTGCGCTACTGGCACGTGATGGATTCGGGGCGCGACTCGGTGGACTTGCTGGGGCGCCTGCTGGACCGCTTCGGGGACCAGCTCGACTACACGCTGGTGCTCAACCAGCTGCGCGGCGAGGACTTCGACATCCTGGAGGCCTCGGGCCAGAAGGACCGGGCCCTGGCCCTGGGGGCGAAGATCGCCACGCTGCCGAAGCTCCACGATGCGGCGATGACGCGCATCGACGCGCGCAGCACCAGCTTCTGGGCGGCGGCCAACGACGGTATCGGCCTGAGCCTGCTGGAGCGCCAGCGCGTACGCGTCTGGCTGGCCAAGGCCTACGGGGAGCTGGAGCGCGTGGGCGTCTAGCAGGGGCCCGGCGGGTGCGGGAGTTGCATCTGCCCGGCAAGATCGCGCATTTTTGGCGCGTCCCTGAACGACTTGCCTGCCCGCCCATGGAACAACTGCTCAATCGCCTCGCTGAATCGGTCTCCGGCGCCAACGATCTGGAGAGCCTGACCCGCCCGCTGCTGGAGTTGCTGGAAACGGTGACCGGCATGGAGTCGACCTACCTGACGACGATCGACGAGGCCCACGGCGTGCAGCACGTGCTGTACGCCCGCAACACGCAGCACATGCAGATACCCGAGGGCCTGGACGTGCCCTGGGGCGACACGCTGTGCAAGCGCGCCCTCGACGAGGGCCGTGCCTACACCGACAACGTGGCCGACTGCTGGGGCGACTCCGAGGCGGCCCGGGCGCTGGGCATCCAGACCTACCTGAGCCAGCCGGTGCGCAACCTCGACGGCGGCCTCTACGGCACGCTCTGTGCCGCCAGCGGCTCGCGCGTTGCGGTGTCGCCGGAGACGGTGAAGGTGCTGGGCATGTTCGCGCGGCTGATCTCGCACCAGGTGGAGCGCGAGCGCTTGATGGACACGCTGCGCCGCAGCAACCAGGAATTGGCCGGCCATGCGCTGGTGGACCCGCTGACCGGCGTGGCCAACCGCCGCGCGCTGGAGCAGGAGCTGCGCAGGCGCCTGTCCCAGGCGCAGCGCGAGGGAACGACCCTGCTGGTGGCTTTCATCGACCTGGACGGCTTCAAGGCGATCAACGACCAGCATGGCCACGAGACAGGTGACCGCTTCCTGTCGCAGGTGGCGCGGCGCCTGGCCGATGGCCTGCGCAGCAGCGACCTGGTGGCCCGCTACGGCGGCGACGAGTTCGTGGTGGTGGCGCCGACGGCGGTGGGCGAGGACCTGCGCGGACGCCTGGAAGAGCTGATCCGCGGCCGTTATGTCAGCGCGGGCGTGCCGATCGACTATGCCGGTGCCAGCGTCGGCGTGGTGGAATCAGGCGTCGGTGACACCGACGCCGATGCCCTGCTGAAGCGCGCGGATGCGCAGATGTACGAGATCAAGAAGGCGCGCAAGGCGACCCGGCACTGAGCCGGCGCGCCTACGCGGCGGCCCTGCTCCCGGCCCGACGTGCCCACAGGCGCAGGCCCATGACTGCCAGCAGCACCGCCGCACCCAGGGCGTAGCCCGCGCCCTGCGGGATGCGCTTGGCGAAGGACAGCAGGAAGATCAGCCAGATATAGTGCGCGCCCACCGTGTGCAGTAGCTTCCAGCGGCGTGCGCCGAGCCAGGCCACCATGCGGTCGAAGGAGGTGGCGGCCATGGCGAAGACGAAGACGTAGGCCAGGCCGGCGACGATGCGGTTGGCCACCGGCGAGATCTGGCCGAACTCCGCGGGGTCGATACGGGCGAAGGCGACGATGGCCGCCAGGTGGATGGCATGCGAGGCGGCGAACGCCACGCCGAGATAGCGTCGGTTGCGCAGCAGCCAGGTGGTGAAGGCACCCGGCCACAGTCGCCGCAACGCGGAAGCCGAGAAGGCCAGCGCGAACAGCACCAGCGACGTGCGCGCCGTGGCGCGGATCACCAGGCGCGCGCCTTCCTCGCCCGGGTGCAAGACCACCATGGCGCCGCTCATGGCCACCAGCGCGGCCGTGATGAGCCAGAACAGCCGCCAGCCCTGCAGCATTCCCCCGGACGCATTGCCCATGACGGTCCCTCCCCGGACTCGCAATGGCTACAGATTAACGCCGGACATCGAGCGCAAGAAGCGGATAGGTCGATTCTTCCCGTGCCGGAGGTCGGCTCCGCTTCAGCGGGGATTCAGGCGCAGGCGCCGAAGTTATGGGGCTCGCCGCGAAGGAACGCCGCCATGAACGACCCTCAGGTCCTGCACGCCGCCGACCCCGCGCTGCGCACGCGCGCGCAGACGCTTGCGCCACCGCGCACGCGCCTGGGCGCTTTCGGCTATCGCCTGCAGGGCTGGCTGGAGGATTTCGTGGCGCGGGTTTCGTTGCAGGGCGATCCCGTGGTCTACGACAACCGCGACTTTCCCTGGGTGACGCGGCTGGAGGCGCGGGCGCCCGGAATCCGTCGGGAACTGGACGCGGTGCTGCAGGATGTCGATGGCATCCCGAATTTCCAGGACATTCTCGAGGAGGTCCGTACCATCCAGCAGGATTCCCGCTGGAAGACCTTCTTCCTGCATGCGCCAAGCATGGACTGCCGCGAGAACGCCCGGCGCTGCCCGGCGACGATGGCGGCACTGCGGGAGGTGCCGGGGCTGGGCACGGCGTTCTTCAGCATCCTGGAACCCGGCAAGCACATCCCACCGCACCGCGGGGCCTACAACGGCGTGTTGCGGCTGCACCTGGCGCTGCGCGTGCCGGAGCCAGCCAGCCGCTGTTCCATCCGCGTGGGCGACCGCATCTGCCACTGGCGCGAGGGCGAGGCGCTGATCTTCGACGATAGCTTCAACCACCAGGTCTGGAACGACACCGATGGCACGCGCGTGGTGCTGTTCGCGGACTTCGCACGGCCGCTGAGCCAGCCCTGGCACTGGCTCAACCAGCGCTTCCTGGACCTGGCGGCGGTCACGCCGTTCATGCGACGTGCGGCGAAGCGGCAGAAGGCTTTCCTGCGGGGGCGCCGCGGGATGTGATCAGTGTGCGCGCAGGCCCAGTTGCGCCAGCAGGCGCGTGGGCATGAGCAGGCGCAGGGCATGCACGGTGACCTGCGTGTCGGGTAGCAGGGCCGCGCTGAGGATCACCTCGCGCCCATCGGCGGCGCTGAAGCGGTAGGCCGAGTCGGTGTAGCGCACGCGCTGAACTTGATCCCAGCGCAGGCGTTGCCGACGCGGCAGGCCCAGCCGCAGCGAGGCATGCGACAGGCCCTCGGCATCCACCACGACCGAGCCGAGGTTGTAGACACGGACGAACAGCCAGCCCAGCAAGAGAATGAAGGCAATGCCGCTGCTTATCGCGAACATGGGGCTTTCGCCGAGCTGGGCGCGATAGCCCAGCAGGGCGGAGAACATCAGCAACATCGGCATCAGGCAGGCCAGGCCCAGCAGCACGCGGCGCCAGGGCTGGATTCTCAAGACGGCGGACGTGGTCGGTGCTGGCTGCGGGATGGCCGCGGCGGTTGGGGTGTACGGGTCCATCACGGAGCTCCCTGCTCGATGCGGCGTGAGCCAGTGTGTGGAAAACCCGGCTCGCGCGAACTAGACAAGAAATACTCCGGCCTGCAGGAAAGCCCTCATACCCCCTATTCGCGTCACACCCCCTATTCGAGTGGCTCAGGGCGGCAGCGTGGCACAGATCATTTGCGTCATCGGCGGCGCCGCCAGGCCGTCCCGACGCCGCTGGAAGTAGCGCTGCTGCGCTGCGGCCACATCCAGATGATCCACCGTGGCATAGCCCATGCCACGCAGGCGTTTCTCCAGTTCCAGGGGATCGAAGCCGTGGTTGGCGGCAGGCTCGTTGCGCGCGGCCACGCCGGCCTTGAGGACCGCGCCGATCCGCCGCCCCTGCTCGCTCACCCGGTCCTCGCGAAGGCCGTAGCTGAAGGCTACGGCGCTGCCGGGTGCGGTCGCGCAAAGACTGCGCAGCGTGGCGTACACGGCCGCTTCACCCAGGTAGCCGGTGACGCCCAGCCAGGAAAAGAAGGCGGGCTCGTCGCTGCGGAAGGCGCTGCCGGCCAGGGCCTGCAGCGGCGTCTGCCGCTCGAAGTCCACGGGGACGAAATGCAGTGTCGGCGGCAGCGACAGGCCCAGTTGCTGCAGGCGCTGGCGCTTCCTATCCTGGGTGGCCGGCAGGTCCAGCTCGAAAATCTCGAGGCGCGCGGCCAGGTCGGGCCGGCGCAGGGCGAAGGAGTCCAGCCCCGCGCCGAGCATCACATACTGGCGCAGGCCGCGTGCCATGGCGCGCTCCAGTTGATCCTCGGCATAGCGATTGCGCAGCAGGATGGTGGAGCGCAGGTCTCGCAGGATCAGGTTCGCGAATGCCTCGTCGCTGCGCTGCGCGAATTCGGCCTGCATACGCGCCATCGCCGCGCGCAGGGCAGATTCGTCCGGCAGGCCGGACAGCGACAACGCCAGTGGGTCATCCAGCAGCCAGGGTGCCTGGTCCAGCAGCAGGTGCGCGGCGCGCATCATCGCGGCGCCGATGGCGGTGGAGCTGGGGCGGGCTTCGGGCATGGCAGTCTCGGTTCTGGGTGCGCATGATGCGGTTCCGCCACGCCGCACCACATCCTGCGAACGGCGCATGGATTGCCCTATTCCCGATCCATTTCCAAAGACATGGGACTGGCGGCCCAGTCCGGGTCGCAGCGGCCCTCGCGCAGATAGCGGTAGATGCTGGAGTGAGGCCAGTCGATGGCCCGGGTGACGAGGCCATGCTTCACGGGGTTGTAGTGGATGTACTCGACGTGCGCTCCGAGGTCGCGTTCGTCGCGAATCAGGTGCTCCCAGAAGCGCCGTTGCCAGATGCCGCGCTCGCCGCGCTTCTTGCGGCTCTCGCCAACTTCCTCTCCACCCGTGATGCCGCGGGAGAATGTGCCCTTGATCAGCGCCCAGCGCATGCTGAAGTCTGTGTCGCCATCCGGCAGCGTCCAGATGGAGTGCAGGTGGTCCGGGAGAATGACGACAGCGTCGATGGTGAACGGATGTTTTCCTTGCACGATGCGGAAGCAGTTATGCAGGTGACCTACATGATCGGTCAGGAGGCAAGTACGCCGATCGTTCAGGGCGACGGTGAAGAAGTAGCAACCGCCGGGTTGGTGGGCGCGGCGGTATGAAGTCATGGGCGCGGATGGTGATGATGCGGTTCGCTGCGCTCACCACATCCTACGGGAGGCAACCTTTTCTGCGTGTAGGATGTGGTGAGCGCAGCGAACCGCATCAGGCTAGGGCTTCTCGTAGCCGACCCGATGCACCCAGGAGCCGCGATCCTCGTAGGGCATGGTCACGCAGCTGGTGCCCGGAATGGTGTCCGAGCCCGGGCCGATCACGCCGGACAGTGAGCAGATCTCCGAGCGCGGATGGATGCGCGTGCACTTGGCGAGGTCGGCCACCGCCAGCGGCGTGCCGCCGTTGTACTGGGTGGCCAGCGCCGCCATGGCGCGGTTCAATGCGGCCAGCATGACGGCGTCGCGCTCGCGGTTGCCGCTGTAGTCGCGGCGCAGCGCCAGGCCCGAGCTCTCGGGCTTGAGGATGCGCAGCACGAGGTTGTCCATCACGCTCTGGTCGAAGACGTGGCTGCCGACACCGGCGACGCGGCCGTAGACGGTGAGGCCGGCCTCGGCGTCCGGATTGTTGGGATCGGGGTCCGGCACGCCGGGGTCCAGGATGTTGTCGCGCAGGCCGCCGAACAGCTCGTCGCGCAGGCCGGTGACGATCTCGCCGAACAGGGTCTGAGGCACGCCGTCGCGCGCGTTGGGCGATTCCACGTCCTGCGCCGGGCCGAAGGCGTCGCCGTTCCAGGCCAGGATCTGGTCGAGCGCGGCCTTCTGCACGTCGCTGAGCTGTGCGGCAGCGGTGCTGCGGAAGCTCGCCAGCAACGGCAGGTATTCGCGGGCGCGGTGGTCGCGGATGCCGTGGTGGCGATCGATGCCGCGCAGGTCCTCGTAGCTCCAGTCGCTGCGCGTGGCGAGTAGCTCCAGGATGCTGGTGACACGCTGGCCGGCGCCGCCGGGACGCGAGGTGCTGCCCAGGCCTTCGCCGTCGAGCCAGCCGAAGGCGGGCTTGTTGTTCCAGTTGGCGAGGTAGCCCTGGGGCGGGTCCACCACCTGCGGCAGTTCGGAGAAGGCCAGGTTGTCGCCGAAGTCGTAGGCGCCGGTGCCGGGAGTCGGCAGGCGCATGTCGGTGTCGGGGTGACGACGCGGGAACAGGCCGGGATGGAAGTAGGCGATGTGGCCGTCACGCGTGGCGACGGTGACGTTCTCGTTCCAGGTGACCTTGGCGGTAGCGGCCTTGAATTCGGCGAAGCTCTTGGCCTTGGACCAGGCGGTGACGCCTTCGATGGTTTCGATCTCGCGGCCGAACATGGCGTACTGGACGCTGCGTGCCAGGCCGGCGGCATCGTCACGCGCCACCACCGGGCCATGCACGGTACGGCAGATGCGCGCCGGCGCGCTGAGGATGGCCGGGCCGGCGGGAATGCCCTGCGCGGCGGCGCGGTAGCGTACGGTTTCGTCGCGGCACTGCATGTCCTTCCACTGGCCGTCGTGGAAATATTGGTCGGCCTTGCAGGTTCTGGCGGCCTGCTGCGCGGTGGAGCAGGTGGTTTCGATGAAGGAGTCGATGGTCTTGCTGTAGCCGGTGGTGAGGCCCCAGGCGGCGTGCTCGCTGTAGCCGATGCCGACGGCTGGCAGCAGCGGCACGGAGGAACCGCGCGAGTGGTAGTCGCCAGCATGCAGTTCGAATTCCACCAGCAGTGTCGGATAGGTGTAGCCGAGCTGCGGACCGCTGACCATCAGGGTGCCACCATCGCGGGTGCGCGAGGGTGCCAGGGCATAGGCCATGCTGCCGCCGTGCAGGTGAGCGCGCAGGTCCTGCAGCGAGGCGACAACCTTATGGATGGCGGCGCGGGTGGCGACGGCTTTCTGCTTGTCGGCCTTGCTCGCGGGGCGGCTGGCTGGGGACTTCGCCGCGATGGCGGTCTTCGGGTACACGACCTTGCCGGAGGCGCCGAGGCCGCCGGGCAGGCTCGGCGGCGCCAGCGGCAGGGCGCAGGGGAATGGCGTGGCGGCGTGGCCGGTGCCAGTGCCCTTCCAGAGGGTCTCCGGCAGGGTCAGAGCCCAGTCCGCCATCTGGCGGAACACCGCCTCGCGGCCGGCGGCGGGCTCGGCCTGGTTGGAGAATGTGCCCGAGCCGCGCGGCACGCTGGTGACGGCCTGGGGGTCTTCCAGCCAGGTCATGTCCTGGAAGGCCTTGTAGGCTTCGTCGCGCGAGCCGTACTCGGCTTCCAGTTGCTTCAGCAGGCGGATGTTGAGGAATTCATTGCCGCCCTCGCTGGCGACGAAGCGGGTGATGTAGACGCCGGCGGCCATGACGTCACGCACGGTGAATTCGGCGGGCAGCGTGGTCAGCAGCACGTATTCGGCTGGCAGCAGCGTGGGATTGGCCAGGGCCTTCTCGCGCCAGGCGTTGGCGCCTTCGACGTAACCCAGCACGGCGTCCTGCGACTCCTGCGAGCCGGCCTCGAACATGGCCTGGTACTCGGCATCGGTGTAGGTCAGCGTGCGCTGCTGGATGTCGGCAGGCACGCTGCCGCAGCCGGTGAGCTCGGAGAAATTGCCCACGCCCATGCGGCGCACGGCGTCCATCAGGAACAGGCGGTCCTGCGCCACGGCATAGCCGACGCCGTACCAGCCATCGCGTACGTTGGCGGCGTAGACGATGGGAACGCCATAACTGTCGCGATAGATCTCCACCCCTTCCTTGGGCACCACGGGGGTGCTGGGCTTGGTGCCCAGCACGCCAGGCTTGGCGTCGAAGCTCCAGTACAGCAGGCGCTGGTCGTCGACGTGCTCGCCGTAGTCGCCAGGGTCGCCGCTGAGCAGGCCACGTAGCTGGCCGGCCAGGGAGACGAAGCCGGACTGGCCGGGCGGCAGGGCCGTTTCGGCCTTCAACACCAGATTGGTCGGCGGGGTGACAGTGCCGCCGCCGCTGTCGCGGCGGTCGTCGGAGCGGCTGCAGGCCGCAAGCAGCGTGGCGGCCGCCAGGGTGATGGCCAGGGGGGTCTTCATGGGCTCCTCCGTCGCGCCGTCCGGCGCTTGTCGTTTGAGCCCAGTGTAGCGAAGCCCGCGAAGGCTGCCTGCGGGAAGATTCGCCTACGGCGTTGGCCGGTCAGCGGGCATAATCGCGCCCGCCATTCGAACAACAAGAGCCCCTCCATGAGCGCAGACAGCGGCTTTACCGCCCACATCTACCCCGACCGCAATATGCCGACCCGCGTGACGGCGCCCACGTCCAACCCGCTGGCCCTGGCGGCGCGCGGCTGAGCGCGCCGTGATGAACGACATGAGCGAACTGCCACCCTGCCCCGCCTGCCGACAGGGCAACACCTATCCCGACGGCGGGCTGCTGATCTGCCCGGACTGCGGGCATGAGTGGTCGGCCAGTGTGCCGGCCGACGTGGCAATCCAGGACGAGGACAAGCTCTTGGTGAAGGATGCCCACGGCAACCTGCTGGCCGATGGCGACAGCGTGGTGCTGGTCAAGGACCTGCGCCTCAAGGGCTCGTCCACGGTGATCAAGGGCGGCACCAAGATCCGCAGCATCCGCCTGGTGTCGGGCGACCACGAGGTGGACTGCAAGGTCGACGGCATGAGCATCATGCTCAAGGCGCAGTACCTGAAGAAGGCTTGAGGCCCATGGCGGCACGGGAAGGCGGGCGCCATGCCCGCTCTTCCCTGCCGCCATCTCCTTCGATCAGTGGCGCGCGGCGCGCTGTTCCTGCTTGCCCGCCTTGATCTTCGCCTTGTCGCGCTCGTGCGGGCCCTCGGCGATTTCCTCGATCATCTTGCGGCAAAAGGCTGGCAGATCGTCCGGCTTGCGGCTGGTGACCAAGCCCTGGTCGGTGACGACCTCCTGGTCCACCCAGCGGGCTCCGGCGTTGGTGAGATCGGTGCGCAGCGAGGGCCAGGAGGTGATCTGGCGGCCCTTCACCGCGCCGGCTTCGATCAGTGTCCAGGGGCCGTGGCAGATGGCGGCAATGGGCTTCTTCGCGTCGTTGAAGTCCTTCACGAACTGCACGGCGCTGCGGTTGGCACGCAGGTGGTCGGGGTTCATGACGCCGCCCGGCAACACCAGGGCGTCGTAGTCGTCGGCGTCGGCCTTGGATAGCTCGACGTCCACGTCGACCTCCTGGCCCCAGTCAGTATGTTTCCAGCCGCGGATCTTGCCGGACTTGGGGGATACGATCTCGGCGATGGCGCCGGCCTCGCGCAGGGCCTTGAGCGGCTCCAGCAGTTCGGACTGCTCGAATCCGTCTGTGGCGAGTATGGCTACGCGCTTGCCTTCCAGTCTTGCGGACATGATGCCCTCCATGGCTTTGTGTCGCAGGGTCATTGCGACCCCAGCCAAAACGGCGAAGTTCCCCTACCCGGTATGCAGGAGTTCGCCACTACGCCGGCATGCTGTAATCGTCCCGGGACCATGCAGTTTGCGGGGAGAATGAGCATGAGCGGTTATCGCAGCATCACCGTGGAGGCGCGCGGCGCCATCGAGATCCTGACGCTGGACCGGCCGGAGGCGCTGAACGTGCTGACGCCGGAGGTGATCGACGAACTGGCCGATTACTACGAGGGCCTGCATCGGCGCACGCAGGTGCGCGTGACGATCCTGCGTGCCGCGGGCCGCGCGTTCTGTGCCGGTGCCGACCTGGGCTCCGAGGCCTTTGCCGAGGGCGGCAGCGGACGAGCGCACCGGCAGACCGAGATCCAGCAGCGCTATGCACGCGTGATCCGCCTGATGCGCAGCTGCCCCCAGCCGGTGATCTGCCTGGTGCAGGGCGCGGCCTGCGGCGCGGGGTTTTCTCTGCTGTTGGCGGCGGACCTGCGCTACGCCGCGCCGGAAGCGAAGATGAACGCGGCCTACCTGCGCGTGGGCCTGGGCGGCTGCGACCTGGGCTCCGGCTACCTGTTGCCGCGGCTGGTGGGCCTGGCGGCGGCCTCGGAGTTCCTGCTCAGCGGGCGCTTCATCGATGCGCCCCGCGCGCTGCGCATGGGCCTGGTCAGCGAGGTGCTACCGGCGGAGCAGATGCTGGATACCGCGCTGGCGATGGCGGCCGACATGCTGCGTGCTTCGCCGCTGGGCCTGCGCATGACCAAGGAAACGCTCAACACGCTGATCGACGCGCCGAGCCTGGAAGCGGCGCTGATGATCGAGAACCGCCAGCAGATCATCCTGACCGAGACGGCAGATCACCGGGAGGCGGTTGCGGCGTTCCGGGAGCGGCGGGAGCCGCAGTACGAAGAGCGCTAGCCGAGCAGCTTCTTCAGTTCGCCGGAAGCCAGCAGCTTCTCAAGATCGCTGGCGCCGCCGATGAGCTGGCGCTTGACGAACACCATCGGAAAGGTGGGCCAGCCAGTCCACAGCTTCAGCGCGTTGCGCCGGCGCCAGGTGTTGAAGTAGCTGCCGTATTCCAGGTAGCGGTACTGCAGGCCCGCGGCTTCGAGCAGCTGGCGCGCTTTCTTGGGCGAGGGGTTCTGGGCCATGCCGACCACGACGATGTCGTTGGCGTCCACTGCAGCGGAGACTTCCTCCACGATGTCGCGATGGTGCTGGGCGACGGTGTCCCGCACGGCAGGGTGGAGGCGGGATTCGTCGAGGATCAGACGCGGCATGGGTGACTCCGGATGCTTGATGGCGCGCAGTATCGGCGGCGTTCAGGGCGCCCGCAATGCCTGCTCGCCAGTCACCCGATGAGCCGCAGTTCGTGCCGCTCAGGCCCCGCTGCGCTGCAGGAAGGATTCGACGATGGTGTTGACCTCCTCCGGGCGTTCCAGGCCGGCGAGGTGGCCGGTGCGGTCCATGACCAGGAATTCGGCGCCGGGGATGGCCTGGGCCATCTCGGTGGTCTCCGGCACCGGGAAGGTGGGGTCCTCGATGCCGGCCAGTACCAGCACGGGCGTGCGGATGCGGCCGAACAGCTGGCGCTGGTCGGGGCGCGCCGGCACGACGCTGTTGACGGCCCAGTAGACCGAGCGCGCGTCGATGCGGCGCAGGGCGGCGCGGATTTCCTCGGCGACCTGCGGACGCTCGCGGGCAGTGGTGGGCCCGACGAAGGCCTTGATGGCGCGTGCCACGAAGGGGCCGCGGAAACCGCCCAGGCGACGCACGACGTGGGTCAGCAGGCGGAACTCGAGACGCTGGCGCAGCGGGGCGCGCGAGGCGGTGGCGTTCATCAGCACGGCGGCGCCGATACGCTCCGGATACAGGGCGGCGAAGGTGCCGCCGATCATGCCGCCCCAGGAGTTGCCGACCATGTGGGTCTTTTCGATACCCAGCGCGTCCAGCACCTGCACGATGCACTGCGCGCATTCCTCGAAGCTGAACATGCGCGTCAGGGCCTCGCTGCCGCCGTGGCCCGGCGAATCCACCAGGATGACGGTGTGGCTCGGCGCGAAATGACGGGCCTGCGCCAGCCACATGGAGCCATCCATCAGCAGGCTGGGCCAGAACAGGATGGCCGGCCCCTGCCCGGCCACGCGCAGGCGCAGCCGGCCCAGCACGGTGGGGATGTAGCGGTCCTGCAGCTTCAGGTCGTTCATGCCGGGCAGGCTAGACCTGGCCCGCCGGGAATGGAAATGCGCTGTATGGATGGGGCTCCATTCGTTTGCTGCATGGCCCGCGTGTAGGCCGACGGCTATCGACACCAGCCTGCGGGTGACGGAAAATATTGTCACCACGTAACATTCCAGGGATGAGAATGGCCACCAAGCCGACGGCCAAGCCGCGCAAGGGAACTGCAAAGAAGCCGGTCGTCGCCAAGCGCGCCTACCTCAGCAAGGACCTGCGCCGCCAGACGCTACTGGAGGTGGCGGCGCAGATCGTCGAAACCGACGGCTGGGCGGGGCTGAACATGAGCGCCCTGGCCGAGCGTGGCGGCACCAGCCGCCAGCTGATCTACCAGCATTTCCCCAGCATGGAGAAGCTGCTGGCGGATACGGCCTGGCATATCTTCATGGAAGTGGCCAAGGGCACCACCGACTCGGTGGCGGCCAACCCCGGCAATCTCACCGAGGCGATCAAGGCGGCGGAGGCGTTCTCGCTGGACCTGCCGGTGGGCCGCGGCGACGCGCTGTGGCAGCTGATCGCCGGCACGGCGGGCAGCACGCCCGAGCTGGAGGAGATCCGCCAGGGCATCCGCAAGCTGATCAGCGGCATCTGGACGCCGGTGGTGCGCAAGGCGCTGGACATGAACGAGGCCGATGCCCGCGCCTATGCCTGGATGTCGATCCTGGCGTTCTGGGGCATGCGCCAGCTGGTGCGCGATGGCGAGCTCAGCCGCACACGCGGGGTGAAGCTGTTCAATGGCTTCATGGAACGAGTGGTGAAGAGCTGAGGCTTTGCACCTTTCCCCGCCCAGGGGAATGGGGCACTGCAGGTTGTGACTGCAGGTTGTGATTGGACCCCACCTGCAGTGCCTTGCTTTAGAGCCCTATTAGCGCGCACCTCGATACGCGCCTCTTCGCGGCGCTACTCGGTGTGAACGGTCCTGTCTTGTCCGCCAAGAAAGCCCTTTACTTCCTCAGCTTTCGGCTCGCCAGGGTCTGCGGGCGGAAGTAGTTGTCTTCCAGTTGCATGCTGAAGTCCGGATAGTCGTCGCCCGAGAAGCTGGCGGTGACGAAGTAGCGGCCGCTCTGCAGGTCGTGGTGCACTTCGGGGCTGCCGCTGGTGACGGGCACGAAGGGGAAGCTGGTGAGGTGGGCTTCCTGGAAGCGCCAAAGCTGGTCGCGATCGTCGTAGCAGTCCACCATCGACACGCTCCAGCTGTCCTCGTCGAGATAGAACATGCGGCGGCGGAAGGCATGGCGTACGCCGGGCTTGAGCGTGGCCTCCACCACCCAGACGCGGTGCAGCTCGTAGTGCGCCAGCTCGGGGTTGATGTGGCCCTTGCGGATCAGCTTGTCGTAGCTGACGCCGGCGCCGAGGATCGGCGTGGAGTTGTAGGGGATGTACAGCTCGCGCTTGCCTAGCAGCTTCCAGTTGTAGCGATCCAGGGCGCCGTTGTACATGTCGGTCTGGTCGTTGAACATCAGGCCGTCGGCGGAGGCCTTGGGATTGTCGTAGCCGACGTTGGGTGCGCGGCGCGTGCGGCCCAGGCCGGGGTTGAAGATCCAGGCGCTGCGGCCGCCCTCGGTCTGATCGGTGGTCTCGTGCACCAGCAGCATCTGCCCGGCGATGCGCTTGGGGGTCAGCACTTCCTGCAGGTAGTACAGGATGATGCCGTCCTCGATCGGGCTCGGTGCCTTGGGGTCGCCGTACTTGAACTTCACGTCCTCGACGATGCGCGCCAGCTGGTAGCTGCCGTCCTGGGCGACGGTGACTTCGTTGTTGAAGCGACGCACGGCGGAGCCGCGGAACTTGAGCTTGTG
Source organism: Solimonas sp. (assembly GCA_030149365.1). Taxonomy (GTDB): domain Bacteria; phylum Pseudomonadota; class Gammaproteobacteria; order Nevskiales; family Nevskiaceae; genus Solimonas_A. The sequence continues at coordinate 39,778 of JASBRP010000030.1, forward strand.
GTTCCAGATCACCTCGGCGCCGCTGCGCGGGATCGGGAAGGGCACGCCGAGCTTGGCGCCGCTGACCTTGTCAGTGCCTTCGAGCTTGGCCTGGGTAGCGTTGAGCTTGGTGGCGGCTTCCGCCACCGGCGGCAGGAAGGCGCCGCGAACGGTCGGGAACACCCGCATCTGCCAGGTGGGGTAGCGCTCGAACATCGCCTTGTGTCCGGCGCTGAGCTTGTCGGCGTACTGGGCGGCGTTGGCTTTGGTGATGACGAAGCTCGGCTTGTCGGCCGCGCCGTTGGGCGCCAGGGCCCGCGCCAGGGCGGCGGGATCGCTCTTGCGCATCCGCTGCAGGTCTTCATAGGTGAGCTTGAGCTGCTCCGGGCGGAAGCGCTTGCTCCCCTCCCAGGCCGGAATCGTGCCGGAGGCATTGGCGGCGGCTTCCGCCCCGGCGGGCGTCAGTGCGCCCCCCAGCTTGGCCGCCTCGGCCTCCGGCACGCCTGCCCCCGCCAGCGCAGGCCACAGCGCCAGCATCCCCACCCCCAACATCCATACCCCTGACATCCTGCTGCCCGACGACGCTTGGAATTGCCGCATGTCTCCTCCAGACCGGCTGCGGCGCATGGCTTGCGCCTGTATTGGCATGCTGTAAACTTTACACCCTGTAAATCTCGCGTCAAGACCCCGCCCACGGGGCCGCGGCAATCCGCCGCCCGCGTATGTAGGGAGGAGACATGAAGCAGACGGCATGGGTGGCGGCGCTGTTCCTGGCGCTGCCGGCACAGGCGGTGGATTTCGACTGGGGCCCGGTCAGCGGGGCGCTCAATACCCGCCTGTCCTTTGGCGCTGCGATGCGCGTGCAGGACCGCGACGAGCGCCTCCTCGGCAAACTCAATGTGCCGGGCCAGCAGGATCTCTGCGTGGCGGACGACTGCCAGTCGGCCAGCGGCGACCCCGCGCCGAACCAGCGCCTGGTCGATGCGCGCGGCAGCTTCTCGGGCGTGAACGAGGACAACGGCAACCTCAACTACGACAAAGGCGACTTCACCGCGGCGATCTTCCAGGTGCGGCCCAAGCTGGAGCTGGTCTGGGACGACTGGCAGTTCCAGGCCTCGGCGCTGTTCTTCCACGACGTGGTCAACAGCGGCTTCGAGGAGACCCACAACGACACGCGCTTCCAGCCGCGCCATTCGCGGCGCAACGGCGCGGCCGAGGAGCTGTTTGCCAGCGGCTATCGCCTGGGTAACCTGTTCGTCTCGCGCAGCTTTGCCGTGGGTGAGCAGGAGCTGCTGGTGAAGGTGGGTAACCAGGTGCTGAACTGGGGCGAGGCCAACCTGGTGCAGTTCAACACGCTGGCGGAAATCAGCCCGCTGGATGCGCCGGTGCTGGGCATGCCGGGCTCGGAGCCCAGCCAGTTGCAGCTCGCGGTGCCGCTGGCGGTGGCTTCGCTGACACTGACGGAGAACCTGGCGCTGGAGGCGGTGTACCAGCTCGGCTGGCGCGGCGCCAAGTTGCCGGCCACCGGCAGCCTGCTGTCCTTCAGCGACATTGCGGGCGGCGGCGAGTACGCCATCACCGGCTTCGGCAACTACAGCGAGGACCCGGACGGGCAGTTCTCGCCGGCCGGCCTGGTGTCGCTGGTGTCGCAGTCCACGCGCACCATCAGCATCCCCGACGCGGACTTCGCCGCGCCGAGCGATGACGGCCAGTACGGCCTGCGCCTGAACTACCTGGCGGACTGGCTCAACGGCGGCACCGAGCTGGCCCTGCATTACCTGCGCTACCACAGCCGCTATCCGCTGCTCAGCGGCTATGCGGCGGATGCGAGCTGCACGCGCGATTCGCCGGGTGGCGGCTTCGCCGGGGCCTTCCTGGCCTGCCTGGGCTTCAACGCACCGATCAACCCGGTGGGCCGCGAGCCGCTGCCGGTGGATACGGCGCAGCTGTTCCTCGAGTATCCGGAGGACATCGATCTCTTCGGCATCAGCTTCAACACCAACGTCGGCGACTGGGCGCTGTCGGGCGAGTACAACTTCCGCCCCAACCAGCCTCTGCAGGTGCTGCAGTCCGACGTGCTGTTCACGGTGCTGGGGCCGGCCTTCCCGGCGCAGGACATCCCCATCGGCGTGTCGGCGCTTTCAGACCCCAACCTGCTGGCCGGGCTGCCTTCCGCGCTGACGCCGGCATTGCAGGGGCTGCAGGCCGGATTGGGCGCGCTGCTGCCCGGCGGCGCGCTGTTCACGCTGCCCGGCGAGAACAGTGCGGTGCCGGACTATCTCTCTCGCTACCGCGGCGTCACGGTCAATGCCGGCGACTACGTGCAGGGTTATGAGCGGCAGAAGGTGTCGCAGATGTCGCTGACCGGCATCCGCAGCTTTGCCGACAACCCCTTTGGCGCGGCGCAGGTGTTCTGGGTGATCGAGGGCGCGGCGCTGATGGTCCACGACATGCCGGACCGCGGCGAGCTGTACTTCGAGGGTGCCGGCGACCGTACGCACCCCTCGGCCGGTGCCGACGGCACGGGCACGCCCGACGGCCTGCCGGACACGCGACACATCAATCCCACGCAGATGCGCAGTGGCTTCGGCGACGACTTTGCCTGGGGCTACCGCAGCCTGCTGCGCTTCACCTACAACGAGCTGCCGGGCAACATCGCGCTGTATCCCACCTTCCTGTGGCTGCACGACATCAAGGGCATGTCGCCGGCACCGATCATCAACTTCATCGAGGGCCGCAAGGTGCTGGTGAGCAGCCTGATGGCGGAGTTCCCGGATGACTGGACGGCGGGCGTCAGCTACCAGGTGTTTACCGGTGGCGGGACGCATCACCGGTTGCGGGATCGGGATAACGTTTCGATTTATGTGGCGAAGGTGTTTTAGCGATCACTTCCCTCTCCCGTGAACGGGAGAGGGTGCCCGGAGGGCGGGAGAGGGCTTCTGCAATTCCTTAGGCAGCTTAAAAGCCAGGATTTACAGAAACCCTCTCCTCGGCAACTGCTCCGTGCGTTGCCCTACCTCGGGCATCCATGCCCTCGCCCGCCCCTCTCCCGCAAGCGGGCGAGGGGAGCAAAGATCAGCCTAGATACTCCCTACACCCCGTCTTCTCCATCAACGGCTCCAGCTTCTCCCGCGCCTCCGCCGACAACCCCGCCCACAGGCTACGGATCTGGCCGTAGCACTTGGCCTGGTAGGCGAAAGGCTGCTGGGTGTACTCGCGGCCACGGATGGAGACCTTCAACTCGGCCTCGCCCTTTTCCAGCGCGGCGGCATTGGCGCGCAGGAACGGCAGGTATTCGGCGCCCACCATTTCCAGCAGGGCTTCGCGCACGGCGGCGGCTTTCTCCGGCTTCCACTCGCCGTCCACACCGGAGCAGTCATCCAGGGTGATGACCCATGCCTCCACGGCGGGCGCGCGTTCGCGGCAGAGTCGCTGCGGCCAGGGGTCGGTGGTGAGCTGGGCAAGCTGGCCGTAGAGGCCGAAGTCGGCCAGCGAGGGGCGGCTGCCGAAGAGATGGTGCTGGCCGCCGACGTAGGGGCCGAGGATGTCGAGCAGGCGCGCGTAGGCGGCCTCGATCACCGGGGCGTTTTCCGGGGTGCAGCCGACCATGGCCATGCGGCTGCGCTGGCGGTCGTGGAACATGCGGGCCATCTGGTCGTGGGCCTTGCCGGTGGCGGCGGGCATGGCGTCGCTCACGATCCAGTGGCTGGCCCAGAGCGCGGTGGCATCTTCGTGCCAGCGGTAGTGGAACATCAGCTTGGTCAGCCACTCGTCGGCGAAGTCTTCGATCAGGTGACAGACGAAGGCGTCGGCGGCATCCGGCGGGAGGACGGAGCGCTCGGCGTGGCGCTGCTCCAGCAGGTGTGCGGTGGGCGTGGAGTCCACGCGGAATTCGCCGGTGTCCGGCAGCTTCAGCACCGGGATCAGCTTGGGCTTCACCTGGGCGATTTCCGGCAGGGTGTCCGGCGTGCCGGCCTTCCAGACGTGCGGCAGCCGGCGATAGCGCAGGATGGCGCGCAGCTTGCGCGAGTAGGGCGAAGGGTTGCCGCCGTAGAGGATGTAGGTCATTCGCTGTCCCAGGGAGTGCCGCTGAAGTAGTAGCGCAGGCGCTGGGCGGCTGTCACCGTTCGCGGTTGTGCGATGGCGGTGTCGATGGGCGCAAGCGATGCCGCGCTGCGGCGTTGCAGCAGGCCGGTGATGCCGGCGCCCAGGCGCTGGCCGATGCGCTGGCGCACATCCGGCGGCAGCGCCTCGAAATCACGCTGCAGCGTGGCCAGGCAGCGGGCGCGGTAGCACACGGCCGGCAGGTCCGGGTAGTCGATGCCGCCATAGGTTCCGCAGAAGCGCTTCTGGCCGGCGGCGACGGCGGCGGCGTTGTCGTGCAGGTATGGCAGGTAGGCGGCGCCGATGTCGGCGAACAGGCCGTCCCAGGCGGAATCGGAGAAGTCGCCTAGCTCCGCATCGCTCCAGTGTTCACTGCCGGCATTCCAGACCCGCGACACCCAGGCCCAGACGCGCGGGGCCTGCGCGGCCATCAGCGCGGCAGGGCGCGGGTCTTGCGCATAGTGGCGCAGCATGGGGCCGCACCAGGCGATGTCCACCAGGCTGGGGCGATCACCGAGCAGGTAGCGGCGCGTTTCGAGCAGGGCTTCCAGCCAGGCCAGCGCCTGCGGATACAAGGCGGCGATGGCGTCGAAGTTGGAGGCGCGCACGCCATCGCCGCGCAGGAAGATGCGCTGTTGGCGCTTGCGGAAGTACAGGGCCATGCCGGCGGCGGGATGGATGGTGCCGCGCGACAGCTCCTCGCCCAGGCGGCTGCCGAGGTAGCGGGCGTTGTCCGGCCAGGCCCAGCGCCAGAACATGGCGGGGCGCCACTGCCACTCGTCGCAGTAGTCCTCCACCAGGGTGGAGAGGAAGGCGCGATAAGGGTCCTGCGGGATCAGCGAGCGCTGCGGGTGCTCGGCATCGAGCCAGCGCAGCAGCGGCGTGCTGTCGTAGAGCCAGAGGCCGTCGTCGCGGCGTACGGCGGGCACCTTCATCCAGCCGGTGTTGGGGAGGACCTCCTTCAGCAAGGTGTCGCTGGAGACCGGCACGCGCTCGTAGGCAACGCGCTTGGTGCGCAACGCGCACTCCAGCTTGCCGCTGAAGTAGGAGACGTCGGAGAGGTAGACGCGGTAGCCCACCTCTCAGCGCTCCGCCTTCACGTGCAGCCCCACGCGCTTGAGCCGCACGCCGATGTCGAGTTGCATGGCCTGCGGCACGCCCTGCGCGGCGGTCCAGGCATCGACACGGCCACGGCCGGCGGCGTCGAGTGCGCCGTAGGCATCGAGCACGCGCTGCATCATCCACAGCGTGTAGGGCATGGCGGCGCGGCGGAAGCGGCCCTGGCCCATGGGGAATTCGATGGTGCCCAGTGCGCGCGGCAGGCGCGAGCGGGCGGGTTTCTGCTTGAGCGCGGCTCGCACCTCGTCGCGGATGCCTTCCACCATCGGGTAGAACTCGCGGAACACCGCGTCCAGCAGCGGCTGCAGGGTTTCCGGGATGGCGTCGTCAGGCAGGAACTCGCCGCCGCGGACCTGGGGCTGGTTCATGCGCTCGATCCAGGCCTTGAGATGCGGGCGTGGTTCCACCAAGTGCTTCTTCGGCCAGGGATCGCGGCCGAGGTGACCGTACATCGGGCCGATCAGGCCGAAGTCCGCCACCGAGGGGCGCGTGCCGAACAGGAAGGGTAGGACGGCGAAGTGCTTCTCCAGCGCGTCGAGCATGTCCTCGGTCCAGCGCTCCATGACGGCGCGCTGCTCGGGGATCACACCGACCGCGGGCAGGTAGCTGCGCATCTTGTCGGCCACGTAGGCCGCCAGGCGATTCTTCACCGCACGCGGGAACCAGGGCAGCAGGCCGTCGCCGCTGTCGGCCTGGAACAGCTTGTAGTTCTCCGGATAGATCCAGCGGTAGTGCATGGCCGGCGGGATCCACCACTCGTCCGCCCAGGCTTCCAGCAGCAGCGCGGCGACGCGCTGGCGCGGGGTGCTCGGGGTGACCGGCGCCTCCGGGAAGCGCTGCTCGATGGCCTCGGCGATGTCGGTGGTGTCCTGCAGCCACTCACCCTGCGGCGTGACCACCACCGGCATCACGGCGGCGCCGGTCTTGCGCGGGATCTTCCACATCAGCGTAAGCGCATCCACCGGGCGATCCTCGAAGGGCACGCCCTTGTAGCGCAGGTAGGCGCGGGTCTTGCCGCTGAAATACGACAGATGCCAGCCGTGCATCACGTAAGGCTTGTCCACGTCCCCACTCCCCAGGTTTTACGAAGGTAGCCCTGCCTGCGGCCCTTCCATTGATATTTACACTATGTAAACTACCCTCTGGACACGGTCAAGGACCCTGGAGACCATAGGCCCCATGAATAACGCCACACTGCCGGCCGCCGGCCTGCCGCCCAGCTTCAAGTCGCGGATCGCCGAGCGCATCGCCGGCTCGCAGAACCTGCTGGCGCGCTGGCGCTCCGGCCCCGACCTGGAGCTGTACTACGAGGCCGGGGACCCGCACTCCCAGCTCTGTGCCGCACTGGCACGGCGCCTGCTGCCGCGCCTGGGCACCCTGCTGCGCATCCGGCTGGTGCCCACGCCCAGCGCCGAGACCTACCCCGAGGAAGCCCGCCAGCGCGCCTTTGCCGCCACCGACGCGGCTCGCCTGGCGCCCTGCCATGGCTTGCCGGTGCCCCAGGCACTGACGCCGGCGCAGGCCGCGCAGCTGCAGGCCCGATTAGCCGCTGCCGGAGATGGCGCGGAGTTCCTGGCGGCCGAGGAGGCGGCGCTGGCTGAGCTGGCCGCCGGCAGGCCGATCAGCGGGCCGGCAGCCGATGCCGGCGCCCTGCAGCGGCTGTTGCAGGCCAATGCCGCGCGGCGGCGAAAGCTGGCGCACTACCTGCCCGCCATGTGGCAGTACCGCGGCGAATGGTTCTGGGCCCTGGACCGGCTGGAGTTTTTGCAAGCCCGCCTGAGGGCCGATGGCGTGCTGGACGATACCGCGCCGCTGGCGACGCTGGATGCGTCGCAGCTTCCAGAAGTCCCCGCCACGCCCGGCACGCCGCTGGAATTCTGGTACAGCTTCCGCAGCCCCTATTCCTACCTCGCCGCGGTGGAACTGCTGCGCCGCCGTGCCACCGGGCATGGCACGGAGCTGCGGGTGCGCCCGGTGCTGCCGATGGTGATGCGCGGCCTGCCGGTGCCCTCGATCAAGCGCCTGTACATCGTGCGGGACGTGAAGCGCTGCGCCGACGCGCGAGGCATCCCTTTCGGCCGCATCCACGATCCGGTGGGCGATCCGGCGCTGCGACTGCTGACGGTGTTCCCGGCGCAGGCGGATGTGGACACGCAGTTGCGCTACTGCGCCATTGCCGGGCAAAGCGTCTGGGCGGAAGGCCTGGATGCCGGCCGCGACGATGTGCTGCAGAGTATCTACGAGCGCTGCCGACTGGACTGGGAGCCTGCGCGTGCAAAGCTGGCGCGGGGCATCGACACGCAGTATGCGCAGGACAACCGCGACGCGTTGTTCGCGGCGGGACTCTGGGGCGTGCCGAGCTTCCGCGCGGGCGACTTCACCACCTGGGGACAGGATCGTTTGTGGATGGTGCAGAGGGTGTCTGGGGCTTGAGGGATGCAAGCTGGCATCCGATGCCAGTTCGCTAACCAGCGCCGGACTGGATACCGGCTTTCGCCGGTATGACGGCATTGTTTGAAGGGCCATGCAGGTTGCTGCGAACGCAGCGAGCCCCGATAGAAACTATTCCGTCACCTGCAGGGGTTGCAGGCTATCCCAGGCCTCTTGCGCCGAGGCTGGCAGCGCGGTGTCGATTTCCAGTGCCGGCACCCGCAATCGCCCTGCACGTACGCCACCGCCCAGCAAGCGTGCGGGATCGTCGATGAGCCGGCGGTGCTTCTTGCGGTAGTCGCGGTACTTGTCGCGGCTCACGATGACACCGCCACAGGCGGTGGCGGCACGCAACATCAGGCCGTCGGCGCGCTTGCCGGAGGGCACCTCGATGCAATGGCGGGAGTGAGCCAGCAGGCGCTCGTACAGCTCGCGCTCCTCGCCCAGGCGGTAGCGGGTGTTGGCGTCGAAATACAGCACCACCTCGCGTCCCTGCTCCAGCAGTTGCGCCAGCAGGGTCAGCGGCGCGCGCAGGGACGGCGGCTGGCCGGTCCAGTAGGCCAGGTTCAGCGCGTCGACGAAGATGTGCGGCGGGCCGGCGAGCGCGGGCGCGGCAGGCGGGCGGGCCCAGGGCAGGCGCAGGGCCAGCCCGCGCCACCAGCCGTGGAGACGAGCGAGCAGCGATTTCAGCCGGCGTTCGCCTGCGGCAGGGAGGCCATGTCGATCACGAAGCGGTAGCGCACGTCGGATTTCTCCATGCGCTCGAAGGCTTCGTTGATCTGGTCCATGCGGATCATTTCGCAGTCCGGCAGGATGTTCTTGGCGGCGCAGAAATCCAGCATCTCCTGCGTCTCCGCAATGCCGCCGATCAGCGAGCCGGTGACGCGGCGGCGGCCGGAGACCAGTGGCATGCTGGAGGTCTCGGCCAGCGGGCCGAGCTGGCCGACGATGACCAGCGTGCCGTCGATGTCCAGCAGCGGGGTGTAGGGGCTGATGTCGTGCTTCACCGGCACGGTATCGATGATGACGTCGAAGCTGGCCTTGGCCTTCTTCATGGCGTCCTTGTCGCTGGACACCAGCAGGCGATGCGCGCCCAGGGCCAGTGCGTCGGCCTGCTTGTCGGGCGTGCGGCTGAGCACGGTGACATCGGCACCCAGGCCCACGGCGAGCTTTACTGCCATGTGGCCAAGGCCGCCGAGGCCGAGCACGCCGACGCGGGTGCCGGGGCCGACCTTCCAATGGCGCAGCGGCGAGTAGGTGGTGATGCCGGCGCAGAGCAGCGGACCAGTGCGCGCGGGATCCAGGCCGGCGGGCACGCGCAGCACGAACTCCTCGCGCACGACGAGGTACTTGGTGTAGCCGCCGAACGTGGGCTCGCCGGTGATGCGGTCCTTGCCGTTGTAGGTCTGGGTGTTGCCCTGGCGGCAGAGCTGCTCGTCGCCCTTCTGGCACTGGTCGCACTTCTGGCAGCTGTCCACCATGCAACCCACGGCCACCGAGTCGCCGACCTTGTAGCGCCTGACCTCGCTGCCCACTGCGGTGACGCGGCCCACGATCTCGTGGCCCGGCACGGAAGGATAGGTGCTCCAGCCCCAGTCGTTGCGGGCGGTGTGCAGATCCGAGTGGCAGACGCCGCAGTAGAGAACTTCCATCGCCACGTCGTTGGGGCGCAGTTCACGGCGCTCCACGGTGAACGGGGCCAGGGGCGTGGTGGCGGACTGGGCCGCGTATCCGATGGTCTTCATGGGCTTGGCTTCTTCTGCAGTGAGAGGGGCCGGCCGATCATGGACCGGCCAGCCCCGGGAGCTTATCGCAGAAATTCAGGCCCCTGCAGCCGCTGCTGCGGCTAAGCGGTCGCGTGCGAGTCCGCTCCGTTGGCGCGGCGACGCTGCTTCTTCTCCTTGACCTCAGCCTTGCGCGCGGCGGCTGCCTCCTTGTGGGTGGGCGTGGTCAGGTTGGAGAGCTTGTGGCCGATCTGCGCCACGCCGTCCTTGAGCGTGCGCTGCAGTTCATCCTTGGTGTTGGCCAGCACCTGGGCAGTCTGGTGACCGCCTTCCACGACGACGCTCTTGGCCGCCTGCAGCGTCTGCGCGCCGGTATGGATCACGTCCTTGCCGTGGGCGCCGATCAACTCGACCTTCCCCTTGGCCTCGGCGACAGCATCCTTGACGGTTTCGACGATCTTGTTGGCGCTCATCCTTGAACTCCTGAGTGAATGGAAATACCTGCCGTTTTGCAGGCTCAAGGGTGTAGACCGGCGCCGAGCCCCGGAGTTCAGGGCCCCTCGCCGGCCCGATTTCCCCATGAATCAGCAACCTGCCGGGTTTTTCCACCGGCGCGGCTCGACAGGCTGGCCAATATGTATCATTGTTTGTTACATGAAAAAGGACAGCAAGCTTTCCTCGGTGCTGCACGTGCTGCTGCACATGGCGCACAGCGACCGGGCCCTGACCTCCGAAGAACTGTCGGGATACCTGCAGACCAATGCGGTGGTGGTGCGGCGCACGCTCGCCGGGCTGCGCGCATTGGGCTACGTGGAGGCCGCGAAGGGCCCCGGCGGTGGCTGGACGCTGAGCTGCGACCTGGCCCAGGTGACGCTGCGCGACATCTACGACGCCGTGGGCGCGCCCGGCGTCTTTGCCATGGGGCACCGCGAGGAACACCCGCAGTGCCTGGTGGAGCAGGCGGTGAACGAGGCGCTGGACAAGGCCTTCCAGGAGGCCGAGGCCCTGCTGATCGGCCGGCTGTCCGGCGTCACGCTGGCCGATCTCTCCGCCGACTTCAATCGACGCTACCAGGCGCACCCGCGCAGGAAGACACCTCATGCCCACTGAAAATCCCGCCCGCTACGACGCCATCGTCATCGGCGGCAGCTACGCCGGCCTGTCCGCCGCCCTGCAATTGGCCCGCGCGCGACGCCGCCTGCTGGTGATCGATGCCGGCATCCGCCGCAACCGCTTCGCGAAGTCGTCCCATGGCTTCCTGGGGCAGGACGGCCGCCCGCCCGAGGCCATCGCGACCGAGGGGCGTGCTCAGTTGCTGGCCTACCCCAACGTGCAGTGGCGCGACGGCAGCGCCGCCACGGCGCGGCGCGAATCAGGTGGCTTCAGCGTGTCGATGGAAGACGGCGCGCGCCTGGAGGCCTCCTACCTGGTTCTGGCCACTGGCGTAAAGGACGGCCTGCCGCCGGTGGAAGGTCTGGCGGAGCGCTGGGGGCGCAGCGTCTTCCACTGCCCCTACTGCCATGGCTACGAGTTGAACGAGGGGCGCATCGGCGTGCTCGCCGTGGCCCCGCACTCGCTGCACCATGCGCTGATGCTGCCGCACTGGGGACAGGTGACCTTCTTCACCAATGGCGCCTTCGAGCCCGATGCCGAACAGCGTGCGGAACTGCAGGCGCGCAGCGTCACCATCGAAGCGCGGCGCGTATCGCGCCTGGTGGATACCGCCACGGTGGAACTGGAAGACGGCGCGCGCGTGGTGCTGGATGGCCTGTTCACCGCCACCCACATGACGATGGCCAGCCCACTGGCCGAACAGCTGGGTTGCGAGCTCGACGAAAGCCCGATGGGACACTACATCCGCACCGACGCGCTGAAGCAGACCACAGTGCCCGGCGTCTTCGCCTGCGGCGATGCCGCACGCATGGCGGGCAACGTGGCGCTGGCGGTGGGGGATGGCGCGCAGGCTGGCGCCTCGGCACATCGGGCAATGCTGTTCGGGTAGGGGCGCTCTTCGCGACAGGCGGGTAGCGACCTGCCCTACGAATCCTGCAGGAGTTCCGGCGACAGGATGCCTTCCGCGATCTTCGCGGCGGGTCCGGTCATTGGATCTCGAAGTCCTTGGACACGGAGATCGACAGCTCTCCCCCAGGCATCGCGACCACCAGCTCCGGGTCGCAGAACCCGCGACGCACGGAAGCTGCGGCGGCGGCACAACTGCTGCTGCCGGAAGCGAAGGTGTAGCCGGCACCGCGCTCCCAGATCTGGATCTCGATCCGGCGGCGATGGGCGACCTTCACGAACTGCACGTTGGCACGGTTGGGGAAATTTGCATGCCGCTCGATCCGCGGGCCCAGGCGCTCGGCCATGGCTCGGCTGGGCGCCTCGGTGTGGATGACGCAATGCGGATTGCCGATGCTGACGCCGGTGTAGCGGATCGTCTCGCCGTCAACGTCCATCTTCTCGTCGATCACGTCTCGCCTGGGGCCGGCGATCGGTATTGCGGCGCTGTCAAAAGTGACCCTGCCCATGTCGACCACGATCTGCCGCCCGCTATCCCGCACCTGGCACTGAACGACTCCGCCCTTGGTTGCCAGGAGGAAGGGCTGATCGGTGACCCGCTTCACGTCCCAGAGGTAGCGCGCAAAGATGCGGATGCCATTGCCACTCTTCTCGGCCTCGGAGCCGTCCGGGTTGAAGATGCGGACGGAGGGGTCACCATTGGGTGATTGGCCCGGAACGAGGATGCCGTCCGAGCCGACGCCGTAGTGGCGGTCGCAGATTCGCTGGACCAGCGCGGCGGATGGCGTTTGCGCGGCTTCGAACTCGACTACCAGATAGTCGTTTCCGAGCGCTTGGTACTTGTGGAATTTCATGGTCCGGGTTCTGCGCGATGCCTGGATGGAACCGGTGCATTTGAGCACTCGGGAGAGGGCTGTCGCAATCGCGCAAGCCTTTGATCCGATCCCGTGTCAGCGCCCTTCAGACATGGGGCGGAAGCGCTTGCGCCGTGGCCCGTTGAAGATTCGCCCCTTCGCATGTCTCGCAAACAAAAAAGAGGCGCCAGGCGCCTCCCACAACCAATTTATATAGCACCCGGGGGCTTGCGGGAAGCCCCTATCGAGAGTTCAGCATCGGCGCCCTGCCAGAGTGGCAGTCAGCCTGGAGCAGGCAATGACGGATTCGCAGACGTACTACCACGGCACGAAAGCCGACCTGAAGATGGGTGACCTGATCATGCCAGGCCATGCATCCAACTATGGAAAAAGAAAGAAAGCCGCTTTCGTTTATCTGACCGCCACCCTGGATGCGGCCATCTGGGGAGCCGAACTGGCCGCCGGTTTCGGCTCAGGCAGGATCTACGTCGTGGAACCTACGGGCCCCATCGAGAACGACCCCAATCTGACGGACAAGAAGTTCCCCGGTAATCCCACGAAGTCCTATCGCTCCCGGCACGGCTTCCGGGTGATCGGCGAAGTGACCGAGTGGGAGGGACACTCTCCGGAACGACTCAAGCAAATGCGCGACGGGATCGAAGAACTGGAGCGACGAGGCATCGAGGCGATCGAGGATTGAAGCCCCCGGTATTCGATCCGTGGCAGGCGACCCGCCGGAGGGCGCGGCCCCTCACCCCAACCCTCTCCCCGCAAGCGGGGAGAGGGGGAAAGGCTCAGCGGCTCTCGAAACGCAGCTTCAGGTTCTGGGGCGCCATGGTAAACGCGAAGCTCTCTTCCACTGGCCGATCGTCTGCCAAGCGGATGCGGAATTCGCGTGCCAGCATACTGGCGACCATACGGATTTCCAGTTGCGCGAGATTGCGCCCGGGGCAAAGGCGCGGGCCATGGCCGAAGGCCAGCGGCGCGCGGGTGACGTAGCTGGGCTGCGGTAAGAGCCAACGCTCGGGTCGGAAGCCCGGCTCGCCGGGGAACTCGATGGGGTCTGCAGCAGCGGGGCGGGTGACCAGCACCAGGTCGGTACCGGCGGGCACGGCGTAGCCGCCCAGTTCCACGTCCACGTTTGCGTGCAGGAAGAATACGGGCGCCACGGGCTTGAGGCGGAAGGTCTCGCTCATGACGGCATCCAGGTAGGGACGCTCTGCCCCGCCCTGCACCGCTTCCTCATGCAGGCGCTCCTGCGCCTCCGGATTCTGCGCGAGGAAGTACATCATCCAGGCCAGCGTCATGGCGGTGGTGTCTTCGCCGGCCACCAGCGTGCCGAGGGCGTTGCTGAAGATGTCGTTGTCGCTGAAGACGGAGCCGTCTTCGTCGCGCGTGACGAGCAGGGCATCGATGAGGTTGGTGGGGCGCTCGGCGAGGCAGGGATCGGCGGCGATGCGTTTGCGGGCATCGGCGATCAGGCTCTCGATGTACCCACGTACGCCGGCGAGATCAGCGTCGAGTTGCCGGTCTGCCCTGAGCTTGAACCAGCGCCAGTAGGGGAACGGAATGTGGGCGCGGCGGCTGACCTGGGGGAGGATGCGGCTCAGGTGTTTCTGGATGGGGTCTTCGTGCGTCTCCAGGGCGTTGGCGTCGTAGCCGAAGGCGAAGCGGGTGGTGACATCCAGCGTGTAGCGCATGACGTCGTCCAGTACGGTCACCGGCTGGCCGCTGTCGGCGGCGCGCTGCCACAGGCCCTGCAGGCGCGCGGTGATGACGTCCAGCTTCGGCAGGAAGGGCGCCATGTGGTGGATGTTGAGCGCGCGCATGAAGACGCGGCGCTGGCGGCGCCAGGTTTCGCCCTCCGAGGAGAACAGTGAGGTGAGACCCATGTCGGAGATGATGCGGTGAAAGGCGGGAAAGCGCGCGAAGTTCTCGGGGCGCTCGCGCAGCACGCGGCGACAGAGCTCGATATCGGCGATGACCATGAGCGGCTTGCCGGCGAAGCGCAGCCGATACAACGGGCCGTATTGCTCTACCCAGCGCTCCAGCACCTGGTGCATGCGGCCCTGCCCCAGTTGCGGCAGGTTGCCCAGCAGCGGCCAGCCGCGCGGACCGGGGAGGTCCGTCAGGGGCTTGGGCGGCGGCGGGGAGTCGGGCATTTGTCGAGGGCCGCGCGTGGTGGGGGCGGCTTCGATTCTAGGCTTGCGAGGGGCGCGATGCTGAGGCGGGAGTCTCAGGTTGGGCGTGCTTTTATGGGTTCAGATGAGGTATGGGGATTGAGCGGGATTTGAGACTGTGGGCGTCCCCTCTCCCACCCTTCGGGCACCCTCTCCCGCAGGGGGAGAGGGTTGGGGATGAAAGCACTGCTGGATGCATGACCGCACTACCCCCTCACCCTGACCCTCTCCCCGCAGGCGGGGAGAGGGGATAACTTAGGGCTTAGCGACCAAACAAGGTCTCGATGTCTTCAGGGCCGAGCTGACGCCACTGGCCGCTGGGCAAATCTTGCAGGGACAGGCCGCCGATGCGGGCACGGTGAAGAGCGTTCACGTGGTTGCCGACGGCGGCGAACATGCGGCGGACCTGGTGGTAGCGGCCTTCGGTCAGCGTGAGGCGGGCATGTCGCGGGCCCAGGGTTTCCATCTGGGCCGGAGCCAGGGGAGTTTCCTCCGACTCCAGCATCAGTTCGCCGCTGGCGAAGATCGCGGCTTCATCGCCGCGCAGGTCCTGGGCGAGCTGGACTTCGTAGATCTTGTGGAGGCCGGACTTGGGCGAGACGATGCGGTGCAGCAGGGCGCCGTCGTCGGTCATCAGCAGCAGGCCGCTGGTGTCGCGGTCCAGGCGGCCTACCGTGGATAGCAGCGGCGAGCGCTCGCGGAAGCGCGGCGGCAGCAGCTCGTAGATCAGTTGCCCGCGATCCTTGGTGGAACAGGTGTAGCCGGTGGGCTTGTGCAGCATCAGCGTCAGGCCGGCGGGCGGGTCCAGGGGCTCGCCGTCGATACGGATGGCGGCGTGCTCCACCTTGTCGTCGGCATACAGCACCTCGCCCTCGGCGTCGGTGATGCGGCCCTCGCGGAACAGGGCGGTGACGTCCCTGCGGCTGCCGTAGCCCAGGTTGGCGATCAGCTTCACCAACCTCACGGCCGACGCCTCGGGCTGCGCGCCTCGACGACCTTGAAGCCACCTTGCTGGGCGACGCTGCGGACGTCGGCGAAGTAGTCGTCCAGCGCCCGCTCGTAGGGCAGGTGCCGGTTGGCAACCATCCAGAAGCGGCCACCGGGATTGAGCGCCTGCGCGGCCGCGGCGATGAAGCTGCGGCCGATGTCGGGGCGCTCTTCGCCGCCCTGGGCGTGGAAGGGCGGATTGCTGACGATGCTGTCGTAGCGGCGCGGCAGGCCGAGGGTGACGTCATGCCAGAAGAACTCCGGCGTCATCCGCGCGGACCGCAGGTTGAGCCTGGCCATGGCCAAGGCGCGTGACTGGGCCTCGTAGAGGTCCAGCGCGGTGATCCGCGGGCAGCGCTCCAGCAGCTCGGCGCTGAGATAGCCGTAGCCGGCGCCGAGATCGGCGGCGTGGCCGGAGAGATCGGCGGGCAGGTTGGCGGCGAGCAGGGCGGAGGTGGCGTCGACGCGGTCCCAGGCGAAGACGCCGGGGCGGCTCGTGAAGCGGCCACCGAGGATCGGGCGCGGGGCATCCAGGCTCGCCCACTCTTCGGCCAGCGCGGTGTCGGCGGGACCTTGTAGCGGGGCGGTCCAGAAGACGCGGCATTTGCGCTTGGAGCGGTTGCTGACACCGCCGGCCAGCCGGCCCAGGTCATCCTCGCCGGTGCGGGCGCCTTCATCGTTGCGCATGCAGGCCAGCACGCGGCCACCGGGAGCGCAGCGGGCGACGGCCTGGGCAAACAGCGCGCGGGCTTCCTGGCGCTGGCGCGGCGGCAGCAGCAGCACCAGGGGATAGCGGCGCGACGGGTCCAGCGATTCGAGCTCGACGGTTGGCAGGCCGGCTTGCGTCAGGGCATCGGCGGCGGGCTTGAACTCCTGCTCGCAGACCAAGCCGGGGCGCGGTGCCTGGCGCAGGGCGAGGCCGACCTGGGCACGCAGGAACAGGGCGCCGCCTTCGGCCGGCCAGTCCAGCAGGCCATCGGCGAGGGGCTGGAAAAGGGTGGCCAGGGTGTCGTCGGTGTAACGGTCAAGACTCATCGCGGGAGACGTGGGAAGGCAGTCATCGCGCGGATTCTTTCAGAAAGCGGGGGGCGGCGCTTTCTGCGGTGGTGAGCAAGCCCTCTTCCGCGAGGGAAGAGGGTTGGCGTGGCTTGCAGCTTGAGAGTGCGATGCGAGACGCAGCTTTGCGCCCCTCACCCCAACCCTCTGCCCGCACGCGGGGAGAGGGAGAAGGCTCAGGGATCAACGCAACTGGGTCACTGTTGGCTCGCCGCCGGCCAGCGGTAGCTCCACCAGCATACCGTCTCGGGCCAGGGCGATGCCCTGGGGGCGAATGTCGCTGACGCCGGCGAGGAAGCGGCGCTCCAGGGCCTTGGGCGGCGGCGGGGTCAGGTGGTACATCAGCAGCAGCTTGGCGCCGGCCTCGTTGGCGACCTCGGCGGCCTCCACGGGGCTGGTGTGGTAGTCGGGGATGTCGTGGAAGACCTTGCGCAGGCGCGGACGGTTCAGCGACTCGGCGGTGGCGGCGAGGCGCGCGACCATCTCCTGGTTCTGGGCCTCGTGCGCGAGCAGGTCCACGCCCTTGGACGCGGCAACGACGCGCGCATCCTTGGTGGTGTCGCCGCTGATGACGATGGAGCGGCCCTTGTAGTCGAAGCGGTAGCCGACGGCGGGATGGATCGGCGCGTGCGACACCGGGAAGATGCTGACGCGCAGGTCGCCGTCGGTGAACAGGGGCTGCAGACCTTCGCCGAGCTGGGCGGTGATGGGCTTCATGTGGCCGTACTCGGGCTTCAGCATCTCGGCGCCGTGATGGGCCACGCGGTAGCCGTGGTCCAGCTCGTAGGCCTGGCCGAAACCGCTCACCACCTTCTCCACGCCCTCCGGGCCGTAGACCGGCAGCGGACCGGGGCGGCCAGCGACCCAGGTCTGCATGTCGAACTCGCCGAGGTCGCCGATGTGGTCGGAGTGGAAATGCGTGAGCAGCACGCCGCCGATGCGATCACCAGGGATGCGCAGCAGGGCCAGGCGGTTCCAGGAGCCGGAGCCGGTGTCCACCACGTAGAACTTGCCGCCCGCGATCACGGCGAGGCAGGGGCGGGCGCGGTCTTCCGACGGAAACGGCGAGGAGCTGCCGCAGACCAGCAGGCGCATGGCGTCGTCGGCGAACAGCGCCTGGCGGTCGCTGTTGTCCATGTTGCGCTTCATGACGGCGCCGACCAGGCGGTCCTGCACGGCGGGAACCTGGAGGGCGGCGAAGGCGGCCAGCGCGAGGACGATGAGGGCGAGGAGAAGTTTCTTCACGGTGCGGCTCCAGCGTCAGCAAAGCCCCTCTCCCACCGGGAGACGGGAAAAGGGTTGGTTACTTAAGCAGCCTTCTTCTTCGCCGTGAGCGGCTTGGCCGACTGCTTCAGGAAGCGGTCCAGCAGCCAGGGCGCGACGCGCTTGGTCCAGTAGCCAGAGACGGCATCGCGGCCGACGACGACGATGGCGCGGTTGCGGCGGATGCCATCGAGCGTGCGGCGGGCGACGGTCTCGGCCTGGAGGTTGTTGGTCTTGAACCAGTTCTGGATGAAGGCCTGCGTGCGCGGCGTGTCCATGCGGCCGAACAACTGCACCTTGGAGGCAATGGGCGTCTGCACGAAGCCGGGGCACACGGCGGTGACGCCGATGCCGGCGGCGGCGAGCTCGCTGCGCAGGCTCTCGGTGAAGCCGACCACGGCGGCCTTGGTGGCGACATAGCCGCCCAGGCCGGTGAAGCCAACCAGGCCGGCGCCGGAGGCGATGTTGACGATGTGGCCGCCACCCTCGCCGCGCGCGGAGCGCGCGAGCATGGCGGGCACCACGGCGTTGAGCACGCGCACCACGCCGAGCACGTTGATCTCGTGCAGACGGCGCCATTCGTGCATCGGCAGCTCGTGCATGAGGCCGCCGCTGACGATGCCGGCGCTGTTGATGACGACGTCGGCGGCGGAGCCCATGGCCTGGATCGCGGCGGGCAGTCGCGCGACGTCCTCGTCGTTCGCCACGTCGATGCTGACGGTCTGCACCTCGGCGGCACCGAGCGTGCGCAACGAGGCAGCGGCTTTCTCGAGCTGCTCGGCGCCACGCGCCACCAGCAGCAGACGCGCGCCGGGGCGCGCCAACTCCTCGGCCACGGCCAGGCCGATGCCGCTGGAGCCGCCGGTGATGACGCAGAGCTTGTTCCTGAAATCCTTGATCATGGGTGCTTCCTGAGTGCAGCGATTAATGGTCCAGGTCCGCTGGCGGCCCGCCCTTGCTTCGACAGGCTCAGCACGAGCGGGCTATGGGGTTCTGCTTTACTTGGCCCCGGCCCTGAGTGCGGCGGCGGGCGACTCGTACCAGACCGGCGAGGCCCAGGCGCGCTCTTCGATGGTGGCGAAGATGTTGCGGCCCTTGAACGTGCCGGGGCCGCCTTCCATGCGGCAGCAGCCTTCGAAGCCCTGCCAGCCGGTCTCGGCCGGGAAGACACCGTTGGCGGCGCTCAGCGCGGCGCAGTCCACGTTCTTGCTGACGCAGAGCTGGGTGCTCCAGCGGCAGCTCGGGATCTCGCGGGTGCGGGCGTACCAGTAGGCATCGCGTTCGCCGTGGAAGTCCGGGTCCTGCCAGGTGACGCAGAGCTGGTCGGGGTGGCTGCCGGCGTTGACGGAGCAGTCCGGCGCGGGACGGTCCACCGGGTGGGTGGTCTTCACGACGTTGTCGTAGGCGTGCACCTTGGGCGCGCCGCCGGCATCCAGCGTGCCCTTGACGATGTCGATGGCCTGCAGCGGCAGGCTGGGCTCGCTGCCGCCCGGGTCCTGCATGGCCCAGACGGTGATCCAGGGCGCGGTGGCGCCGTCCGGCTTCGGCGGCAGGTCGCCGCCCATCACGGCGCCGGTGGCGGCGGTGACGCTCTCGCCGCCCTGGGCCAGCTTCGCGCAGATGTCGGAGGGCGGTGGCGTCCAGCTGGCCTGCATGCGGATGCGCATGCGCGGGCCGGAGGTGCCGAAGGTCTCGCCGCGGTGCAGTGAGTCCCAGATCTGGCCGCGCGTGTTCTCCGCGGCCCAGACGCCAGCCAGGCCGCCCGTGCCGAAGCCGCGCGCGCGGTCGGTGAAGACGCGGTTGGTGCAGTGGTCGGGGTCGTTGGGGTCTTCGCTTTTCTTGTCGCAGGCCCAGACGCCGAGGTGGTCCTTGGGCTCGTCTTCCAGCACGCCGCCGTGTCCGGGGTACATCTTCTCGCGCACCATGCCGGGGGTGCCGTTGTGCGTGTCGGTGGAGGCGATGATGCCCTGGCGATAGGGGTTGATGCCCAGCACGCTGCGCAGGCTCAGGCCCTCGGCCATGATGTTGCGGAAGTAGTCCAGTGGCGTGGTGCAGTTGGCGGCGGGGCCGGAGGCGCCGTTGACGCCCGCGGTCTCGCAAACGCTGGTCAGGTAGGTGGGAGACTGCGTCAGCGAGCAGAAGCTGGGATCGCGCGAGGGGTCGCCGGTGCAGTACTTGGCGCAGGACGGCGGATCGCCCGGCAGGCCGGCGCAGACGTTCTTGGACAGCTCGAAGTCGCAGCTGCCCTCTTCGCCGCTGAGGTAGTTGCCCTCCAGGCCCACGGCGCATTCCGAGCCGCCCTTGTGCTGGTAGATCTCGAACACGCGGTCGTAACCGCGGCGCATCTCGGCGTCGCCACGCGTCAGCGCGACGCCGTCGCGGCCCGGCGGCAGGCCGGTGGCGAAATCACGCGGCATGAAGAAGCGGCCGTCGGACAGGTTGGCGCTGTGCGGGATGGTCAGCGCCTTGCAGTCCTTGACCTTGCCGCACTCGGTGTTCAGGTGGTCGAACAGCATCCACTCGTCGTTGACGTTGCGGTCGTCGATGCCGCTGGTCAGCGATACGGAGCTGAAGACGGTGTCCGGCACCTCGTCGGCGTTGCCGCGGAAGATGATGTTCCGGTGCAGCATCTGGCCGCGCTTGTTGGAGCTGAACTCGTAGCCGTGCATGGTGGTGAAGCTGCAGGGCACGTATTCCTCGTCGGTGATGGCGCGCTCCTGCGCCCAGGCGGTGCGGTCGGTGGGGCTCTCGGCCAGCAGGGTCTGGATCAGGATCTGGAACGGCGTGGTGGTGCCTTCGACGAAGGCGCGGATGTTGCCGCGGATGTTGTTGCCGATGATGTTGCAGACCGGGTTGGTGCCGGGCGGCAACGCGCCGCCGGCCTCGCAGATCAGCTCGAAGGCGCCGAGGAATTCGGCGTGGTCGGTGATTGCGACGAAATCCAGCGGAC
Organism: Solimonas sp.; assembly: GCA_030149365.1. Classification (GTDB taxonomy): domain Bacteria; phylum Pseudomonadota; class Gammaproteobacteria; order Nevskiales; family Nevskiaceae; genus Solimonas_A. The sequence continues at coordinate 60,443 of JASBRP010000030.1, forward strand.
GGTCCAGGGTCTCGAAGTGGACCGGGGTGTCGGGGTCCGTATCGCCCGCCGGGTAGCCGGCGGGCTCGCCCTTGGCGAAGCGGATGGCCTCGCGCGGGCCATTGATGGAGTTGAAGAAGTAGGTGTCGAAGGAGAAGCTGGTGTGCACGTGCAGGTCGCCGTACAGCGCCTGCTTGCGGCCCGGCAGCACCGGCCCGCACTCACCCTGGACGGTGCCTGGCGGATTCTCCGTGGGCGGCTCGCTGCCACCCGACGGCGCCTCGGAGCGGCCGCAGGCCGCGAGCAGCAGGGCCAGGGCCGGCACCGCGTAACGCATCAGGGTTCTTTTCATGGTTCTCCTCATCCCAGCACCGCGACGCTGCGCTCGATCAGCCAGTAGGCCGACACGGCGCCATAAGCGCAGAGCGCCAGCGGCGCCCAGCGGCGCTGCGGCTGCAGCAGGCGCACCACCGCCAGCAGCCCCAGCACGAACAGCAACTGCCCTGCTTCCACACCCAGGTTGAAGGCGGCGAGCGCCCAGCCGCGGGCCTGCTCCGGCAGGCCGGTCTCGGCCAGCGCGCCGGCAAAGCCGAAGCCATGCAGCAGGCCGAAGGCGAAGGCCACCGAGGCGGGCCGGCGCTGCGCCAGGCCCCGGGCACCGGTGGCCAGTTCCACCGCCAGCAGCAGGATCGACGCGGCGATGCAGGCCTCCACGGCGCCGGAGGGCAGCTGCCAGCCGTGCAGCATGGCGCCAGCCAGCGTGATCGAGTGCGCCAGCGTGAAAGCGGTGAGCGTGCCGACCAGGGTGCCGAGCCCGCGGCCGCTGCGGCGCCACAGCGCGAACAGGCCGACCACGAACAGCAGGTGGTCGATGCCGAGCAGGATGTGATCCACGCCCAGCACGAAGTAGTGCGCCACCGGCGGCGTGTCGATGCCTGCATCGGCGTGCCAATCCGGCCGCGCGGCGGACAGCACGCTGTAGCGTCCCTCGCCCTGCAGCGGCTGCACCAGCAGCACGGCATCCGGCAACTGCACGGTGAAGCCGGCCAGGCCCAGGGCGCCGTCGAGACCCTGCGGGCAGCGCAGGCGCCAGTGCAGCACCACGCCCTCGTCGGCGGGCTGGCTGCGGGTCTCGCCCAGTTGGGTGCAGCTTGCCGGCCAGTGCGGCTCCAGCGACAGCAGGTTGCCCTCGAAGTCTTCCGGCAGGCGCAAGCGGCTGTCCCAGGTCTGGGCGTCGGCCTGCGTCACGCGCCACTGCGCGCTGCTCATCGCGTGCGCCCAGGCGGAGGGCGCGGTGATCAGCAGGACCAGGGCGGCGAGCAACACGCGCATCAGGGCGTACCGGTTTCCAGGCCGTAGCGGGCCTTGAGCTGGGCCAGGGCCAGGCGGGTCTGCTCGCGGCGGTGTTCCAGCAGGTAGTCGCGCTGCGCGCGCTCGCGCACCGCGGCGTAGTCGGGCCGGCCGACGCGGCGCTCGTGGATGCGCACGAAGTGCAGGCCGGTGGCCGAGGGCAGCGGGCCCTGCCAAGTCTCCTGAGGTAGCTCGGCGAGCTGCGCCACGAAGGGCATGCCGAACAGGCTGACGATCTCGCGCAGGCCCAGGCTCACCACCTGCGTGCCACCGGGGTGCGGGTCGCTCAGTGCGGCGAGGTCGGCGCCCGGCTGCTGCAGCACCGCCGCCAGCCGCGCCGCGTCCGCGGCCATGTGGGCGTCGCGCAGTCCGCGCGACAGGAAGACGTGGTCGAAGCTCAGGCGCTCAAGGCCGCCATAGCGACCGGCGTGCTGGTCGATCCATTCGTGCAGTTGCGCCGGCGTGGGCTCGGCGACGTCCACGCCGGTCTCCAGCAGCAGGCGCATCTTCTGCACCAGGCGGCGGCGCACGATCAGGTCACCCTCTTCCAGGCCACGCGCCAGCGCCTCGCGGTAGAGCACCTCGTCCTCCAGCCACTGCTCGGCGCTCTGCCCTTCAGCGGCCACGGCCGGGGGCGACAACGGTGCCTCGTGCTGCTTCAGGAAGTCCGCGGCGAACAGCACGGCGCCCAGCGCCAGGAACAGCAGCAGGGCGTGGCGCTGCTGGAGGCGGCTGAGGGTGTCGAGCAGGCGCTGGATCATGGACGGCACGCCTTGCGACTGCGAGCGCAGGCAATACGGCACGCGGCCGTTACGGTCTTCATGGTGTTCAAGCGCTCCTCCCCCGCCGCATCCCTGCGCGGCAGGTGCATTAGAGGCGCTTTATTTACAGTGTGTCAATATCAGAAGAACGGCCGGCCGGTCTGGCGGCACCAAAAAAGAGGCCCCGCAGGGCGGGGCCAGACAGTGTCCCGGGTCTGGGACAGGGGAGAGATCCGGATCGGCGCCAGCAGGCGACCGAGTCGATGGAGTCCATCTTCCAGCCTTCTGCCGCAACAGGGCAGTGGCGCAAATTCCGGACGGAGCTGTTGATAAGTGAGATTTTTTTCGCGGGCTTCCAACCGCAAGTGACTGATTTTCATTACCTGATTTGCGCCCTGCGCGGACCCTGCCTAGGCTGTGCCCGCTATCCGGGAGAACAAGCATGCTGGGACTCTGGGGCGAGTACGCCCATGTCTACCTGTTGGTCATCGCCGTCACCACGACGCTGGTGTTCGCGCTGCCGATCTTCCTGGCGCCGCTCGCCTGGGCCCGGCGCTTCGGCTGGAAGATCCCGGCCGAGACGGACCTAGCGATCTACTTCGGTCGCTGCCTGGGCGCGTTCATCCTGATCGTGGAGTGCCTGATGCTGCGCGCCGGGCTCACCGGCGTGGGCATGCTGTTCACCTTCGAGGTACTGGCGCTGGTGGCGGTGCTGATGATCGCGGTGCACGTGCGCGGCGCGGTGCAGGGCATCCAGCCGATCAGCGAGACGCTGGAGATCGGCATGTACTCCGGCCTGCTGGCGCTGACACTGCTGTTCTGGCCGCAGTGAAGACGCATTGCATTCGCGCGCGGCCAGGCATAGGATGCGCGCCCTCTCATCCACCCCACCGCAAAGGAGACGCTTCATGACGCTGTCGAACCGCCTTTGCAGGTCGCGCCTCGCCTAGCCTTACAGCCGCTGACAGCGGTTGCTGTGCCCAGGCCCGCCCGGCCTGCCATCACCAGACCTTCTCTTCACCATTTCTGGAAATGGAAACATGGGCAATCCCATTCAAAACCTGTCTGCGAGCGTCGTTCTCGTCGCTGCGGACGACTGCTGGATCGAGGGCAACGCGATCCAGCAACTGCAGACCACTGCGGCCCTGCCGGGCATGCGGCGCGTGGCCGGCATGCCGGACCTGCACGCCGGGCGCGGCTACCCGGTGGGCGCTGCATTCTTCTCGGTCGGCCGCTTCTACCCGGCCCTGGTCGGCAACGATATCGGCTGCGGCATGTCGCTGTGGCGCACCGACATCGCCACGGCGAAGCTGAACCTGGACAAGCTGGAGCAGCGCCTCGGCTCCATCGACGGACCGCTGGAGCCGCAATGGCAGGCGCAGGTCGATGCGCTGGGCGTGGACGCCGACGCGCATGCGCGCTCGCTCGGCACTATCGGCGGCGGCAACCACTTCGCCGAGCTGCAGCAGCTCGACGAGGTCTACGACGGCGAGGCGGTGGCGGCGCTGAAGCTGGAGCGCCGGCAACTGCTGCTGCTCGTGCACAGCGGCTCGCGCGGACTGGGCGAGGCGATCCTGCGCGAGCAGGTGGAGCGCCACGGCCACGGCGGGCTGGAGCACGGCAGCGAGGAGGCGCGGCATTACCTGGCGCGCCACGACGGCGCGCTGCGCTATGCCGAGGCCAACCGGACGCTGATCGCGCGGCGCCTGCTGGAGCGCTTGCGGGCGCAGGGCGAGATGGCGCTGGACCTCCACCACAACCTGGTCGGCCCGGCGCGCATCGGCGGTGAGGACGGCTGGCTGCACCGCAAGGGCGCGACGCCCTCGGACCGCGGCACGGTGGTGATCCCGGGCTCGCGCGGCGACTACAGCTACCTGGCCGAGCCGCTGGCCGGTGACGCCGCCGCGGAGGCGCTGCACTCGCTGGCCCACGGTGCCGGCCGCAAGTGGCAGCGCGGCGACTGCAAAGCGCGGCTGTCGCGGCGCTACCGGCCGGAGCAACTGCAGCGCACCGCGCTGGGCAGCCGCGTGATCTGCGACGACCGCGCGCTGATCTGGGAGGAGGCGCCGGAGGCCTACAAGCCGGTGGACTCGGTGGTGGGCGCGCTGCGGGAGGCGGGCCTGCTGCGGCTGCTGGCGCGGCTGAAGCCGGTGCTCACCTACAAGACGCGCGCGGGGTGCTGCCCATGATCCTGCTGCAACTCTCCGCCGGCCAGGGGCCGGCTGAATGCTGCCTGGCACTGGCGCGGGCGCTGGAGCGCCTGCGGGACGAGGCGGCGGCGATGCGGGTGGACTGCAATGTGCTGGAACAGGAGCCGGGGCCGGAACCCGGCACCTGGCAGTCACTGCTGCTGGCGCTGGAGGGCGCCGGGGCCGAGGCGCTGGCGCAGCGCTGGAACGGCAGTCTGCTGTGGGCCTGCCCCAGCCCCTACCGCCCGAACTACGGCCGCAAGAACTGGTACTTCGCCGGCCAGGTGCTGGAGCTGCCGGCGCCGCCGCCGTCCGGGGAGGTGCGGATCGACACGCTGCGCGCCTCCGGCGCCGGGGGCCAGCACGTCAACCGCACCGAGTCGGCGGTGCGCGCCACGCACCTGGCCAGCGGCATCAGTGTGAAGGTCCAGTCGGAACGCAGCCAGCACGCCAACCGGCGCCTGGCGCTGCTGCTGCTCGGCCGCCGGCTGGCGCAGCAGGCGGAAGAGGCGCGGCAGTCGATGCGCGCCGGGCGCCGCCAGCTGCACCACGAACTGGAGCGGGGCAACCCAAGGCGCTGCTTCCGCGGGCCACGCTTCGAGGAGGCGGGGACCCGTACTTATTGAGGGGTCGGCACTCGCCCCGCAGCCTGCTAGGCTGCGGGCACAATACGGGTTGTATGCCCGGGATCTAAGAGCCGCCGTATGAACAGCGACCGTAATGCACCGGAGGAAGTGCTGGCCCCGCGCAAGGCCATTGCGGCCCTGCGCGACCTGCCGGAGTACGACCTGACGCCGCAGGAGGCGCTGGACGTGGCGGACATCGTCGCGGCGCGCACCCAGCGCTTCCGCTTCCCGCAGCGCCTGGAGGACGATTTCCAGGCCTTCAACCGCGCGTCCAGCCGCAATGCCCGCATGATCCTGGCGGCCATCACGCTGCTGTCCTTCGCCTCCGCCGCCCTGTGGGCCCCTGCACTGCTCGGCTCGGCGCCGTCCAGCAGCGGTTTCGTGCTGGCGATGGAACTGCTGGTGGTGACGCCGCTGTTCGCGGTGGTGCTGTGGCTGCTGTGGAAGCGCGGCGAGCGCGACAGCACGGAGTGGCTGATGCTGGGGGCCTACTGCATCGAGATGCTGGTGATCGAGACGATGCGCCACCACAGCGATGCCAGCGGCTTCCCGGTGGACCCATCCGTGGGCGTGCTGGTGCCGATCGCGGTGATCCTGATGGCCCGTCCGCGCTTCAGCCGCAGCCTGATGCTGCTCGGCGCCTTTGCTGTGATCACGGTCAGCCAGGCCTGGATCTGGAAGGAGGCGCCCAATCCGCACGCCGCCAGTTCCTGGATCATCAAGTGGATGCTGCCGGCGCTGGTGGTGCTGGCCTCGGCTTCCAACAAGCTGGCGCTGCGCCGGCAGTGGGCGGCGGCACTGCTGCTGCGGGTGATGGCCCACCGCGATCCGCTCACCGGCCTGCCCAACCGCCGCGCGCTGGAGAAGCATTACGAGGCCATGGGCCGCGCGATGGCGCGGGGCAGCCGCACCGGCCAGATGGTGCTGGCGATCATTGACCTGGACCACTTCAAGAAGGTCAACGACCTGCAGGGACACGAGTACGGCGACGGCGTGCTGATCGAGATCGCGGTGGCGCTGTCCGGTTTCGCGCGCCGGCCGCTGGACATGGCCGCGCGCATGGGCGGCGAGGAGTTCGCGCTGCTGCTTTACGACTGCGACGAGGAGGCGGGGCGACAGCGCCTGTCGTCGCTGCTGGAGACGGTGTCGGGGCTGCAGATCGAGAACCGCGGGGCGACGCTGGGCATCATCACGGTCAGCATCGGCGCGGCGGTGGTGCCGCCGGATGCGCGCCTGTCGGACGCCTACCGCGCGGCGGACGAGGCGCTGTACCGGGTCAAGGATTCGGGCCGCAACAACTACGAACTGGTCAGGCCCTAGCTTCCGGGATCAGATGATGCGGCGCGCGGCCACCAGGCGGCGCTCCCAGTCCGGCGTCAGGCGCGTGACCACCACGCGGCCCTGGCCCGGCGAGGCGTGCAGGATGTAGCCGTCGTCCATGTAGACCGCCACGTGTAGGTTGCGCGGCTGCCAGCGGTAGAACAGCAGGTCACCCTTGCGCAGGTCCTCGCGTGCCACCGGCTCGCCGTAGCCGACCTGCTGGCGCGTGGTGCGCGGCACGTCCAGGCCGATGACGCGGAAGATGCGCTGCACCAGCGAGGAACAGTCCACCGAGTTCTCGTCGCGGGCGCCGAGCTGGTAGTCGGTGCCGAGCATCGACAGGGCGTCGCTGATCACCAGGTCCACCACGAATTCATCGTCCAGCTGCGTGGAGGCTTCCAGGGCCACCGGCGTCTGGACGCTGTCGTCGACCGTGAGGTCGGCGGATGCCACCGAGCCCAGCCGGGTGCTGAGGTCGAGGGCCGAGGCCGGGGCACTGCCGAGAACGGCGCACAGGGACAGCAACAGGCTTGCGACGCGGGGGCCGCGAGTCGTGAATCGCATGATCAGGGGGCTCATGAAGGTGCCAGTGGAGGCACCGTAACGGGGAGGTTATCCACCGTAAGTAGACAAAATGTACTGCCCGGCATGAATGGTCGCCATGCGCCGCCGACCGGTCATGCTCCTGCAAAACGAAGCGGCCCGCGTGGGGCCGGTCATGAAAAAGGCGGGCCCGGAGGCCCGCCTCGTGCGTACTGCAAGCGAAGCGCTTACGACTTCGCCGGAACCTCGCGGCAACGCTCGCGGTAGCTCACTTCCTGGTCGGGATAGTGCTGCTGGGCGACCTTGCCGCCGGCGTAGGCACCACCCAGGGCGCCCGCCACAGTGGCGACGTCCTTGCCGCTGCCGCCACCGATCTGGTGGCCCAGGGCGCCGCCCGCGGCGCCGCCCAGCAGGGTGCCGGTGACGCGCTTGACGCCCCATTCCTTGTTGGTGACGACGCGCTCGGTACGGCATTCGGTGCGCGTGGCCGCGACTTCCTTCTTGTCCGCCGCCGGCTCGTCGCCGGAACGGCTGGCAAACACCATGGCCGACATGCCGACCACCGCGGCCGCCACGCCGCCGACGATACCCGCAGTGAGATTGTTCATGACTTCCTGTCCTTCTCGAAAAGGCGCGAACCTGCGCCCGGTGACCCCAACTTAGCGCGATGCGCTGAACCGAAACTGAGCGGCGAAGTCAGCCGGCGTTCAGCCTTATCATGGTGGGGATGGCCGACTCCGGAAGCCCCTGCTGGTACGTGTACATGCTCGAATGCTCGGGCGACCTGCTCTATACGGGCATCACGCCGGACGTGGCGCAGCGCTTCGACAAGCACTGCAGCGGGCGCGGGGCGGCTTTCACGCGCATCAACCCCCCTCGGCGGATCCTGGCGGCCATGGCCTGTGCCGACCGCAGCAGCGCGCTGAAGATGGAGAGCGCGCTGAAGAAGCTCAAGCGGCCGGCCAAGCTGGCCTGGGTGCAGCAGCACGCCTGGCCGGAGGAAAGCCCGCCGGAAAGTTAAGCACAGGCCGGCAGGAATTCTTGTCCGCTGGACGCCGGGGCGAGCCCGCCACAGTCTGGCCGCACCGTTCCCAGGAGCCGCCATGAGCCTGACCGTCCACGATCTGCAGAACACGCTGCTGCACCTGTTCCACGCCCGCGGGCTGGGCGCGGGACGCCAGGTGCCGTTGATCCAGGTGGAAAAGCTCTGGAGCGTGACAACGCTGCGCCGCGGCGACCTGCTCGACGCGATCGTGCGGCTGTCGGCCACCGGCAATCTCGGGATCGACGACCAGGCCGGCGATACGCTGCTGTCGCTGACCCCGGCCGGCGAGACCGGGGCGCGCACGCTTAGCGGCCCGGAGGGCATGCCCTGGGGCCAGTACCTGCAGGGCGTGCTGCTGCCGACGCTGCGCCTGCGTCAGTTGCCGGCGGCCCCGGGCGGCAACGGCCGGCGCCACTACGAGAGCCGCGCCGCGCAGCACCAGGCGCAGCGCCACAGCCACGTGCTGAACTAGGGCCCGTCGACGCTAGGGCTTCGACACCCAGCGGTTGTCCTTGATGTAGAAGCGCAGCAGGCGACGCGCCCAATGGCCGGCGTAGTCCACGCCGATGCGCGGGCGGCGCACGATGCGCACCGGCGGCAACGGCGGCGCCGCGGCCACGAACAGCTCGTCGCCCAGCAGGTCCAGGCCGTTGTGGCGCAGGTCCAGGCCCATGGCCTTGCACAGCAGGCCCGGCCCCTGCGTGCGTCCCTCCAGGTTCCTCACCGGCTCCAGCGCGCGCAGCAGCACGGCGGAGGCGGTGCCCTCGGCCTCGGTCACCACGTTGACGCAGTGGTGCATGCCGTAGATCAGGTAGACGTAGGCATGCCCCGGCGGGCCGAACATCACGCGCGTGCGCGGGGTGAGGCCCTTGGAGGAATGCGCGGCGAGGTCGTGCGGGCCGAGGTAGGCCTCCACCTCGACGATGCGGCCGACCCGCTCGATGCCGCCGCTGCGATGCACGAGGTAGCAGCCCAACAGCTCGCGCGCGACGGTCTGCGCGTCGCGGTCGTAGAAGGCGCGCTCCAGCGGGTGTAGCGGCGCCTCCGCCGGCAGCTCCAGCGGAGCCGGGAGCAGCCGGCGCTTCAAGGCGCGGGGTCGCCCTGCGACAGGCGGACGACCTTGCCGCTGTCGGCCTCCAGCACCAGCACCCAGCCCTGGCCGAGTTGCGCGGTCTTGGCGCTGCCCAGCACCAGCCAGAGGTTGTTGCGGCGGTAGGAGCGGTACGGCGCCTGGATGGCGGTCTGCTCAGCACCCCAGCGCTGCGTCCACAGCTCGCGCGCGATGCGGATGGCGGCCTTGCCGTCGGCCACCGGGCCCTGCGGCGCGATGCCGGCGACGCTCTCGCCGGCCGGCACCGACTCCAGGTAGTTCTGCGCCCAGGGGCGCCAGTCGGCGTCCGGCGCGGCGGCCGATTCCAGGCGCGAGGACTGCGGGCCGCCGGGCTTGCGCAGGTGCAGGTCGTAGGGCGGCGGGTAACTGGCGGGCAGCGGCACGGCACGGTTGCCAAGCAGGCCATTGAGCGTCTCGCGTGCCTTCTTCGCCACGTCGATCGGCGAGGGGACGTTGTCGGGGCGCGAGTAGACGATGCGACCCTTGCCGTCGATCACCAGGAACCAGGGCGTGCGCGAGATGCCGTAGGGGGCGATCAGCGCATCACCGTTGAGCAATAGCGGGAAGCTGAGGCCGCGGTCCTTCATGGCCTGCACCGGGTCGCCGCCGCGGTTCTCCAGGATGTTGATGGTCCAGACATTCACGCCCTTGCCGCGGTAGTCCTTCCAGATGTCGTCCACGTAGGGCTGCAGCGCGCGGCTGAAGGGGCACCAGGACGGCCAGAACAGCAGCACGGTGGGCTGGCCCTTGGCGTCCGCCGGGTAGTTCACGGTCTTGCCGTCGGGCGTCTTCAGCGACCAGGGCGGCGCCTGCGTGGGCTCGGCCTGGGCCGGCAGGGCCAGCAGCAGCGGCAGGGCACAGCACAGCGCGCGCAGGAGCTTCATCGGTCGGAATCCTTTCGTCGGATGGGGTGGGCCCAAGGATAGTGCAGGCTTGGCCCGCACGGTGGAGCGGCCTATATTGCAGGCCGGCAGGCATAGACCTGGGGGAGAAAGACCATGCAGATGAAGCACTGGTTCGCGCGCGTTGCCGTTGTCGCCACCGCCCTGTTCACCATGGCCCCGGTCCAGGCCGGCCCCGGTGATCCGCTGGGCGCCGCCTTCACCGTGACGACCAGTGCCGGCAGCGGGCAGCCGCAGGTGGCGAGCGACGCCGCCGGTAATTTCCTGGTGGTCTGGCAAACCGAGTTGCCGGCCCCGACTCCGCCGATCAATGCGCGGCGCTACTACGCCAACGGCACCCCGCAGGGCCCCGAGTTCGCGGTGGCCGCACCGGGCAACCTGGGCGCTGATCCGCGGGTGGCGATGGATGCGGCGGGCAACTACGTGATCGCCTGGCGCGCCAGCGAGCCCGGCACCGCCGCCACGCTCATCCTGGCGCGGACCTTCAACGCCAGCAACGCGCCGCTGAGCCCGGTGCTGCAGGTGGCGCGGCTCACGCAGAACGCGGGCTACCACTCCGTGGCGATGGGCCCGGACGGCCGCTTCGTGGTGGTGTGGAACAACTTCGTGGTGATCAACGGGCCGATCCCCGGCCAGGACGAAGTCGGCTTCGGCCTGGGCTACAGCACGGTGCAGGCGCACCGCTACAACCTGGACGGCAGCGGCGGCCTGGGCAACATCCTGGTCAACACCAGCCTGACCAATCCGGTGCCGCTGCTGGGCATCTACAACGCCACGCCGCCCAAGGCAGCGATGGATGCGCAGGGCAATTTCGTGGTGGTCTGGGAAGACCGCACGGTGCTCACCACCAGCGTGGTCCATGCGCAGCGCTACCGCGCCAGCGGCCTGCCCGCGGGGTTGAAGACTCGCATCAACCCGACGTTGCCGCTGCAGGCCTTCCAGCCGGCGGTGGCGATGGACCATGCCGGCGCCTACCTGATCGCCTGGCATACGCCGCACAACACCGGAGGCCTGTCCTCCAGCGGCTACGATCTCTGGGCGCGGCGCTACTCGGCGGCGGGCCTGGGCCAGGGCGCGGCCTTCCAGCTCAACACGGCCGGCGGCATCAGCATCCAGGAGAGCCTGGGCGTGGCGCGCGATGCGAATGGCGACAGCGTGATCGCCTGGACCGGCTCGCCGGCCGACTCCTGCTGCATCCCGCAGGAAGTCGACATCCAGCGCTACGGCGCCGACGGCAGCCCGCGCGGCGGCAAGACCACGGTGCGCGGCGACGGCACGGAGCACATCCGCATCGCCAGCGCGCCGACCACGGCGATGGATGCCTACGGCAACGTGGTGGTGGTGTGGTACGAGCCCGACGGCGTGCTGATGGGGCGGCTGTACCAGGCCTACTGACGCGGCCTTTTCGCCAGCCAGGAAACAGCGATATCCGCGAGCCGGCTGACGGCTCGCGGGTCAGCGCGGCGCGCCGGTGCGCAGCAGGCCACCCATGATGCCGGCGATGCGGAAGGGCGCAGCCTCCTGGTCTTCCGCCGGCTGCGCCAGGTCGATGACGATGGGCTCGTAGCGCGGGTTCTCGGCATGCAGCGTGACCACGCTGCCCTTGCGGCGATAGCGCTTTAGCGTGATGCGCTCGAAACCCCCACGCGGTTCGTAGAGGCAGGCGGCGATGATCTGGCCGTTCTCGGCCTCGGACTGCGCGTGGATGCCCACCAGGTCGCCCGGCAGGATACCGGCGTCGATCATCGAGTCGCCGTCCACGCGGTGCAGGAAGTCAGCGCGCGGCTGGAACAGGCCAGGGTCGAGCTCCAGCCAGTGCTCGGCGTTGGACGGCGCGGTGATCGGCGCACCAGCGGCGATGCGGCCCAGCAGCGGCAGGCCCGGCGGCGTCTGCTCGCGCAGCAGGCGGATGCCGCGGGCATCGTTGGGGGAGATCTCGATCTCGCCCTTGCGTGCCAGGGCCTGCAGGTGGTCGCGCGCGGCGTTCTGGGCGAAGCCGAAGTGCTCGGCGATGTCGCGCTGGGACGGCGGATAGCCCTCCGCGCGCAAGCGCTGCTCGATGAACTGCAGGATCTCGGTCTGGCGGGGCGTCAGATTGGCCATCGGGGCTTGCATCCTGTTCCGGAAAGGACTACTGTTCGTTTGAACAGTACTTGTCAGGTAAACAGTATATGAGCCTCGCGACTGCCGCAGCAACCCAGACCCCGGCCCGCCGCCGCACCCGCCTCGCCCCCGAGGCCACGGTGACCGTGGACAGCCGCCACCGCCGCAGCGCTGCGCGCCGCAAGCCCATGATTTCGCAGGAGAACCCTGCGATCCATTACGGCCTGCCGGACGGCTTCGTGAACACCGGCATGGTCATGGCCATGGTCGGGATCGCGGCCCTGCACCACCGTACGCTGCTGGACGCGCTGTTCTCGCTGTTCGCGTAGGCCCCGTCCGGCGGGGGCCGTTTTCGCCCTGGGAATCGGGTGGAACCCCGCTACAAGCCGCGCTCAACGCGCTATCCTTCAACCGCGTAAGGGCGGTCCTGCTGGTGGTTGCTTCCTCCCTTCCATCAGCAGGACTTCGCCCGGACCGCCACTCCCGATTTGGACCTCAGCCCGGCATCAGTCCGGAAACCTGAGTCCCGACGCCGCCAGTTCCTGCGGCGCCTTGGCCGCGATGGCCCCCCAGAACAACAGCAGCACGAAACGCTCCGCCTGGCGGCGGATCTGCTCGCGCTGCTCCGGGTGCTCCAGGTAATCCAGCGAGAAGAAGGTCATCTGCCGGATGACCAGCTGCGAGATCTCGGCCACGTCCTCCCGCTGCAGCAGCGGCAGTTGCAGGGCGCCGAGCACGTCCTCGGTCATGTCCTCCCCGATGTCGTCCAGCACCTTGCGCAGGGCCTTGCGCAGCACCGGCGAGCTGCCGTGCATCTCGCGGATGCCGACGACGTAGGCGGTACGGTGCTCGGTGACGAAATCCAGCACCAGGGCGATCGACTCACGCACCACGTCCTGGGCCTTGCTCCAGGCATCCACCGGATTCGCGGTGTCCGACAGCTTGAGCCCGGCTTCCGCCGGCCGGCGGCGGCGCTCGCGCAGGCCTTCGCGCAGCTGGCCGCTGAGCTGGTCGATCACGGCCAGCCCCAGTTCGTCGAAGTCGTTGAAGTGGCGGTAGAAGGTGTTGGGATTCAGGCCGGCCTGCCGCGCCACTTCGCGCAGGCCCAGCGAGGCCAGGCTGCGGGTGGTGGCGGCGAGTTGCAGGGCGGCCTCCATCAGGCGCTGGCGGCCGCTGACCAGGGGCGACGGAGCCTTGGCCGACGGTCTGTCTTCAGCGGAATGCTTTTTCATATCAAAGCCTTGATCTGCGGAACCAGCAGGACTGTGACATCACTCGTTGACATCGATGTCTACAGTCGTCTACCTTGCCTGTAGACGATTGTATACCTCTTCCGGGGTTCGTCGCCCCGATGGAGTACAGAACGATGAGCAGCAAGCCGAAGACCGCCAGCCGCACCAAGACGCCGATCCTGCCGACCCGCCGCGATCTCAAGTTCCGGCTGCCGGCGGAGAAGATCGCCGACTGGAATGGCGGCAGCGTGCATATCTCGCAGTTCATGAACACGCTGTCGATCGTGTTCCCGGTGGGCGAGCGCTTCTTCATCCAGAGCGTGCGCAACTACCGCGACCAGATCACCGACCCGGAACTGAAGAAGGCCGTCACCGCCTTCATCGGCCAGGAGGCGATGCACGGCCGTGAGCACGAGGAGTACAACGAGGCGCTGTTCGCCCGGGTGCCCGCCGCGGCGCGCTTCGAGAAGATCGTGGCCGGACTGCTGGGACGCATCCAGCGCCACACGCCGCGCTCCTACCAACTCTCCGCGACGATCGCGCTGGAGCATTTCACCGCGATCCTGGCCGATGGCCTGCTGAAGCAGCCGGAGGTGCTGGAGAAGGCCGACCCGCGCTTTGCCGCGCTGTGGCACTGGCATGCGCTGGAGGAGACCGAGCACAAAGCGGTGGCCTTCGATGTATGGGAGACGGTGAAGGGCACGGGGCCGCGCGCCTACGTGGAACGCGCGGGCGGCCTGGTGCTGGCCACGGTGATCTTCTGGGCGATGATCACGCCAGCCTACCTGGCGGTGCTGCGCTCGGAGGGACGCCTGGCGGACGCCAAGGGCTGGCTGGAGTTCTATCACCATGGCTTCGGCCGCGTGGGTTTCCTGCGCAAGCGCATCGGCGCCTGGTTGGATTACTTCCGCCCGGATTTCCACCCCTGGGACGACGACAACCGCCACTTCCTGGAGGGTATCGAGGAGTTTGCGGGGAAGGTGGAGGCGGCGGCCTGAGCCCTCTGTTCGTCACTGCGTCGAAAGCCGGTGATTTTTGTAGGGTGGGCTAAGCGAAGCGTGCCCACCATGGCGGCCTGAGTTGGTGGGCACGCTTCGCTTAGCCCACCCTACAAGGCTGGCGGGGGAAAGCGGCATCAAAGAAAAGGGGCCAACCCAAGTTGGCCCCTTTTTTGTCGCCCGTGAAGGTCTGGCCGAATCCTAGCCTGCCTCCGCGTCCTCCCCATCCAACGGCAGACCCAACTGGTCCGGCCGTGCCCAACCAACCCTGCAGGTGCTGAGCGACAGGATCTGCTGCCGCCAAGAGTACCGTCCGTTCGAGGGACCGATCAGCTGCATCTCGCCGAGCACCAGGGCCATGGTTCCGCGCAGCCGCTCGTGGCTCGGATTGAGCTCCGCCTCGGGCAGGAAGCGCAGGCGCGCACCGACCGGCCACTGGCTGGCGGGACGCGCGGGAACGACGACGGCGGTGATATCGGACATGGCGGAAGGGTCTCCAGACATGGAGCAATTGTCCGGCAGCGGCGCCGTCCGCCACATCGGAACCACTCCCCTCCCCCGTGTCAGACGCTGCCGACAGCGCACGTAGGACGCCGGGGGACCCCGCCTCAGGCGCCCAGTTGTGCGGCGTGGTGCCGCAGGTGATCGCCGATGAAGCTCTGGATGAACCAGTAGGAGTGGTCGTAGCCAGGATGCAGGCGCAGCTGCAGCGACTGCCCGGAGCGCTGTGCGGCATCCTGCAAGGCCTGCGGATGCAGTTCCCGTTCCAGGAACTGATCGGCCTGGCCCTGATCGACCAGGATGTCGCCGGGATAGGGCTGGCGTGCCATCAGCAGGCTCGCATCCCACTCGCGCCACTGAGATTCGTCCGCGCCCAGGTAGCGGCTGAAGGCTTTCTGGCCCCAGGGCACGGCGACCGGGTTGGCGATGGGCGCGAAGGCGGAGACCGACTGCCAGCGCTGCGGGTGGCGTAGCGCGGTAACCAGTGCACCGTGCCCGCCCATGGAGTGGCCGAAGATGCCGCGGCGGCCGGGTGCGGCCGGCAGATGCGCCTCCACCAGCGCGGGCAGCTCTTCGTTGATGTAGCGGCCCATGCGGTAGTGCGGCGCCCAGGGTGCTTCGGTGGCGTCGAGGTAGAAGCCGGCGCCGACGCCGAAGTCCCAGTGCTCCGCGTCGCCGGGCAGGTCGAGCCCGCGCGGCGAGGTGTCGCAGGCCACCAGCATCAGGCCCAGCTCCGCGGCTAGGCGCTGGGCGCTGGCCTTGATCATGAAGGTCTCTTCCGTGCAGGTAAGGCCGGCGAGGAAGTACAGCGCCGGTACCTTGCCCTGCTCCGCCTGCGGCGGCAGGTAGGCGGAGAAGCGCATCTCGGTGCCGATGGACCCGGAGGCGTGGCTGTAGACGCACTGCCAGCCGTCGAAGCAACGCTGGCGGGAGAGCTCCTTCATCAGTACACCACTACGCTGCGGATCGACTCGCCGCGCGTCATCAGGTCGAAGCCCTCGTTGATCTTCTCGAAGGGCAGGACGTGCGTGATCAGGTCGTCGATGTTGATGCGCTTGTCCATGTACCAGTCGACGATCTTCGGCACGTCGGTGCGGCCGCGGGCGCCGCCAAAGGCGGAGCCGATCCAGCGGCGGCCGGTGACGAGCTGGAACGGACGGGTGGCGATCTCGGCGCCGGCCGGGGCCACGCCGATGATGGTGGAGACGCCCCAGCCCTTGTGGCAGCACTCCAGCGCCTGGCGCATGACCTGTACGTTGCCGATGCACTCGAAGCTGTAGTCGGCGCCGCCGCGGGTCAGCTCCACCAGGTGGGCGACGAGATCGCCCTGCACGTCCTTGGGATTGACGAAGTGCGTCATGCCGAAGCGGCGCGCGATGGCCTCGCGCTCGGGATTCATGTCGACGCCGACGATCATGTTGGCGCCGACCATCTTCAGGCCCTGGATGACGTTGAGGCCGATGCCGCCGAGGCCGAAGACGACGCAGTTGGTGCCGGCCTCGACCTTGGCGGTGAAGATCACCGCGCCGATGCCGGTGGTGACGCCGCAGCCGATGTAGCAGATCTTGTCGAAAGGCGCGTCCTCGCGCACCTTGGCCAGGGCGATCTCCGGCATCACGGTGTAGTTGGCGAAGGTGGAGCAGCCCATGTAGTGCAGGATCGGCTTGCCGTTGAGCGAGAAGCGGCTGGTGCCGTCCGGCATCAGGCCGCGGCCCTGGGTGCCGCGGATCTTCTGGCAGAGGTTGGTCTTCTGCGAGGTGCAGTAGTCGCACTCGCGGCATTCCGGCGTGTACAGCGGGATCACATGGTCGCCCTTCTTCAGCGACTTGACGCCGGGGCCCACGTCCACCACCACGCCGGCACCCTCGTGCCCGAGGATCGACGGGAACAGGCCTTCCGGATCGGCACCGGAGAGCGTGTACTTGTCGGTATGGCAGATGCCGGTGGCCTTGATCTCCACCAGCACCTCGCCCTCGCGCGGACCTTCCAGGTCCACCATCTCCAGGCTCAGGGGCTTGCCGGCCTCGAGGGCCACGGCGGCGCGGGTTTTCATTCTGTTCTCTCCGTCGGGGGGAATGCGGACGATACGACATCCAGGTGAAAGCGACGTTCAGACTCGCCTCGGGTGTCGCGGGGGCCTATTATCGTCTCCCCGGCGGAGAAACGTCATGGCCGACATCATCAACCTGAACAAGGCGCGCAAGCGCAAGGCCCGCGCGGACGCGGAGCAGCAGGCGGCCGAGAACCGCGTGCGCTTCGGCCGCACGCGCGAGCAGAAGGAACAGGAAGCCGCCGCCGAGGAAGAAGCGCGCCGCCGCATGGACGGGCTGCGCCGAGAAAAGCCGCAGGACGACTGACGGCTCAAACAGAATCCCCCGAGAACCCGATGCTGACCGACCAGATTCACGCCCGTCTCACCGTCATTGAAGGCCTTGTCATGGGCCTGCTGGCCCAGAGCCGCGAGCCCGAGCTCATCCACGCCGTGGCCCGCGAGCACGTCGCCGACGTGCTGAAGGTGCTGGATGCCGATCCGGCCGCCGCCAGCCTGGCTACGGCGCTGCGGCGCCAGACCGAGCAGTCGATCCCCGGCGAGCCGCTATAGCGCGCTGCGGATCTGTGCCGCGGCGGCTTCCAGCTTGCCGCGCCGTTCCGGGGTCTCGCGCCGCGGGATGGTGATCGTGGTGATGTGCCAGGCCAGCCGCGCCAGGGTGTGCAGCGTGTCGCTGCCGTAGCGCGGGATCACGTGGATGTGCACGTGCGGCACGGTCTGGCTGGCGGCCTTGCCATCGTTCACCAGCAGGTGCTGGGCCCGGCTGCCCAGGCCCTGGCGCTGCGCGCGGCCGATGCGGTTGGCCGTCTCCCAGAGATGCGCGCGGGTCAGCGCGTCGAGCTGGTCCAGCGTCGCCACCGCGCGGCGCGGCACCACCAGCACGTGGCCGCGTGTGACCGGATTGATGTCCATGAAGGCAACGCAGCGCGCGTCCTGGTGCACGAAGCTGGCCGACAGCTCGCCGGTGATGATGCGTTCGAAGATGGTGGTCATGGGGTCTTGCGCTTCGTGGGGGTCTTCTTCGCGGCGGGTTTCTTTGCTGTCTTTGTTGCCGCGGTCTTCTTTGCCGGCACAGCCGGGTTGCCCAGCGACTGGTTGAGCGCCACCGCCTGGCGCACCAGCGCCTTCACGTTTGCCGTACTGATGGCGGTGTCGGCCTGCAGCTCCAGGGTGGCCATCTCGTACTTGCCGCCGGGCTTGAGGCGCGGCTCGGTCTCCCGCAGGCGCTGGCCGCGCCAGAAGCCGAACAGCACGCGCGTCTCCTCGGCACGGATCAGCAGCACCGGGCCGTTGGCGAAGTAGACCAGGTGGCCCCACTTCACCGCTTCTTCCAGCTCCGCTGCGCCACGCACCGCCTGGCGCAGCTTCTGCACCTGCGCCTGCCGCCAGCCCTGCAGGGCGGCGACGTAGGCGTCCGGATTTTCGGCGGGCGTGGCTTTGTGCATCGGCATGGCGCGGACTTTACCCTCCACCCTCGCCTGCGGCCAGCCGCGCTCGCCCGATCGGGTGAGGCCGGCCCCGCCCGCCGCGCGCAGGATGGCCGGACGACATTACGAGGAGACGAGTCATGGCCATCAGCCCCCGGCAGCTGGCAGCGCGAGCCCAAGCGATGCAGGACGCCTTCGTCGAAGCCGCCCGCCGCAACGAGTGGGCCTGGATCGCCGACGAGTTCTATGCGCAGGACTGCGAATACCTCTGCGAATACGCCGGCACCATGCGCGTCCATGCCAAGAACCGCGACGAGATCCGCGCCACGCATTACGGCCGCGACATGATGGTGGGCTGGGAAGGCTGGAGCTTCCCGATCGAGCGCTATGCCACGCACGGCAACCAGATCATCACGCATTGGTGGAACCGCGGGCCCGGGCAACGCGCTGATGGGAGTTATTACCAGACGCCAGGGGTTTCGTTCATCACGGTGGGTGACGATGGCTTGTTCACCTATCAACTCGACCTGTTCGACCTGGCGCACCAGATGCATCTCTGCGATGAACTGGAAGCGGCGGGGCTGCTGTCGGCGCAGTTGAAGCAGCAGTGGGTGGTGCCGACGAAGCAGCGGTTGATCGGGATGTTGCAGAAGGGGTTGTGAGGGGGTGGCGGTGGCTTGAGCGCGTTCACCCTTCGACAGGCTCAGGGCGAACGGTGCAGTTAACACATTAGGCATCCCCCTCTCGGCAACTGCTCCTGCGTTGCCCTACCTCGGGCATCCATGCCCTCGCCCACCCTCTCCCCGTAAACGGGGAGAGGGAGAACACCGATCTAATTCACACTCTCGGCGCTGTACCGCGCCAACAGTCCGCTGTTCACCGCATGCCGATGCACGCGCGCAAACAGCCAGCCCGCCAGGAACACCTGCAGCAACGCCAATGCCAGGCCGCCCAGCAGCATCGGCCAGGACACACCCTGCCCGGCCACCACGGCGCGCATGCCCTCGAAGACGTAGGACGGCGGCATCAGGCGGCTGATGGCTTGCATCCATTCCGGCAGCGTGGACAAGGGATAGAACACGGCGGCGAAGGGCGACAGCACGGCGGGCAGCGGCCACACCAGCCATTCCGAGGCAGGGCCGTAGCGCAGCACGATGGCGCTGGCGACGATGCCCAGCGCGATGCCGAACAGGAACAACACCAGCAGGAAGGGCAGCAGCAGGATGCCGTAGGCGAAGAACGACAGGCCGAAGCCGGCACTGGCGAGCAGCAGCATCACCACCAGGCCCAGCATGCTGGCAGCGGTGCTGGTGACGACCAGGCCGCTGACGTATTCGGAGATGGTCAGCGGCGTGGCGAAGACATTGAGGAAGTTGCGCGACCACAGGTCTTCGAAGAAGGCGGTGGTCACGCCCTGCATCACGCGGCCGAAGAAGTCCCACAGCAGCACGGCGCCCAGCAACTGCGGCACGAAGTCGATGCCGGAAGGACCGGCTTCGTTGAGCCAGCGCGTGAAGAAGCCCCAGAGCACGATGTCCACGGCGACCCAGGCGAACAGGGGCAGCACGCGCGTGGGGCTGCTGCGCATCAGGTAGACCTGGCGCAGCACCACGCCGGCGACGGCGCGCCATTTCATCGGCCACCTCCGAACTGCAGCGGCTCGCGCGCGACGCGGATGAACAGGTCTTCCAGCGAATCGGCGCCGTGCTCCTGCGGCAGCGTGCGCGGATCACCCTGCAGCAGCAGTCGGCCGCGCGACATCAGCAGCACGCGGTCGCAGACTTCCTCCACCTCGCCCATGTTGTGGGAGGTCCAGAGGATGCCGCCGCCTTCCTCGCGCGCCAGGCGGCGGATCAGCTGGCGGATGTCCTGCGCGGTGGCGGGGTCCAGCGAGGCGGTGGGCTCGTCCAGCAGCAGCAAGGGCGGGCGGTTGAGCATGGCCTTGGCCAGGCAGACGCGGGTCTGCTCGCCGGAAGACAGCAGGCCGCAGCGGGTGTCGCGGAAGCGCTCCAGGGCGAACTGCTGTAGCAGTGCATCGATGCGTGCGGAAAGATCGCGCACGCCGTAGATCAGGCCGAAGTAGCGCAGGTTCTGCCAGACCGTGAGGTTGCCGGGCAGTGGCGCATAGACGGCGGCGAAGTTGGTGCGTGCCAGGGCCTGCTCGCGGCGGCGGGCGACGTCGATGCCGTCCACCAGCACCTGCCCGGCGCTGGGCTGCAGCACGCCGAGGACCATGTTGATGGTGGTGGTCTTGCCGGCGCCATTGGGGCCGAGCAGGCCGACGATTTCGCCGCGGCCGACGTCGAAGGACAGCTCTTCGACGGCCACGAGCTCGCGGTAGCGCTTGTGCAGCGCCCGCACCGACAACACGGGAGGGCGGGAGGTTTCGGCTGGGGTCATGCGTAAAGCATAACCCGCCACCCCGCTGCCGGAATCAGAGGCTCTGCGCGCGCTTGTAGACGATGCGCTTGGCGCCGGCGTCGCAGCTGCCGACCACCTTGCCGCCGTTGGCCTCGGCCGCCGGCACCACGTCGAGCGAGTAGGACTTGACGCCCTTGCCGTCGAGATGGGCGGCGATCTCGCCCTTGAGCTCGTCGCAGGGCTTGGCCGCCACGGCCAGGGTCGGCAGGGTGAGGATGGCCGCGAGGATGTTCTGCTTCATGTGAGTACGCTCCCTGTTCCCGTTGCGCCGGCTCAGTTCCGGCGGTAGACCAGCTTCGTCGCACCGCCATCGCAGCTTCCGACGACGGTCTGCTCGCCCACCTGGGCGGCCGGCACCAGCCTCAGAGAATAGCCGCGAATGCCCTTGGATTCGATCTTGGCGGAAATCTCCGCCCCCAGTTCCTCGCAGGCCTTGGCCGGCAGGGCGGGCGTCGCCATGGTGGCGAGCGCGGCCCCGAGCAGGATGTGACGCATTGGTGAAACCCCGGTATGCGGCGGGCCCCCGCCCGCCTGGGGCTAGATTAGCTCATCCAGGGACGGGGAAAGTTGCAGGGACATGGGTAAATCCGCGCACATTGGGATTGTGGGCACGCCTGAGGCCGGATTCATCGATTTCGTAGTCCGGGATGCGCTTGAGGATCTCCTCGAACACCACGCGGGCCTCCAGGCGGGCCAGGGCGGAGCCCAGGCAGGCGTGGATACCCATGCCGAAGGCCATGTGGTCACGGGCTCCGCGGGTGATGTCGTAACGGTCCGGGTCCTGGTACTTGTCGGCGTCGCGGTTGGCGGAAATGATGCAGAGGCCGACGCGCGCGCCCTCGGGGATGGTCTTGCCGCGCAGGCTCACGTCCTTGCCGGCGCGGCGCACGATGATCTGCGAGGAGCCGTCGAAGCGCAGGGTCTCCTCGACGGCGTTGGCCATCAGCGAGGGATCGCGCGCCAGCAGGGCGCGCTGGTCCTTGTGCTGCCACAGCCGGTACGCCATGTTGCCGATCAGCTTGGTGGTGGTCTCGTTGCCGGCGATGGCCAGCAGGATCAGCGTGCCGACGGTCTGCTTGCGGTTCATGGTGCCGGCCTTCTCGGCGCGCAGCATGATCTGCACCAGGCCCTCGGCGTTGCCGGCGGCCTCGAACTTCGCGGAGTGCGTCTCGAAGTAGGTGGCCATGTTGATGAAGCCGTTGATGTTGCGCTCGGACAGGGCGTGCTGCTTGTCCTCGCGGGCGATCAGGTCGTCGGCCCAGCCGCGCACCTGGTCCTGGTCTTCCGGCGGCACGCTGGTGAGCGTGGAGATGACGTCCATCGGCAGGAAGCAGCCGAGATCGTCGACGAAATCGAGCTTGCCGGATGCCAGCTTCGCTTCCAGCAGGCGCACGGTCTTGTCGCGGATGTACTGCTCCAGCGCCTGCACGGCGGAGGGCGTCATCTGCGGCATGAACAGGTTGCGCACCCGCGTGTGCTCGGGCGGATCGCTGAAGATGAACATCGGATAGGGCAGCGCCTCGGTGGAGCCCTTCTCCAGCGAGGTGGCGCCGGTGTTGATGAAACTCTTGAAGTCACGGAAGGCGCCGAAGACGTCGTCCCACTTGGTCAGGAACCACAGGTCCAGCTTCTCGTTGTAGTGCACCGGGTCCTGCTCACGCAGGGCCTTGTAGGTGGGGTACGGGTCCCAGTGGAAGGCGTGGTCGTAGGGATCGAGCTGCAGGCTGGACATGGGGTCTCCTCCGTCATTTCTTCTCGTGTGCGCGCAGCTTTCCTGCGAACGCCCAGAGGTCTTCGGCGAACAGTTGCGGCTGCTCCAGCGCGGCGAAGTGGCCGCCGCGCGGCGGCTCGCTCCAGTGGATCAGCGGGTAGGCCTGCTCGCACCAGGCGCGCGGCATGCGCACGATCTCGTTGGGGTAGCAGGCGAAGCCGGTGGGCACGGCGACCTTGCCCGGCGGCTCCTTGCGCTGCAGGCTCTGGGCGAACTCGCGGTACAGGCGGATGCCGGAGGCGATGGTACCGGTGAACCAGTACAGCGAGACCTGGGTCAGCAGCGTGTCGCGGTCCACCGCGGCGCCCTGGCTCCAGCCGCCGTACTTCTCGCCGATCCAGGCGCACCAGCCGGCAGGCGAGTCGGTGAGCGCGTAGGCCAGCGTCTGCGGGCGGGTGGCCTGCTGGCGGTAGTAGCCCATGCCGTCGCGGCGGTGCGCGTCGGAGGCGGCCAGCCAGGCCAGCTCGTGCGGCTGCACCTGCTTCATCGCGGCGGCCAGGTTGCGCGGCGGCGTGAAGGTAACGAGGTTCAGGTGCAGGCCGTCGACGTGAGCGGCATCGTCCACCGCCATGTAGTGCGAGACCACCGAGCCCCAGTCGCCGCCCTGCAGCACGTAGCGCTCGTAGCCCAGCTCCTGCATCAGGCGCGCCTGGCGCCGGCCGATCTGGCGCGGGCTCATGCCGGGCTTGCCCGACGACGGCGAGCCGCCGTAGCCCTGCAGCGAGGGCAGCACGAGATGGAAGGCGTCGGCCGCGTTGCCGCCGTAGCGCTCGGGCTCGGTCAGGCGCGGCGCGGCCTCGAAGAACTCCAGCACCGAACCGGGCCAGCCGTGCGTCAGCAGCAGCGGGCGCGCGTGCGCATGCGGCGAGCGGATGTGGACGTAGTGCAGGTCCAGGCCGTCGATGTCGATGAGGTACTGCGGATAGCGGTTGAGGCGCGCCTCGGCCGCCGCGAAGTCGAAGCCGTCCTGCCAGTACGCCACCAGGGCACGGGCCTGGGCCAGCGGCAGGCCGGCGGCGGCGCCCTCGCCTTCTAGTTCGTCGGGCCAGCGCGTCCAGGCCAGGCGCTGGCGCAGCTCGGCTACGGCGGCGGCCGGGAATTCGAAGCGGAACGGGCGCGGGGGCTGGGTCATGGGCGGGTTCCAAGGTAGCGGGGTGGCAGGGCTGGGATCGCCCTGCATATGGGTGAGCATTCTGGGAGTGCCTTGAATGGCACTCCCAGCATGCGAACGCCCGGCCATGGATGGCCGGGCCGGGGCCCATTTAATCAGCTACAGCCTCGCCATGGACGGCGCCACCTCGGCTCTCTGCCCTTCATGCTTCGACAGGCTCAGCACGAACGGCCACGGGCTTGGGCCATTAACCTTTGTGAGTCGACAACCCGAAATCCCCGAACGGCTCATCCCGCTCCCGCACCGCGGTGCGGAAGCCCGCTTCCGCGGCGCGCTGCTGGAAGGCGTAGCCCTCCTTGGTATGCCGGGTGATGCCGTCGAACACGGTGCCGAGGACCTGGGTGCTGTGCAGTCCCTGGGACATGACGCTCTGGTTGAGCAGCAGCTTCATCATCACCAGCTGGTTTACCGGCATGCGGGCGATGCGCTCCAGTAGGATCTCGAAGCGTTCGTTGAGCTGCTCCGGCGGCGCGGACTCGATGGCCAGGCCCCACTCCCTGGCCTCCTTGCCGGACAGGCAGTCGCCGGTGAACAGCAGGCGCTTGGATTTCTCCAGGCCGATGCGGTGGAACCAGATGGACGTGGTGGGCGAGCCCCAGACGCGGGCCGGTGGATAGCCGATCTTGGCGTCGTCGGCGATCACCAGCAGGTCGGAGCACAGCGCCATGTCGGTGCCGCCGGCCACGCAGAAGCCGTGGACCTTGCAGACCACGGGCTTCTCGCTGTGGAACAGGCTCATGAAGCCCTTCACGTTGCGGCTCATCATGGCGTAGTCGGTCATCGGGTCCCACTGCGAGCCCGGCACGTGGTTCTGCATCTGCACGCGCGGGTCCAGTACCGAGCCCCGGGGACGATGCGGGCTTTCCTCGCCGATGGCCATGCTCTCGGCGCTGTCGACCAGGTCATAGCCGCCGCAGAAGCCGGTGCCGTTGCCCGACAGGGCGATCACGTGCGCCGCAGGGTCGATGTTGGCACGCTCGACGCACTCGGCCAGTTCGCGGGGCAGGTCCATGGTGATGCCGTTGCCACGCGATGGGCGGTTGAGGGTGATGCGGGCAATGCGGCCGGTGACGGCGTAGGTCATCGTCTTGAGAGTGTCCATGCATCCTCCAGATGGGTTTCTTGTGTAGGAGCCAGCTTGCTGGCGACTTCAGCCTGGAGGTCGCCAGCAAGCTGGCTCCTACAAGGTCATGCCTGATCGAACTTTCCGCCTCTTCCAACGCCACCACTGAATCGCGTGGCCCCCGCCACCGTCTCGCCACTGCCCAATGTCTTCAGGCCATGCACGAATTCGTTGGCGATGGCGTCGTCCTCCGGCAGGCCCCACTGCTCGTAGGCGCTGCGGCGGTCGCCGCGCAGGCACTGCTGCGGGAAGGCAGCGAGCTGCAGGGCCAGCTTCTCGGCCTCGGCACGCACCTGTCCAGCGGGCACTACGCGGTTGGCGAGGCCGAAGGCCAGGGCCTCCTGCGCATCCACCGGGCGGCCGGTGAGGATCATGTCCAGGGCGCGGCTCATGCCGATGGCGCGTGGCAGGCGTACGGTGCCGCCGTCGATCAGCGGCACGCCGAAGCGCCGGCAGAACACGCCGAACACGGCGGTCTCGTCGGCCACGCGCAGGTCGCACCACAGGGCCAGCTCGATGCCGCCGGCCACGCAGTAGCCCGATACGGCGGCGATCACCGGCTTGGACAGTTGCATGCGCGAGGGCCCCATCGGGCCGTCTCCGGCGGGGTCGATGCGGTTGGCCCGCGTGGCATCGCCGCCGGCCACGGCCTTGAGGTCGGCCCCTGCGCAGAAATGCTCGCCGGCGCCGGACAGGATCGCCACCGACAGTTCGGGGTCGGCGTCGAAGTCGCGGAAGGCGGCGGCCAGTTGCGCGGCGGTGACGCCGTCCACAGCGTTGCGCGCCTGCGGCCGGTTGATCGTCACCCACAGCAGCGGCGGGCGCCGCTCGATCAGGACTTCGCTCACGATTATTACTCCTAATGACATCCAATGAAAGTCTATGTAATGTTACGCCGACTGGCAAACGCTGCCTTACCATGCGCGCATGATCCCCAAGCCAAGACGCCTGATCCTGGGCCTGCTGCTCGCCGCGGAAGGCCAGCCCCTGTCGGTACGCGACGCCATCGCCGGCTGCGGCCTGTTCGGCATCAGTGCCAACAGCGTGCGCGTGGCCCTGGTGCGCCTGTCGGCCGACGGGCTGATCGAGGCGACCGAGCGCGGCAGCTACCGCCTGGGCGCCAGCGCCCACGAGCTGGCCGACGACGTCGCCACCTGGCGCCATGCCGAGCAGCGCTTGCGGCCCTGGCAGGGCGGCTGGCTGGCGGTGCATTGCGCCGGGCTGGGCCGCAGCGACCGCGTGGCATTGCGGCGCCGCACGCGGGCACTGGCGATGCTCGGCTTCCGCGAGCTCGACGGCGGGCTGCACCTGCGGCCGGACAATATCGAGGACAGCGTGGACGCGGTGCGCAAGCGTCTGCACACGCTGGGGCTGGAGAAGCAGGCGCCGGTGTTCGTGGCGGGCGAGTTCGATGCCGCCCGCGAGGCGGCGATCCGCAAGCTCTGGGACGGCAAGGCGCTGAACACCAGCTACCGCAAGCTGCGGGTGCAACTGGAGGAATGGCTGGCGCGTGCCGACCGGCTGGAGCCAGAAGCCGCCGCGCGCGAGTCCTACCTGCTGGGCAGCAATGCCATCCGCCACGTGGTGTACGACCCGCTGCTGCCGGCGCCGCTGGTGGACGCCGACGCGCGCCATGCCTTCGTCGAAACCGTGCGCCGCTTCGACCGCGCCGGCCAGGACATCTGGCGCAAGCTCGGCTCTCTCTCCGGAAAGCCTTAAGGCTCCGTACCGCGCAGCGCCGCCGCTTCGCGCTCGAACAGCTCCGCCAGCCAGTCCGACACCGCGCGGAAGCGCTTGATGCGCGACGCGTCGCGGTGGCTCAGCAGCCATAGCTCGCGCGTGACCACCGGCACGCCCAGCTGCTTCAGGCCCTGTCGGGAGCCGACGATGCAGGGCAGCACCGCCAGGCCCAGGCCCTGCTCGCAGGCGCGCGCCAGTGTGGTGACATTGCTGACGCGCAGGATGCGCCGGGCGATGCCCTGCTCCGACAGCCAGCGCATCTCCGGCAGGCCGTCCAGCTCCTCGCCATAGCTCAGCCAGGGCTGTGCACTCCATTGCGCCGGCGTCAGTTGCGCATGGGCGCCGGTGCCGAATACCGCGAAGCCGATCTCGCCGACCTTGCGCATCAGGATGGCGGCGTCCTGCGTGGGTTGCGCCAGGCGCAGCGCGAAGTCGGCCTCGCGCCGCGTGAAGGACAGGTTGCTGTTGTCGGTGAGCAATTGCAGGTCCAGCTTCGGGTGCTGGCGCAGCAGCGACGGCAGGTGGTCCAGCAGCCAGTGGTCGAACAGCACGTTGACCGCGGTCAGGCGCACGCGGCCGCTGATGCCCTCGCCCTCGGCCCGCGTCTCCGACTGCAGGGCCTGCACCTCGCCCAGGGCACGCTCGGCATGAGCCAGGAACACCATGCCGGCGTCGGTGGGCTCGTAGCCGCGGTTGCTGCGGATGAACAGGCGCGTGCCCATGGCCGCTTCCACGGCCGCGACGCGGCGGCTGATGGTGGAGACGTCCACCCCCAGGTCGCGGGCCGCTGAACTCATGCTGCCGGCCCGGGCCAGCGCCAGCAGAAGCGGGATGTCGTTCCAGTCGAGATTCGGGGTGTTCATGCGGTGGGCCCAGCCGGAACCGCGCAGGCGCGCGGCGGACGCTGCGAGTGTAGCGTTCCGCGGGCTTATACGAAGGTATAGGTCCACGGCGGGGCCCCGAGTGGGCTGCAAGGGCTTTTCGGCAGCGTAGGCACTGCCGCCGGTCGGGAACCGGTATGAATTCTCCAGGGGCGCAGAACCGTTCGTATGATTCCCGTGGCGGCGGCTTTATGCGACAAAGGAGCCCTGGAAAACCGGAGCAGGAAGAAACCGTATCGTGTCGCAAGCCGCACCCCTGATTTCGATCGTCGACGATGACGAATCGCTGAAGCTGGCCCTGGTCGGGCTGGTGCGTTCTTTCGGCTACGAGGGCCGCGGGCACGCCAGCGCCGAAGACTTCCTGGCTTCGGGCGACGCCGGCCAGTGCGCCTGCCTGGTGACCGACCTGCACATGCCTGGCCTCGGCGGCATCGAACTGCTGCAGCGGCTGCGCGCCGACGGTAACGCGGTGCCCGCCGTGCTGATCACGGCGCGCATGCAGCCGGGCCTGGAACAGCGCGCCCGCGACGCCGGCGCACGCTGCCTGCTGCCCAAGCCCTTCGACCCCCAGACGCTGATGCACTGCATCGAGCAGGCCCTGCCACCGGTCGGCTAAGCTGTCGGGAACATCTGGGGGGATGGGTTCGTGAGCGAGCAGCCGCAGTCCGGCACGGCGCAGTGGTTCGACCTGGTGCAGGAAAGCATCGTGGTGCGCGACCCCGACGGCTGCATCCTGGCCTGGAACCAGACCTCCGCGCAGCTCTATGGACACGCGCGCGAACAAGCCCTGGGCCAGAACGAGACCGAGCTGCTGGGCTCGCAGTATCCGCAGCCGGCCGGGGAGATCGACGCGGCCCTGCGCGAGACCGGCACCTGGCGCGGCGAAGTGCTGCGTCGCGACGCCACCGGCCGAGAGCTCTACATCGACCTGCGTTGCTCGCTGTTGCGCGATGCCACCGGCGCGCCCCTGCAGGTGGTCGAAACCGGGCGGGACCTCAGCGAGCAGCGCCACACCGAACGCGCCCTGCGCCACAGCGAGTACCGCTACCGCAACCTGTTCCAGGCCATGGCCGCCTCCTTCTGGGAGCTGGATTTCAGCGCCGTGGGCGCCATGCTGCAGCGCCTGCGCAAGGCCGGCGTCACCGACCTGCGCGCGCACTTCGCGGCCAACCCCGCCCTGGTGCGCGAGATGATGCGTGCCACCCGCATCCTCGACGTGAACGAGGAGACCGTCACGCTGTTCGGCCTGGGCGACCGCTCCGGGCTGATGGACAGCGTGGAGCCATTCTGGGCCGAGAGCAGCAACCACACCTATGCCGAGAGCGTGATCGCCGCGGTCACCGGCCAGCCGCACTACGTGTCGGAGACACGGCTGAGGCGCATCGACGGCAGCGAGTTCGACGGCCTGTTCACGGCCTGCTTTGCGCCAGAGGCGGTGGGGCGTGGCAAGCTGCTGATCGGCGTAATCGACATCTCGGAGCGCAAGCAGGCCTACGCCGAACTGGAGCGCAGCGAGTCGCGCTACCGCAACCTGTTCCAGGCCATGGCGGTGTCCTTCCTGCAGCTGGAGTCCAGCGGGCTGAACCGCCTGTTCGAGGAACTGCGTGCGCAGGGAGTCACCGATCTCCACGCCTACATCGACCAGCATCCGGAATTCCTGAAGAAGGCGATGGATGCTTCCATCGTCATCGACGTCAACGAGCGCTCCCTGAAGCTGCTCGGCGCCAAGGACCGCAGCGAACTGCTGGGGCCGGTGACCCAGTTCTGGATTCCCGGCCAGTACGAGGCCTTCCGCGGCAGCATCGAGGCCGGCTTCCGCCGCGAGGCCGGGTTCCAGGCCGAAACCCGCAAGCGCACCGTTGACGGCCGCGAGATCGACGTGCTGTTCTTCGTCACGGCGCCGCCGGACATGCGCGACCGGGGCATCGTGCTGGTCGGCAACATCGACATCTCCGAGCAGGTGGCGGCCCGCAGCGCCCTGCGCCAGATGCAGGCCGAACTGGCGCATGCCGGGCGCGTGACCATGCTGGGCGAGCTGACCGCGTCGATCGCACATGAGGTCAACCAGCCGCTGGCAGCCATCACCACCAACGGCGAGGCGGGCCTGCGCTGGCTGGGCCGCGCGGTGCCGGACGTGGACGAAGCTCGCACGTTGATGCAGCGGATCATCGCCGACGCCCGGCGTGCGGCAGAGATCATCTCCCGCATCCGTGCCATGTCGCTGCGGCGCGCTCCAGAACCCGCACCGCTGGCACTCAATGCCCTGGTGCAGGAGGCGGTGCAGTTCCTGCAGCACGAGCTGCAGGCCCAGCATGCACAACTGCGCCTGCGGCTGGCGCCGGTCTTGCCGGTGGTACAGGGGGACCGTGTGCAATTGCAGCAGGTGATCGTCAACCTCGTGGTCAACGCGTTGCAGGCGATGGCCCATGCCGGCAGTCCGCAGCGCGAACTGCAGATCGAGACGCGCCTGAATGCCGACGGCGAGATCGAGCTGGTAGTGCTGGACAGCGGTCCGGGCATTCCCGAGGAACATCAGGGGCGGTTGTTCGAGAGCTTCTTCTCCACCAAGCCCAATGGCATGGGCCTGGGCCTGCCGGTATGCCGCTCGATCATCGAGGCGCACAGCGGCCGCATCTCGGCCGGCAACCGCGAAGGCGGCGGTGCGCGCTTCGCCATGGTGCTGCCGGGCCCCGACGGCGCCTGAGCCCATACCAAGGTTTGCCTGGCAGAACCTTAGGGACAATTGGCCCCTGGCCTGCGTCCTCCGATGATTCCTGTGAGCTCGTCGCTCACACCGAATCGAAGGGGAACCCGTCATGCACACCACCCGCACCGCCCTGCGCCACGATGGCCGCCGGATGCATCCGTATTTCATGCTGTGGCTCGCCGGCCTGCTGCTGGCCGCCGCGCTGTTACCCGTCCAGGCCGAGGCCTCGGCCGCCACCGCCGAGACACGCTACGTCGCGGTCAACGGCGACCGCATCGCCTACCGCAGCCTCGGCAAGGGCAGCCCGATCCTGCTCGCCAACCGCATGCGCGGCACGCTGGACACCTGGGATCCGTTGTTCCTGGACAGCTTGGCGCAGCAGCATCGCGTGATCACGGTGGACTATCCCGGCGTGGGTTATTCCAGCGGCAAGCTGCCGGACGACATGGGCCAGGTGGCGGACTTCCTGCGCGGTTTTGCCGACGCGGTCAAGCTGGACCGTTTCGCGGTGCTCGGCTGGTCCTGGGGTGGAATGGCCTCGCAGGCCCTGCTGCTGCAGGCGCCGCAGCGCGTGACCCACGCCATCCTGGTCGGCACCAATCCGCCGGGGCCGATCGAGCGGCCGATACAGCAGGTGTTCATCGAGCGCGCCATCAAGCCGGTCAACGACCTGGCCGACGACGAGGTGCTGTTCTTCGAGCCGAAGTCGGCCTTCAGCCGAGCCGCCGCCAAGGCCTCGCACGGTCGCATCTACGCACGGCCCGGGGTGACCTCGAAGATCCCGGCGACCATGGAGCAGTTCCAGGTGTACTTCAAGGCGGGGACGGGCTTCCGTGACGACGTGGCCGGGCGCCGGGAGCAACTGATCCGCTCGCGCACGCCGATGCTGATCCTCTGCGGAGACAACGACCCCAGCACGGCCGGACAGAACTGGTTCCCGCTGATGGGCCAGTTGGCCAATGCGCAACTGATCATGTACGCAGAAACCGGGCATGGCCCGCAGCACCAGTATCCCGAGCTGTCGGCCGAGTACATCGACCGCTTCCTGGCACGCGCCCAGCGCTGATCGCCGCCACCGTCGCCAGGAGCCCACCATGCATCTCAGCAACTTCATGAGCAGCCCCATCGCCTGGATCAGCCTGCTGCTGGCGCTGACCCTCCCCGTGCAGGCGCCCGCAGCGGAGGGGCCGCAGCGACTCGCGGTGGAACCCTTCGTGCTGCTGCCCGCCGACCTGCGCCAGCCGGAGGGCATCACGTCGAACCCGGCAACCGGAGAAATCTACGTGGGCACCTTCGACGCGCGCATGCCCGAGGCCAGCCGCAACAACCAGTTGCTGCGCTACTCGCCGGACGGCAAGTTGCTGGGCCGGCGCAGCTTCGGCGCCACGCCGCTGACCGGCCTGGCGTATGCGCAGGGCAAGGTCTACATCCTCAACTTCGGCGCCTCGCGGCTGCAGCGGGTCGCGGCCGGCTTCGGGGCGGATACGCCGGTGGAGGACGTTGCGAGCTTCGGCGCGCTGGCGCCGCCGGCGCCGGGCGAGCGGCGCATCGACAACCCGGATGGCAGCCAGGACCGCATCCAGTACGGCGCCGCGGGTTTCCCGGCGATCAACGGCATGGTGTTCGACCGCGCCGGCAATCTCTACGTGTCCGACTCCTTCCAGGGCGCGATCTACCGCATCGAGCAGGCCACCCGCTGCTCGCCCTGCAGCGTGCAAACCCTGCTGCGGGATCCGATGCTCGCCACCAGCGGTTCGCTGCCCTTCGGTGCCAACGGCCTGGCCTTCAGTGCCGATGAACGCGTGCTCTACATCAACAACGCCGGCGATGGCCGCGTGCTGCGCTGGCCGATGGCCGGTGGAGCACTGGAGGTGCTGGCCGAGAGCATCCACGGTGCCGACGGTCTGCTGTTCCACGACGGGCTGCTGTGGGTGGCCGCCAACCAGGTGGACCGCGTGCTGGCGCTGGACGAGAACGGCCGCATCCGCATGCAGGCCGGTGAGTTCCAGGGACATGACCGCAACGGGGCGCCGCGCGGCCTGCTGTTCCCTGCCGGCACGGCCGTATCCGGCTCGTGGATGGTGGTGGCCAACCTGTCGCTGCCGCTCACCGCCCGCGAGGGCGACGAGTGGGAGGAAGAGACGCGGCGCTGGACGCTGTCGCGCTTCCGCCTGCCCAAGACGCCCTGACAGCCAGCGCGCTGCGGCAAAGAAGGGCAGCGCCTAACGGCCGCTGCCCTTCTTCAGTTGCAGGGACTCGGCCATGCGCACCAGGTCCGCCAGCGAGCGGGCGCCCATCTTCCGCATCGCGGCGCCGCGGTGGATCTTGACGGTGATCTCGGCCAGGCCGAGGTCGGCGGCGATCTGCTTGTTGAGCCGGCCCGAAACCACCGCCGCCATCACCTCGCGCTCGCGCGCGGACAGCGTCTCGTAGACCGCCCGCAGGCGCGCGGCATCGCCGGCGTCGGCGCGACGCTGGCGGTCCTTCTCTATCGCCAGGCCCACGGCGTCGAGCAGGTCCTGGTCGCGGAAGGGCTTGGTCAGGAAGTCGATGGCGCCGGCCTTCATGCCGCGCACGCTCATCGGGATGTCGCCGTGACCGGTCATCAGCACCACCGGGATCTGCACCTGTGCCTGGATCAATTGCTGTTGAAAGTCCAGGCCGCTGAGTCCGGGCAGGCGGATGTCGAGCAGCAGGCAGCTGGGCAGTTCGGGGCGCGCGGCGGCGAAGAACTCATGTGCCGAGCCGTAGAGGCGGCAGCCGAGTTGGACAGAACGGAACAGGCTCTCCAGCGCCATGCGCAGGGAAGCATCGTCGTCCACGATATGAACGACAGCGGTCTCGCCCATCGGTTTCCCCCTTCAGTCCCCAGCGTCGTGGCGATGTTAGCGCAGGCAGCCGCCGGGACAGCAGTTATCCCTGTGTATACCAACCGGCGAGCGCCGCCATACCTTGATCTGAATGACCCGAAGCGCGGCCGGGCATAGCCTGGGTTTGCCTGCTGGGACAGGCAACGGAAGCGGCGGCGAACCCGGGTCGGCTTTGCAAATCTGCAAAGCGGCCTTGCGGTGACGGCGATTCCGCCCGGCCGGGCCAGAACGCAATCTGTGCCCAGGCCGGACCCATTGTCCCGCCAACACATACGAGGGAGCACCGACATGAGCAACAACGAAAGCACGCTGGCCACCCGCCGCGAAGTCCTGGCCGCCGGTATCGGCGCCGTCGCCACCGTCAGCCTGCCCGCCGCGGCGCAGGCTGCCACGCAGGCCGCCAAGGGCCGCGCCCAGGGCAGCCAGGGCAGCGGTTACGTCACCGCCAAGGACGGCGCCCGCATCTTCTACAAGGACTGGGGCAAGGGCCAGCCGGTGCTGTTCAGCCATGGCTGGCCGCTGAGCGCCGACGCCTGGGATGCGCAGATGGTGTTCCTCGGCCAGAAGGGCTACCGCGTGATCGCCCATGACCGTCGCAGCCACGGCCGCTCGGACCAGACCTGGGACGGCAACAACATGGACACCTACGCCGACGACCTCGCCACGCTGATCGAGACCCTGGACCTGAAGAACCTGGTCATGGTCGGCCACTCCACCGGCGGCGGCGAAGTCGCCCACTACCTGGGCCGCCACGGCACCAAGCGCGTCGCCAAGGCCGTGCTGGTGGGCGCCGTGCCGCCGCTGATGCTCAAGACCGCAGCCAATCCCGGCGGCCTGCCGCTGGAAGTCTTCGACGGCATCCGCAAGGGCACCTACGACGACCGCTCGCAGTTCTTCCGCGACCTGACCACGCCCTTCTACGGCTACAACCGCAGCGGCGCCAAGATCTCCGAGGGCGTGCGCCAGTCCTTCTGGCTGCAGGGGATGATGGGCGGCATCAAGGGCCAGCTCGACTGCATCCACGAGTTCTCCGAGGTGGACTACACGCCGGACCTGAAGAAGATCGACGTGCCGACGCTGTTCATCCACGGCGACGACGACCAGATCGTGCCGATCGGCGCCTCCGCGCTGCTGGCCGCCAAGATCGTCAAGAACTCCACGCTCAAGGTCTACAAGGGCGCGGACCATGGCCTGACCGTGACCCACCAGGACCGCTTCAACGCCGACCTGCTGGACTTCATCAAGGCCTAAGACCTGACGCAGGGAGACGCCGCCATGACCGACCCAACCACCTACGACGCCGGCCGCAC
Organism: Solimonas sp.; assembly: GCA_030149365.1. Taxonomy (GTDB): domain Bacteria; phylum Pseudomonadota; class Gammaproteobacteria; order Nevskiales; family Nevskiaceae; genus Solimonas_A. The sequence goes on from JASBRP010000030.1 coordinate 94,574, forward strand.
CGCACTGCTGTTCGTCGACCCCTACAACGACTTCCTCTCCGAGGGCGGCAAGCTGTGGCCGCGCGTCGCCGAAGTGGCCCGTTCGGTGAACCTGCACGAAAAGCTGCGCGCCATCACGGGCGCAGTTCGTGCCGGCGGCATCCCGGTCTTCATCGTGCCGCATCACCGCGCCGAGCCGGGCGACTTCAGCAACTGGGACCATCCGACGCCGTACCAGCTCGGTGCGGCGAAGGTCCAGGTCTTCGCCAAGGACAGCTGGGGCGGCGAATGGCATCCGGACTTCGCGCCGCAACCCGGTGACACCATCGTCAAGGAGCACTGGGGCGCCAGCGGCTTCGCCAACACCGATCTCGACCTGCTGCTCAAGCAGCGCCGCATCAGCCACGTGATCCTGGTGGGCCTGATCGCCAACACCTGCATCGAGTGCACCGGCCGCTTCGCCAACGAGCTGGGCTACCACGTGACCCTGGTGCGCGATGCCACCGCGGCGTTCAGCGCCGAGGCGATGCATGCCGCGCACGAGATCAATGCGCCGACCTATGCCCATGCGGTGCTGACCACGGCCGAGCTGCTGGCCGCCCTGCCCCGCTGATCACCCGACTCCCAGGACACCCGACATGAATACGCAGACCGCCAATACCGCCCTGATCACCGGCGCCTCTTCCGGCATCGGCGCCACCTATGCCGAACGGCTCGCCCGCCGCGGCCACGACCTGATCCTGGTGGCACGCGACCGTGCGCGCCTGGAAGCCCTGGCCCAGCGCCTGCGGCGGGAGACCGGCGTGCACGTGGAAACCGTGATCGCCGACCTGACCCAGCGCGAGGACCTGGCCGCCGTTGAAACCCAGTTGCGCGGCGACGAGCGCATCAGCCTGCTGATCAACAACGCCGGCGTGGCCGTCAACGGCCCGCTGCTGGCCGCGGACACCGCGAAACTCGAGGCGATGGTGCAGCTCAACAGCGTTGCCGCCACGCGGCTGGCGCTGGCCGCGGCCGAAGCCTTCGCCGCCCAGGGGCACGGCGCCATCGTCAGCATTGGCTCGGTCACCTCGCTGCTGCCGGAACGCTTCAACGGCGTCTATGCCGCCACCAAGGCCTACCTGCTGACCTTGAGCCAGGCCCTGGCGCAGGAACTGGCGCCGCGCGGGGTGCGCGTGCAGGCGGTGCTGCCCGGCATCACCCGCACGCCGATCTGGGAGCACTCCGGCTTCTCGTCGGAATCGCTGCCGCCGGAAATGGTGATGGATGTGGGCGACATGGTGGACGCGGCGCTGGCCGGCCTGGACCAGGGCGAGATCGTGACCATCCCCTCGCTGCCCGACGCCGCGAACTGGGCCGCCTATGACGCCCAGCGCCTGGCGATGGCACCCCATCTGTCGCTGAGCCAACCCGCCGCCCGCTACCGCAACGCCGTCCTGTCGTAAACGCCACCTACACTCATCATCAGGGAGCCTGCCATGTTCGATCTCAAGACCTTCACCCTCCTGCACGTCGTCATCAGCCTGCTGGCGCTGGTCGCCGGTCTCGCCCTGCTGTTCGCCTGGCGCGGCGGCAAGGCACAGCCGGGGCTGGCCACGGCCACCATCGTGCTGCTGCTGGCCACCAGCATCACCGGCTTCATGTTCCCCTTCATCAAGTTCCTGCCCTCGCATGCCTTCGGCATTCTGTCGCTGATCCTGCTGGCCGGGACGCTGGTCGCGCGCTGGAGCAAGGGCCTGGCCGGACGCTGGCTGACCGTCTACGGCGCCACGCTGGCCATCGCGGTGTATCTGGACGCCTTCGTGGCCTTGGTGCAGGCTTTGCAGAAGATCCCGGCCCTGAACGCGCTGGCACCCAGCGACAAGTCGCCGGGCTTCATGATCGCCCAGGGCTTGTTGCTGGTCGTCTTCGTCCTGCTGGGCAGGTCCGCCGTGCGCGGCCTGCGCGGCACCGCCTGAACCCTGTCGCCTGCCAAGGAAGAACGTCATGACCAAGAAGAACACACCGCCGCAAGCCTGGATCGCCTCCGGTGTCCGCACTCCCTTCGCCAAGGTGGACGGTGCCCTGGCCTCGCACGACGCCATCGAGCTGTCGGTGCCGGTGGTGCAGGCCATGCTGCAGCGCCTGGACGGCGCCGCGCCGGACTTCGCCGTCTGGGGCAGCGTGGTGCCCAATCTCACCTGGAGCAACCTGGCCCGCGAGGTGCTGATGGAAGCCGGCGCGCCGGCCACGATCACCGCCTTCTCCACCGTCATGGCCTGTTCCACCAGCATGATCGGCGCCATCGAGGCCGCCGGCATGCTCAACGACAGCAGCCGCCAGCTGGCGCTGGTCGGTGGCGTGGAGAGCATGAGCCGCGTGCAGATCGGCCTGGGCCAGACCCTGTCCGACTGGCTGCGCAAGTTCCAGAAGACCAAGACCGCCGGCGAGAAGCTGCAGCACCTGGCCGGCCTGAAGCTGGCGGACGTGGGGCTCTACATCCCGTCCGTGACCAACCGCACCACCGGCAAGAGCATGGGCGAGCACACCGAGATCACCGCCAAGGAATGGCTGATCCCGCGTGCCGCGCAGGACGAGAGCGCCCTGGCCAGCCACAAGAACGCCGTGGCGGCCTGGGAGCGGGGCTTCTTCGACGACCTGGTGATCCCCATCGGCGAAACCAGGCGCGACGGCATCCCGCGCAAGGACACCACGCTGGAAAAGCTCGGCAAGCTGCCGCCGGCCTTCGACCGCGAGAGCGGCAAGGGCACGCTCAGCGCCGGCAACTCCTCGCCGCTGACCGATGGCGCGGCGGCGATCTGGGTGGGCACCGAACAGGGCCTGGGCAAGCTGCCGGCCGGCACGCCGCGCGTGAAGCTGGTGGACTGGGAGATCGCCTCGATCGACTTCCGCCACGAGGGCCTGCTGATGGCGCCGGCCTTCGCGATTCCGCGCCTGCTGGAGCGCCAGGGCCTCACCTACAACGACGTCGGCCTGTGGGAGATCCACGAGGCGTTCTCGGCGCAGGTGCTGTTCCACATCAAGGCGATGGAGGACGTGGCCTTCCTGCACCAGAAGGCCGGGGTCAAGGCGGTGATGGGCAGCTTCCCGCGCGACCGGGTGAACCCCAACGGCGGCAGCGTCGCCATCGGCCATCCGTTCGGCGCCACCGGCGCCCGCATCCTCAGCCAGGCGGTGAAGGAACTCGCCGCCATGCCCAGCGGCACGCTGGGCATCGTCAGCATCTGTGCCGACGGTGGCCAGGGCAGCGTGGTGCTGCTGCAGGCGGCCTGAAGCTCCACGCCCCGCCGCCGACACAGGGCGGCGGGGCGTGATTCAAGACGGAAGCAAGGACTTCAGCGGCACGCCAGCATCGGCCAGCAATGCCGGATCGAAGCGGGCGCCCGCCGCCACCAGCTTCTTCGCCAGCATGAATTCCTGCGGGCGATTCACCACGTCGGCCGCGATCAGGCGGCCCTCCCGCAGGTAGAACGCCGAGAAGTCCCGCGCCTGCCGCAGGTCGCCGCGGACCACGATGCGATCATGCCCCTGCGACAGGCCGACCATCTGCAGCTTCAGGTCGTATTGGTCCGACCAGAACCAGGGCACGGCGCGATAGGGCTCCTCCGCACCCAGCAGCGTTGCCGCCGCGCTGCGAGCCTGCTCCAGCGCGTTCTGCACCGACTCCAGGCGCAGGCGGCGACCGGCGAAGGCGCTGGGATGATTCGCGCAATCCCCTGCGGCGACGATCAGCGGATCCGAAGTGCGGGCACATTCATCCACGACGATGCCGTCGGTGACCGCAAGGCCCGCCTGCATTGCCAGATCGACATTGGGCAGCAGGCCGATGCCGGCCAGCACATGGTCTGCCGCGATGAGCCGGCCATCCGCAAGTTGCACCGCCTCCACCGTCTCGCGGCCCAGCAGCGCCGCAACCTGAACCCCCGTGATCAGGTGCACGCCCGCCTCGCCGTGCACGCGCTCGAAGAAGGCTGAAACCTCTGGCGCGGTGACGCGCGCCAGCACACGATCCAGGCCTTCCAGCAGCGTGACCCTGGCCCCGGCCTTGACCGCCGCCGCGGCAGCCTCCAGGCCGATGAAGCCGCCACCGATGATGACCAGCCGGATGCCCTGGCGCAGCGCCGGGCGCAGGGCACGGGCGTCGTCCATCGTGCGCAGCAACTGCACGCCACGCAGGTCGGCGCCTGCCACGGCCAGCGGCCTTGCCCGGCCGCCAGTGGTCAGGGCCAGGCCGCGATAGGCGATGCGCCGGCCGTCGGCCAGTTCCACTTCGCGGCGCTCCCGGTGAATGCGCTGCACGCGCGTACCGCCGATGAATTCGATGGCATGCCGCTGCAGTTGTGCCGGCGGCACGGCGTAGAGCGCCGCCTCGTCCGCCGTGCCGGCCAGGTAGGCCTTGGACAGGGGCGGACGCTTGTAGGGCGGCCAGGTTTCGTCACCCAGCAGCATCACGCGGCCGGCATGCCCGCGCCGCCGCAGTTCCAGGCACAGCTCCGCGCCGGCCTGGCCGGCGCCGATCACCACGATGTCGCTTTGCTCTGTCATGTGTCCGGTCCGGATCGTTGGGCTCTCGTGTCCGCTAGCGAGGGCATTTAGTGATGCGCCTTGAGTCCCTCTCCCGCTGGCGGGAGAGGGTTGGGGTGAGGGTGGTACAGCGGCGGTTACGCACGTTGCCGCCGATTGAAGGCTCCACCCTCACCCTTGCCCTCTCCCGCCAGCGGGAGAGGGAATAAACACTGCCCCGCTTCTCCGCCCTTCTCCAAAAAGAAACCCCTCCGCGGGGGCGAGAAGGGGTTGAATTCCTCCACAACTGTGACGAGGGAGAGATGTGGTGGAGGAGGAGGAAGACGGGACTACATGGCGCGGACCGCTTCGCGGCGCGCGATCTCCTGGTCGACGAAGCGCACCCAGTTGCCGGCCGCCTCGGCCAGCGTGGCCGACTGCGCGGCCGCCACGAAGTGCGAGCGCGCCTCGGCAAACTGGTTGTCATTGAACAGGGCGGTGCCCAGCTGCATCTGCGTGTCGGCCGGCTTGTCGAGACCCTTTGCCTTGAGCGCGGCGCGGAAGGCACCCGCCGCGCTCTTCCAGTCACCGGTCTCGTTGTAGGCCTGGCCGAGATAGGCGTAGTGCCTGGCTTCGCCGGTCATCTCGGCGAGCGTCTTCAGTACCGGGATCTGCTGCCGGTATTCCTGCGCCAGGGCCAGTGCCTGGGCAAACAGCTGCAGGTTCTCCGGCGAGGCCTTGATGCTCTTGTTCTTGATGCCTGATGCGATCAGGCGAACCGCCGCATAGGGAATCTCCTGCACCATGTACAGGCGCGCCAGGTTCAGCAGGTCCGTCTCCGCCGTCAGCAGGCGGCTGCGATAGGCCGCGTGCATCAGGGCCAGTTGCTGGCGCTGCTGGTCCAGCAGGCCGCGCATGCCGGCGAGCTGCTGCCAATAGGTACCCTTGTCCGGGTGGCTGGAAACCAGTATCTCCAGCACCTTGGCGGCCTTGGCGTATTCCTTGCGCTCGTAGTAGATCGCGCGCAGCAGCGCCAGCGCGGCTTCCTTGGGCGCCATGCCGCGCTCCTTGGAAATCTTCAGCGAGGTGGTCAGGGCCTTCTCGGCCTCGGCGTATTTCTGCGTCTGGTAGTAGGCCTGCGCCAGCAGCGCGTAGGCGTCAGGACTCGGCTCCGAGACCACTGCGAGCCACTGGTTCACCGTCAGGATCGCCTTGGGATAGTCCTCGGCGATGAAGTGCAGCTGTGCCATAGCATAGAGGCTGCTGTCACGCAGGCCGTCCGGCAGATTGGGCTGCTTCAGCACCAGCGCATAGGACTCGAGCGCCTTCGGCGTGTTGTCCAGCGCGTACCAGGTCGCCGCATAGAGGTTGTACAGCGTGGCTCGTTCGTAATCGTTGAGCTTGGCCTCACCGGCACGCAGGCCGTCCAGCGAGGCCAGGGCTCCCTTGTAGTCCTTGGCCTCGAAGGCCTTCTGCGAGACCTCCATCTTCTTGTAGGTCTCGGCCCGGATCACGCCGGTCTGCTTGCTCGGAGGAGGCGCCGGCTTGCCCTTGGCCTTGTCCTTGGCGTCGACCGCGACGACACCGAAGGCAAGCAATGCGCTAAGCGCGCTGCAGATGAACAGGTTCTTCACACTCACCGGGCACCTCATCTCTTGTCGAGCTCGAAGCGGATCAAGTGCTGTACATTCGGCACGGCGATCGGCTTGCCGCTTTCCACGCGCGGCTTGTACTTGAACTTGAGCACGGCCTTCCTGGCGGCCTCGTCGAACACCCCCGGCGGCTGCGACTCGATCACCTTCGGGTCGGTCACCCCGCCCGCCTCGGTCACCGTGAAGCTCAGCAGCACCCAGCCCTCGATACCCTGGCTCTGCGCACGGGCCGGGTACATCGGCGCCACCTTCACGATCGGCAGGTACTCACCATCGGTGGACGACAGGCCAAAGCTGGACTTCACCTGCGTGGAGTTCTCCAGGCGCATGTTGATGGCCACGTTGGTGTTGTTCGGCCCCTGGATCTGCGTGGTCTGCATCGGCACCTCCGGCGGCGCCTCGGGACGGTCCGGCATCTCCGGCGGCGGCTTTCTTTCCCGGCTCTCGATCTCGAAGTTCTTGGCCAGGCGCAGGAAATCCACCGTCGGCAGGATCTCGCCGTTGGGCACGGCGCCCGTGGTCGAATGGATCAGGGCATAGAGCAGCCAGAACAGCCCGACCATGGACACGCAGGCCAGGCCCAGGGGCGCGATGAAGCGCAAAGGACTGAGCTGCGGTTGCTCGCCGATCGGCGGGTTGTTCTGGACGCCACTGTTGCGATCCACCACGAACATCGGCACCCGGATCTCGGGATTGGAGGAACTGGCCATCACTCCGCTCCCTTGGTCGCCACCGACACGCTCTGCACACCGCCGGCCCGGACCTGGTCCATCACCTGGGCCATGACGCCGCTCTCGGAAGCCTTGTCGGCCAGGATCACCACCGTGTCCTCGGGGCGCTCGGCGTGCATGCGCTCCACCAGCGCACGCACCTCCGGCGGAGTGACCTTCTTGCGGTCCATCCAGATCTCGCCATTGGGACGGATCGCGATCAGGATGTTGCCGGAGGCCTTGGACTCGGCCGTCTCGGCCTGTTCCTTGTCGACCTTGACGCCAGCCTGCTTCACGAAGCTGGTGATGATGATGAAGAAGATCAGCAGGTTCAGCACGAAGTCCAGCATCGGCGCCAGGTCGATGCCGTGATGTCCGTCGTCGCTTGCATGTCGGCGGGCTTGCATGGGTGTCTCCTCAGGCTCGCTCTGGTTATTTGGACGTGGTCGGCTGCAGCATGACGTTCATCGCCCCGCCCGCCCGCGCCTGGTCCATGGCCTTGACCACCATGCCCGTGGGGGCCTTGGTGTTGGCCACCACGATCACCGGGCCGTCCGGCTTCTCGCCGCGGAAGCGCTCGACGTTGGCACGCACCGCCGCCGGGTCCACCAGGCGCTGGTCGATCGAGATGTCGCCGTTCTTGTGCACGGCGATGAACAGGGTGCTGTTGTCTTCTTCCTGTTCCTTCTGGTTCGGCGGCGAAGGCGGAGGCGTATTCAGTGAGAGCCCCACTTCCTTCACGAAGACCGCGGTGATGATGAAGAAGATCAGCAGGTTCAGGACGAAGTCGAGCATCGGCGCGAGGTCGATGGCCTCTTCGTCGTGTTCGACATGCTGGCGGCGATGACGCATGGCCATGGAAGAATTCCTAGAAGCTGAAGCGATCGGCCAGCAGTTCGGTCTGCTTGCGGATCTTCGACTGGAAATAGAACACCGGGTACATGCCGGTGACGCTCACCGCCAGGCCCGTCATCGTGCAGTTCATGGCCTTGGACACGCCGGACGCCATCGTTCTGGCGTCCGCCGAGCCGAGGATCGACATGGAGTCGAACACCTCGAGCATGCCGTGCACGGTGCCCACCAGGCCCAGCAGCGGGCACATGGGGATCAGCACCTTGAGCACCGGCATGTTCTCGGACATGGCGCCGTTCAGCCGCGAGATCATGGCCGTGCGGATCTGGTGGGACATCCAGGACTGGTGTTCCGGACGCCCCTGCCACTGAGCCAGCAGGCGCTGGGTCATGCCGGGGAAATGTGCCCGGAAGAACCACAACCGCTCGAAGATCAGCGTCCACATCAGGACACCGGCCACCAGGATCCAGATCACGAACGGCCCGCCGGCAATAGTGAGCTGGCTAACCGCGTGAAGCGGGGCGAACTCAGGCACGACGCTTCTCGATGAGTTCGGCCAAGAGACCCGTGCTCTGCTCGTCCAGGATCTGGATCAGGCGCTTGGAACGGCTCTGCAGGGCGCTGTTGGCGAACAGCAGCGGGATGGCGATGCCCAGGCCCAAGAGGGTTGCAATCATGGCCATGGAGATACCGGCAGCCATCAGCTTGGGGTCGCCCGAGCCGGACTCGGTGATGACCTGGAAGGTGTGGATCATGCCGACGACGGTACCGACCAGGCCCAGCAGCGGGCCGGCGGCGACGCCCAGCTTGAGGAAGGACTGGCCGCGCTCCAGCGGCGGCAGTTCCTTGAGCACCGCTTCGGAGACGCGCAGTTCGATGACCTCGGAGTCTTCGTTGTTGCCCGGGGCGTTGTTGCCCTTGAAGGCGAGCAGGACGCGGCCCAGGGGGTTGTCGGTGGACAGGCTGGTCAGGTTGGACAACTGGCGGTTGACCTTGCTGCTGGTCAGGGTGAGGTAGCCGAACTGGTAGACGGCGATGATGGCGCCGATCAGGCCGATGGCCAGGATCAGCCAGTTGACGGCTTCGCCCTCGACGATGCGGTCGACCATGCTGGGGCGCTGGGAGAACAGGTTCAGCAGCACGCCGCGGGTGGGGTCGATGACCATGGCGTGGTAGCCGGAGCCTTCCTCTTCAAAATCTTCGGCGACGTTGCCGAACTTGGAGGGGGGCTGCTTGGGCGGGGTGGCGAAGGCGTTGCCGCCCATGCTGTATTCCAGGAAGCGGCCTTCGGAGATGGCGACGAAGGGACCGACGCGCAGGACGGTCTTGTCGGTCTGGGCGCCGTCGGGGGCGGTGACCTTGGCCTGGATGCGTACGACCTTGCCGCCTTCGGTCATTTCGCGCTGCATCTCGAACCAGAAGCGGTTCAGGTCTTCCATCGGCGGCATGGTCTTGGTCTGCGCCAGGCGGTCGATCTGGGCGACGCGGTCCGGGAACTGGGCGGTAAGCATGCTGTTGCGGGCGACCGTGGCGAAATCGCCGGCGGTCTGGCGCATGACGCCGAACAGTTCGCCGAGGTTGCCGGCCTTGATGTCGCGGGCCTGGGTCAGTTCGCCGATCAGGCGGTCGTTGTCTTCGAACTGCTTGGCCAGCGCGGCGGCCTGGTTTTCCAGGGCGGTCTTTTCGGCGTTGGCTTCGTTGAGCAGGCTGCGCTGCTGTTCTCGGGCGGCGGCGAAGCGGGCTTCGCGTTCGGCGTTGGCCTGGGCGTCGCGGGCGTCGGCGGTGCGGACCTGTTCGAGCAGTTCGTCCAGGGTCTTGGCGCCGGCCTGGGCGGGCGCCTGGGCGGCGGCGGGAAGGGCGAGGCCCAGCAGCAGGGCGGCGGTGAAGGTCTTCAGGTTCATGGCTTACTTGCTCGCGGCGGCCTGGACGGGGACGATCAACAGGTTCGGGGAGGTCTGTTTCTTGGCGACCTTGAGGCCTTCGGTGACGCCTTCGGCGTAGCCGCCGTCGGCGACCCAGTCCTTCTTTTCACGATCCCAGTAGCCGGTGTCGGCGCCGTCCGGGGTCTGGTAGAACAGGCCGACGCGGCCCACGCGCAGGAAGTCGACTTCCTTGTCGGCCAGCTTGCCGCGGTAGGCTTCGATGGTGCGGCCGTATTCCATTTCGATCTGGTAGGCCTCGACGATGCGACGGTACTTTTCAGAAACCGTCACGTCGGCGCGGGGCATCATTTCGTTCAGGCGGGCGACGCGGGCGGCGCGCTCTTCCTTCAGGAACGGGACGTCCAGCTGCACGAACTGCTCCATCGACGCCAGCATGCGCTGCATCAGCGGCAGGATCTCGATGTTGGTGCGGTCCAGTTCGGAGGATTCCTGGCGGATGACGGCCATTTCCTCTTCCTGGCTCTTCAACTGGGCCCGCAGTTGCTGCAGGTACAGCTTCAGGCCTTCGCTCTCGCGCAGGGTGGTGCGGTAGTCGTTCGACAGGTCACGGCCTTGTTCGGCCAGGGCGTCCACGCGCTTCTGGGACTCGGCCTGGGCCACCATGAAGCCCTCACCCGCCTTGATCACGTCCGGGATGGAGGCGGCGTAGGCCGCCGGCGCCAGCAGGGCGGCCAGCAGCACGGCCGCGCGACGCTTGCCATAGGGTTTCATGCTCGACATTCCTTGCTGATCCATTTTCAGAATTCCCACTTGATGCGCAGGCCGTAGAGGCGCGGCGGTGCCAGCGTCACGGTGCGGCCGAAGTCGTGCTGCACGATGGCCTGGGCGTAGTCCTTGTCCAGGGCGTTGTCGACGAAGGCCGTGAGCTGGATGCCCCAGGGTTCGTAGAAGTAGGCGACGCGACCACCCAGCAGACCGTAGGCCGGCTGCTCGTACAGCGGCGAGTTCTGCGGCGTGGTGTTGAAGCCGCTGTTGTAGTAGTAGTCCACGCCCAGCTCGAAGGAGCCGAAGCTGCCCGCGGGAATGGCCTGGTTCACCGAGACGCTGGCGGTCAGGTCCGGCGTGCGCACGATGTCGTTGCCGGTGAAGTCACGTGCCGGCAGCAGCAGCAGGCTGTCCTTGCCGAAGTAGAGGCCGGTGGTATCGTCGAAGCCGGAGCCGTCCTTGTAGTCGGTGTACTTGCCGTCCAGGTAGGTGGCGCTGGCGGCGATGGCCAGGCCCGGATTCAGGTTGGGCATGGGCTGCCACAGCACGTCGAACTCGGCACCGTTGATCTGCGCCTCGCCGGCGTTCCTGAACGACACCACGCCGCCGGAGGTGACGGACACGATGGCGGTCAGCAGTTCGTCGATCTGGGTGTGGAAGATCGCGGCGTTGAAGCGCAAGGCGCCATCCAGCAGGTCGGACTTGAAGCCCAGCTCGTAGGAGGTCGCGGTCTCGCGCTTGACCGGGTCCGGGTTGGAGAAGAAGTTGACGATGTTGTAGGTCGGGCTCTTGTAGCCGCGCTGTGCCGAGGCATAGATGCGGAAGTTGTCCCAGGGGTGGATCTGGATCGCCAGCTTCGGCGACAGGGTCTTGTCCTCCAGGTCCGGCGCATTGAAGTTGCGCAGGCGCAGGTTCTGCGCACGGCTGCCGGAATCGAAATAGGCATTGGGCGGCTCGCCCGCCGTCGGCAGCACCACTTCGAGGTAGCTGTTGGTGATGCCGCGGGTTTCCATCTGGTAGCGCGCGCCGAGCGTGATATCCAGCCAGTCGGTGGCGAACCAGGTGCCCTGCAGGTAGGCGGAGTTGGACTCCGTGGTCAGGATGCCGCCGTTGCCCAGCACGATGTCGTTGGAGGCATTGACCAGCTGGTTGATGCTGTAGCCCAGGTTGTTGAGCCCCAGCAGGCCGCCGACGCGGTTCAGCAGGTACGGCAGGCCCAGCACGTTGGAGCCCACGCCCAGCGCGTTCAGCGTCAGGTAGAGGCTGCCGAAGCCGCCCTCGCCCTCCAGGCGATACAGGCCCGCCGCCCACTGGAAGCTGTCGGAGCCCGGCGTGTCGGAATTGGAGACGAACTGCAGTTCGTAGGTGCGCTGCTTGTTGAACTGGTCGTTGCTGTAGAAGGTGGCCTGCGAGGTGGCGGTGGAGTCGAAGTCGTACATCGCCTCATCCACGATCGCCTCGTTGTCGGAGTAGATGAACTTGATGTCGGAGAAGCCGGTGAGCCACTCCACCGTCGCACCGTAGAGCGTGTTGGTGGTCTCGTTGCCGCCCTGGTAGTTGTTGTGCCACACGCGATCCAGCGGATCGGGCGGCACGCCGCCGACCAGGATCGGGGCCGGCCGCGTGTTCTCCTGCGACAGCGAGTTGCTGTTGAACTGCTTGTTGTAGGAGCCCACCAGCGTCAGGCTGAGATCGTCGGTGGCCTGGAAGCGCAGCTTGGCGCGGCCGCCCTTGACGTAGTCCTCGCGCATCGGGCCGGGCTGGCCGAAGACCTCGTTGCGGCCGAACAGGTCCTGGTCTTCCTTGAAAAGCGCCAGCGTGGCGCCGATGGACTCGGTGATCGGCGTGCCGAAGTAGAGCTGGTACTTGCGCGTGTTGTAGTTGCCGAACTCGGTCTTGAAGGAGCCCGTGAACTCGTCAGGCGGGTCCTCGGTGATGATGTTGATGGCACCGGCCGTGGCGTTGCGGCCGAACAGCGTGCCCTGCGGGCCCTTGAGCACCTCGACCCGCTTCACCGGGCCCAGAGAATCCTGCTTGCCCTGGCTGGGGCCGATGTTGATGCCGTCGATGTAGGTGGCGACGCTGGGATCGGCGTTGGGCAGGAAGGCGTCGGTGCCGACGCCGCGGATGAAGACGACGCTGTAGCCATAGGAATAGGTGTAGGTCAGGCCCGGCGTGATCTTCTGCAGGTCGGCGGTGGACTCGACGCCGAAGGCGTCCAGCTTCTCGCCGCTGAAGGCGTTGATCGTGATGGGCACTTCCTGCAGGTTTTCCTCGCGCTTCTGCGCGGTGACCACGATCTCCTCGACCAGGCGGCTCGCGGATGGCTCCTTGACCGGGTTCTTCGGCTTGGCCTCCTTCTGCGCCACGGGGATCGTGTCGTCGTAGACCTTGGGCGCCGCCTCGGGCGCGGCGGCCTGTGACGGCTCCTGCGCCGGCGCGGTGGCCGGCGCCGTGTCGGCAGCAGCGGCGGCGGGAGCAGGCTCCGCCGGCGCGGGCGCCGCGGCGGGCGCCGTGCCCGCCTCCTCGCTGAACAGCTCCGAGCCGAGCAGCTCATCGAGCGCGTCGGACGGCGGCGCATCCTGCGCCTGGGCACCCATCGCCGCGACACACATGCCGGCGAGCGCGGCGTTCCTTACGATCTTCTTCATGGCACCTTCCATATCGGTCACGCGCCCTCGCCTCGTTGCGGGACAGGGCGACTCCACTTGATCCATGCAGCGCGGCTTGCCGGTTCTCCCTCGGGGCCGCGGCAGGAATCGCGCGCGCAGTTGCCCCGGCAGGATCGGCCGGGGCCGACTGCCACCTCGTTACTCGAACAGCTTTTCAGCGATGCCGCGCAGGCCTAGGGGCCGGCGGCGCGTACGTCAGGCAGGCACCTGGCGCGGCCACCGACCAAGGGTGTCGGCAGCGAATCGAAACGGGCACTGAAGATGGGAAATGATGAACGGCATGATTCTCCTCATGTGCTTCTTGTCGTTCGCCAGGATGAACTCCGGCGACTTCTTATGACTTCTCACCGTCCCATAAATATTATATCCACGCCTTAATGGTGTCAACATTTATATTGTGTCATTTGGACGGCTTTTGAATCCGATACCCCGCGTGCATGCCGCGGGACTCAGTCGTACAGGGCCTCGATGGCAGCGGCATGCCGCTGCAGGATCACGGCGCGACGCGTCTTCATGGTCGGCGTCAGTTCGCCGTTCTGCAGGGAGAAGGCCTCCGGCAGCAGCGTCCAGTTCTTGATGGTCTGCACGCGCGCCAGGCGCCGGTTGACCTGCTCCACCTGCGCCGCGAACCAGCGCATGAAGGCGGGGCATTGCGCCGCCTCCGTCGCGTTCGTCGCCAGGCTGCCGGCCGCCTGCGCCACCGCGGGCAGCAGCAGGGGGTCCAGCGTGAACAGGGCGACGAGGTACTTGCGCCGGTCGCCGATCACGCAGACCTGGGCGACAGCGGGGATCGACTTCATCTCGCCCTCGACCTGCGCCGGCGAGATGTTCTCGCCGCCGGCGGTGATGATCAGTTCCTTCTTGCGGTCGACGATGGTGAGGAATCCGTCGTCGTCGATGCGGCCGACGTCACCGGTGCGCAGCCAGCCGGATTCGTCGCGCGCGTCCCGCGAGGCCTGCTCGTTGTGCAGGTAGCCCATGAATACGCAGGGGCCGCGCAACAGGATTTCGCCATCGGCATCGAGCCGTAGTTCCAGCCCTTCCCAGGGCTGGCCGACGGAGCCGCTGCGATGGCGCCCCGGCCCACCCATGGTGCAGGCACCGGTGGACTCGCTCTGGCCGTAGATCTCGTAGAGCGGCAGGCCGATGCTGGCGAAGAAGGCCGCGGTGTCGGCGGCAATGGGCGCGGCGCCGGTGGCGCAGTGATGCGCGCGATCCAGGCCCAGCGCCGCCCGCAGCTTCGACAGCACCAGGCGGTCGGCCAGCGGCAGCATCAACGGCGGCCTGCCGCCGTGTTCCTGCGCCCGTGACGCGGCGCGGCCCACGCGACGCGCCCAGCGCATCAGCTGGCGGCGTGCGAAAGGTGCCTGCGCTTCCAGGCCGAGGATGCGCGCCTGGATCTTCTCCCAGACGCGCGGCACGCCAAGGAAGCCGTGGGGCCGCACCTCGGGCAGGTTGGCCGGCAGGCGCTCCAGGCTCTCGGCGAACCACACGCAACTGCCGACGTGCAGGGGCACGTGCAGGGTCAGCATCTGTTCGGCAACGTGTGACAGCGGCAGGTAACTGAGGCCGTCCTGCCCTTCCCGCGCGCCGAGCCGCTGCGCGGCGCCGCGCGCGGTCCACAGCAGGTTGTCGTGCGACAGCATCACCGCCTTGGGGGTGCCGGTGGTGCCGGAGGTGTAGATCAGCGTGGCCAGGTCGCCGGGCTGCTGCGCGGCAAGCCGCTCCCGCAACTGCGACTCCGGCACGGCCTCGGCGAGCTCGTACAACTGCTCCCAGCCATGGACGTCGGGGGCGTCGCTGTCGCCCTTCATCAGCACGATGGCCCGCAGCGCGGGCAGCGCGGCGCGCACGGCCAGCAGCTTGGCCAGTTGCGCCGAGTCCTCCACCACGACGATCGCCGAGCCGCTGTGCCCGGCGATGTACTGGCACTGCTCGGCGCTGGAAGTGGGATAGATGCCAGCAGCCACGCCACCCGCCGCGATGGCCGCGAGATCGGTGATCAGCCACTGCGGGCCGTTGGCGGCGAGGACCGACACGGTCTGCCCCGGCTGCAGGCCCAGGCGGATGAAGGCGCGCGCCACCGTCATCACCTCGGCGTGATACTCGCGGAAGCTGAGGGTGTGCCAGCGCCCGTCGCACTTGTGGCGCAGCGCCGGGCGCGAGGCCAGGCGCCGCGCGGTGGCCGTGAAGGCCTCGATCACCGTGCGCGGCGCTTCCTGAGGCTGTGACAACAGCGGTGCCGGCTCAGCGCGGGTCACGGGCCACCGCCAGCAGCAGCGCCGCCACGGCATCGGCCGCCGCGAGCAGCAGCAGCACGGCGGGCGCGCCGCCCAGTACCGCAAGCACGAACAGCAGCACCGCGGCGCCCTTCACCAGCATGGCCGGCTTGCGCAGCACTCCGGGCGCGGCGTTCAGGCGCGCCCAGGCGAAGCCGGCGCCGAGCAGGCCCATCAGCCCCAGCAGCAGCGGCGAGAGGCCGGCCAGGTCGGCATGGCCCGGCAGCTCCAGCAGCCGGTTCAGGCCCAGCAAGGCCTCGACCAGCCAGGGCCCCAGGCCCGGCACCGCCAGCGCCAGGAACAGGCCGAGGTCACCCGCGGCGATGCGCCGTTCGATCGACATGGCCGCGCCTTCAGCGGGTGAAGGCCGCCACGGCCACGGCCGTGTTCATGAAGTCGCGGAAGCGCAGCCACTTGCCGTCGCGCACGGTGATGACATGTGCGAAGTCGGAGCGGATCGGGCGGCCGGTGGCGCGCGCCGTGAGGTGCAGCACGCCGGTCACCGTGACCATGTCGCCGTCGCGGAGCATCTGCTCGGCGTCGAACTGGTGGATGTCCACCGAGCCCAGCACGGTCTCGAAGAAGCGGCGCGCTTCCTCCTTGCCGCGATAGTCGCCGGCATAGGGGATCACCGACGGGCCGTAGAACTCGATGCGGATGTCATCGTCCAGCAACTCGACGATGCCCGGCACGTCCTTGGCGCCGAAGCGCGTGAAGATTTCCTGGGTGGCTTCGACAGGGTTCATGCTCATGTTCGCGTCTCCTCGGTTATGGGTTTGCCGCCCGCGTCACTGCTCGGGCGCCACGGTCAGGTGGATGCCGTCCAGCTCGGGGCTCATCACCACCTGGCAGGCCAGGCGGCTGTTGGGCTGCGTGTTCAGCAGTTCCGGCAACAACTGGCTCTCGTCGCCCACGGCCGGCGGCAGGCGCGCCAGCCAGGCGGGGTCGACATAGACCTGGCAGGTGGCACAGGAGCAGGCGCCGCCGCAGGTGGCTTCCACCAGGTTGGCGAAGCTCAGCGGGTTCACCAGCGCCTCGCCGGCGTCGGCGTCCAGCTCGTGGGCACGGCCGGCCCGGTCGATGACATGAATCTTCACTTTCGAATGTTCCGGTGCATGGCGCGCCCTCGGATGGACGCGTCCAGAAAAATGGTTGGGCTCGCCCTCAGGGCAGCAGGTCCTGGAATTGCGCGGCGGCACGCTGCTTCTGCGCCGACAGCGCCAGCGGCACGTCTTCCGACACGAACATGGCGGCGTTCCACAGGCTGGCGAACTCCAGGCCGTCGGCCACGCTGTGGTCGCGGGCATGGTTCAGCGCCGCCTTGGTACCGGCCACCGCCAGCGGCGACAGCGCGGCGATGCGCGCGGCGGTCT
Organism: Solimonas sp.; assembly: GCA_030149365.1. Classification (GTDB taxonomy): domain Bacteria; phylum Pseudomonadota; class Gammaproteobacteria; order Nevskiales; family Nevskiaceae; genus Solimonas_A. The sequence continues at coordinate 111,242 of JASBRP010000030.1, forward strand.
CGCGAGCCTGTTCCAGCGCCTGCTCGTGGCTGTCGGACACCGCATTGACGAAGCCGCGCTGCTGCGCCTCGGCGGCGCTCATCGGCCGGCCGGTCAGTGCCAGCTCCTGCACCAGCGCCGCCGGCAGCAATCGGGGCAGGCGCTGCAGCACGCCGAGGTCGGCCATCATCCCGATGTTGATCTCGTGGATGCGGTAGAAGGCGTCGGCCGTGGCAAAACGCAGGTTGGCGCAGCAGGCCAGGTCCAGGGCGCCGCCGATGCAGGCGCCCTGGGTCACCGCGATCACCGGCACGCGCAGGGTCTCCAGGCGCGTCAGCGCCGCCTGCAGCGCCAGCACCTTGCGGCGGATCCAGTCGCGGTAGCGGCCGGGCTCGCCGTCTTCCCGCTCGCGGATCGCCGGGAAGAAATCCAGGTCCATGCCGGCGCTGAAGTGCTTGCCGCTGCCCTGCAGCAGCAGCACGCGGATCGAGGGATCGGCGTCCACCGTGTCGAGCAGCTTCGGCAGCTCGCTCCAGAACGCGGTGTCGAGCGCGTTCATGCGCTCGGGACGGTCCATCACGATCTCGGCGAGCGCGCCGTTGCGCGTCAGTTGCAAGGGCATGTGCAGGCTCTCCGTCGGCGCTCAGCGCACCAGCACGATCGGGCAGCGGTCCAGGCCGTAGTTCAGCAGGCCTCCGGTCTGGCGCTTGAAGGGCTGGCTGCCGGGGTCGATGCGCGAGCAGCGGTCCAGCAGGCCGTTGATCATCTTGTCGGCCTCCAGGCGTGCAATGCCGGCGCCCATGCAGTGATGGATGCCATGGCCGAAGGTGAGCTGCCGGCCGACGTTGGGGCGGTTGAGGATGAACCGGTCCGGCGATTCGAACACCGACGGATCGCGGTTGGCCGCGGCGTAGAACAGCGCCGCCCACTGGCCGGCGCGGATCTGCGCCCCGCCGATCTCGACGTCCGTGGTCGCCACGCGGAACAGGCGCTGCGGCGGGCCATCACGGCGCAGGCTCTCCTCGATGAAGGGTCGCACCAGGCGGCGGTCCTGCTTGAGCAGCGGAAAGAACTCGGGCTCCTCGGCCAGCGTGCAGGCCAGGTTGCCCAGCAGGTAGCCGGTGGTCTCGGCGCCGGCCACCACCAGCGTCAGGCAGAAGCGCGTGACCTCGTCGCGGGTCAGCGTCTCGCCCTCGTCCTCGGCGCGGATGAAGGCCGTCATCAGGTCGTCCGGCGGCGTCAGCCCGCGCTCGATGTCGCGATAACGCTCGGCCACGGCCTCGGCGTAGTACATCGCGATCTCGCGATTGCACTGGTTACGTTCCTCGAGCGTGAAGTCCGAGGTGACCATGAAGGCGCTGGCCCAGCGGCGCAGCTTGTCGTAGTCGCCTTCCGGCGTGCCGATCAGCTTGGTCATCACGCGCGCCGGCAGCACCTCGGCGAAGCTGTGCATGAACTCGACGTCGCCGTCCGGCAGCTCCGCGATCATGCCGGCGACGGTGCGCTCCACCCAGGGGGCCACGTCGTGCTCGACGCGCTTGGGGGTGAAGGCCTGCTTGGCGATGTTGCGCAGCACGGTATGCCGCGGCCGGTCGTGATTGACCAGCATCAGCGTCGGCGCGTCGGAAGCTTCCTGCATCGGGTCGCGTGAGGAGAAGGCGTCATGGTTCTTCGCCGCCGCCGCCACGTCGGCGTACTTCAGGAACACCCAGGACGGCTCCGGCACGTCCTGGCCGGGCACCGTGCCCGGCGGCCAGTCGCGCAGGCCGAACTGCGGCGGCTGGTCACGCAGCAGCGCGTACCAGGGATAAGGGTTGGCGATCACCTCGGGCCGGTTCAGGGACTCGACGGTGAAGCTCGCTGCATCGGGCAGGGGCTGGCTCACGGGTTTCCTCACTCGCACATTAATGTGGTTATTGGTTGATTGTGTCTTTTGGACACTATTGTGTCAAGGACATAATAAGCCGACAGATGCCGGTGGCGCGGTCCGGCGCTTTCGATGGGGGGATGAGCTCAGCCGTGCTTCTGCAGCACGCGTGCGATGCGCTCGAAGCGCGGGCCGTAGGGCGGGCGCAGCATGCCGCCGATGTCGAAGCGGCTCTGCGCATAGACGGCGCGCGCATGCGAGAAGCGCCTGAAGCCGTCACGGCCGTGGTAGGCGCCCATGCCGCTGGCGCCCACGCCACCGAAGGGCAGGTCGTCCATGGTGTAGTGCATGATCACGTCGTTGAGCGTGACGCCGCCGGAGACGGTGCGCGTCAGCACCTGCCGGATCTGCGCGCGGTCGTCGCCGAAGTAGTACAGCGCCAGCGGGCGATCCCTGGCATTGATCAGCGCCAGTGCGTCCTCGAAGCGGTCGTAGCCCACGATCGGCAGCAGCGGCCCGAAGATCTCCTCGCGCATCACCGCCAGCATCGGCGAGGGCTCCACCAGCAGCGTCAGCGGCACCATGATCGCTCCCGCCGCGTTACTGCGGCCGGTCCACTCCAGCTCGATCACCTCGGCGCCCGAGGCGCGCGCCTCGCGCACGTAGCCGCGCAGGCGGTCGGCATGGCGGGCATTGATCGCGGCCACGAAGTCGCGGCTGCCGGAAGCCTCGGGCAGCATGCCCTTGAAGGCCTCGATCAGCGCATCCACCAGCTCGCGCTTGCGCGCATTGGGCACCAGCACGTAGTCGGGTGCCAGGCAGACCTGCCCGGCATTGAACACCTTGCCGAAGGCGATGCGGCGCGCGGCCATTTGCAGGTCGGCGCCCTCGCCGATCAGCGTCGGCGACTTGCCGCCGAGCTCCAGCGTCAGCGGCGTGAGGTGATCCGAGGCGGCGCGCATGATGTGCTTGGCCACCGCCTCGCCGCCGGTGTACAGCAGGTGGTCGAAGGGCAGCGCGCTGAACTCGCGGCCCACCTCCACGCCACCGGTGGCCACGACCAGCTCGGCCGGATCGAAGGCCGAGGCGATCATCTGCCGCAGCAGCTCCGCGGTGGCCGGCGTAGCTTCCGAGGGCTTCATCATCACGCGGTTGCCCGCCGCCAGCACGCCGGCCAGCGGCGCCACGGCCAGGTTGACCGGCACGTTCCAGGGGCTGATCACGCCGACCACGCCCAGCGGCTGGTAGTGCACCTCCGCGCGGGCCCCCAGCAGGTTGAACGGCAGGCCGGGGCTGCGGCGCTCCGGCCGCATCCAGCGCCGCAGTTGCGCGATGGCCAGCCGCAGCGGCTTGGCGGTGGTGACCACCTCGGCGAACCAGGTCTGGTGCGGCGAGCGGTAGCCGAAGTCGGCGTTCAGGGCCTCGACGATGCGCTGCTCGTGGCTCTCCAGCGCGGCCAGCAGCCGGCGCAGCCGGTCGATGCGCTGCTCCGCCGTGGGAAAGGGATCCGCCGCATGGGCCGCCCGCTGGGCCTGCAGCAGGCCCGCCAGTCCCGACTCCGACCCCGTCCCGACCACCGATACCGCCCTGTCGTCACCGTGCATCGCCAACCCTCCACGCCATGGAAAAGCGCCCGCCGGGACCCGGCAGGCGGCGCGAGAGTGTGCTTTTGTGAATTATGTCCGTCAAGACATAATTATTTTTTAATATTGTTTTCCAAGTTACTATGTTTCAGGCTATAAACAGTTCCGCCACCAGCGGCCGGCTTCGTATAGCCTCGCCGCGAAGACAAGACCTCCTGCCCTGAACCGAGCACCGTGAACAAGAAAGGCGTTTCAAAGACCACCGAAGTCCGCCGCATCCCGCACCTGAACGGGCCGCACGAACTGCTGGAACTGTTCTACCCCATCCATTACACGGTGGGCATGACGATCGAGGACACGCTGCGCTCCGGCAAGGCGCTAAACCGCCACCAGACCGTGATCATGTGGCTGATCCGCTCGCAGGGCGTGGACGGCAAGCTGATGCGCCGCAAGTTCGTCGAGAAGGCGATGATGGACTGGTTCGAGATCACCAGCAGCTCGGTCTCCAAGGCCCTGCGGGCGATGTCCAAGCCGCCGCTAGGGCTGATCCAGATCATGGAAGACCCCGACTCCGGCCGCGAGAAGCTGATCAGGCTCACTCCCAAGGGCGAGCGCTTCACGCTGCAGATGGTCAACAACGGCCAGGCCCTGATGCGCTGGGCCATCGACTACATGACGCCCGAGGAGGTCGACATGGGCGTGCACTTCCTGTCGCTGGTGGCGCGCATCTTCGAGAACGCGCCGCGTCCACGCGACGAGAGTGACCAGGACCGCACGGCGCCCTCGCGCTGAAACAAGAAAGGCGCCGCAAGGCGCCTTTCTTGTTTCAGGAGACCCTCCGCTAGGCCGGCATCAGCCGGTCCAGCATCGGGCTGCTGAAGATGCGGTGCGGGTCGAACTGGTCGAGCCGGGCCAGGGCCCAGTCCCAGTCCTCGTGCGCGCCGGCCGCGGCACGGAAGCCTTGCGGGATGTGCTGGCCCAGCACCACCGGGTCGGTCCAGGCGGCCTCGCTGCCGTAGCCCCAGCCCTTGGACCATTCCACGCGCATCGTGGCGTAGTTGCCGCTGTAGTTCTGGAAGGCCCACAGCTCGAACTCGCGGAAGAATTCGTTGGCGCCGGGCGTGCCGGGAAAGGTCAGCAGGTCCAGCCAGATCGCCACGTCCCACTCCGGATGATCCGCGCGCGGGCGCACCGCCGACAGCGCCGCGGCCTCCGCGCCGGGGATGCCGACGTCGCCGGCATGGTCCAGGCCGGTGATGCGGATCTCCACCGGGCCGTTGACCGGGTAGCGCCCGCGCGCCTGCCAGGCCTGCATCATGGCCTGGTACTTCCGGTGGAACTCGTGGATCACGCGCTGGATATTGGCACGCGAGGTGAGGATGGCGTAGCCGTTGGCGGTGACGCGCAGCGTGGTCGGCTTCACGTACAGCATCAGGTTCTTCGACGGCCCCCAGATGTCCTGCGACAGCGTGGCCAGCAGGCCCGCGCTGCTCACCGTGTACTCCACGGCACCGAAGGCCGGCGTGGCGGCACCGACGCCGCTGAGCACTTGGTCGGCCAGATCCGAGACCACGCGCGGAATCGCGTCGGCAAAGACGTAGCTGTATGGCTTGTTGACCTTGCGCGAAAGCAGCGGCTTGGCTGGACTGACGCTCCAGACCTTGAGCCAGGGGTTCTGCGTGAAGGGGAACTGGATCGCCTCGATGCGGCCGGCCTGCTCGACGAAGCTGGCGATGGTGCGGCCGCCGCTGCCCGGCGCGGCGAACATCTCGCTGGCCGGGATGTGCATGAACGACTGGCAGCGCAGGTTGCTGTTGGCGCCCACGCGCAGCACCACCTCGGTAACGAAGCTGCGGCCCAGGTGCGTCATCAGCGCCTTGCAGTGCGGATGCGAGCGCGGCACCGTGCGCAGCTGGTAGCTGCCGCTGCCCGCGTCCCAGACCACCGCGGTGATGCTGACGATGAGGTTGCTGAGCGTGCCGAAGCTCTGGCCCGGCTTGCGCGTCTCGCCCGCCGCCGGCAGGCCGGTGCCGTGGCAGCCGATGGCGAGCATGCCGCCGATGGTGACGTCGCCCGGCGCCGGCGAGGCGGCCAGGCCGCAGCCCTGGGTTTCGAGATAGGCCAGCAGGTCTTCCAGCATGGCGCCGGCCTGCACGCGCACCGCGGCCTGGGGCAGCGGCGCGACCATCGCCATGTCGGCCAGGTGCGCGGTGGTGTCCACCATCAGGATGCGCGCATCGGCGCGCGTGCCCGGCTCCAGCGCCAGCGGCGACCAGTTGTGCATGGAGCCACGCGGGCGCAAGCGCCAGCCCTGGGCCCTGGCCCAGTTGGCCAGCGTCACCACTTCCTGCGGGTTGCGTGCGGAGCAGGCCCACAGCGCATCCACGCGGATGTCGCCGGCCCAGTTCTCGAAGCCCTGCCGGTACAGGTCGAAGCCTGCCGGGAGGCCCGGCGGCGGCGTGCCCGCCGCGGCATCCGCCGGCGTCACGCGGAACAGCGGCGCCCACGCGGCAGCCGCAGCGATGGAACCCAGACCCTTGATGACGCTGCGGCGCGAGACACCGCCCTGCCGGCCGTTGCCGGCAGGCTCTTTGCTGTTCTGTGACAAGGCTTCCCCCGTTCGCACATGCCAGCCGCGTCATGACAAACGTCGGCTTTCCCCGGGCCGATCATAGAAGCAAGCCATGCCCGCGGCTCTACACCGAATGGATGGGGGATTTTTCTTACAGGCAGCCGCGCCGATGTCTCAGGCGGGCAGCGCGGGACGCCTAGGCGGCGGTGGTATCGCCGCCGAGCAGCGACAACACCTCACCGGTGATGTAGCTCGAGTCCAGGTTGGAGGCGAAGAAGACGAACGCGGGGGCGATCTCCTCCGGCTGCGCCGGACGCTTCATCGGCGTCTTGGCGCCGTGCTGCGCCACTTTCTCGGCCGGCTTGTCGGCGACGTTGAGCGGCGTCCATACCGGCCCCGGTGCCACGCAGTTCACGCGGATGCCGCGATCCACCAGGTTCTGCGCCAGCGACTTGGTGAAGGCATGGATGGCGCCCTTGGTCGCGGAGTAGTCGAGCAGCGCATGGCTACCTTCCAGGCCGGTGATGGAGCCGCAGTTGACGATGGCCGAGCCCGGCTTGAGATGCGGCAACGCGGCGCGCGCCATGAACATGTAGCCGATGATGTTGGTGCGGAAGCTGCGCTCGATCTGCTCGTCGCTCAGATCCTCCAGGCGCTCCACGCTCTGCTGGAAGGCGGCGTTGTTCACCAGGATGTCGAGCCGGCCGAAGCACTCCACCGTGTTCTCCACCGCGCGTCGGCAGAAGGCGGGATCGCGCACGTCACCCGGCAGCAGCAGGCACTGGCGCCCCTCGTTCTCCACGGCGCGCTGCGTCTCCGCGGCGTCGAGCTTTTCCTCCTGCAGGTAGACGATGGCGATGTCTGCACCCTCGCGGGCGTACAGCGTGGCCACCGAGCGGCCGATGCCACTGTCGCCGCCGGTGATCAGCGCGACGCGGCGCTCCAGCTTGGCGGAGCCGCGATAGCCGGGCGCCTGATACTGCGGGCGCGGCTCCATCTTGAATTCGAAACCCGGCTTGTCCTGATGCTGCGGCGGTAGCGGCGAGCGCGGGTGCTGGCGAACTTCCTTGGCGGTTTCCATATGATGCTCCTGGCTTCCATGCCTGGCAGACACGCAGGCTGCGCGCGCCGCGCTGAATGCCGGCAGAACGGCAGTTCGCCCGGTGCCGTGCAGCCTGCCCGCGCGCAGCCTCAGCGGTCGTCGCGGCGGCGTCCGCGCTCCAGCGTCGGCGCCTGGATACGCCGGCGACGGGCGCGGCGCAGCATGGCCCAGTCGCGCAGCGCGCCAAAGCCCGTGTTGAAACGCAACGAATGCATCGCGCGCTCACCCAGGGCGCTCAGCTCCCAGGCGCCCGACGCCGACTGAGCACAACGCAGCAGCAGCTGCCGCTGAACCAGTTCATCAAGGGCAGCCTCTAGATCGGCGTGGCGCAGGCCCGTCTTTTTCCATTCACGCTCCAGCGTGGACAGGGTCAGGGCCCCGCCCCGGGGCCTGCGCAACGCTCGATAGATGCCGAGCAGCGCGCGCATGCGCGTGCTCGGGCGGACTTTCATGCCAGGGCTCAGGCCGCCGTCTGGCGATGCGCCACCGCCAGCGCGACGACACCGGCGCCCACGCACAGACCCGCCGCCTGTACCGGATGATTGCGCACGTACTGCGTCGCTGCCGTGATGGCGCGGCTGGTACCGCTGGGCCAGCGGTCATAGAGGCTGTCCACACGGCGCCGCGCGCCCTGGATGCGCTCACGCAGCTGCTGCTCCACCAGGTTCAAGCCTTCCGTCACCAACCCGTCGGCCCGGTCGAACAGATCGTCGACGGTCTTCTGGCTGACTACGGCCACCTTCTTCTGCTTCCTGCTCATATCGCATCTCCTTCCATGGATGGGGAACACCGGCAGGCCCTACGCGGTCCCAATGGACCTGACTCAAGGAGTGAGCCATGACCGACCGCAAGGACAGCCGCAACATTCAGACACCGCAGATCAAGGATCCGGTTCCGCCCAAGCCGCGCGATACGCCGCCTCCGCAGCCCCGTGATCGGTTTCCCGGCCAGCAGGGCCAACAGGGTGGCGGGCAGCGCCAGCAGGGCGGCGGTCTGACTGATCCGCTCGACGACCTCGCCGACAAGCTGCCTCCCGCCGTCAACTGACGGCTAGGAGGCCTGCCGTCAGCCCAGCGGGCGACAAACCCGCTGGGTGACGGTCTGCTGCTGGCCGCCGCCGCTGTTCTCGGCCATGCGCTTGCCGGCCATGCCGCCGGCCACGGCGCCGCCCGCGGTGGCGATATCCTGGCCGCGGCCACCACCGATCTGGTGGCCCAGCACGCCGCCGGCCACGGCACCGCCAATGGCGCCCACGGTGGGGTTCACGCCCTGGCGGCCGTTGTTCACGACCTCGTCGCGGCACTCCACGCGCTCGCCTTTCTCATTGGTGAAGATTTCGGCCTGGGCCAGTGGCGCGGCCATGCCGGCGGCCAGGGCCAGTGCGACAAATCCTTTTGTCCTGTGCATGTTGCATCCTCCTTGGGCGTCCTGCCCTCGAACGACACACGCTAGCAATTCCGCCATGAATCGACGGTGAACCGGAGGATGAGAAGGGGTCTTGCAGCGGATCAGGAAGCGGCCCTCAGGCCACCTCGATGATCTCCGGATTGGCGCCGTGTCGCGCCACGCAGCCGCGATTGCGGCCGAGATCCTTGGCGCGATAAAGCAGGGCGTCGGCCTCGCCCAGCACCTGTTCCACCGTCTCTTCGATCGGCAGCACCCAGATGGCGCCCGCGCTGGCGCTGATCGACACCGGGCCGCTGTTATCCGGGGCCTCCAGCTGCAGCCCGCGCACCGCCTGCAGCAGGTCGGCCACCTGGCCCGCCAGCGAATTGAGCTCGGCGTCGTAGCAGGCCAGCACGAACTCCTCGCCGCCGAAGCGCGCGCACAGGTCCCAGGGACGGCGCGCGTAGTGGGCCGCCAGCGAGCGGCCGACGCGGCGGATCACCTCGTCGCCGAACAGGTGGCCGTAGCGGTCGTTGATGCGCTTGAAGTGATCGATGTCCAGGAACACCACCGCCAGCGGCTTGAGCTCGCGCCGGCCCATGGCGAGCAGGCGCGGGAACAGGTGATTGAACTCGCTGCGGCTGGACAGCCCGGTGAGCAGGTCGGTGCGCACCAGCGCGGTGACGTAACGGTGGTTGATCCAGGCCGAGCGCGCCTGCCACTCCTGCGTCAGCGAGCCCAGCACCGCGATCAACGCCATGTAGAACAGGCTCAGGGCATTGAGCTCCGGCGTGTCCGCGCTGGGCGCGTTCAGCTCCACCCAGATGCCGGCCACCATCAGCCCGCCGCCCAGCAGCACCACGCGCCGCGACGAGAAGCCGCCGAAGAAGGACACCGCGATCACCACGATGCCCAGCATCTCCGGCGGATAGCTCAACTCGCCACGCAGCGCGTGGTAGCGCAGCAGCAGCACCCCGCCGACGAAGGCCAGCACGCCGATCACCTGGGCCCAGCGCCGCAGCACCGGGGGCACCGGCGCCAGGGTCAGGATGCCGGCGGCCAGGGTCAGGGGCACCACGAAGCCGAACTGGATCAGGTTGAACAGGGGACGGAAGCCGGCCGAGGGGGCCAGCAGGTCGGCCTCGTAGACCGGGGCCAGGCCGTAGGCCAGGGCGGCAATCAGGAACAGGATGGCCCGGGGATAGCGGTAGCGCAGCCGCTGGGACTGCCGGAACTGCTCCTCCAGGGCCGGCGGCAGCCGCTCCCAGAAACGCCGGTGCTGCCGGGCGTGGTGAAGCTCGTCGACCTGTTCCATGGCCCCGCACCCCTCGTGCGCCCCGGCTGAATACCGGTTCCTTATTGGTTTTTTGACAGCATACATCCCCTTTCGCCGGACCGCCGCCTACTCCGCCCGGATGAATTCGGCCCCGCCCCGGTTTGGTACCAATACGCAACCCTGGCGGGGCCCTGCCCGCCCATGACCATTATTCGAGGAAGCCCCGTGTCCACCGCCACCCCATCGCTCGAGCTGCGCCCCACCCCGCAGGTCCCCGGACTGCCCCTGATCGGCAGCGTCCTCGGCATGGCCAAGGACCCGGCCCAGTTCTTCGTGGACAACTACCGCAAGTACGGCCCGGTGTTCCGCGTCAACGTGCTGGGCAACCAGTACTGCGTGATCGCCGGCGTGGAAGCCGCCAACTTCCTCGGCACCCGCGAGGGCAAGGACAGCCTGCGCTCCAAGGAGTTCTGGGAAGGCCTGGTGGCCGAGTACGGCGCCACGCGCATGCTCACCGGCGAAGACGGCGAATCCCACAAGCAGCTGCGCGACATCATGCGCAGCGGCTACTCGCGCGAGTCGATCAAGGGCCGCTACAACGAGTTGGTGACCATCACCGACGGCGCGCTCAAGCGCGACTGGCCGGTGGGTACCTCGGTGAGCGTGCTGCCGGCGATGCAGTACATGGTGGTCGACCAGCTCGGCACCATCCTGACCGGCGCCGCGCCGCTGGAATACGTCAAGGACATCCGCACCACCATCCTGCACATCCTCAACGTGCTGGTGACGCGCCAGCGCCCCAAGATCCTGCTGAAGAACCCCCAGTACAAGAAGGCCAAGTCGCGCGTGTTCGAGCTGGGCGAGAAGATGATCGCCCAGGCCAAGGCCCGCTCCAAGACGATCAAGGAAGAAGACCGCAACCTGATCGACGACATCTACCACGCGCACCTGACGCAGCCGGACGTGATGCCGGCCTCCGACCTGATCGTGACGCTGACCGGCCCCTACGTCGCCGGCCTGGACACCGTGGCCAACACCACCGCCGCCATCACCTACACGGTGCTGAAGAACCCGGACGTGAAGGCGCGCGTGCTCAAGGAAGTGGATGAACTCTTCGCCGCCGGCACGGTGGACGAGGAAGGCCTGCTGAAGAAGCTGCCGGCGCTCAACGGCGCGATCATGGAGACCATGCGCCTCTACCCGATCGCGGTGGCGCAGATGCGCACCGCCACCAAGGATTTCGTGTTCGAGGGCCACCAGATCCGCGCTGGCGAGATGATCTACATCGCCACCAGCGTGCCGCACTTCATGGAAGAGTACTGGCCCAACGCCAAGAAGTTCGACATCGACCGCTACGCCAAGCCGCGCGCGGAGCACATGCAGCCCGGCGTGTACTCGCCCTACGGCCGCGGCCCGCACACCTGCCTGGGCAAGAGCCTGGCCGAGGTGCAGATCGCGCTGTCGATGGCACGCCTGTTCCACAAGCTGGACCTGGAACTGGACCCGCCCAACTACGAGCTCAAGACCAAGACCGCCCCGACGCCGGGCCCGGCGACCAGCTTCAAGGTCAAGGTGAAGGGCTACCGCAACTGAGTGCGGCTGCGCGCTGTCCCCGAACGCCCGGCCTTTGCCGGGCGTTCTGCTTTTCTAACCGTATCGGGGGATTCGCCGGTGGCAGCCCGCGGAAATACTGGCCTGCGATGAGCCCCATCCTCCCATGAGCGTCCCCGCCGATTCGGTCAGCCTCCCGCAGGAGGAACACCGCGGCGCGCTGACGCCGGAGGAGCGGCGCGCCTGGTACGGTTTCATTGCCATGAGCTTCGGCGCGTTCATGGCCTTCCTCGACATCCAGATCGTCGCCAGCAGCCTCAACCAGATCCAGGCGGGCCTGTCGGCCACTGCCACCGAGCTGGCCTGGATCCAGTCCTCGTACCTGATCGCCGAGGTCATCGCGATCCCGCTGTCCGGGTATCTCACGCGCATGATGTCCACGCGCGTCTACTACACCGTCAGCGTACTCGGCTTCACCCTGGCCAGCGCGCTGTGCGCCACCGCCTGGAGCATCGAGTCGATGATCGTCTTCCGGGCGCTGCAGGGCTTCCTCGGCGGCGGCATGATCCCCTGCTCCTTCGCGGCCATGTACGCACTGTTTCCCTCGCCGAAGAAGCGCCTGGTGCCGCAGGTGGTGGCCGGCATCACCATGAGCACGGCCCCGGTGCTGGGCCCCATCGTCGGCGGCTGGATCACCGACGCCACCTCGTGGCACTGGCTGTTCCTGATCAACCTGCTTCCCGGCCTGCTGGTCGGAGCGCTGGTGTGGCAACTGGTGCGCATCGACCAGCCGGACTGGGCGCTGTGGCGCCGCATCGACCTGCGTGGCAGCGCCTACATGGCGCTGTTCCTGGGCTCGATGCAGTGGGTGCTGGAAGAAGGCCCCGCGCACAACTGGCTGGACGACGGCACCATCGCCACCTGGGCCGTGGTCTGCACCGTATCCGGCCTGCTGTTCCTGCACCGCGTCACCACGCACGACAATCCCATCGTCAGCCTGCGTCCATTCCGCAACCGCCACTTCCTGTGGGCCAACATCGCCGCGCTGTTCCTGAGCATCTCGCTGTTCGCCACCAACTACATCGTGCCGGTGTTCCTGGGCCAGTTGCGCGACTTCACCTCGCAGCAGATCGGCAACACGCTGATGATCGGCGGCCTGTCGATGTTCCTGGCCGCGCCCTTCGCGGCACGGCTGACGCGCAAGTACGACATGCGCCTGCTGTTCGCCTTCGGCGCGTTGCTGGTGGCCATCGGCAGCTGGATGATGGCCGACCTCACTGCCGATACCGGCTTCGCCGAGCTGGCACTGCCGCAGTTCCTGCGCGGGGCCGGCTTCATGCTGGCGCTGGTGTGCTGCTCCACCTTGTCGCTGTGCACCTTGCCGATGAGCGAGCTGAAGAACGCCAGCGCCATGTACAGCCTGATGCGCAACCTTGGCGGCGCGCTGGGCCTGGCCTCGATCAACACCATCATCTTCTGGCGCCGCGCGGTGCACGAGCAGAATCTCACCGAGTCGCTGAGCCTGTCGCGTGCGCCGGTGCGGGATTTCGTGGTGGAGCACGGCGGCTGGTCACGCGAGTTGCCGATGCCGCTGGTGGAGCTGGCGATGCGCATCGAGCGCCAAGTCAGCGTGCTGACCTACAACGACGCGCTGATCCTGATCGCCTGGGTCAGCTGCCTGGCGGTGCCGATGCTGCTGTTCACGTCGCGGTATCGGCTGACGGAGAATCCGCAGACGGAAGCGGCACACTAGCCTGGCCCGCTTGCCTCCTCTCGCCCGCTTGCGGGAGAGGGGGAGAAGATTTAAGGCGTCGCTGCCGGCTCTGCAGCAGGTGGCGGAGCCTCAACCGGCGCTTCTTGCACCGGCGCACTCTCCACCGGTGCATCGAGCCCCGGCGGCGTCTCGCCTTCCACCGCAGGCTCCGCGGCCGGCGCCTCGCCAGCCGGCACTGTCGCTTCAGGCGTCGGTGCATCGCCGCCGAAGAAGCCGCTCTCGTCCTCTGCCTCCGCCGGCTCGCCCGGCACCGGGGGCGGCGGCTCCGGCTCCGCCACGCGGGCGCCGTAGCCCATCTGGCCCATGATCCAGCGCACGCGCTTCTGTACGTAGGGGCCGGGTGCCTTGGCACCCCAGCGACGCGGGCTGGGCAGCACGGCTGCCAGGCGCGCCGCCTCGTTGGCGCTGAGCTTGGCGGCAGGCTTGTTGAAGTAAGCCTGCGAGGCCGCCTCCACGCCATAGATGCCGGGGCCGAACTCGGCGATGTTCAGGTACACCTCGAGGATGCGCTGCTTGGGCCACAAGGCTTCCATCAGCACCGTGATGCCAGCCTCCACGCCCTTGCGGAAGTAGCCGCCGCCCGACCACAGGAACAGGTTCTTGGCGGTCTGCTGGCTGATGGTGGACGCACCGCGGCGCTTCTTGGACTTCTTGTTGTGCTTGCGCGCCTTCTCGATCGCCTCCAGGTCGAAGCCGTTGTGGTCCCAGAACTTCTGGTCCTCGGAGGCCACCACCGCCTTGCGCGCCACCTCGGCGATCTGCGAAGCAGGCACCCACTCGTACTGCACCGGGTGCTTGGGGCTCTGCAGCATGAAGGCCGTGGTCGGCGGCGGCAGCCAGCGCAGCAGCAGCACCGACACCGGGATGAACAGCACCGCGAACAGCAGCAGGCCCCAGAACCAGCGGCGCAGGCTGCCCTTGCGGCGACGCGGACGGGCCGCCACTACGGTTTCACCGCGCGCGGGGCGCAGCGGCGGGTTGGCGTCGGAATCAAGCGAGGGTTCCTTGCGGTCCATGTTCAGGGGATGAGGATGATCTTGCCGATATTACCGCGCGACTCGATGTAGGACTGCGCCTCGCCGGCCTGGGCCAGCGGCCAGGTCCGGTCCACGTGCGGCCGCACCCAACCCTCGGCGACGCCCGCCAGCAGTTGCTCCATCCAGCCGCGGATCTTGGCGGTCTCGTGCCACATGTGGCCCATGTTCACGCCGAACACCCCGCGGTTGTCGTTCATCAGGCTCACCGGGTTGAACAGGGGCATGCCGCTGACCGCCTTGAGCAGCTTCAGCGGCCCCATCAGGCCCGACTCGGTCACCACCGAGATACCGAACATGCCCAGGCGCCCGCTATGGCGGAGGGCCTTGTAGCTCTTCTTCCAGTGGCTGCCTCCGATAGGGTCGGTGATCAGCTCCACACCGCGGCCCTCGGTGAGCCGCTGCAGTTCCCTGGTCCAGTCCTGCGCCCGGTAATCAATCGCCTGGTGCAGGCCGCGGCCCTTCAGGAACTCGTGCTTGCCGGCACTGGCCGTGCCGTAGATGGTGGCGCCCACATGCCGGGCGACGTCGATCGCCGCCAGGCCCACGCCGCCGCCGGCGTTGTGGATCAGCACGGTCTCGTCCGCCGACAGGGAGCCCGCCGCCACCAGCAGCTGCCAGGCCGTCAGGTAGTTCACCGGGATCGCTGCCGCCTGCTCGTGGCTCAGGCTCGCCGGCTTCTCGAACATCTGGCCCAGCGGCGCCACGACCGTATCCGAGTAGCCGCAGAATCGTGTCAGCCCGAACACCTCCTTGCCGACCCAGCTGCCATCCACGCCGACGCCCACGGCATCGACCGTGCCGGAGACCTCGTAGCCGACCACGCAGGGGGTCTTGGGCGCGTCCGGATAGAGGCCCTTGCGGGCAAGGATGTCGGCGAAGTTGATGCCGGTGGCACGCACCCGCACGCGCAGCTCGCCCGCCGCGGGGACCGGGTCCGGCGACTCGCGGAGCTGCAGCTTCTCCGGGCCGCCGTGCCCGGTGATGTAGACCTGTTTCATGCCCCTGGGCTCCCCGGCCGTAGTAGGCCCAAACCCTACACGGATCGGGGGCGGGTTTCGATGGCTGAATGGCCGGAGCGTATTCAACCCTCACCCCTCGCGGGAGAGGGTGCGAGGGACGAGGGCATGGATGCCCGAGGTAGGGCAACGCAGGAGCAGTTGCCGAGAGGGGGCTGCCGCGAGTGTCTCTGCTGCCGGACAGCTCACCCCCTCTCCCCGTAAACGGGGAGAGGGGGTGAGAACAGTCTCTACATCAAGCTATCGCCTTCATGCGCCAAGCTTGCGCGCTGGCACCTTCGCCAGCAGCTTGTCCAACTGCGCCGCGAATACCTGGCGATCGCGCTGGTCCATCGCCGCAGGTCCGCCGGTCTGCACGCCAGCCCCACGCAACTCGTCCAGGAAATTGCGCAGCCCCAGCGCCTGGCGCACGTTGTCGCGCGTCCACAACTGCCCGCGCGGGCTGATCGCCACCGCGCCCTTGTCCACGGCGCCCGCCGCCAGCGGCACATCGTTGGTGATAACGATGTCGCCGGCCTGCGCCCACTCCACGATCGCCTTGTCGGCCACGTCGAAGCCCTGCGGCACCGTCACTGCCCGCACGCCCGGCTGGCGTGGCACGGCCAGGGGCTGGTTGGCCACCAGCACCAGTTCGAGCTGCTTGCGCAGGGCGGCACGGAAGAGGATCTCCTTGATCACCTTGGGACAGGCGTCAGCGTCGACGTAGATGTTCATGCCGGCAAGAGTAGCGACTGGATATGCAAAAAGTGTTCGGGCATAAAAAAACCGCGGCACGAGGCCGCGGTTTTTAGCTAAGCGATGAGGCTTAGAGCGGGCGAATCTGCGTCGCCTGCATGCCCTTCGGGCCGCGCTGAGCCTTGAACTCGACGCGCTGGCCTTCGGTCAGGGTCTTGAAGCCCGTGCCCTGGATTTCCTTGAAGTGGGCGAAGAGGTCTTCGCCGCCGCCTTCCGGGGTGATGAAGCCGAAGCCCTTGGCTTCATTGAACCACTTGACGGTGCCGGTGGAAGCGTTGCTCATGGATACATTCCTTAAAACGTTGAAAGAGAAATCGGGACATCCCGCCCGCAGGGTGCAAACGATCAAGGAACGTAGCCGGGTGTTTCGAGCCGTTGTGAGGACGGATACCACCATGTTGCTTACATGCTTGAAGCGACTGCCAGCCCGACATTACCCGTCCAGAATCGGTTTGTCGATAGCAAAAAAGGAAAAAACCGCCATAAAAGCAACGGCTCATGGGAATCCGTTAACACTTTTGCTGTCCTAGAGCCAGGTTTGCACGGAAAGCAGGCATGGCATTGGCGGCGTTGCGGCAGCACTGGCAGGAGTTTCGCCAGGGTGAGCCGGGAAAGCGGTTCCAGGACTATTACGAGCGCCGCCATGGCGAGGGCAATGCCTTCCTGTGCGGCTGCCGCCTGGTACTGGGGCTGGTCCTGCTGCTGGTCGGCCTGGTCATGATGCCCGCGCCGGGTCCCGGCATGATCGTGGTGGCCCTGGCGGCGGTGATGGTGGCGCGTGAATCGCGCCTGGCGGCCCGGCTGTTCGACACCATCGAGTTGCGCCTGCGCGATTTGCTGCGCAGGATTCGCGGATGACGCAACTCCGCATCCACGCCTCCCTGTTCTTGCCGCTCGACGAAATGCGCATCAGCGCGATCCGCGCACAGGGTGCCGGCGGGCAGAACATCAACAAGACCGCCAACGCCGCCCAGCTGCGCTTCGACATCTCTGCATCCTCGCTGCCGGAGGACTGCAAGCAGCGCCTGCTGCAGGCCGGCGGCCAGCAGCTCACGCGCGACGGCGTCATCGTGATCAAAGCGCAGGAACATCGCAGCCTGGAGATGAACCGCGACGCCGCGCTGCAACGGCTGGCCGCCATGATCCGCAGCGCCGCCGTCATCCCCAAGGCCCGCAAGGCCACCAAGCCCAGCCGCGCGCAACGCCAGCAGCGGCTGGAGGGAAAGACGCGCCGCGGCCAGGTGAAGAGCCTGCGCCGGGCGCCGGCGGAATAGTTCGCTACGGGCGTAACCCCGAAACACGCGCATCGCCGTTTACATGTTCAGGTCCCCAACGAGCCCGAACATGATCCGCCCCGCCCTGCTCCTGCTTGCCGCCCTGCTGCCACTGGCAGCGCCCGCCCACGAGTCCGCCACGGGCCGCCGTGTCGAGGTGCAGGTCTATGACCGCACGGACGGACGCTACCTCCCGCTGTACCGCCACCGCGGACGCAGCTACGTGGCCGGCGAGCCGGGGCATGACTACGAAATCCACCTGCAGAATCGCCGTGGTGAACGCCTGCTGGCCGTAACTAGTGTCGACGGCGTCAACGTCATCAGCGGCCAGACCGCTTCCACCGCGCAGAGCGGCTATATCCTGCCGGCCTGGGATCGCCTGCAGGTGGAGGGATGGCGCAAGAGCATGGACGAGGTCGCCCGCTTCAACTTCACCACGCTGTCGGACTCCTACGCCGCCCGCACCGGCCGGCCGCGCGACGTCGGCGTAATCGGCGTGGCGCTGTTCGAGGAACGCCCCGCGCCACGTCCCTGGTACGGCTGGAGCGGCAACGAGCCCCTGCGTGAAGAGAGCGCCAGCGCCGACCGCGCAGCCGCCCCCGAAGCACAGTCGAAATCGCGGGCATCGCAGGCACCCAGCCTGGGCACCGGCCATGGCACGCGTGAATGGTCGGGCGCGGAGCACAGCACGTTCGAGCGCGCCTCTGACAAGCCGGTGGAGGTGATCACCATCTGGTACAACTCCTCACGCAAGCTCGCATCGCAGGGGGTGATTCCCCAGCCCCGGCATGAGTTGGCACCGCATCGGCCCCAGCCCTTTCCAGCCGGCTTCGTGCCCGATCCCTGAGTTTCGCCAGGCAACAAAAAAGGGCCGCATGAGGCGGCCCTTTTTTTGCAGCGCGATCTTAGTTGATCGGCTTGTCCAGACCCGAGCCGCCGGCGGCGTCGGCATTGCGAGCCGCGTACTCGTCGGACGACAGCTTGCCGTCCTTGTTCTTGTCCAGCGCCTTGAAGCGCGCCGTCAGTTCGGTGTTGGTCTTGACCTCGGCGCGGGTCAACTTGCCGTCGGCGTTGGTGTCCAGGCTGCCGAAGTCGGCGCCCAGCGAAGCGCCCGCGCTGACGGCGGCGCCCGGAACGGACGACGGCGCAGAGCCCGGGCTGGCGGAGGGCTGCACACCGCTATCGGCGGCGAAAGCCGTGCTGGCGGCAAGGGTCAGGCCGAGGCCGATGAGGAAGTTCCTTTTCATGTATAGCTCCTGTGTTCGGGATTGATGCCCGGCGCATGGATACGATCAGGCACCCCCTCAGCCTATCGCAGCAGCGCTGAGCGCAGCCTTAACGTTGCACCGACGGATCGGTGCCGAAGCGCCGATACTCCTGCTCCGACAGCACGCCATCGTTGTTCATGTCCAGCGTGCGGAAGTTGGAGATCAGTGCGGGATCACGCAGTTCACTTCTCAACAGGCGGCCATCGCCATTGCCGTCCAGGTTGCGAAAAGCCACGCCATTGGCCCCGGCCGCACCACCGACGCCACCCGCGGCATCCGCTGGCGCATTGGACGACGACATTCCTGGAGCCGTGGGCACGAGACCACTGGCACCTGTCGGCTGGGGCTGGCTGACCTGCGCTCCGCTGATCGAAGGCTGCTGTACGGCAGGCGCGGCGGGCGGGGCCGTTGTCCCGGCGTTGACGCCGCTGGGCGAAGGGGGTGCCGTGGCCGTGCCGACGTTGCCGATGCGTCCCGGCGCACCCGCCTGCTGTTGCGAAACGGCGGCTGTACTGGCGAAAGTCAGCACGAGGGCGAGTACATGGATGGTCTTCATGAATTCCTCCGGACATTCCTTGTCCCATCCTTCAGACCCCGCGAGGCCAGCCCAAAGTTCCGCGGGAGTATCACCCCGTTCTTCCCCCTGAAGGAGCCATCATGTCCACCGTGAACATCCTGGGTTTCGCCGGCAGCCTGCGCGAGAAATCCTACAACCGCGCCGCGCTACGCGCCGCCCAGCAATTGCTGCCCGAGGATGCCCGCCTGGAAATCGTCGACCTGTCGCCGATTCCGCCTTTCAATGAGGAACAGGAGAAGACTCCGCCTGCAGCGGTCTCCGACTTCAAGCGCCGCATCCGCGCGGCCGACGCCATCCTGATCGCCACTCCGGAATACAACTATTCGATCCCGGGCGTGCTGAAGAACGCCATCGACTGGGCCTCTCGCCCTTACGGTGACAGCGCCTGGAGCGGCAAGCCGGTGGCAATCCTGGGCGCCTCGGTCGGCAAGCTGGGCACGGCGCGGGCGCAGTACCACCTGCGACAGATCTTCGTCTTCCTGGACATGCACCCCCTCAACCAGCCGGAAGTGATGATCGGTCCGGCGGGTGACGCCTTCGACGCTGCCGGCGAACTGAAGGATGAGAAGACCCGCGAGCTGATGCGCAAGCAACTGAAGGCGCTGGTGGCTTGGACCCAAGCTCTGACCCAGGGACGCGCGCTGGGCCTGGTGCCTTGAGGGCTCAGCCCATCAGGAAGAAGGCCAGCAGCAAAGCCGCCATGATCGCCGCTGTCGACCACAGATAGCGGCGGATCATGGCGGCTGCGTCCCTCTGCGACAGCGGCCGGGCTGGCACCGCGTCACCCACGCCAGGCCTGCGCCCGGCGGTGGCGGCACGCGTGGCCTCGCGACGGCGCGCGATCTTGATGAAGAGCAGGGCTCCTACTGCCACCAGGCCCATCAGCAGCGGCCCGAGGATGGCCGTGAGGGCAGAAGCTTCCATCAGTCGCAGCCGCGCAACAGGAAGACCAGGAACAGCAGCGGGATGGGCACACCCAGTGCCCAGAGGATGATGTAGCCGACCTTGCCCTGCTGCAGCTGCGCCGAGACGCGTTCACGCATGCGATTCATGACGTTCTCCTTCCTTGGATCATCGTCATGCGGTGTCCTGCACGAGTCGTGTCCGACTCCATGCAGGACACCGCACCGGTTCAGTGCAGGCGGCGACGGCGCGGCGACTCCATCTCCCAGGCCTCGCTCAGCGCGAAGGCATCGGGATCTTCGAGGCCCATGTCGCCTTCATCGGCACGAGTGGCCCAGAGGCTGCCGTGTTCGCGCAGCAGCGAGGCCGGCGTGAGATCGTCACCCGAGGGGCCGGCCTGGCTCAGGCCCGGCAGCAGATCGTCGCCAAAATCGAACGCGGCATCCATGTCCGGCAACTCGGCCGTGAACAGTTCATCGATACGGTTCAGGATTTCTTCCTTGCGTTGCATGTTCTTTTCTCCGTCCTGGAAAGTACGGTTCCAGCATCGCAACCCCAGGCTGAACGCCACCGGAACGAATTGGCGCGGACACCGCTCAGATGAACATGAGCGGAACGAAAGGCAGGCTTCGCATCGGCATTTCCGGCTGGCGCTACGCGCCCTGGCGCGGCGTCTTCTATCCGCAGGACCTGGTGCAGAAGCGGGAACTCGAATACGCCTCCCGGCAGTTCGCCAGCATCGAGCTCAATGGCTCGTTCTACGCCCTGCAGCGGCCGGAGAGTTTCGCGCGCTGGCATCACGATACGCCGGACGGCTTCGTCTTCAGCGTCAAGGCCAACCGCTACATCACGCACATCCGCCGGTTGCGCGACGTACGTCAGGAGATTTCCAACTTCCTCGCCTCCGGCTTGTTCACGCTCGGCAACAAGCTGGGGCCACTGCTGTGGCAACTACCACCCAGCCTGCGCTACGACGAGGATCTGCTCGAGGAATTCCTCGGTCTGCTGCCGCATGACGCAGTCCAGGCTTCCGCGCTGGCGCGGCGGCGCAGCAAGCTGCTGAGCGGGAGGGCAAGGCTGGCGGCACCTGACGTCCGCTTTCGCCACGCCGTGGAAGTCCGGCACGAGAGCTTCCGCGACAAACGCTTCCTGGAGCAGCTCCGCCGCCATCGGGTGGCCCTGGTATTCGCGGACACCGCCGGGAAATGGCCCTACATCGAGGAGCTGACCACCGACTTCGTCTACCTGCGTCTCCATGGAGACGAGGAGTTGTACACCAGCGGCTATACCGACGAGGCCTTGCGCCGCTGGGCGCGGCGCATCCGCAAATGGAGCAGCGGTAGCCAGCCCCGCGACGTGTACTGCTACTTCGACAACGACGCCAAGGTCTGCGCACCGCGTGATGCGCGGACGCTGATGAAGTTGCTCAAACTCGACTGGAGCCCAGACGCCGCTTGAAGACCCTCAGGTCTTCAACTGCTCACCGAAATACTGGCGCAGCTTCTCCACCTTGGGCAGCGCCACGCCCTGGATGTAGCCCTGGCCGGGATTCAGCGCCGCGTAGTTCTGGTGGTAGGCTTCGGCCTCGAAGAAGTCTTCCAGTGGCTCGAGCCGCGTGACGATCTTCGACGAGAACACCTGGGCCTCGTCGAGCTGGCGGATGTAGGCTTCGGCGATGCGCTTCTGGTCGTCGTTGGCGTAGAAGATCGCGGAGCGATACTGCGGGCCCACGTCATTGCCCTGCCGGTCGAGCTGCGTCGGATCATGCGCCACGGCGAAGAAGATCTTCAGCAGCGCACCGAAGGTCAGGTGTGCCGGGTCGTACTCGATCTGGATCACCTCGGCGTGCTCGGTGCGTCCGGTGCAGACACTCTTGTAGTCCGCCGTCTCGGCACTGCCGCCGGAGTAGCCGGACATCACGCCCAGCACACCCTCCAGCTCCAGGTACACCGCCTCGGTGCACCAGAAGCAACCGCCGGCCAATACCGCCAGCGCACGGCCAGGCTGTGGTGCCAGCGGCGCATCCTCCACCGGGTCCGGGAAGTCCTTGGGGCTGATACGCAGGCTGCTACCACCGAAAAGGGAGCTGATCATGGTGTCGTCCGCTGGCTGGGCGGCCGGCCGGCCGCATCTATCTCAAGTATGACCGCTATCCCCGCCATTCAAGTCGCCGGTGGACGTGCCGGCGTTACAAGCTTGGAAAATCTTGTATCAGGCGGGCTTGTTATACCCTGAGCCTCTATATTCACGATTTCCACGCCCGAATCCCGATGAAGCCCCTCCCCCACCACACCCTCCCGGGTCGGGACAAACCATGAATATCCGCCGCTACGGCGGCGCCCTTGCCGGCGCCGGATTGTCGGCCGTCCTGGCCGTGGGGGCCGCCTGGTTGACGCGGCCTGCCGCCCAGGCCTCGCCGGAATTGCCGGCGCTGGGCAGTTTCGAGCGCTGCGAGCACTACAACGGCCTGCCGCCGGGCTGGCCCGGCGAGCGCAAGGCCGGCATGGTCCCCGTGGCCGCCGCCGAGGCCGAGCTGGGCTCGGACCGCGGCTACGCCGACGAGCGCCCGGTGCTGCGAGAGAAGGTTGACGGCTTCTGGATCGACGCCACCGAGGTGAGCAACGCCCAGTTCGCCGCCTTCGTCGCGGCCACCGGCCACGTCACCGACGCCGAGCGCCAGGGCGGCGGTGCGGTCTTCACCAGCCCGGCAACCGATGCCACCGCGACGCCCTCCACCTGGTGGAAGTGGCAGCCCGGCGCCGACTGGCGCCATCCCGACGGCCCCGGCAGCAGCATTGCGGGCCGCTACAATCATCCCGTGGTGCAGGTGACCCGCGCCGACGCCCTGGCCTATGCGCAATGGCTCGGCCGCGAGCTGCCCGACGAAGCGCAGTGGGAAGCCGCCGCCAAGGCGGGACTCGGCAACCCTGAAGCCGATCTGCTCGTCGGTAATGCCGAAACGCCGAAAGCCAATTTCTGGCAAGGCAACTTTCCCTACACCGATGATGCCCGCGACCGCTACGCCGGCCGTGCACCGGTGGGTTGCTACGCTGCCAATGCCTACGGCCTGCACGACGTCATCGGCAACGTCTGGGAGTGGACGCGCGATGCCTATACCGGCCCGCGCCAGCCGCATGGCCATGGCGATGCCGCGTCGGTGCGTCCCGCGCATGACGGCACGGTGGCCGTGATCAAGGGCGGCAGCTATCTCTGTGCGGCGAATTTCTGCGTGCGCTACCGCGCCTCGGCGAGGCATCCGCAGGAATCGGATCTGTCGACGTCGCATGTGGGATTCAGGACCGTCGTGAAGGGCGATTGGAACTGAAGCGCTTCAGGCTCTCGTCGCGTTCAATGACACGATGCTTCATTCAGCGCCTCAGCTGACAGCGCTGTCATCGCAGGATCACGCGTTCTTCACTTCAGCTGACTAGGGTTCACCGCTCGGTCCGGACCGAATCCCCCAATTGTCACTGAGACCTCATTCATGCGACTCAAGCAATCCTTGAGCGGCGCGGTGTTCGCGTTGCTCTCCATGACGCTGGCCGGCTGCAACGACGACAAGAAGAATCCCGACGACACCACGCCTCCCACGGAGGAGCCGGGCACCACGCCTCCCAAGGCGCTGCGCATCGGCCTGCTGCCCGACACGCAGGGCGATGGCTCCGAAGTCGCCATCCATGCGATGGAGGCGGTCCTGAAGAAGCAGCAGGCCATGGGCGCCAACGTGGTCATCGCCGTCGGCGACCTCACCAACGACGGCACCGCCAAGGAGTTCGCCGAGTGGACCTCGGTGGCCAGCAAGTACCGCGAGGCCGGCATCGAGATCCTGCCGCTGATGGGCAACCATGAGGACAGCTTCGCGCATACCACCCGCTGGATCGACGCGATGCGTCCGTTCATCCCGGAAGACGCCGAGCACATGCCCTATGCGGAGTTCCTGAACTACGCCGTGGTCCGCGAGAACGTGTTGATCATCAACCTGCGCTACTGGGGCCTGGCGGGCGCCTTCCCCTGGATCAAGCAGGTCGTGGCTCGCCACCGCGGCGCGGTGGACCACATCGTCATCGCCAGCCATGATGGCCTGATCGGCGCCAAGTACGGCCAGGTGCGCGAGCAGATCGTGGAGGGCACCAAGGGAGAGAATTCGCTGATCAGCCAGTACGACGAGATCCGCAAGTTCTTCGTGGACAACGACGTCATCTGGGTGCAGGGCCACGAGCACCAGTACCAGCGCAGCGTCGTGCGCGCGCCGTTCACCGCGATCAACAAGTCCTGGACGCCGGATGCCGGCAACTACCGCCTGCCCGTGTTCACGCAGATCATGTCGGGCAATGCGTCCTACAAGGGCTATGAGTTCCGCTACGGCGAAGCCGAGCTGGTGCAGCGGGTAGTGCAGCACAAGGTCAACTCGATGGAGAGCGGCTCTCCGGCGCTGGACGTGAACGCGGCGATGCTGCGCTTCGACGGCCCGCGCATCGACTACGAGGCCTGGTATGCCGAGCACACCGTGGCGCGCAACAGCGACGGCGCCAAGGAACTGGCGAGCCCGTCCTGGAAACTGTTCGACAAGTTCAGCCGCAGCACCGACCGCTGCGAGAAGGTCGTGTACCCGAACAGCATCCCTGCCGGAACGCGCCCGGTCCTGGATCTCGATCCGTCCTACCGCACCAGCGAATGCCGCGGCCCGGACGGCGTCATCGCGCGCATCGAGGCCGGCACCAACAACACCTTCAACCGCATCGACTCGCGGACGCGCTCGATGAGCGTCAACCCGGGCTGGAGCCGCGCCGAAACGCTGCAGGACCTGATGCGCCTGGGATACCAGTACCTGTTCCAGTTCCATGAGGCGTGGACGCCGAACGTGAACGGCAACCAGCGCCTGCGCATCAGCGGAGAATCGGTGTCGATCCCGGAGACCACGGTGGACCTGAAGAAGCACGTCACCCTGAGCTGGCTCGAGAAGCAGGCCGGCACGGCGTCCAGCGTGCTGATGATCAGCGGCCTGCAGAACCAGAACGGCATCTACCTCAGCACCTGGGGCGCCAACAAGACCGCGCCGGGCAAGCTGCCGGCCGGCCTGGCGGCCAGCCAGCCCGACGGCAGCGCCAAGGCGGAGCACACGCTGCCTGCGCACGCCACCCAGCAGTGGGACCTGGCGAACGCGCGCACCGACCG
Source organism: Solimonas sp. (assembly GCA_030149365.1). Classification (GTDB taxonomy): domain Bacteria; phylum Pseudomonadota; class Gammaproteobacteria; order Nevskiales; family Nevskiaceae; genus Solimonas_A. The sequence continues at coordinate 136,317 of JASBRP010000030.1, forward strand.
CTACGGCTTCAGCCTGCGGGTCCCCGCCACGCTGGGCACCGCCAAGCTGACCCTGGGTCACCGCGCCGCCGATGGCTGGAAGGCGCTGAGCAGCGCCGCCTGCGTGGTGGAGGGCCCGTTTGCGGAGAGCTACCTGGCCACGCCGCCGGAGCGCCCGGCAGCCTGCGCCGACCAGGCGCTGGTCGGCTTCGACGATACCGCCGGTGCCGGCCACTGGTGGGCGGTGGCGGATCGTGACCTGGAAGTGGCGCTGATCCCGCAGATCTGAATCGCGACCTTCCTCCAGAAAACCCGCCGGGCACTGGGCCCGGCGGGTTTTCCTTTGCCCGCGAGACTTTGCGCGCCGCTTGAGGATACCCTTGCCGTGCTGCCCCTAGCGGGGACCTGCTGTGGCCCAGCACGGCCGCAAGCTGCTCCCGCCCCACGACACCGGAAGCCTGCATGAACGCCAACACGCCGACGACGACGTCCCGCTACGGTTATCTGCTGACGCTGCTGTTCTTCGCCAACTTCCTCAACTTCTTCGACCGGGCGCTGCCCGCCGTGGTGCTGGAGCCCATCCGTATCGAGTTCGGCTTGTCCGACACCCTGCTGGGCGCGCTGGGCACAGCCTTCGTGCTGGTTTATGCGATTGCGGGCATTCCGCTGGGGCGCCTGGCCGACCGGTATCGCCGCCTCTCGGTGCTGGCGGTGGGTCTCACCGTCTGGAGCGTGCTGACCGCCGCCACCGGCGCCACCAAGAATTTCGTCACGCTGACCCTGATGCGCCTCGGCGTGGGCGTCGGCGAGGCCTGCTGCGCCCCTGCTGCCAACTCGCTGCTCGGCGACATGTATCCCTCCGACCGGCGCTCCCGGCCAGTGGGCCTGTTCATGCTGGGCCTGCCGCTGGGCACGCTGGCGGCCTTCGCGTTCGGCGGATGGCTGGCCCAGCAATACGGCTGGCGCGCGCCGTTCTTCTTCGCCGCCGTCCCCGGCCTGATCGTGGCCGTCCTGCTGTGGCGGGCACGCGAGCCGCTGCGTGGCGCGTCCGAGCAGGATGCGGCGGCGGCCACGGTGCAGATCGACCGGCCCATACGCCGGCTGCTGTCGATCCCGACGCTGCGCTGGCTGATCGTCTCTGGCGCGACCATGAACTTCGCCGCCTACGCGATCAACACCTTCCTGCCGGCCATGCTGGTGCGCTACCACGGCCTGGGCACGGCGGCGGCCGGCGGTGTTTCCGCCATCGTGCTCGGTCTGACCGGCATCATCGGCCTGGTCCTCGGCGGCATGCTGGCCGACCGCGCACACCGGCGGTGGCCGCGCGGCCGCCTGCTGCTCGGTGCCGCCAGCATCGCGGCGGCCGTCCCGCTGCTCTGGCTCGGCCTGCTGCAACCCGTGGGTGCCACCACCGCGCTGGTGCTGCTGCTCTCCGCCGGCTGGCTGCTGGTATTCCTGTACTACGTCACCGTGTATCCGGCGATCCAGGACATCGTGCCGCCGCAACTGCGCGCCACCGGCATGGCGGTGTACTTCTTCTTCATGTACGTCCTCGGCGGCGGTCTTGGCAGCTTCGCCACGGGAGCGCTGTCCGACGCCTTCGCCGCCAGCGCGATGCAGGCTGCCGGCGCCCAGGAGATGAGCACTGCCTTCCGGGCCGTGGGCCTGCGCGACGCGCTGCTGTGGATCCTGCCGACCGCACTGGCGCTGACAGCCCTGGCGATCCTGATGTCGGCGCGCAGCTACCAGAAGGACGCGCAGGGCTGGCGCAACGCGCCCGCGGGCTACGCGGAGAAATAGCCCTCCCCGTCATTTCCCGGACATCGCCAGGATGCTCCTCCGGGAGCCCCATGCAAATCCCGGGCTGAACCCTGACTACTCCCCATTCCGCGCGCTGGCCGCTACTATCGCCCCCTTACTACCGGGGACTTCTGTGACCACACCGCGCGCACGCATCCTGGGTTTGGGCACCTACGTCCCGTCCCGCACCGTCACCAATCACGACCTGGTGAAGACCATGGAGACTAGCCACGAGTGGATCGTGGAGCGCTCCGGCATCGAGGAGCGGCACTGGGTGACGCCGGAGGACGGCAACTACACCATGGGCGTGAAGGCCGCCCGCGCGGCGCTGGCCGACGCCAAGGTGGAGGCCGGCGAGATCGACTGCATCATCTACGCCACCCTGTCGCCGGATTACTTCTTCCCCGGCTGCGGCGTTCTGGTACAGCGTGAACTGGGCATCGGCCACGTGCCGGCCTTCGACATCCGCCAGCAGTGCTCCGGCTTCGTCTACGGCCTGCAGATGGCCGATTCCTTCATCCGCTCCGGCCAGTACAAGAAGATCCTGCTGATCGGTGGCGAAGTGCATTCGCGCGGCCTGGACAAGTCCACCCGCGGGCGCACCGTGAGCGTGCTGTTCGGCGACGCCGCCGGTGCCGCCGTGATCGGTGCCAGCGACGACCCCGAGCGCGGCATCCTGGTCAGCCGCGTGCACTCCGACGGCAGCGACGCCGAGTGCCTGGCCATGCAGTGGCCCGGCATGGCCGCCGGCCGCGAGGCCTACGTCACCCAGCAGGACATCGACGAGGGCCGCATCTGGCCCAACATGGAAGGCCAGAAGGTCTTCAAGACCGCCGTCAAGCGCATGCCCGAGGTGATCCACGAAGTGCTGGCGGCACAGGGCCTGGCAGTGTCCGACATCGACATGCTGATCCCGCACCAGGCCAACCTGCGCATCAACGAGATGGTGGCCAAGCTGCTCCAGATCGACGACAGCAAGGTCCACAACAACATCCAGAAATACGGCAACACCACCGCCGCCACCATCCCGCTGTGCCTGGCGGAGGCACGCGCGCTGGGCAAGGTGAAGAAAGGCGACCTGGTCTGCACCGTGGCCTTCGGCTCGGGCTTTACCTGGGGTGCGGTGCTGATGCGGTGGTGAGACGAAGCGGATCATCGATCCGCCGGTGTCGAATCAGTAGTGCGGCGGCACCTCGTCCGCCGCCGTCACCTTGAGCAGCCCGTCGCCGGCGCTCGCGGCCTTCTCGGCCAGTTGCCGGCAGATCTTCTCCAGCCGCTCGATGCGGTCCTGCTGGCGGGTGACGATGTCGTTGAGCACGCGCAGGGTCTCTTCCTGGTGCGCGAAGCGGATTTCCAGCTCGATCAGGCGTTCTTCGTCCATGCGGCGAGCATAAGCAAAAAGGCGGGCCGAAGCCCGCCTTTTTGTGCTGTGCAGCATGAGCCGTCAGTGGCGGCCCTGCCAGTGGCCACGGCGATCGTCGCGGTCCCAGCGGCCATCGCGGCGGTCATGCCGGTAGTCGCGGCGACTGTCGCGGTAGTCGCGGTGGTACACGTGGCGCACCGGCTCGCGGTAATGGTGATGCACCACGCGGGGCGGTTCGCGGTAGTGATGGACCACCCGCGGCGGGGCCGAATAGTAGCGGTCGTCGCGGTAGGAGGAGCGGTAGTGGCGACGATCGTCGTTGCTGTCGCCGATCACGGCGCCCACTACGGCGCCCAGGACCGCGCCGACCACGGCACCGTCGGTACCGCCGGCCGAATGGCCGATGGCGCCGCCCGCCACGCCGCCGATCACGGCGCCCACGGCGCGGTCGTCACCGGCAAAGCTGGGGGTGGCGATGGTGGCGCCGGCAAGAGCCAGAAAACCCAGGATGGTGCGTTTCATGTGCGACCTCGATCGCTTGGTAGATGGCGCAGACACTAGCGCAGCGGTCTTAACCGAATCTGAACTTGCGGATTGCCCCACCGGGCCGGACCGCGGTTCAACCCAAGGACGCCGCAAAACCTTAGAATCGGGCATCCGAACTGCCTGATCCTGCGAGGGATTCCATGAGCCTGACGATGTACTCCGCCTCGGTGCCCGCCTTTGTCCGCCTGCTGGGCAACCTGCGCAACATCCTGGAAAAGGGCGCCGCCCACGCCGAATCGCGCAAGCTGGACGCCGCCACGCTCACCGGCTTCCGCCTCTACCCGGACATGTTTCCGCTGACCCGCCAGGTCCAGATCGCCACCGACATGGTCAAGGGCGCCGCCGCGCGCCTGGCCGGCCTGGATGTGCCGCGCTACGAGGACACCGAGACCACGTTCGCCGAGCTGATCGCGCGCGTCGACAAGACCCTGGCCTTCCTGAAGGAATTCCGCCCGGAGCAGATCGACGGCAGCGAGGACAAGGCGATCCAGCTCAAGTCCCCGCGCGGGGACATGAACTTCACCGGCCACGACTACCTGCAGTTCTTCGTGCTGCCCAATGCCTACTTCCACGCCACCACCGTCTACAACATCCTGCGCCACAATGGAGTGGAGCTCGGCAAGCAGGACTTTCTCGGCCGCTCCTGAGCCGCCGGCAGATCACAGGGAACGTCGATCAATGAGTACCCGCAAACGGATCGGAAAATGGCTGGCGGCCGCTGCGCTGTGCGCCGCCTGCGGCGCCCAGGCCAAGACGGTGGAGAAGGTGGTGGACTATCAGGTCGCCGACCAGTCCTACCGCGGCTACGTCTACTACGACACCGCGGGCGCCAAGAAGCGCCCGGTGGTACTGATGGTGCCCAACTGGATGGGCACCTCCGAGGCCAACCGCCGCCAGGCGCGCAAGATCGCCGGGCGCGATTACGTGGTGTTCCTGGCCGACATGTACGGCCGCGACCAGCAACCGGCCAATGTGGATGCCGCCGGCAAGCTGGTGGGCCAGCTCTACGGCAACCGGCTGGTGCTGCGCACCCGTGTGAAGGCCGCCAAGGAGCAGGCCCAGGCGGCGGTGAAGCGGCTCAAGCTGCCGGCCAACCCCGACAAGATCGCCGCCATCGGCTTCTGCTTCGGCGGTTCCACGGTGCTGGAGCTGGCGCGCACCGGCGAGGAGCTCAACGCGGTGGTGTCCTTCCACGGCAATCCCTCGCTGGATGCTCCCGCGCCCAGCCAGCCGCCGAAGACCCGCATCCTGGTGCTGCATGGCGACGCCGATCCCTATGTGCCGGTGGCGCAGATCAACGCCTTTCTCGACGAGATGCGCACGACGAAGACCGATTGGCAGATGATGCGCTTCGGCGGCGCAGTGCATTCCTTTACCGACCCCGACGCCAACCAGCCGGGCAAGGCGATGTATGACCCGCGCGCCGCCAAGCGCGCCTTCGAGATGATGAAGGACTTCCTCACGGAATCCTTCGCCGGCCGCTGAGCGCCGGGAACTGGAGCGAGGTGAGAGACATGAAGACACGACTGATTGCCGTACTGATGCTGGCGCTGGGATCGCTGCTGCCGGGGGTGCTGCTGGCCCAGGGCGAACCGCCCGGCTTCGAGGGCATGCTGGGCGCGCACAACGGTATCCGCGGGGCCGTCAACCAGCCGCCGCTGCGCTGGTCGGCGCAGGCCGCCGCGCAGGCCCAGTCCTGGGCCGACCAGCTGGCCCGGGAAAACTGTGCCGCGCGCTACAACCCCGACATGGCCCGCCGCGAGAAGTACGGCGAGAATGTGTTCCGCGCCACCGCCGGGCAGCCCTACCAGGGCTACCGCCGCACGCCGGCACAGGTGGTCTCGCGCTGGAACGAGGAAGGCCGCGACTACGACCACAACCTGCACCAGTGCCGCAACCAGGGCGGCACGCAGTGCGGCCAGTACCTGCAGATGATCTGGGGCGCCACCGAGGAAGTAGGCTGCGGCCGCGCACGTTGCGAGACCGCCGAGGTCTGGGTCTGCAACTACACCCCGCGCGGCCTGCAGGACGGCGTGAAGCCTTACGGCAATCCGCCGGCCCCGCCTGCGGTCAGCGAGAAGCCGCAGGAGGTCATGGTAGGCGCGCTGGAATGCTCGGCGCTGCCTCAGGTGCACCCGGGCGTGGATTATCCGCAGCAGTCGCCGGTGAACTGATCGGCAAGCGCAATGAAAAAGGGCCGGCGAATGCCGGCCCTTTTCGTTTCAGCCTAGCGGCGTCAATCGAATCGTAGATCGCGATGCTGCCCTGGTCATGCACTCCTGTAGGAGCCAGCTTGCTGGCGACAAGCTGCGTGTCGCCAGCAAGCTGGCTCCTACAACTTCAACCGCCGTGCGCAGCCAGTGCCTTCTCGAAGGCCCCGGAGTTGTAGAAGCGCTGCAGCAGGCGCCGCACGGTAGGTTCCAGCATCTTCTTTTTCTTCAGCGCCTGGATCACGTGCGGCGCGTGACGCATGGCCTCGGCCAGCATCAGGTCGCGGTCGATGCCCAGGTCGTCCAGCAGCGCCTTGAGCGAGACCTTGCCGTAGCGCTCGAAGAAAGCGTCAATGCCGGCGTCGATCAGCTTGGTGTAGATCGGGGCCTTGCGCAGCTCTCGCCAGTATTCAAAGCCCGCCACGAAGATCTCCTCCAGCGTGCGCTCGTCGATATGGCGGCGCAGCTCGCCCAGGCGCAGGTTCTTGAGCTCCTTCCAGGCGCGCAGTGAGGCATCGCGCAGGATTTCGTCGCCCTCCTCGTCCAGCAGCATCTCCACGGCACGCTGCGAGGCGCTGCCGACGCTCTTGGCGATGTAGCGGCGCAGGCCCTCCTCCACTGTCTCGTCCAGGCCGGACACGGAGGCGGCACGGCTCAGCACGGCCTTGCCCAGCTTCATCATCGAGCGCGCGCCGGGGATGTTTTCGCCCAGCGAGCTCTGCGACAGGTAGCCGCGGATGCCGCTCAGCAACAGCTCGGAGGCGATGCGGCCGTACAGCGGGCTGGCCACCACGCCGCGCACGATCGCCTCGCGCGCCGACTTCTGCTCCAGCACCAGGTCGGTGAACTCCTCGAACTGGCGGTCGCTCATCAGGTCGGCCAGTCGGGTGTCGTCCAGCGCCGGGTGGGCGTGGATGACGCGCGCGATCTCGCCGACCAGCTCGGGGATGCCGCTGCCCAGCTCCAGGTTGGCGGCATAGGTGTGCGCGGTGTCCTTGATCTGCTTGCGGGTCACCGCCTCGGACAGCTTCAGCTTGGCGGCGTCGGCCAGGCCCTCGTCGAGCAGCTCGGCCACCACCACCTTGAGCTCGTCGCCCTCCAGTTGCTCCAGCGTGAACTGCACATGGGCTTCCAGCAGCACGGCGGCCAGGGGATGGGTCTTCTTGGTCATGTCTTGCTCCTCAGTATTTCGTTGCAGAGGCACTGCGCCGCAGCCACAGCAGCCCGCTCAATCCGGTCAAGCCTATGCCGGCGGAGATCCACAGCACATGGCCGCCGAGCCGGTCCACCCCGATGCCGAACGCCAGTGGCGCCGCCGCCTGGGCCACGCGCGAGGGTGCCTCCAGCCAGCCGGCACGCCGCCCGAAGCCAGCCGGCCCGAACAGCGCCAGCGGCAGCGTGCCCTTGATGATCGTCATCAGCCCGGTGCCCATGCCGTGCAGCACCGTGAAGACGGCGGCGAAGGGGGCTCCGAACGCCATGATCAGCATCACGCCCGTGGGGTGCAGTGACATGGAGAGGCGCGCCGCCACCAGCGGGTGGAAGCGGTTGAGATAGCCGGCCTCGGCCAGGCGCCCCGCCACCTGCGAGACGCCGAACAGGGATGCCGCTGCCACTGCCATGGCCGGCGTACAGCCGATCTTCTCCAGGATGCGCGGCAGGTGCGTGGCCATGCCGGCGAACACCAGGCCGGAGCAGGTGAAGGCACCGGCGAGGATCCACATGGTCAGCGCCGGCGGCACGGCGGCAGGCGCCTGTGCCTCGGCACGATGCATTTCCATGGGGCGCTCCACCCGCGGCACCAGCCAGTAGTGGATGCCCAGGCCGATGCTCAGGTGCGCCAGCGCCCAGACGGCGCAGGCGAGGCGCCAGCCGTAGTGAGCTTCCAGCGCCGCCGTCAGCGGCCAACTGACGGTGCTGGAGAAGCCGCCCAGCAGGGTCACGCCGACGATGGAACGGCGCGCCTCGCCGCGGTACAGGCTCACCAGGGTGGAGAAGGCGGCGTCGTAGAGCCCCATGGGCATGGCCGCGCCGAGCAGCAGCCAGCCCAGGGCCAGCTGCAGCGGTCCCTGCGCGGTTGCCATGGTCAGGTGGGCGGTGGCGAACACCAGGTTGGAAGCCAGCAGCACGCGACGGCCGCCCTGCCGGTCGATCAGGCCGCCCACCAGCGGGCCCAGCGCCGCCGCCAGCAGCAGCGCGGCGGAGAACATCAGGTAGACGGTGGCAGGCGCCAGGCCCAGCTCCGCCGCCATGGGCCGGGCCAGCGTGGCCAGCAGGTAGTAGCTCGAGCCCCAGGCCAGCAACTGGCCCAGGCCCACGGCGATCACGGTGCGGCGGCGTGAGTCGCCCGCATTGTTCACGCCGCGCGGCGTCCGTGCGCGCGCTCGGCGTGCTTGGCGTGGTGCAGGATCAGGTGCGACAGCTTGGGCAGCAGCGACGACGGCAGGTCATGGCCCATGCCGTGGATGATCTCGAGCTGCGCGTCCGGGATGTGCTTCTTCAGGTCCCGCGCCGCCGGCACCGGCACCAGCGGGTCCTTGTCGCCGTGGATGACCAGCGTCGGCGCCTTGATGCGCGCCAGCTGCTTCACGCGACTGCCGGAGGCCATGATCGCCACCATCTGCCGTGCCAGGCCCTGCGGGTGCACGTTGCGGTCCAGCGCGCGGGCGACGTACTCGCGCAGCTCCGGCTCGGGCGAGGGATAGCCCGGGCTGCCGATCATGCGCCAGGTGTTCATGCCGAACTGCAGCAGGCTCTCGCGATCGCGCGCCTTGGGCTTGGACATCATGCGCATCTGGATGCGCAGCGAGGGCTTCTTGAGCCAGGGGTTGCCACTGCTGGTCATGATCAGGGTCAGGCTGCGCACGCGGCTGGCATGCTTGTAGCCGAGCACCTGCGCGATCATGCCGCCCATGGAAAGGCCCACCACGTGCGCGGTCTTGATCTTCAGTGCATCGAGCAGCGCCACCGCGTCTTCTGCCATGTCGTCCAGCAGGTAGGCCGATTTCTGCGGCAGGCGCAGCGTGTAGAACAGGCCGCTGCGCAGCAGGTCCGGCTTGCCCAGGTGGTCCAGCTTTTCCGACAGGCCGATGTCGCGGTTGTCGAAGCGGATCACGTGGTAGCCGCCGGACGCCAGCGCCTCGCAGAAGGCGTCCGGCCAGTGCACCAGCTGGGCACCCAGGCCCATGATCAGCAGCAGCGCCGGGTTGGACGGATTGCCGAAGGTTTCGTAGCAGATCTGCAGGCCGTTGGCCCTGACGTGCGGCATGGAACAGGCTCGCCTTGAAGGTAATGGGGGATTCTGTCACGGGCAGGCTATGCTTGGATTGACCCCTCGGACCATCCGCACTGCTCATGAGCCAAGCTTCCGCCGCCCCGTTCGCCGACGCCTTCAACCCGCTGGCCCTGCAGGCGGCGGACGGTGCGCGCCTGGAGGTGCTGCCCTACGGCGCGCACCTGCTGTCCTGGGTGCCGGCCGGCGAGCGCGACAGCCGCCTGTTCCTCAGCACCGCCGCGGAATACCGCCAAGGCGTGTCAGTGCGCGGCGGCATCCCGGTGGTCTTCCCGCAGTTCTCGGGCCACGGCAGCTTGCCCAAGCACGGCTTCGCGCGGGTGCAGGCCTGGGACACGCTGCAGCAGGGCCCGTCGGGCTGTCGCCTGCGGCTGCGCGAATCGGCGCAGACGCTGGTCCTGTGGCCCCACCCCTTCGAGCTGCAGCTGGACCTGGCCCTGGAGGCCAACCGCCTGCAGGTGGCGCTGACCGTGCTCAACACCGGCACCTCGGCCTTCGAATTCACCGTGGCACTGCACAGCTACCTGCAGGTCGGCGACATCCACCACGCGCGCCTGCATGGCCTGCAGGGCCGGCGCTACCTGGATGCCGTGCGCGACCGCGAACACCACGTACAGCACGACGAGCCGCTGGTCCTGGGCGAATGGATCGACCGCATCTATTTCGACGCGCCCGGCGAACTGCTGCTTGAGGAGCCGTCACGGCGCCTGCGTATCCGCCAGGAGGGTTTCACCGACACCGTGGTGTGGAACCCTGCCGCCGCGCTCACCGCGACGCTGCCGGACATGCAGCCGGACGACTGGCGCCGGATGCTCTGCGTCGAGGCCGGCACCACCGTCACGCCGGTCCGGCTGGAGCCCGGCCAGCGCTGGCGCGGCGCCCAGATCCTGGTCGCCGAATGAAACGCCTGCTGCTGGTCTACCACAGCCAGAGCGGCCGCACCGCCCGCCTGATGGAAGCCGTATGCGCCGGTGCCGCGGAGTTTGCGGACGAGGTGGAGTTGCGCGTGCTGCGCGCCTTCGACGCCGGGCTGGACGACCTGCTGTGGGCCGAGGGGCTGCTGATCGGCACGCCGGAGAACTTCGGCTATCTCAGCGGCGCGGTGAAGGACTTCCTGGACCGCACCTACTACCCGGCCGAGGGCAAGACCCTGGGCCTGCCCTGGGCCATGTTCGTGTCTGCCGGCAATGACGGTGCCGGAGCCGTGCGGGCACTGGAGCGCATCGCCACCGGCTATGGCTGGACCCGCGTGGCCGATGCCCTGATCGTGCAGGGTGAGCCCGACGAAGCCGCGCTGGCACGGAGCCGCGAGCTGGGCCAGACCCTGGCGGCCGGGCTGGCCTGCGGCGTCTTCTGACTGAATCGCGGGCAAAAAGAAGGCGGGCCCCGCAGGGCCCGCCAAGTGGAGGATCTGTCGTTCAGTAGGCGGACGGATCGAGGCGCAGCAGCAGGTTCGGCGAACCGCTGCCCGGGTTGCCCACCTTGCCGCTGCTGGCCGAGGCCTTGAGCGCCGCATCCACCGCTGCCGGGCTGGCACCGCTGTTCACGGTGAGGTACCGCGCCGCCGCGCCGGCCACATGCGGGCTGGCCATGGACGTGCCGCTCAGGCTGCTGGAGCCGGTATTGTTGTTGTAGGCCGCCGATACGATGTTGGAGCCCGGCGCGAACAGGTCGACGCAGGCGCCGAAGTTCGAATAGGACGCGCGCTCGTCGGTGTTGGTGGTCGCGCCGATGGTGATCGCACGCGGCACGCGGCTGGGCGAGCCATTGCAGGCGTTGGCGGTTTCGTTGCCTGCGGCCACGACCACCGTGGCGCCGGAATCGATCAGGTTGTTGACCGCGGTATCGAGCAGGTCGGACGCGCCGCCGCCCAGCGACATGTTGACCACGGCCGGCAGCTGGCGGTTGGCCGTCACCCAGTCCACGCCCGCGATGATCGTCGAGGTCGCGGTGCTGCGGCCGCAGCCGAACACGCGCACCGGGTGCAGCGTGGCGCGCTTGGCCACGCCGAAGCTGCTGCCCACGGCCGTACCCGCCACGTGCGTGCCGTGGCCGTTGCAGTCGGTGGTGTTGGCCGGATCGGTCGGCGGGCAGCCGAGCCCGAGCAGGGTGCACAGCAGGCCCTCGTTGCCGTTGGCGGCAAAGTTGCGGCCGGCGGCGATGCGGTTGGCAAAGTCCGTGTGCGCGGCGTTGAGGCCGGTGTCGATCACGTAGACGTGCACGTTCTGCCCGGCATTGGCCGGATAGCTGTACTGGCTGTCCAGCGGCAGGTTCACCTGGTCGATACGGTCCAGGCCGTAGGACGGCGGGCTGAACTGGGTCTCGGTGAGGAACAGCGTGCGGTCCTGCTCGATGCGCAGCACGCGCGGATTGCGCGCCAGTGCCTCGGCCGCCGCGGGCGGCAGGCGTACGCTGAAGCCCTTCAGTGCATGGGTATAGACCTGCCGGACTTCGCCACCGCCCACACTGCCCACCACGCCCTGAACGACCTGGGCCAGCGGGCCACTGCGGGCCGCTGCCGGCGCCAGTTCGACGATGTACTGATCGGGGATCAACTGGCTGATCAGGCCGCGGATCGGCTGCGGATGGGCGGCCTGCTGCGCCTGCGCCACACCGGCCAGGCCGAGCAGGGCCAGCGCACCGAGGATCACTTTGCTTTTCATTTTTCTGACTCTCCTTGTCTGCTTCTGGAACGGGCTCCCCAGCCCAGTACCCCGCGCGGAGCATACCCCCCACCCCTGGATCGGGCCGTGCGAAAAAGTCCTACGTCCCTGTCCGCCTAAGGCGGCAATGCCCCAATGTCGTGCACAAAAAAGGCGGCGCCCCGGAGGGCGCCGCCTTTTGCCATCAGGCCCGGTCTTATCGGCCGGTCAGGCGCGGACCAAAGTTGTAGCGCACGCCGGCCTCGAGGCGGTCGTCGTCACCGGCGCCCTGGACCGCGGCCACGAGATCGACCTTCGGCGTCAGGCCGTAGAGGCCGGTGAGGCGCAGCGAGGTGTCGTCATAGCCGTCGATGTCGATGTAGCGGATTTCCGGCGACAGCTCCAGGCGACCGTCGGCGTTCTGCCAGCGCACACCGCCGCGCAGGCCGAAGCCATCCTCGTCGGCCGAGCCGAACTCGAAGCGCTCATAGGTGGCGCCAGCGGTGAGATCCACGCTGTTGTTCAGCGGCGTGTGGAACAGCGCACCCAGGCTGATCTGCTCGAGATCATCGGTATCGTTGTACTCGCCGATCAGGGCGATGTTCTTGTGGATGTCGCCGGAGCCGGCGATACGGAAGCCGGATTCGTCATACCCGTCGAAATCGCGGTTCAGGAAGCCGCCCTCCACATAGGTGTAGTTGTGGGCCGCGGCCAGGCCAGGGAGTGCTGCCAGGGCGCCAGCGGCGATCAGCAGGCGGGTTCGGGTGAGTGCTTTCATTATCGTGACTCCTGTCATCGGGGGTGACGTCCGGCCTCTTCTGGGCCGCCGTTCCGCAATCAAGCGGTGAGCGCAGGATGGTGATCGCCCACTGAACCTTCCATGAACGCAACCCCGGAGGTGACGCAGGCCCGGGACTTGCCCACAATGCGCAGCCCGCGGAGCGGCCGTCATCGCACTGGCACGCTCCATGCGGACAATCCGCCTAGTCCCCACACCTCCACGACCGCATGTCCCGCAAGATCGTCACGCGCCGCTCCCCCATCCATGGCAATGGCGTCTTCGCCGCCCGCAAGCTGGGCCCCGGCGTCGAACTCATCGAGTACCAGGGCCGCCTGATGACCCATGCGCAGGCCGACCGCCTCTACGAAGGCGGGGTCGATACCGGTCATACCTTCCTGTTCACGCTCAACGAGCGCTACATCATCGACGCCAACGTCGACGGCAACGAGGCGCGCTGGCTCAACCACAGCTGCGCACCCAACTGTCAGGCGGTATGGGAAGAGAGCGCCGACGGCAACCCGAAGAAGGACCGGATCCTGATCGAAACCCTGCGCGAGATCGCACCGGGCGAAGAGCTGACCTACGACTACGGCATCAGCCTGCCGGTGCGCCAGACCGCGAAGATGAAGGCCCTCTGGGCCTGCCGCTGCGGCACGCCGGAATGCAGCGGCACCATGCTCAAGCCCAAGCGCTGAGCCGGCAAGGCGCAGGGCTTGCCGCCCTGAGGCCTGCATTCCGCAAGTCCAAAAAAAACCGCGGCACGAGGCCGCGGTTTTTTTGTGCCGCGTGCAGCGCTCAGTCGAGCGAACGCACCAGGTCGTAGCCCTGGATGGTCGCGTCGAAGGAGAACGACACCTTGCCGAAGATGCTCATCGCGAAGCTGGGGCCGAAGAAGGGCAGCTCATCGAGCACGGGGATCGACGGGATCGGGCGATCCATGCCCGGCCAGTTGTGGCCGCTATCCTTGACCGTGACCAGCGCAGCGCCGTCGTTGCAGCTATTGGTGTAGAGGATATCGACCTGCGGATTCAGCGTCACCGTCTGGTCGGGGCCGCAGCCGTTGATGGCCTTGAACACGCCGTAGCGGGCCACGGTCGATTCGTACGCCGGATCGTCAACGCCTTCCACCAGAACCACGGGGATGGAGCGGGCCGCTGCCTTGGCCGTGCCGTCATCAGCCTTGGAGTTGGCCGCGGCGCTCAGGCAGCTGGCCGTGGATTCGGAGCTGATGGCACCGGAGGCGACCAACAGCAGGCCGTTCACGCGGACGCCGCTGTCGCAGAAGAAGCGGGTAGCGCCCGCCGATCCGGAGGAGACGCCGGCGATGACCACCGAGACGTTGCTGCTCAGCCCGGCCTGCCCCTTGGCATCCGCAATGACCGCTGCGATGGCCTCGTCGGCACCGTCGTAATCCCACTCGCGAACCAGGCCGAAGCCGGCCACGCCGAAGAGCACGTTGGGCGAGGTCGGCGCCACGACGGTAATGTCGCGGGCCTTGGCCAGCTCGGCCAGACGCATGTTGTTGATCATGGTGGCGCCATTACCGCTGCGCCAGTGGAGGGCTACATAGAGGCCCTGCTTACCACCGGTGGGCGGGGAAACCATGATGTAGTCCGCGCCGCCCGCGCTGAAGTCCCGGTAGACCACGCCACCGTCAGCGCCGCCCTTGGTGCAGGCAGCCGGCTCGGCAGAGTTGAAGGGAATACGCGTGGGCAGCTTGTCGCACTGAGCGTTGAAGGTCGGCTGGCAAGCTCCGGAATCGGCCGCGGCCTTGTCGGCGGTGAACTGCTCCGAGCAGGACTTAGCAGGATCGCTGCCACCGCCATTACCACCACCGCCCCCGCCGCCTCCGCCGCCGCAAGCGGCCAGCAACAGGGCAAGGGAACCGGCCAGGACCGTACCGGCTCCGCGGAATCGCTCGAACATATCTGAATCTCCCTACAAGTTTGCTGGCAAGCCGTCGATTGCGGCCTAAGGTTATTCCACTATCAAGGGGCAGTTTAGCCCACTGGTCAAGTTCCGACCATTGGCAAATATCCGCAACCCGCAGTCGGTTTGCTCCCGACGTATGAAATATCTATAGGCTCGAAATATCTTTACATTCCCGGGCCCCAATACGCCCTCCGACCTAAGTCGGATGCAGGCGATGGCCCCGATGGAAGGTTCGACCAGAGAATGGTCATTCACAGGGTCTCGGCGCCCGGCCAAGACAGGCTTTTGGTGCCCGGCCGGGCATATTGCCCTGCCCTTGCCGCTCCCAAAGTGACCCGGATCGGTTCAGACCGCCGCGCGGGGCAGGTAGTGGTCTACCAGCAGCAGGGTGAAGATCGCCATCAGGTAGACGATCGAGTAGCCGAAGGTCTTCATCGGCAGGCCCGGAATGGGCGCGTACTTGAGCCGGATGGCGTAGTACAGGAACAGGCCGTCCAGGATCAGGGTGCCAACCAGGTACAGCCAGCCCGACATGCCCACCGCGAAGGGCAGCACCGTCACCGCCGTCAGCAGCACGGTGTAGAGCAGCACCTGGGTGCGGGTGAACTCCAGGCCGTGGGTCACCGGCAGCATCGGGATATCGGCGGCGGCGTATTCCTTGTGCCGCTCGATGGCCAGCGCCCAGAAGTGCGGCGGCGTCCAGATGAAGATGATCAGGAACAGGATCAGGGAATGCGGGTGGACCTCGCCGGTCACCGCCACCCAGCCCAGCACCGGAGGAGCCGCGCCGGCGGCGCCGCCGATCACGATGTTCTGCGGCGTGGCGCGCTTGAGGTACAGCGTGTAGATGCCGGCGTAGCCGATCAGCGTGAACTGGGTCAGCACGGCGGTCAGCGGGTTGACCAGGAACCACAGCAGCACGAAGCCGCCGATGCCCAGCGCCGTGGCGAAGGCGATGGACTCGGTCATGGTCAGGGCGCCGGTGACCAGCGGGCGGCCGCAGGTGCGGGCCATGCGCGCGTCGATGTTGCGGTCGATGATCTGGTTCACCGCCGCCGCCGAGGCCGCCTGCAGGGCGATGCCCAGGGTGCCCCAGAGGAAGCCGCCCCAGGGCGGCAGGCCCGGCACGGCCAGGAACATGCCGACGATCGCGGTGAACACGATCAGCATGACCACGCGCGGCTTGGTCAGCTCGTAGTACTCGTTGAGCCGCGCGCGCAGGCTCAGGGTCTGTTCCATCGTGGCTGCCATGTCGTTCGCCCGTCTAGCGGCTGGCCTTCCAGGCGAAGAAGTTGAGGCTGACCAGGGTCAGCAGGAGGATTGCCGCGCCGGCATTGTGCGCCGTAGCCAGGCCCAGCGGCAGCTGCAGCTTGACGATCGACAGGCCAATGGACACCTGCAGCGCCAGCGCCGCGATCACCGCCACTCCGAAGCCGCGCCAGATCGGGAACTCGCCGCGCCGCCACAGGAACCAGCCCAGCAGCAACAGCGCCACGGTCACGGCGACCGCGCCCACCCGATGGAAGAAGTGGATCGTCACGCGAGCGCGCGCGTCGAGGATGCCGTGCTCGTAGTCGATACCCAGGCCATGCCACAGCGTGAAGGCGGTGGGCACGTCCAGCTCCGGCAGCCATTGGCCATGGCAGGTCGGCAGGTCCGGGCAGGCCAGGGCCGAGTAGTTGGTGCTGGTCCAGCCGCCCAGGAAGATCTGCAGGCAGACCAGCAGCAGGGCCCCCAGGGCATAGCGGCGCAGCTTCGACGGCGGCAGCGGCAGGGGCTTGGGGCCTTCCTGCGCCGGCGTGCGCTGCAGTTCGATGGCCAGCTGGCGCTCGGAGCGGTGACGGGCGGGCTCGGCCGTAGCCGTGTCGGGGCGGCCGCTGGCCAGCCATAGCCAGACCAGCAGCGACAGCGTGCTCATGCCGCCGATGAGGTGGGCGGTCACGATCAGCGGCTTGAGCAGCTCGGTCACGGTCCACATGCCCAGCAGCCCCTGGAAGATCACCAGGGCCACCAGCGCCCAGGGCAATACGCGCGGCGCGCCCTGCTCCCGAAGCTTCAGGCTCATGAACGCCAGCGCCACGATCAGCAGGCCCAGGGTCGAGGCGAAGTAGCGGTGGATCATCTCCTTCCAGGCCTTGTGGGCCTCCACCGGGCGCTGCGGGAAGTTCTGCTCCGCCTTGGCCACGTCATGGGCCTCCAGCGGCACGCCGAGGTGGCCGTAGCAGCCCGGCCAGTCCGGGCAGCCCAGGCCGGCATGCGACAGGCGCACGAAGGCTCCGAGCACGACGACGCCGAAGCACAGGCAGATGGCGAGGAAATTGATGCGGCGGAACCAGGACATGGACGGCTCGTGTGGCGGAAGGCTGGCGATGGGCGGGCGGATTCCGGGGCGGCGGATTTTACAGGATCAGGCCGATGGGGTCGGCTGGGCATTTCGTCCCATCCCGATCTCCCCTCTCCCGCCATTGGGACAAGGGGAACCGCCGGCTTTTCAACCGATCTGCGACAGCCGCAGCAGCTTCTTGATGTCCTTCAGGATGCCCGGCGACTCCGCACTACCCGGATAGACCATCAACCAGTTGCCCAGGGGGTCGATCAGGTACAGCGCCTGCGGATCCTTGGCTTCCAGGAAGCGGTGCAGGTCTTCACCCTGGCCGCTGGCGGCCAGGAACACCAGGTCCGGATGCTCCTTTTTCAGCGCCGCCTCGCCCGCCTTGAGGCCGGCCATGTCGGGCGCCAGGTATACGCGCTGCACGCGCAGGCGCTTCTCGTTGAGCAGGGCGCGGATCTGGCGGATCTGGTAGAGCTTCTGCAGGCAGGCGGTCTCGCAGCCGGCGCCGGCCAGGTAGACGAAGCTCCACCTGCCGCGCAGGGCTTCGCGGTCCTGCGGCTTGCCGTCATGGTCCAGCAACTGCAGCGCCGGCAGCGGCCGCGCCGGGTTGATCAGCTGGCCGTAGTTGGTCTTGTGGGTCGGCTGCCAGGCCGGGGCGAAGAAATAGAACACGATGGCCAGCAGCAGCGGTGCGAAGAACAGCGTGGCCAGCAGCAGGAACTGGCCGCGGCCGCGGCCAACGGGGTGCTCGGTGGGATTCATGATCGACGCTTCAGATTGAGCCTGATGAAGAGGACCAGCAGGGTCGCGGTAAAGGCGAACCACTGCAGGGCATAACCGTAGTGCTTTTGCGGCGGCACTTCGACGCCGATATTCCATTCTCGTTCATAGCCGCCCGGCGCCTCGGGCGCCAGCAGCAGCAGTCCGGGCGCCACGCGCTCGCCGGGGTAGAGGCAGGCCAGGTCCTCTTGCGTGGGGTACTGCACCACGCGCGGGAAAGGCCGCTCCTCGCAATTATCGCTCGCCACGCGCAGGCCCGGACGCGGCAACGGCCGCCAGAAGCCCTCGATCTTCAGCGTGCCGGCGGGAATCTCCAGTGCCGGCAGCTTGCTGCGGTCCGGATTGCCCGGCACCCAGCCGCGGTCCACCATCACCAGGCTGCCGTCGGCCAGGCGCAGCGCCGCCCAGGCATGGTAGCCGGCCCGGCGCTTGGAGCCCTGGTTGTCCAGCAGCAGCTGGCGCGAGCCCAGGTATTCGCCGCACAGGGAGCGCCGCAGCATGGCCTCCGCATGAGGCGGCTCGGCCGCATCGAAGGGCGTGGCCAGGGCCGCCGACGCATCGGCGTAGGCCTGCATCAGCCCCTCCTTGGCCTGGCCGCGGTGGTACTGCCACAGGCCCAGGTTGATCATCAGGGCGCTGAGGGCAGCGGTGGCCAGCCAGGCCCACCAGGGCGGTCGGAATGTGTAGTTCATGGCAGGCGGAGGCAGGCGGGGACGGAGGCGGACCGGTAAGATGACCGGCCAGCGGCCGCGGGCGTTCCCTGCGCCGCCGCTTCCCTTCCGCCGGATGTCCTGCCCATGATCGTCAAAACCATCGTCGTCGTCCTGCTGCTGGCCATCATCGGCTCCCTGATCGCCGGCGGCACCTTCCTGGTGAAGGACCCCGGCAACCGTCGCCGCATGCTCAACAGCCTGAAGCTGCGCGTGGCCCTGTCGGTCACGCTGATCCTGTTCCTGGTCCTCAGCTACGCCATGGGCTGGCTCAAGCCCCACGGCATCTACCAGGGCCGCCCGGCCAGCGTCGAAGCGGCGCCGTAAGGGCAGTCAAAGCAAAAAGGGCGGCCGGATGGCCGCCCTTTTTTTGTTGCCGGCCGGGTTAGAGCCAGTACACCACGATGAACAGGCCGATCCAGACCACGTCCACGAAGTGCCAGTACCAGGCCACGCCTTCGAAGCCGAAGTGCGATTCCGGCTTGAAGTGACCGAACATCAGGCGCAGCGTGATGATCAGCAGCATCAGGGTACCCAGCGTCACGTGCATGCCGTGGAAGCCGGTGAGCATGAAGAAGGTGGAGCCGTAGATGCCCGAGGCCATCTTCAGGTTCAGGTCGCCGTAGGCGTGCATGTATTCCTCGACCTGGAAGAAGAGGAAGGCGCAGCCCAGGGCCACCGTGGCCCACATCCACAGGATCGTGGCGGTGCGCTTGTTGGCCTTCAGCGCGTGGTGCGCCAGGGTCAGCGTCACGCCGGAGGTCAGCAGCAGCAGGGTGTTGACGAAGGGCACGTCGAACGCAGGGATGGTGTCGAAGTCGCCGTTGAGCTTGGCCGGGCCGTTGGTGGGCCAGGCGTTCTCGAAACCGGGCCACAGCTGCAGGTTGGTTGCGATCTTGCTGCCTTCACCGCCCAGCCAGGGCAGCGACAGGTGACGGGCGTAGTACAGCGCGCCGAAGAACGCGCCGAAGAACATCACCTCGGAGAAGATGAACCAGGCCATGCTCCAGCGGTAGGTGCGATCGACCTGGGCACCGTAGAAGCCGCCCTCGCTCTCCAGGGCCACGCCGCGGAACCAGCGGAACAGGATGTAGAACATCAGCACGGCGCCGGCGTAGATCGGCACAGGGCCGATGTGCTTGTCTTCCAGGTAGCCGGAGACGCCGGCCAGGATCGCGACCAGCGCCACCGTCAGCGCGAACGGCCAGGCGCTGGGTGCAGGTACGAAATAACGGTCGGGATTCGGAGTGGCGTGGTCGGCCATGACTGTTCCTCTGTGTCTCAAATCTTCGGTTGTGCCGGCGCGCCCTGGTGGGCCACCTGCTCCACTTCAAAAAACGTATACGACAGCGTGACGGTATCCACGTCCTTGGGCAGGGCGGGGTCCAGCATGAACACCACCGGCATGTGCTTCTCCTCACCGGCCGCGAACGGCTGCTGGTTGAAGCAGAAGCAATCCGTCTTGCGCATGTGCTTGGCCGCCTGCATCGGAGCGACGTTGGGCACGGCCTGCGCGATCAGGTCACGTCCCTCGGTGTTGCGGGCGTAGAACTTCACCGCACGCATCTCGCCGGGGTGGACCTTGACGCTGGCCTCCTCGGCGCGGAACTCCCAGGTGCGCCCGCCGTTGACGGTGGTGACGAACTGCACCGTCACGGTCCGGCTGGTATCCACCTGCACCGGCTCCGCCACCGACGCCTGCATCTTGACCTTGCCGTTCAGGCCGATCGCGTCGCAGAGCGCGTTGTACATCGGCACCAGCGCAAAACCGAAGCCGAACATGCCGACGACGACGAGCACGAACTTGAAAGTGCTGCGCCGCGCGCCGATGTCCATCAGCGGTGGCTCTGCGCGATGACGAAGCCCGCCACGATGCCGAGCGCAAGCAGGAGATGCACGATCCCCAGGATCTTGTTGCGGCGCGCCCGGGCGCGAAGGTCAACGCTGCTCATGGCTCTCAGCTCAGCTTGTGCTTGTCCAGCGCGTCAACGCTGTCGTGCGCGGCCGTCACTTCGTTGTCGGAGATGACCGGCGGCACTTCAAAGGTGTGGTACGGAGCCGGCGACGGCACCGTCCATTCCAGGCCGTGCGCGCCTTCCCAGACGCGGTCCGGCAGGCCCTGCTTGCGGCCGAACCAGCCGTAGCAGCAGGCGAGCATGTTGAAGATGAAGATGAACTGGGCCAGGAAGAAGCCGAAGGCGCCGATCGTGGACCAGACGTTCCAGTCGACGAACTGCACGGCGTAGTCCGGCACGCGGCGCTGCATGCCGGCGAGGCCTGCGAAGTGCTGCGGGAAGAAGGTGATGTTGATGAAGATAGCCGAGAGCCAGAAGTGGATCTTGCCCCACTTTTCGCTGTACATGCGGCCGGTCCACTTCGGGATCCAGTAGTACACGCCAGCCAGGATCGCGAACACCGCACCCGGCACCAGCACGTAGTGGAAGTGGGCGACGACGAAGTAGGTGTCGTGGTACTGGAAGTCCACCGGGGTGATGGCGAGCATCAGGCCCGAGAAGCCGCCGATGGTGAACAGGAACACGAAGGCCAGCGCGAACAGCATCGGGCTCTCGAAGGTCATCGAGCCCTTCCACATGGTGGCGACCCAGTTGAACACCTTCACGCCCGTGGGCACGGCGATCAGCATGGTGGCGAACATGAAGAACAACTCGCCGGCCAGCGGCATGCCCACCGTGAACATGTGGTGAGCCCACACGATGAACGACAGGAAGGCGATGGAAGCCACTGCGTACACCATGGAGTCATAGCCGAACAGCGCCTTGCGGGCGAAGGTCGGGATGATCGTGCTGACGATGCCGAAGGCCGGCAGGATCAGGATGTACACCTCGGGGTGGCCGAAGAACCAGAAGATGTGCTGGAACATGACCGGGTCGCCGCCACCAGAAGCCGTGAAGAAGCTGGTGAGGAAGTACTTGTCGGTCAGCAGCATGGTCACGGCGCCGGCGAGTACCGGCATGACCGCGATCAGCAGGTAGGCGGTGATCAGCCAGGTCCAGACGAACAGCGGCATCTTCAGCAGGCTCATGCCCGGGGCGCGCATGTTCAGGATCGTCACCGCCACATTGATCGCGCCGGTGATCGACGAGACACCCATGAGATGCACGGCGAAGATCAGGAACGGGAAGGCGTTGCCGGTCTGCAGCACCAGCGGCGGGTACATGGTCCAGCCGCCCGCGGGGGCGCCGCCTTCCATGAACAGGGTGCCCAGCAGCATCGCAAAGGCGAACGGCAGGATCCAGAAGCCCCAGTTGTTGATACGCGGCAGCGCCAGGTCGGAGCAGCCGATCATCATCGGCACCATCCAGTTGGCCAGGCCGACCCAGGCCGGCATCACGCCGCCGAAGATCATCACCAGCGCGTGCATCGTCGTCATCTGGTTGAAAAACTCAGGATCGACGAACTGCAGGCCGGGGTGGAACAGCTCGGCACGGATCACCAGCGACATCAGGCCGCCGATGAAGAACATGGTGAACGCGAAGAACAGGTACAGGGTACCCAGGTCCTTGTGGTTGGTGGTCTTGATCCACCGCATGATTCCCTTCTCGGGACCATGGTGCTCGTCGTGAGCGTGATCGTCATGGGCGTGGTCGTGATGAGCCATGTCTAACTCCTGAATTTCTTAGCGCGCGGCGGCGACGGCGGCCGGCTGGACCACGCCGCTGCTGTTGCCCCACGAGTTGCGCTGATAGGTCACCACGGCCGCGACGTCGAGGTCGGACAGGTGCTTGAACGGGGGCATCATGCCCTTGCCGTTCAGGGTCTGCTTGATGTGCTCGGCGGGAGCGCCCTTGACGACCTTGCTGCCGACCAGAGCCGGGAAGTTCGGCGGCATGCCCTTGCCGGTGGGCTGGTGGCAGGCCGCGCAGTTGGCGGTGTAGACCTGCTCACCCTTCTTCATCAGCTCGTCCTTGGACAGGTCCTTGGCGGCGGCGGGGGCAGCCGGAGCGGCAGCGGCAGGCGCCGCGGCTACCTCGACCGGGGCAGCGTCGGTGGCGGTGGTCGCCGGAGCGGCCGCCACTTCGTTCGGGGCGGCAACCGGGGCTGCAGCGGTGGCGGGTTCGCCACCCTTCTGCTTGGCCAGCCAGGCGTTGTACTCGGCTTCCGGCAGGGCGCGGACCACGATCGGCATGAAGCCATGGTCACGGCCGCAGAGTTCGGCGCAAACGCCGCGGTAGACGCCCGGGGTGTTGATCTTGGCCCAGGTCTCGTTGACGTAGCCCGGGATGGCGTCCTTCTTCACTGCGATCTCGGGCACCCACCAGGCGTGGATGACGTCGTTGGAGGTGATCAGGAAGCGCACCTTCTTGCCGACCGGCAGGACCAGCTCGTTGTCGACGTTGACCAGGTAGTTGCCGCCGTCGACGTTCTTGAGCTTCTCGAGCTCGGCCTTGCTGAAGGTCTTGGCCCAGGCGGCGCCGCTGAGCAGGCCGTTGCCGTCGTGCTGGCGGGCGGCGTTGGATTCGGCAGTGAGGGTGGAGTAGTACTTCACGCCTTCACCCAGGTATTCGTATTCCCACTTCCACTGGTAGCCGGTGATCTTCACCGTCATGTCGGCGTTGCGGGTGTCTTCCATCTTGATCAGGGTGCCGGCCGCCGGGATGGCCATGCCGATCAGGATGATGAAGGGCGCGGCGGTCCAGAGGATTTCCACCGTGGTGGACTCGTGGAAGTCGGCCGGCTTGTGACCCTTGGACTTACGGTGCTTGACGATCGAGTAGATCATCAGGCCGAAGACGACGGTGCCGATCGCCACGCAGATCCAGAAGATCAGCATGTGGAGGCTGTGCACCTCCTTGCTCAGGTCAGTGACGCCGGTCGGCAGGTTGTAGCCGCCGCTCGTTTCCGTGTAGGCCTGCGCGACGAACGTCGCCAGAGCCAGTGAGGTACCTGCTGCGATACGCGCGAGCCGTCCCATCTTCATCGCCTTACTCTCCCGAACACATGTCTTGGGTGGAGGGCCCAGGCCCCCTACCGACTGCACCCGCCGCGCCTTCCGGCACCACGGGCCTCAGCAATTCCTTGATGCGCCCGCGCAACGCTGCGCGCTCGTCATCGGTGAGGCAGCGGCCGATCTCGACCCTCCGCCCCGCATACATCAGCAACAACCGCTGCGGATCGTTGCCGCGCCGCCCCCTTTCCAGGGCCACCCGCGTCCACGTCCTTGGCCAGGCCAACACCCGCCGCACCTCCCCGCCGAGGTCGCCGCATTCCACCACCAGCTGCCCGCCTTCGAAGCGGAGCACCTCGCGGTAACGGTTACGCCTCAGGGAAACCCACAGGGCCGCCCCAAGCGCCGATAACTCCAGACCCGCAAACGGAAAAATGGGCCAGAACCCCTGGGCGGCGAACACCCCCGCGATGCCCAGGCCCGGCACGGCCACCAGGGCCATGACCGCTGCCGCCTGACGCGATGTCAGCGAGGCATTCGGTCCGATGACCAATCTGGTGTTTACGGGGGCAGTCATCCGACAGCGTCCAGCCGCGGAATTGTAGTGCAACGCAATCCGGCCGCGCAAAGTTTGCCGCGATTCCGGCCTGCGGCGTCAGGCTTGCAAACCCGGGAACGGATGGGCTTTTTTCACATTCCGGACACAAGTGCGGGATTCCGGCGGGTAGGCTGAAGATATACTCACCGCCGGCGCACGCCCTCCCCGGCCGACGCCGCACCCAGGGGAATCATGGAATGAACGCAAAGGCGCTGCTGGCCTCGGGAATGGTTGCGGCCGGCGCGGCGCTGGTGGCCGCGCCCTGGCTGCTGGGCCAGCGCATCGAACGGGAATTCCGGCAGGGCATCGAGACCGCCGGGGGCGCCAGCCTGGGCACGCCGGTGCGGATCAGCCTGCTGAGCTACGAGCGCGGCTTTTATTCCAGCACCGCCCGGACCCGCGTGGACATCCTGCCGGAACCGGCCGCCCCGGATGGCGAGGACGGTGAGCACGGCAAGCCCGAGGAGCCGTTCAGGTTGGACCTGGACCATCGCATCGTCCACGGCCTGGGCACCTCCGGCATCCACTATGCGCGGGTCATCACCACCCTCGCGCCGGAATCCCTGCAGGGCTCGGCCCTGGGGCGCTTCTTCGGCGATGCCCAGCCCCTGACCATCACCACCACCGTGGGCCTGACCGGCGCCACCCAGGGCCAGCTGCATTCGCCCGCCGCCCGGAACCGCCTTGCCGCCGACACCGGCGAGGGGGAGATCATCTGGCAGGGCCTGCAGGGCAGCTTCCTTCTCCCGGCGGATGGCCAGTCCAGCGAGTTCAGCCTGGACAGCGCCGGGCTCCAGGCGGAGGGCGCCATGGGTTCGGCCAGGTTCGACGGCCTCGCGGTCCGCGGCCGGATGTACAAGGGCGCCGAGAGCGGGCTTTGGCTGGGGGACACCAGCACCGAGCTGGCGCGCGCCGAGCTGCAGATGATGGGCAGCGGCTTCGCTATGGATGGCCTGCGCATCCTGGGCGAGGCGCGCGAAGCCAATGGACTGGTCAGCAGTTCCGTCGCCTGGCAGAGCCGCCGCATCGGCTTCGGCGCCGACGAGGTCTCGGACCTGGCACTGAGGATGACGATCTCCAATCTCGATGCCGCCGCGCTGAAGGCCTACGAGGACAGCATGCAGCAGCCGTTGACCGGCGCGAGCCCGGAGCAGATCCATCAGCAGATGCGCGCGGGGCAGGAAATGCTGGCCCGGCAGATGCCGCGCCTGCTGGCGAAAAAGCCGCAGCTCACCATCGAGCAAAGCGGCTTCAAGTTCAACGGCGCTGCCGTGAACCTGGGCGGCAAGCTGCGCTATGCCGGCAACGGCAAGGATCCCTTCTCGCCGGCCGATCTCGCCGGCGAGGCGCACGTGGCGCTGCCGGCCCCGATGCTGGCCGGCATCCTGCGCAAGCGCCTGGAGACGCAGGCACAGGCACAGGCGCTGCTCTCGGAAGATGAGTCCGTGGATGCCTCGGCGCTGGCCGAAGAGGCCAGCCGGCAGATGATCGACGGCCTGGTGCAGCAGGGCCTGCTGATGGCCGAGGCCGATGGCCGCTATCGCAGCGACTTCAAGCTGGAGCAAGGCGCGTTCACGATCAATGGCCTGCCCTTCCAGGGTCTGCCTTCCGCCGGGGCGGAGGCAGAGGCGGACGACCAGGCCGGAGACGGCAGCGAACCCGAAGCGGCGTACTGAGTCGCCGTCTACTCCTCGACGTCCAACTCCACCGGCGGGGGCGGCGGCTGGCAGATGCGCCGCAGGAGGTCCGCGTCCAGGGCCTGCGCCGCCGAAGCGGCGTCGGCATGCGCGGGGATCACACCGAGCAACGGTGCGGCGATGCGCTTGCGCAGCGTCTCGATATTGCCTTCCAGCAGCGGCATCTGCGGCGGCAGTACGTTGGCGATCCAGCCGGCCAGCTTCGCGCGCCGGGTGATGGACTCGACGCTGAGCAGGGCATGGTTGAGGCAACCCAGGCGCATGCCCACCACCAGGATCACCGGCCACTCGCGCTCCGCCACCCAGCTGCCGAGGGTCCAGACCTCGTCCAGGGGCACCTGCCAGCCGCCGGCACCTTCGGCCACCACCATCTCGTAGCGCGAGGCCAGCTCGCGATGCGCCACGTCGAGATCGGCCATGCGGATGCGGCGGCCCTCCAGATTGGCGGCCAGGTGCGGCGCCGCCGGCTCGCGCAGCAGGCAGGGATTGATCAGCTCGTAGGGCTCACGGGTGCCGCCTGCTTCCTGCAAGGCCAGCGCGTCCTCGTTGCGCAGGCCCTCGGGTGTCTCCATGCCCCCGGCGGCCACCGGCTTGAAGCCGCAGGCGCGATGTCCCTGGGCGCGCAGCGCATGCAGCAGCGCGCAGGACGCGAGTGTCTTGCCGGCACCGGTGTCGGTGGCGGTGACGAACAGGGTGCGTGCGGCGGTCATTGGCTGAAGGGGCGCCTCAGCACCAGGTAGAGGACTTCCCAACTGGCGACGACGCCATCGTCGCCGCGCCAGGGGGCATAGGCGCGCTCCAGCGCCGCCAGGGCGGAACGCCCCAGCAGGCCACGGCGGCGCTGCGCGCTGGCGTTGACCACGCCGGTTTCGCGCAGGCTGCGCATCAATGCAAACACGTCCGCATGCGATTCCTGCAGGCGCGACGAGCGCAGGCTGAACAGTTCCAGGCCCGCCGCCTCGGCGTGCGCCAGCCAGGCAGAAGCTGGTGCGAAGCGGTGCACGTGCTCGGCCTGGTCCACCTGGCGCCAGGCGGCACGCAATTCCTGCAGCGTCGCCGGACCGGGCAGGCTCAGGCACAGCCAGCCACCCGGCCGCAGCACCCGCTGCGCCTCGACCAGCGCACGCCGCGGCTCGGGGCACCACTGCAGGACCAGGTTCGACAGGATCGCATCGCAGCCCTGCGCAGCCAGCGGCAGGCATTGCGCATCCGCCACCAGCGCATCGAGCCCCGCATCACGCGCGCAGCGCACCATGCCCGGCGCACGGTCCAGCGCCAACACCTCGGCCTGCGGGAACAGGGTCTTCAGGCGCAGGGCGCCGAGACCGGTGCCGCAGCCCAGGTCGAGCAGTCGGCGCGGCGCCTCGATGCGCGCGGCCAGCTCCGTCAGCAGCACTTCGCGCGTGCGCTGCTGCAGCGTGGCGGCGCGGTCGTAGCTGCTGGCGGCGGCGCTGAAGTTGCGCGCGGCACGGCTGGAATCAATGTGAGAGGCGAGCATGTGCAATCGACTCAGCAAGGCACTCCCTCTCCCGCCAGCGGGAGAGGGAGCAAGAGGCGCAGGAGCCACAAAGTGCCGGGTACCCAGGATGATTCACTTCAGCCCCGCCGCCAATCCTTCCAGCAGGCCATCGATCTGCTCCGCCGTATGCGCGGCAGAGAAGGTGATGCGCAGGCGCGAGGTGCCGTGCGGCACGGTGGGCGGACGGATCGCCGCCACCCAGTAGCCACGGTCGAACAGGGCCTGCGACAGGTCCAGCGCGCGCTGCTCCTGGCCCAGCAGCAGTGGCTGGATCGGCGTCTCGGACGCCGACAGCGGGATGCCCAGCTGGCGCGCGCCAGCGCGGAAGCGGCGCACGTTGGCCAGCAGTTGCTCGCGGTGCTGCGGCTCCTCGCGGACGATGCGCAACGCGCGGCGCGCGGCGGCGGCGATGGCCGGCGGCGGCGCGGTAGAGAAGACCCAGGTGCGCGCACGCTGCACCAGGTATTCGATCAGGGCCTCGGAGCCGGCGACGAAGGCGCCGCTGCAGCCCAGCGACTTGCCCAGCGTGGCGACGTAGACCGGCACCTCGTCCAGGCCCCGGCCCGCGGCCTGCACGGCGCCTTCGCCGTGAGGGCCCAGCACGCCCAGGCCATGGGCGTCGTCCACCATCAGCGTGGCATCCCGCGTGGCGCAGAGCTCCGCCAGCTGCGGCAGCGGCGCGATGTCGCCGTCCATGCTGAACACCGAATCCGTCACCGCCAGGCGCTGCTCGCCGTCGGCGGCGGCCAGTGCCACCGCCCAGGCATTGAGATCGGCATGGTTGGCGCGCAGGTACTGCGCGCCGCTGAGGCGGCCACCGTCGATCAGCGAGGCGTGGTTGAGCTCGTCGGCGATGATCGAATCCTTGCGTCCGGCCAGCGCGCGGATCACGCCCAGGTTCGCGGCCCAGCCGGAGGAGAACAGCAGCGCGCGGGGGCGGCCGAGGAAATCCGCCAGCTCCTCCTCCAGCGCCTGGTGCTCGCGGTTGTAGCCCGAGATCAGCGCCGCGGCACCGCTGCCGGTGCCGCCGGCATCGAGCGCCGCCTTGGCGGCCGCGGCCAGGCGCGGGTCGGCGGCCAGGCCCAGGTAGTCGTTGCTGCAGAAATTCAGGCACTCGCGGCCGTTGACCGTGATGCGCACGCCGTGCGCACCCTCGATCACGCGGCGCGTGCGATACAGCGCGCGGGCGCGCAGCCTGTCCAGCTCGCCGCGCAGGCGCGCGTCGAGAGGGCTTTCCGTCTTTGCGGCTTGCTCTACATTCTTCAGGGACTTCGCGTTCAAGGCCTTCCTACCGATTTCTGGAACCTCGCCTGCAGTTGCGGCTGCGTGGCATAGGCATCGAGCGACGCGCCCATGGCCTTGTCCAGCGCGTCCAGCCTGGCCTCCGGCGCGGGGTGCGTGGCAAACATCAATGACAGCGTGGAGTCCTGCGCGCTCATCGCCTGCAGGGTCTGCAGCACGGCAGGCAGGCCGTAGGGGTCGTAGCCGGCGCGCGCGGCGATCACCACGCCCATGCGGTCGGCCTCGTACTCGTCGCCCTTGTCCAGGCCGCGGTTCAGCACTTCCTTGACGCCGCCGAGCAGGCGCTCGTTGACCTGCTCGTTGCCCTTGTCCTTGATGGCGAACTGCTTGAGCAGCTTGCCGCCCAGGCTCATGCCCTGCGCCTTGCGCACGGCGTCGAGGTGATGCTTCTCCACCACGTGGGCGATCTCGTGCGCCAGCACGCCGGCCAGCTCGGCCTCGCTGCGCATGCGCGCCAGCAGGCCACGGGTGACGAAGACATAGCCGCCGGGCGTGGCAAAGGCGTTGACGTTGGGCGAGTCCAGCACGCCGAAGCGCCAGGCCAGGTTCGGGCGCTCGCTGTGCAGCGCCAGCCACAGGCCCACCTCGTTGACGTAGCGCTGCGCGCGATCATTGTTCCACAGCGGCGCGGCGCCGAGCAGGGTCTCGGCCCATTGGCGGCCGATGTCACGCTCCTCATCCACGCTCTTTTCAGTGACCACGCCGGCGGCATCGTCGCCGTAGTTGTTCACGGCCTCCTGCGCTTTGTTGAGCAGGCTGCCCCAGTCGGCGGCGAGGGCCGGCATCGCCAGCAGCAGGCCGGCCATCGTGCATGCGATGTTCTTCATGATCGCGGCCCTCATTGCAGGTAAGGGACGGTCTGTTCGGCCAGCGGCCCGGCCTGCGCGAAACTGCGCGCCCTGGCGTCGGTCGCCACGTAGCCTTCGAGCTTGGCCGCCTCCACCGGGTTGGGCGCGGCGTTGGCGATCTGCTCCTTGTCGAGCCCGCGCACGCCGGTGGCCACGGCCGTGCCGCTGGAGCCACTCAATGCCACGTTGGCCGCCTTGGCCAGGCCGGATTCGCCAGCTTTTGAGGGCGTGCCCGTCAGGCGCACCGACAGCAGCCGCACCCAGCCGGTCTGGCCGCCGGAGCTGACCTTCATCCAGGCACCCTGGCGCGCCAGCACTTCCACCGGGGCCGCCGCCGGCAACTCCACCACGATGGCGGCGTCGGCAAAGGGCTCCTGCTTGAGTTCGCCAGCCTTGGCCAGCACGCCGCTCTCTGCGGCCCCCGCGCCGCCGGCACCGGCCAGCAGCAGCATTGCAATCCATCGCTTCATGAGATCTCCCCCTTCCCGGGTTCCGTTGCAGGTCCGTACGCAGGTTCGTAGAGCTCCACTTCCTGCGCCCTGCCCTTCACCTTAAACGAACCCCGTGACGCAAACCGGAACTGCGTCCCGCAAGCCGCCATGGTGTCGCTGGACACCAGGATGCGCGCCACGCCCTTGGTCAGGCCTTCCACACGGCTGGCCAGGTTCACGGTATCGCCGATGGCGGTGTATTCCAGCTTCTGCTCGGCGCCGATGAAACCCACCACCGCCGGGCCCGAGTGGATCCCGATGCCCACGTCGAAGTCGGCCGCCGCTGCGCCCAGCTCCTCGCGGAATTCCAGCAGCGCGCGCTGCATGTCCAGGGCGCAGGCCACGGCACGCTGGGCGTGCTGCTCGTCCGGGATCGGCGCACCCCAGAAGGCCATGATGCAGTCGCCGATGAACTTGTCGAGCGTGCCGCCGTGCTTGAACACGATCGCCACCTGCTTGCTGAAGTAGCGGTTGAGCAGTTCCACGATCTCCTGCGGCGGCCGCGTCTCCGACAGCGAGGTGAAGCCGCGGATGTCGGAGAACAGCACGCTGAGCTGGTGATGCTTGCCGGACAGCGACTCCACCGTCTCGCCGCGCTCCATCAGCTTGTTGACCACGACCGGATTGAGGAAGCGCCCGAACATCTGCACCGCCTGGCGCCGCGCGCGGCGCTCGCGCAGGTATTCGAGCAGCGCCGCGCTGAAGTAGAAGGCCCAGCCGAAGGCCAGCGGCAACAGCACCGGCAGCAGCCACAGCCGCGGCACCGCCATCCAGGCCGCGGCCAGCAGCGCGGCGCTGACGGCAGCCAGCGCAACGCCGATGGCCAGGGCATGCCCACGCCGGTGGAAGGCCAGCCACAGCAACGCGACCAGCAGCAGGGCCAGGGCCGGCGCCGCCCAGGCCGGCGGGCGCTGCATCGAGCGGCCGTGCTTGAGGTTGTCCAGCGCGGTGGCCAGGATTTCCACGCCCGGATAGCGGTTGGCCAGGGGTGTCACGCGCAGGTCGTGCAGCATCGAGGCGGCGGAGCCGATGATGACGATGCGGTCGCGGAATTCGTCGGCGGGCCGCTGCCGCTCGCGGCGGATCAGGTCGGCGTGCAGGTCCGCGAAGGAGACGTGGCGGTAACCCTGGCCCGGCTCGCCGCGCCAGTGCAGCAGCAGGGATTCCTGCGGCGGCACCTGCCAGCCGAGGTCGGCGGCCACGCGCGCCGGCAGCGAGGGGAACTCCCAGCCCTGCACGTCCATGCGCAGCAGGTAACGACGGCCGACGCCGTCGGACTCTTCGTCGAAGTTGATCAGCCCGGTGCGCCAGGATTGGGGCGGCAGCACCAGCGGCGGCAGCAGCATGGCGCGGGCATCGTCCCTGGCAGCGGCCGTGCGGCGCGCGCCCATCGGCGGGCCGAACTCCGACAGCCGCACGCCGCGCGCATCGTCGGCTGCGGACAGGCGCAGGCTCGGCACGTAGACCCGCGGCTGGTCCCGTAGCGTGTCGGCCAGGGCCTGGTCGCTGTCGGGACGGTCGATGTCGCGCTCGGAGAAGGACAGGTCGAAGATCACCGCGGCCGGCTGCTGCGCCAGCAGGCCCGGCAGCATCTCGGCGTAGACCGCACGCGGCCAGGGCCAGCGGCCGTAGTCGTCCTGCAGGCGCGCGAGGCTGGCCTCGTCGATATCGACGATGACGATGTCGGGATCAGGCGCGAGCCGTGCAGCCTGTGCGCGGACGAAGGCGTCGGACAGGCGATGCTCCAGCCCGGCGCCCAGGTGCAGCAGGCCCAGTTCCAGCAGTGCCAGCGCCGCGACCAGCAGGGCCGCGGCGTTCAGCGAGCGATTCGCCATGGTCGCGGCCCCGAACGCGCGGAGTGCTACTCGACGCGGGCCGCCTGCGAGCCGCAGCCCCCGGCCATCATCGCCGGCGGCGCCTCATGCTCGTGGTCGTGGCCATGATCGTGACTGTGCCCCTCATGGCCGCAGCAGCCGTGATCCTGCTCATGGGCCTGCTCGGACGCGACGGCAACCGGCTCGAAGCTGCCGCCCTCCGGCGTGATGCCCAGGCGCGCGAACAGCGCGCGGTCCTTGGCGTTCTGCGGGTTCTGCGTGGTCAGCAGCTTCTCGCCGTAGAAGATCGAGTTGGCACCGGCCATGAAGCACAGGGCCTGCAGCTCCTCGGTCATCGCGGTGCGGCCGGCGGACAGGCGCACGTAGGACTTGGGCATCAGGATGCGTGCCACCGCGAGGGTGCGCACGAATTCCAGCGGGTGCAGGGCCTCGGCGCCCTTCAGCGGGGTGCCCTCGACCTGCACGAGGTTGTTGATGGGCACCGACTCCGGATGCGGGGTCATGACGGCGAGCTGGCGCAGCAGCTCGGCGCGATCCTGCTTCTCCTCGCCCATGCCGACGATGCCGCCGCAGCAGACCTTCACGCCGGCGCTGCGCACGTGCTGCAGCGTGTCCAGACGATCCTGGTAGGTGCGGGTGGTGATGATCTTGCCGTAGAACTCCGGCGAGGTATCGAGGTTGTGGTTGTAGTAATCCAGGCCGGCGTCAGCCAGCTTCTGCGCCTGGTGCTCCTTGAGCATGCCCAGCGTCAGGCAGGTCTCCAGGCCCATGGCCTTGACGCCCTTGACCATGTCCTCGACCTTGGCCAGGTCGCGGTCCTTGGGCGAACGCCAGGCGGCGCCCATGCAGAAGCGCGCCGCACCGTTGGCCTTGGCCTCGCGGGCGGCTTCCAGCACCGCGTCCACGTCCATCAGCGGCTCTTTCTTGAGGCCGGTGTTGAAGCGCACCGACTGCGGGCAGTAGCCGCAGTCCTCGGGGCAGGCGCCAGTCTTGATCGAGAGCAGGGTGGACAGCTGGACCTTGTTGGCGTCGAAGTACTGGCGGTGCAGACTCTGGGCGCGGAACAGCAGGTCGTTGAACGGCAGCTCGAACAGGGCCTGGACCTCTTCGCGGGTCCAGTCGTGGCGCAGATCGGTACTCATTTGAAGGCTTTCCCTATGAATCGTGGCCGGCAGTGTCCCGAGGGCGCCGGTGGTTGTCAACCAAAGAGGTGACAGCGTGGTTGACGGTTGGCTGGACCTGATCTTCCCCTCCGCCTGCGCCTGGTGCGGCGCTCCGGGCAGCGATGCCTGCGCCGACTGCCGCGCCGGGCTGCCCTGGAACGACCCCGCCTGCCCTGGCTGCGCCCGCCCGCAGGTCCACGGCGAACGCTGCGGCCATTGCGCCGCCAAGCCGCCGCCCTTCGACGCTGCCTGGACCGCGTTCCGACTGGAAGTGCCTGTTCGACAAGGGATTCACCGCCTGAAATACCGGGGCCAGCTGATCGAGGCCGCACGCCTCGGCCGGCTCCTCGCGCCATGCCTGCCCTCGCGCCCGGACCTGATCCTGCCGGTGCCCCTGCACCGCTGGCGCCTGGCCTGGCGCGGCTACAACCAGGCCGGCGAGGTGGCCCGCCACCTGGGCCGGCTCACCGGCATCCCGGTGGACCCGCGCGCCGCCCGGCGCCTGCGCCCCACCCCGGACCAGATCGGCCTGACCGCGGTAGAGCGCCGCCGCAACCTGCGCGGCGCCTTCCATATAAGCAAACCCCTGGACGGCCTGCACGTGGCCCTGCTGGACGACGTCATGACCACCGGAGCTACCCTGTCCGAGCTGGCCCGCGCCTGCCGCAAGGCCGGAGCGGCCCGGATCGAGGCCTGGGCGGTGGCCCGGACCGCCTGAACAGGCAGAAACTGCCGCAAGGCCTCACAATCCGCGCCCCGCGCCATCCGGCCCGGGCCGCAACAAGGTGATTCGTGGACAAGCAGCCGACTTCCCAGCCCCCGTCCCAGCCATTCAGCAGCCTGCCCCTGCACCCTGCCCTGCTGCAGGCGCTGGACTCGCTGGAGTACCGGCAGATGACGCCGATCCAGGCCTTGAGCCTGCCGCTGATCCTGGAAGGCCGCGACGTGATCGGCCAGGCCCGCACCGGCAGCGGCAAGACCGCGGCCTATGGCCTGGGATTGCTGTCGCGCATCGACCCCGAGCGGCAGGAGCTGCAGGCCCTGGTGCTGTGCCCCACCCGCGAGCTGGCCGACCAGATCGCCAAGGAAATCCGCCGCCTGGCGCGCTGCCTGCCCAACATCAAGCTGTCGATCCTCAGTGGCGGCATTTCCAAGCGTCCGCAGCTGGCCTCGCTGACCAACGAGCCGCACATCATCGTCGGCATGGCCGGCCGCGTGCTGGAGCATCTGGAAGAGAACACGCTCAAGCTCGACAAGCTGCGCGTGCTGGTGCTGGACGAGGCCGACCGCATGCTCGACGCCGACTTCGAGCAGGCCAGCCGCGCCATCGTGGAACAGGCGCCGCCGACACGGCAGACGCTGTTCTTCTCCGCCACCTTTCCCGACGAGGTGCGCGCGGTCAGCAAGCGCCTGCAGAACAAGCCCGTCGAAGCGCGCACCGACACCGCGGCCGCCACGGCGCAGGTGGAGCAGAAGTTCTACGAAGTGGACGCCTCGCGCCGCCTGGACGCACTGGCGCACCTGCTGAGCGTGCACAAGCCGGAGTCCGCGCTGGTGTTCTGCTACACCAAGAACGACGCGCAGGAGGTGGAGGCCCAGCTGAAGCGGCGCGGGTTTTCCGTGACGTCGCTGCATGGCGACATCGACCAGCGCGACCGCGACGAGGTGCTGGTGCAGTTCGCCAACGGCAGCTTCCGTATCCTGGTCGCCACCGATATCGCCGCCCGTGGCCTGGATATCAAGAACCTCGCCGCGGTGATCAGCTACGAGCTGCCGGCCGATCCCGACGTGCACGTGCACCGCGTGGGCCGTACCGGCCGTGCCGGCGCCACGGGCCTGGCGCTGCACCTGTTCGCCGGGCGCGAGCACGCCCGCGTCACCGCGATCGAACAGCGCCTGGAAACCAAGCTGGACGTCGGCAAGCTGGTGGCCGGCACCTTCTCCGCCGACCGCCCCCTGCCCGCCAACGTGGTCACGCTCTGCGTCGACGCGGGCCGTAGCGACAAGCTGCGCCCCGGCGACCTGCTCGGCGCGCTGACCGGCGACGCCGGAATCCCCGGTGGCGCCGTCGGCAAGATCAACACCTTCGATACGCGCACCTACTTCGCCATTGACCGGAAGCAAGCCAAGAAGGCGCTGGACGCCCTGCGCAACAACAAGATCAAGGGCCGGAAATTTCGCGTGCGGGAGATTGTCTAAGCCGTATCTCACCGCCAGGAGGTCACCGCATGGAACGCATCCAGACCATCACCCCCTGCCTCTGGTTCGACAGCCAGGGCGAGGAAGCCGCGAAGTTCTATGTCTCCGTCTTTCCGAACTCGCGCATCACGCAGGTGACGCACTTCACCGAGGCCGGGTTCGAGCTCCACCAGAAGGAGCCGGGCAGCGTCATGACCGTGGAGTTCGAGCTGGACGGCCAGGCGTTCACTGCGCTCAACGGCGGGCCGATGTTCAAGTTCACCGAGGCCGTGTCGCTGCAGGTGAACTGCCGCAAGCAGGACGATCTTGATCACTACTGGACGCGCCTCTCCGAAGGTGGCGATCCGGAGGCCCAGCAGTGCGGCTGGCTCAAGGACCGTTACGGGCTGTCCTGGCAGATCGTGCCGGCACAGATGGGCGAGTGGATGAAGGGCAGCGCGCAACAGGCCAGCCAGGTGATGAACGCGATGTTCAAGATGAAGAAGCTGGATATCGCGGTGCTGCAGCAGGCGTACGAGGGCTGAGCAACGCAGGAACCACCTGTAGGAGCCAGCTTGCTGGCGGCTTGTAGCTTGGATGTCGCCAGCAAGCTGGCTCCTACAGGCGAAGCTCAGCGCAACTCGCGATTGAGAAACTCCGCAGCGGCCTTCACCGCGCCGCCATCGGTCAGGAAGGCCGTGATGTGGCCGCGCCCGCGCTGCACGTACAGCTCGGCCGGCACGCCGGCCGCATCCAAGGCGGCCTTCATCGCCTCGGGATTCTTCACGCCCACCAGCCGGTCCCAGCCGCCATGGTAGAGGAAGAACGGCGGGCTGCCGCGGCCCACGCGCAACACCGGCGAAGCCGACGCCCAGCCCTTGGGATCGTCCGCCAGCGTGGTGCCCATCAGCTTGCCGATCAGCGGGCTGTCCGGGTAATACCGGAAGTCGGCCGGGATGCCGCCGGCCACCACCGCCTGCACGCGGTCCGCGGCGGGCGTGTCGGCTGCGCCGAGCAGGGCCGCCAGATGGGCGCCGGCCGAGTAGCCCCAGGCAGCGACGCGCTGAGGGTCCACCTGCAAGGCCTCGTGGTTGGCGCGCAGCCAGCGCAGGGCCTGCCGCGCATCCTCGAACTGCGCCGGGTGACGATACTCGGGGGCAAAACGGTAGCTGATGTTCATCACCACATAGCCGCGACGCACCAGGCGCTTGGCGATGCTGTCCATGTGCTGGCGCTTGCCGCCCACCCAGCCGCCGCCGTGGATCAGCAGCACGGCCGGCTTGGCGCCGCCGATGGCGGGGCGCCAGAGATCGGCGCGCAGTTCCGTGGGCCATCCCGCGGGGGTGTAGGGCATGTCCTTCTGGACGGCGTAGTCCACATCCATCTCCGGGACAGGATCGGGGGAGCCGGTGAGTCCGGTGTGGGTGGCGCAGCCGCCCAGCAGCAGGGCCAGCGCCAGGGTCAGGGTCAGGAATTGGGTCTTCATACCCTTACTACGTAATCCAGCGCCAATCCGATGAAGATGGCCGCGCCGAACCAGTGATTGTTGAGGAAGGCCTGGAAGCAGCGGGCCGGCTCGCGGTTGCGGGTGATCCACTGCTGGTACACCGCCAGCATCGCGGCCACGGCGATGCCGGCCTCGTAGAACGCGCCGCGGCCGCTGTTGAGGCCGAGCTGGATCAGCAGCAGCAGCGCCCCGCCCTGCAGCAGCGCGATCACCAGCCGGGCATGCCGGCCGAACAGGATGGCGGAGGACTTCACGCCGATCTTCAGGTCGTCCTCGAGGTCCACCATGGCGTACCAGGTATCGTAGGCGATGACCCAGGCGATGTTGGCCACCATCAGCGGCAGCGCCAGAGCCCAGTCGACCTCCGGCCGCACGGCGGCAAAGGCCATGGGGATGCCCCAGGAGAAGGCCAGGCCCAACACGGCCTGGGGGATCGAGATCCAGCGCTTCATGAAGGGATAGGCCGCGGCCAGGATCACCGCCGGCACCGACCACAGCACCACCTGCAGGTTGCGCAGGGACAGCAGCAGGGCCAGGGCCACCAGGCAGACCCCGGCGAACAGGGCCAGGGCCTCGCGCGGGCGGACCCGGCCGGCGGCCAGGGGCCGCTCGCGGGTGCGGGCCACGTGGGGGTCGAAGTCCTTGTCGGCGTAGTCGTTGATGGCGCAGCCGGCCGAGCGCATCAGCACGGTGCCCAGCACGAAGACCACGAACACCAGCAGGGACGGCGGCCCACCGGCGGCGAACCACAGGGCCCAGAGCGTGGGCCAGAGCAGCAGGTAGATGCCGATGGGCCGGTCCAGGCGCATCAGGCGGGCGTAATCGGTCAGTTTCGGGGACATGCAGGAGGATGGGTAAAAAAGTCGCGCGGCTGCGCTATCATCTTGGCATGAAAAGGAAATCAGGTGCGGAGTCGCCGCCCGCCCCGCGCACGCGGCGCGGCGCGCCCAAGACCAGCCTGCGGGACGCCTCCGAGTACACGGTGGACGAGCTCGCACGCGCGGCGGATACCACGGTGCGCAATGTCCGCGCCTACCAGGACCGCGGCCTGCTGCCGGCGCCGGAGAAGCGCGGCCGTACCGGCATCTACACCGCCGCCCACCTGGCGCGCCTGCGCCTGATCGGTCAGCTGCTGGACCGCGGCTACACCCTGGCCAACATCGCCGAGCTGATCGGCGCCTGGGAACAGGGCCAAGACCTGCGCCAGCTGCTGGGCCTGGAGTCCGCGCTGACCACGCCCTGGTCCGAGGAACTGCCGGCCTATTTCTCGATGCCGGAGCTGGTGAAGATGCTCGGCAAGGGCGTGAAGGCCTCCGAGATCGCCGCGGTGCTGCGCAAGGCCGTGGAGCTGGAGGTGCTGCAGTCCGAGGGCCTGCGCTTCCGCGCGCCGCGCCCCCAGCTGATCCACGCCGCCGCGGAGCTGGTGTCCATGGGCATCCCGCTGTCGGAGCTGCTGGACATCGTGCGCATGCTGCGCGGCAACGTCGAGCGTGCCGCCAACGGCATCGTGCAGCTGATCGTGGAACATGTCTTCGCGCCCTACATGCACGGCAAGCTGCCGCCGGCCAGCGAAGTATCGCGCCTGGCCGAAACCATCTGGAAGCTGCGCCCCGTGGCCGACGTCGCGGTGGACGCCGAGGTGGCGCGCGCGATGGAGAAGGCCATCAAACAGAACCTGGGCGACGTGCTGGCGCATGTGCTGGAGCAGTTGCCGCAGCAGAAATCTTCGAGCTGATCCCACCCAGCTCTCCGAGAATGTGAAGAAACCGTAGCGAGCGATCCGAGGTTGCGCGTTGGGCGCGGAGCTGTACGAAAGTACAGCGAGCACCGCGCGCGCAAGATCGGGCCGCGTAGTAGGTTTATTCGCATCCTCACACCTGGGCGTAGCGCCCCACGTCCCCGATCCATCTCCCGATCAGCAGCTCCGCCCGCCCCGGCTGCTTCTGCAGCCACTGGTCCGCCAGCAGCTGCAGCGGCGCCACCAGGTCGGCATCGCGCATCGGGTCTGCCAGCTTCATGCCGATGACGCCGGTCTGGCGGCGGCCGAACAGCTCGCCCGGCCCACGCAGCTCCAGGTCCTTCTGCGCCACGCGGAAGCCGTCGTTGGTCTCGCGCATCACCGCCAGGCGCTGGCGCGCCATGTCCGACAGCGGCGGCTTGTAGAGCAGCAGGCACTGGCTCTCCACCGCGCCGCGGCCGACACGGCCGCGTAGCTGGTGCAGCTGCGACAGGCCCAGGCGCTCGGCGTTCTCGATGATCATGATGCTGGCGTTGGGTACGTCCACACCCACCTCGATCACGGTGGTGGCCACCAGCAGCTGCGTCTGGCCTTCCTTGAAGGCGCGCATCTGCAGGTCCTTTTCGTCGGACTTGAGGCGGCCGTGCACCAGGCCCACGCGCAGGCCCGGCAGCTCGGCGCGCAGCTGAAGCGCGGTGTCCTCGGCGGCCTGCGCCTCGACCTGCTCGGATTCCTCCACCAGGGTGCAGACCCAGTAGGCCTGCCGCCCCTGGGCGCAGACCTCGCCGATGCGTGCCAGCACCTCGCCGCGCTTCTCGTTGGACATGGCGCCGGTGATCACCGGCGAGCGGCCCGGCGGCAGCTCGTCGATGATGCTGACATCCAGGTCGGCATAGGCGGTCTGCGCCAGCGTGCGCGGGATCGGTGTGGCCGACATGATCAGCTGGTGCGGCGACAGCTTGCCGGGGCCCTTGTCGCGCAGCGCCAGGCGCTGCTGCACGCCGAAGCGGTGCTGCTCGTCCACCACCACCAGGCCCAGGCGGTGGAAGCTCACGGCGGACTGGAACACGGCATGCGTGCCGATGACGATGCCGGCGCCGCCGTCGGCGATGCGCGCCAGCACGGCGTCCTTGGCGGACTTCTTCAGCTTGGAGGCCAGCAGTTGCACCTCCACGCCCAGCGGCTCCAGCCACTGGCGGAAGTTGCGCGCGTGCTGCTCGGCCAGCAGCTCGGTGGGCGCCATCAGCGCGGCCTGCCAGCCGGCACGCACGGCGGTGAGCATGGCAGCCGCAGCGACCAGGGTCTTGCCGGAGCCGACATCGCCCTGCACCAGCCGCAGCATCGGCCGCGCGCTGTCCAGGTCCTTGGCGATCTCGCCGATGACACGCTGCTGCGCGCCGGTAAGCGAGAACGGCAGCCCGGCCTGCAGCTCCTTCTGCGCGGCCGCCAGCCCACCAATCTTCGGCGCGGCGCCGGCCTTGACCCGATTGCGCAGCAGGCGCATCGACAACTGGTGCGCCAGCAGCTCCTCGCGCACCAGGCGCTGCTGCGCCGGGTGCGCGCAACGCAGCAGGGCGTCGGTGTCGGCATCGCCGGGCGGCTGGTGCAGCACGCGCAGGGCGGCTAGCGTGGCGACCTCGCCCAGCTCCGGCAGAGGCGTGGCCAGGCCCGCATCACCCTCGGCGATCTTCAGCGCCTGCTGCGCCAGCGTGCGCAGGCGCGCCTGCGTGATGCCGGTGGTCAGCGGGTAGATCGGCGTCAGCCGGTCCTCGGTGCGCAGGTCCTCCGGCCGGTCGGCCAGGCGGTACTCGGGGTGCACCATCTCCCAGCCCTGTGCGCCGTGGCGCACGAGGCCATAGGCCTGGATCCAGCGGTCCGGCTGGAAGGCCTGCTTCTGCGTGTCGTTGAAATGGAAGAAGCGCAACAGGATGCTGGCGCCGCCGTCGTCCACCAGCACGCGCAGGCTGCGGCGCCCGGCGTAGCGCACTTCGGCATGCAGCACGCGGGCGCGGACCTGGGCCTCTTCGCCGTCGCGCAGCTGGGTCACCGGCGTGATGCGGCGGCGGTCCTCGTAGCGCAGCGGCAGGTGGAACAGCAGCTCCCGCACCCGCTCGATGCCCAGCACGCGCAGGCGCTGCGCCACCGCCGGCCCCGCGCCCTTGAGGTATTTGACCTCGGTGGCAAGGGTGGAAGCGGGGGCGGGCTTCTTTTGCTCTGACTTAGCCAAGCACCAGGATGCCGTCAGCCTCGACGCGCGCACCCTTGGGCAGGCTGGCCACGCCGATGGCGGCGCGCGCCGGGTACGGCGGCTTGAAATACTGCCCCATGATCTCGTTGACCTTGGCGAAGTGCGCCAGGTCGGTGAGGAAGACGTTGAGCTTGGCGATGTCCGCCAGCGAGCCACCGCTGGCCTGGGCCACGGCCGACAGGTTCTTGAAGACCTGGTGGATCTCGTCCTCGATGGTGGCGTTGAGCAGGGTCATGCTTACGGGGTCCAGGGGAATCTGGCCCGAAAGGTAGACCGTGTTACCGCACTTCACCGCCTGCGAGTAGGTGCCGATGGCGGCCGGGGCGGCGTCCGTATGGATGATTTCGCGAGTCATGTCTGGCTGGGTCCTGGGAAGGGCGAAGAATAATCCAACTCATCGCCAGGCGGCTCGCCCCAGGCCCCGCCACCCTAGCCTCGCGCCACCCTCTCGACCGAATCCAGCCGGCGGACGCGGCGGATCACGCGCGCCAGGTGGACACGGTCGCGCACGGTGATCAGGAAGCGCATCTCCAGGCCCTCGCCGCCGCCGCGGTCGGGGAAGTGCACGTTCTCGATGGAGGAGCCGGCCTCCGAGATCTCGGTGGTGACGCGGGCCAGCAGACCGCGCTGGTTCTCCGCCTTCACGCGGATTTCCACCATGTAGTCGCCCTGCACCTGGTCGGCCCAGGTCAGTGACACCCAGTCTTCGGGGCGTGCCTTGACGTGCTTGCAGTCGGTGCGGTGCACGACGATGCCGCGGCCGACGCTGACGTTGCCGCGGATCTCGTCGCCCGGCACCGGGTAGCAGCAGCGCGCGTAGTCCAGCACCAGGCCCTCGGTGCCCTCGATGGCCAGCGACTGCGCGGCGCCGGGGGCGGGCTTGTCGATCTCATGCTCGGGCAGCAGCTGGCGCGCCACCAGCGGCGCCAGGCGGTTGCCGGTGCCGATGGACACGAACAGGTCCTCGATGTCGTTCAGGCCGTAGGCCTTCAGCACCGGGGTGTAGCGCTTCTCGTCCTTGAGCGCGGCCATGGGCACCTGCAGCTCGCGCATGGCGATCTCCAGCAGGCGGCGGCCCAGGCGGATGGCCTCGTCCTCGCGCTGGTTCTTCAGGTAGCTGCGGATCGAGGTACGGGCCTTGGCGGTCTTGACGAAGTTGAGCCAGGCGGCGTTCGGCCGCGCATGGCGCGCGGTGATGATCTGCACGGTCTGGCCGTTCTTCAGCGGCGAGTTCAGCGGCTCCAGCTGGCCGTCGACACGGGCGGCCACGCAGTGCTCGCCCAGCTCGGAGTGCACGGCAAAGGCGAAGTCCACCGCCGTGGCCCCGCGCGGCAGGCGGCGGATGTCGCCACGCGGCGTGAAGACGTAGACCTCGTCCGGGAACAGGTCGACCTTGACGCTTTCCAGGAAGTCGGTCGAGGAGGAATTGTTGAGCGTGTCGAACAGGCCGCGCAGCCACTCGCGGGCGCGGGCCTGGGGGGCGGCGGTGCCGTCGCGGGCGCCGAGCTTGTACTGCCAGTGGGCAGCGATGCCGCTCTCCGCCACGTGGTGCATGTCGCGCGTGCGGATCTGCACCTCGATCTTGTGGCCGCCGGGGCCCACGCAGGCGGTGTGCAGCGACTGGTAGCCATTGGACTTGGCGTTGGCGATGTAGTCGTCGAACTCGCCCGGCACCGGCTTGAACACATGGTGGACCACGCCCAAGGTGCGGTAGCAGTCGTCGACCTTGGGCAGGATCACGCGGAAGCCCAGCAGGTCCATGACCTTCAGGAACTTGAGCTTCTTGCGCTGCATCTTCTGGTAGACGCTGTAGATGTTCTTCTCGCGTCCCACCACGGTGGCGCCGATGCCCTCCTTCTTCAGCGCGGTCGAGAGCTTCTGCTCCACTTCCTTGATGACGTTGCGCGTATCGCCCATCTGCTCGCGGATGGCCGCCGTCAGCACGAAGTAGCGCCGCGGGTAGATCGCCTCGAAGGCGAGGTCCTCCAGCTCGGTGCGGATCGTGTGGATGCCCAGGCGCTGGGCAATGGGGGCGTAGATGTCCAGGGTTTCCTGGGCCACGCGGCGGCGCTTGTCGGGCGCCACGTGGGTCATGGTACGCATGTTGTGCAGGCGGTCGGCCAGCTTCACCAGGATCACGCGCAGGTCCTGGGTCATGGCCAGCAGCAGCTTGCGGAAGCTCTCCGCCTGGCGCTCCTGGCGGCTCATGCCCTCGATCTTGCCGATCTTGCTGACGCCGTCGACCAGCTCCGCCACGTCCTTGCCGTACTCCAGGGCCAACGAGTCCTTGGAGATGCCGGTGTCCTCGATGACGTCGTGCAGGATCGCCGCGATCAGCGTGGTGTGGTCCAGCCGCATCTCGGCCAGGATGCGCGCCACCGCCAGGGGGTGGTAGACGTAGGGCTCGCCGGAGGTGCGGCGCTGGTCCTTGTGGGCATTGCCGGCGAACTCCGCCGCGCGGCGCACCTCGCCGATCTGCTCGTCGGTGAGATAGCCCTCCAGCACCTTGGCCAGCGCGTCGATGCCGTACTCGCGCTCGGCGCGCTGGGTGCGGATGACGGTGCTGATGCGCTGGATGACGGGCAGTTCCATGGCTTGAGTATATGTCGGGCTTCGGTAGCCATCTAACAAGCCCGGGTGGGCTGTCCCCTCGCCCGCTTGCGGGAGAGGGTGGCCCGGAGGGCCGGGAGAGGGTCGCTGTAGATGCCAGCAAGCGAACCCGCCTGAATTTCAGACGC
Source organism: Solimonas sp. (assembly GCA_030149365.1). Lineage (GTDB taxonomy): Bacteria > Pseudomonadota > Gammaproteobacteria > Nevskiales > Nevskiaceae > Solimonas_A. The sequence goes on from JASBRP010000030.1 coordinate 179,452, forward strand.
CCTCTCGGCAACTGCTCCTGCTTTGACCTACTTGAGCAATAAAAGCCTCAACCACGAAAAAGGCCCGCTTGCGCGGGCCTGAGGCTTCTTTCGAAATCCGCGGCGTGGACGCCGCGTGTCCTACTTAGGCATCGAAACTCGGGTCCAGCGCTTCCAGCTCCACCTTCGGCTGCTGCACGGCCGGCAGGTCGATCTCTTCGAGCACGCTGCGGTCGATGTAGCCCTCGGCGATCTCGCGCAGGGACAGGACCGTGGACTTGTGGTTGCCCCAGGGCAGGCGGGCGTCGGCGCCGCGAGCCAGCTGGCGCGCGCGCTTGGCGGCGACCAGGGTCAGGTCGAACTGGTTGGGGATGCGGGCGAGGCAGTCTTCAACGGTTACACGGGCCATGGCAGCAGAACTCTGGCAAAAACAAGGGCGCGATGGTACCGGATCGGGCGCTTTTAAGCCAGCAAGCCCTGGATACGGTCCCGGTGACGGCGCGCCTGTCCCTCTATAAGGAGTCGGTGGGCCACGAAAACGGCCGAAATCTCCCGCAGGGCCCGGTCGAAGTCCTCGTTGACGATCAGGTAGTCGTACTCGTCATGGTGGGACATCTCGTCATGGGCCTGGGCCATGCGCCGGGCGATGACCTCGTCGCTGTCCTGGCTGCGTCCGCGCAGGCGGCGCTCCAGCTCCGCCAGGGACGGGGGCAGGATGAAGATGCCCACCGCCTCGTCGGTCTGGCCCCGGACCTGGCGGGCACCCTGCCAGTCGATATCCAGGATCACGTCATGCCCGGCCGCCAGCAGGGCGTCAGTCTTGGCCCGGCCGGTGCCGTAGAGGTTGCCGAAGACCTCGGCATGCTCGAAGAACTCACCCCGCTCCGTCATGCCGGCGAAGGTCTCGCGGGTCACGAAGTGGTAATGCGTGCCGTCCACCTCACCCGGGCGCGGCGCGCGAGTGGTGTAAGACACTGAAATATCAGCAGGAATACCCTGGGCTGCCAAGTGCGGAACCAGGGCGCGGGTCAGGCTGGTCTTGCCGCCGCCGGAGGGGGCAGAGACGATGAAGAGGGTGCCGGGGGCGGTGATGGGGGTCGTCATATATCAGCGCGACAATAGCCGGAAACGCACGAATATCATCATTTCAACTACTAGTCTGACGCAATCACCGTGCGCGCCCGCTGTCCAACGATTCTCATTCTGGCGCCTTTCAATTACAGATCAACAGACAGATCAACAGCCAGAATGAAAAAGGCCGCCCGTGGCGGCCACTTTTGCGGAGGTCGAAAATGTGGGACCCAAAACCCCATACGGAGTACTGAGATACGCTCGTTAGCCTTTCACAACACCCATTTCAGCCTCCATTCGGACGGGCACGCGACCCATTCCACGTCAATACTATGCCTTGGCCCACCAGAATGCCAGCTTCAAGCTGCCAGCCATGGATATGAGGCCTATCCGCACCATGCTTTCTAGGACCAGTGTGGATAGGTGTAAGTTTCATGCTCTGGGGATGCAAGGCATGGACCGTCACCTCCAGTGCAGGGGGCGCCACTACGGTCAACTTAATCCCATCCGCAGGGAAAACCGCCATGATGACCTCCACCTCGCGAAGAGGGCGGATGGCACGAAGATCGCAGCGAATGGCTTTCTTGGCATCCGCCGCTATAGGAATAGGATAGGCAAGGCGTAAAGCCTTATGGCCGATGTTGTCTACCTCCGCCACGCAGGCGTGAAGCTCTTCCGTACTCAACTTCTGCGAATCGATGGACAAATGAGTGAATGCGGAGCGCAATTCCGCGCTCATCGCTTCCTCGTGGGATATTTCCGTCTCACAGGAGAAGGGAAAGCTTTGCTCGGATCCGGTCAGATTATGGATGTCGAAGGTCTGGTGCATGTGAACGCCCACACAGTCTTCTTGATCCAGCAACTCAAAGGTAATGTGCCACTCGTGCTTACGCCGAAAAAAGCGGTCTCGGAATCCGCTGGCTTCGACGCACGCAACCAGCTCTGGGGGCACCCTGCGCCGAAACGCCGCCTCAAAAGCATTGGTCACCGCCTTGTCAGCCCAATTCGCAAGAGGAACAAGCGCGTCATGAACAGCATCCGTCAGTTTCTGGTGGCTTGCCTTACCCTGCTCGACATGCCTTTCCAATGGGGCAAGCGCTGTTCCGACCGATCCCGTCAGCTCGTCCCGAGTCTGCTGCAGAAATTTCTCGAACTGCTCTAACTGCAGGTTCGCCACTCTGCGATCAACCACAAGCATCACGATACCCACGCCCATCAAACCGGCGCCAATAGATAACAGCAGTCCGATAAATCCCTTCCAGACAGAAACCTGCTGTGATTCCAGCCCCCACGAAATCAATAGCAGCGCCGTCCCACAAAGCACCAAGATCCAGGCTTCTCTGGTGACCAAGGCCTCCATAATCGCGCCGCGAAATTTCGACCATCTCTGCATCGCCATCCCCAAGACTCCATCTGCGATCCCAAAAAACGGGTTCGATCTTACTTTGAAGCACATAATTTCTCACTGCCAGCGCACCCAAAGAGGCCGGGGAAATTAATCTCGCTTTTTATACCGTCCCCTTCATACATCTCTAGAAGAAGAACCCAAGGCCACCGGTACAGTCAGACTACGTTCCTAAGTTATAGAGTCTCGCTACTTTTGGAAGGCCCCATGCCTGTTCGCTGCTTTCAATTTGGCCACTACTTCTGTGACGTTTTCATAGTAGGGGGCTAACGACTCTTCAGCGCCAAGTTGAATGCGGCGCTTTATCTTCTCGAACGGGCGAATCACTGCGGCGGAGCCAGCAACATCGCTTAACACGTAACTTTCTCCTTGCCGCAGCCAAGTTGCGCCTAGTGTCCGTCTTATGGTCTCACCAACATAGCTTCCGAACGCGATAACCGTCTCATCCACACGATCAGGCGGCCACGTTGAATAGTGCCCTAGCAAAGTCAAAAGCCGATCCAGCGACTCCAGGAAAACGGGCGTGAAGTCCAGGGTTACTCCGAATCCAGCACGGCAAAGGTCAACGGCTATATCGGCAATGCTCGACATGTCGCCAGTCCCTTGAATTCGGCCTTCAGGGTATTCCTCATAAAGCTTCATTTTTAAGCCCTAGCTAGCTCTCGCCATCCTGCCGATGGCTTGGGTCAACGCAGAAGACATGCAGCTTATTAGTAGGAACCAAATCGCGTGAGATCAGCCACTCCCCTACCGCCCAAAAGCCAGCACCGAATCGGGAGGCCTTATCTTGATAGCGCCATGTGAACTCACGTGTCTCCACATCGTACGCAGCAGCATGGTGGAAAGCGCCGCCAATGTAGTACTTGCCGACCATGATCGGATTCTTGATTCCAGCCGGCGTAAAGTCTTCGTCCATGCGCCAAACCTCATCCCCAGTAGTCCAATCCAGGCAGATGAGCTTATTTATGCTGGAAAATCCCTGATCAAAATTAATGTAAAGCCGCCCCTGATATTCAACAGCCGTCTCCACAGAATGGCGCCAACTCAGGGCAGCCGCCCACTTCACCTTAAAATCCGAAAGACTCAGCTTCAACAGAACTCCATCGCGGTAGCTCAACAACACATGCCCGCTCACACAACAAAGCAGCTTCCAGTCCAGTTTATTATTGCCAATTAATGGAATGTCCAGATCACGCCGCAGTGCTTCCGCTTCATAACGAGACATCTCCGCACCATTCGATTGCCTGAGGACTATTAGCGTCCGTTCTTCGCCCTTCCAGCCAGCGCCGCAATCAAGGACAACGTAATCATTACCACTCAGGGCATAGTTTATGTACTGGGGCGCTCGGAATGTCCAAAGCTTTTCTCCGCTTTCAAGTGAAAAAGCCGATAGCTCTCGATCTGCTAGCTCGGAAAAAAAAACATCACTTGAATAGGCCTGCAAGTGACATTCCGGATCAGAAAATCGGCGGAGAACAATCCCCGTATCCTCATCGATCACATGAATATATTGATCAATGGCCGCATATATGCAGCTGTTTCTGCCCCGAATCCATGGGAACACAATTTGCGTTAGGGGAACTCGCCACAGGTACTTACCATCTCTGATGCGCCTCGCAGCCAGAGAATCTCCCTCAGGGATGATTACCTTCTCTTCGACTACGAGAGGAATCGACGATCCCCCTGGCGTCTTCTCGCCAGTCTCTATAGCCGAGTGCAATCGCCACGAACCAGTGGCCATAGCTCGATACTGATTTGGATTGTCGCCTTCTTCAAAACTCATGGCTCGTACTGGCTCGACTTCCCTTGAAAGATAACTGCAAGCCCTGCCTCATTGAGAACGTCATCAAGCTTTCCGACCGCCCCGCCGGAGGAGCCTTCAATAGCTGCAATAACATCATCCATCCTCTTTCTGTACTCAGCCAGAACCTCGCCCTTCACCTTATTGTTTGCTCCACCTTTCTGCAAAGCCTCGATAAGAGCATTTTCGCCGTCAAGCTTCATCCTCTTGACCATTTCTAATGCGCCTGGTCCAGCAGGGCCTCGGAATGCCACCCGAATTTTGCGTATTCCGTCAATGATCTCATTTGCACTAGCCGCGCCTCTTTCGCGGACGATCTGTCCAAGGTCGCGCTGCCACCCTCCACAGACTGATGCCACGCTGCTGGCGTTAAAGTAGTTAGCGTAGTTTTTGAATTCCAATCGCAAACCGCCTGGGATATGTAAATCTATGTATCGCTCAATGTCCTTTATTGCAGCTCCAGGCGGTATGCTGGATTCCAGCACAACGGATCCTCTGAGCTTGTCTCGCAGTAAAGACCACCCTTCGAGTTGCCAGAACTGCCCTGTAAGGAAACCGTCAGAGTTCCGCAGATATTTCCCGGCATCGGCGCGAAACTTCGCGCGGACGCTGTCGCCGGTGAAGCGCACAGCTGAATCGACGGCGCGGTTGCCATAGGCATCCATGGCCTCCACGTCCACGAGAACCACGCCGTCCAGGGCAATCTGCTCGGCACTGAGCGCCTGGCTCAGGGGGATATCGACGCTGAATTCGCGCTGATCGTCCTTGATCGGCCGCAGCACCACCGGCTCTGCGGTCGCGGCGAATGCCGAGCGACGGGCCAATTCGACAACGCCGCCAGTGCTGCGCAGAGTCGAGGCCCGAATACCCAGGACATTTAAGCGGACCTGAGCCAGATCCTGCTGATCGGCCGCCTGGGCAACCACTCGCAGCGCTTGGCCGGCGCCCTGCCCGACGATGGAAACCGACTGCACCTGCACCGTGGGGGGCACGCGGTCTGCCGGGAATTGCTCCGTGGTTTGCGCAACCACGGTGTCGTCACGACGAATCGTGACCGTGATGGCGCCCGACCCCAGGCGTTCCAGGGGCACCAGGTAGTCACAGGCGTCGGCGCCCGGCCTGGGAGAAAACTGGGAGATTGGTACGGTGCGCTGGAAGGCGCCGGCCGAGATGGCTGCGGTGGTCGCCTGAGAGCAGGGAGAGACCGTTACGAAAAAGCTGACGGGCGAATCAGGTGTCTGTATGAAGCCATCGACGTGGATGTCGACGTTGACCGAGCCCCAGGCAGGCACGGACAGCAGCGCCGACATGCAAGCAAGAATTGCTCGCACACGCTTCTTCAGAAGATGTCCCCAAATCCTTTTGTCGTTATTGCGGCGGCGGCGCCACAAATCACCCCGCCGCAGTTATAATCCAGGATTTATGGCAGTCTCAATCTCCAGGACTCCACTTTGAGACTTCTTGCCCGTTTTGAGCGGGCCGCTGCTCGGCGCGCAACGCCACATATGTAAAGGAGTGGCGTCGCGCAGCAGGGCGCGGCTACTCGAGTGCGCTACTCGATGTTCTGAACCTGCTCGCGCATCTGCTCGATGATGACCTTCATCTCGACGGCGCAGCGGGTGATCTCGGCATCCTGGGACTTGGACGACAGGGTGTTGGCCTCGCGGTTGAGCTCCTGCATCAGGAAGTCCAGGCGGCGGCCGACTGACTCGCCGCGGGCGCAGGCCTGCTTCACTTCCTCCAGGTGGCTGAGCAGGCGCGACATCTCCTCCTCGACATCCAGGCGGGTGGCGGCCAGGGCCGTTTCCTGGGCCAGGCGCTGCGGCTCGATCTCCACGCCCAGTTCGGCGCAGCGGGACTTGAGCTTCTGCAGCCACTGGTCGCGCACCAGGGGGTGGCGTGCGCGGACCTTGGCCACCAGGTCGGCCAGGGCCACGGTGCGCTCGGTCAGGAAATGACCCAGGCGCTCGCCCTCGCGGCCGCGGGTGGCGCTGAAGTCTTCCAGCGCACGCTCGAACAGGGCGCGGGCCTCGGCCAGCATCGGGGCAAAGTCGGCCTGTTCCTGGCGCAGCACGCCCGGGAAAGACAACAGGCGGATCGGATCGGTGGCGGTCATCGGGCCGCATTCATGGGCCACGGCATCCATGGCCTCGCGCAGCTGGCGCAGGCGGCCCACGTCCAGTTGCAGGCTTTCGTCGGCCTGGGCCTCGCGGTTGAAACGCAGGCCACATTCGACCTTGCCGCGTCCCAGCCTGGCGCCGGCCAGCACGCGCAGCTCGTTCTCGATGGCGCGGAATTCCTCCGGCATCTTGAGCTGCAGGTCGAGGTAGCGGTGGTTGACCGAGCGCAGCTCCCAGCTGAGCCGGCCCCAGGGCTTCTGCACTTCCGCTCGGGCATAGCCCGTCATGCTGCGGATCATGTGAGGTGTCCGTCGTCAGTAAATGAGGCGGACATTGTACCGGTGCCCGGAAAAAAGAATCGCCACGCAGGAAGACCCGGCGTGGCGATTTCGGTCATGCGTGAATGGTGAAGCTGCGCGGGCGGCGCATGTCCGCCCGTGCCTTGAAGCTTTACAGCTTAGACCTTGGCAGCAGCCTTGGCCTTCTTCGCAGCCTTCTTCACGGCCTTCTTGGCGGCCGGCTTCTTGGCGGCAGCCTTCTTCACGGCCTTCTTGGCGGCCGGCTTCTTGGCGGCAGCCTTCTTGGCGGCCGGCTTCTTGGCGGCAGCCTTCTTCACGACCTTCTTCGCAGCCGGCTTCTTCGCAGCCTTCTTTACAGCCTTCTTTGCAGTGGTTGCCATGTCACAATCCTCCGATCTAGACGGTTTGCGGAACGCTTTCCGCATGAGCAGGAGATGCAACGCGCATATCCCTGTTGTGAATATTTACTTAAAAATAAATAAAAAAGCAACGTCTTTATCTGGAGCGACTTTTTCACACTCGCCGAACCGCATGAAAAAAATTGCTGCGCTTTGCGTTTTGGTCGTTCAATTTTTGGCGTGCGGAATGCCCGCAAACGCTGATGGATACAGCGTTTCAGCGATTTCGTACGATGTGCTCCGCGAGTTGCCTCATGACGCGAAACGCTTCACCCAGGGCCTTGCTTTTCGCGACGGACGCCTGTTCGAGAGTAGCGGCCTTTACGCGCAATCTGCGCTGTTTGAAACCCGTTTGAGCGACCAGCGGACCCTGAATCGGGTGGCTTTACCCCGCTCGGTTTTCGCCGAAGGCCTGACGCTGCACGGCGATGAGTTGCATCTGCTGAGCTGGCGCGAGCAACGCGGCTTCGTGTTCGACCTGAGCCTGCACCTGCTGCGCGAGTTCCGCTTTTCCGGCGAGGGCTGGGGCCTGGCCAGCGTCGGCAAGGAGCTGGTCCGCAGCGACGGCAGCCATCGGTTGACCTTCATGGACCCACGGACACATCGCGATCTGCGGCAACTGGAGGTGCGTGACGGCGACAAGCGCGTGGCGCAACTCAATGAACTGGAGTTTGCTCACGGCTGGATCCTGGCCAACGTCTGGTACAGCGATCGCGTGGCGCTGATCGATCCGGCGAGCGGTCGCGTCGGCGGCTGGCTGGATCTGGCGCCGTTGCGGCGCCGCCTGCCGGCAAGTGGGGACCTGCCAGACGGGGCGGTGCTCAACGGCCTGGCTTATGACGCCGGGCATGACCTTATATATGTCACCGGCAAATGGTGGCCGCGGCTCTTCGCACTGCGCGTGGATTGGCCTGCCCTGCCGCGCCTGGCGGCCGCCCCTCCGATCAACAAGTAACAGTCATTACCCATGCGGCTGGCGAAGGCGTAGCCTTTGATATCGCCGCAGATGTATAGTCGCTTCATCGCTATTCATCGGAGTTTTGGTAATGCAATTTACCCACGAGCACGAAGAGCTGTACCGCACCACCAAGCGCTTCGTCGAGGAAGAGCTGAACCCGCACGTCGCGGAGTGGGAGAAGGCCGGCATCTGGCCGGCCCACGAGGTGCTCAAGCGCATGGGCGACCTGGGCCTGCTGGGCATCAACAAGCCGGTGGAGAACGGCGGCCTCGGCCTGGACTACTCCTACCAGATGCTCTTCGCCCAGGCCCTGGGCAACTGTCTTTGCGGCGGCGTGCCGATGGGTATCGGCGTGCAGACCGACATGGCCACGCCGGCCCTGGCCCGTTTCGGCTCGCCGGCGTTGCGCAAGGAATACCTGGACCCGGCGATCAAGGGTGAGATGGTGGTGTCCATCGCCGTGTCCGAGGCCTCGGCCGGCTCCGACGTGGCCGCCATCAAGACCACGGCGCGCCGCGAGGGCGACGACTACGTGATCAACGGCTCCAAGATGTGGATCACCAATGGCACCCAGTCGGACTGGGCCTGCATGCTGGTGAACACCGGCGAGGGCAAGCCGCACATGAACAAGTCGCTGATCGTGGTGCCGATGGACGCCAAGGGCATCGACCGCAAGACCAAGCTGGACAAGCTGGGCATGCGCTCTTCCGACACCGCCATGATCTTCATGGACAACGTGCGCGTGCCGCGCCGCAACCTGATCGGCAGCGAGGGCATGGGCTTCACCATCCAGATGATGCAGTTCCAGGAAGAGCGCCTGTTCGGCGCCGCCTCGGGGATCGACGGCCTGTTCAACATCATCAAGGAGACCATCGAGTACACCGGCCAGCGCCAGGCCTTCGGCCAGTCGCTGCTGGACAACCAGTCGGTGCATTTCCGCCTGGCGGAGCTGCGCACCGAGGTGGAATCGCTCAAGGCGCTGATCTACCAGACCACCGAGGAATACGTGCTGGGCAAGAAGTCGCCGCAGGAAGTGGCGATGCTGGCCTCCATGTGCAAGCTCAAGATCGGCCGCGTGGGCCGCGAGGTCACCGACGCCTGCCTGCAGTACTGGGGCGGCCAGGGCTTCATGTGGGAAAACAATGTCTCCCGCGCCTACCGCGACACCCGCCTGGTATCGATCGGCGGCGGCGCCGACGAGGTGATGCTGGGCATCATCTGCAAGATGATGAACATCCTGCCGGGCAAGAAGAAGTTCGAGGCGAGGAAAGCGGCGGAAGCTGCTTCTGCCTGAAGACAAAAGAGGGCGAGAGCCTGGAGGAGATGAGAGAGGCGGCCGCGAGGTCGCCTTTTTCTTTGGGCAACCCGATCAGGTCGCGAGCAAGCTCGCTCCTGGATTGAAACGCTGCGGGAAAAGCGAGCACAAAAAAACCGGCCACCTTTCGGTGGCCGGTTTCTACTTCATAGAGTGGCGGAGCGGACGGGGCTCGAACCCGCGACCCCCGGCGTGACAGGCCGGTATTCTAACCAACTGAACTACCGCTCCACTGTATCCTCTGGTGGGTGCTGAGGGGCTCGAACCCCCGACCTACGCCTTGTAAGGGCGACGCTCTACCAACTGAGCTAAGCACCCCTCGAACCTTGGCCGTTCGTACCGAACGCCCCAGAAGAGCCCGCTACTTTACAGCGTCTTTCAGAGCTTTGCCAGCTTTAAATGACGGCGTCTTGCTGGCCTTGATCTTCAAGGGGGCGCCGGTCTTGGGGTTGCGGCCGGTACGGGCCTTGCGCTCACGCACCTGGAAGGTGCCGAAACCCACCAGCGAAACCTTGTCGCGCTTCTTGAGCGCCTTGGCCACCACTTCAAACAGCGAATCGATCGCGCGGCCGGCGTCGGCCTTCGACAGCTCAGCCTTGTTGGCAACCGCATTGATCAGATCGGTCTTGTTCATCGAATCGTTCCCTCGCAGACGGAGTTATATGAAACGGCCTGGCGGCCGAGTTGAAAGCTTTTTGATGCGGAGTTCCTGGCGCTGGCGAGACTTGGCCGTGACGGCGGCGAAGCCCGTACGTAGTCCGTACTCGGGATGCCGGAGCCTGGGTCCGGCGCTTTATAACAAGCGTCCTGGGGAGCGTCAACAAAACCGCGGAACGCCCGCAAAGCCTTGCGCCATGCGGCTTTCCGGGCTTGCAGCCTGTAGGAAAATCTACCCTGCCCGACCGGGGAGCACACAGGGCCGACAAACGTGTACACGCTGGCGTGCCTGTCGGTGGAACATGAGGCCCTGTCCGTGGTCACAGCGTGACACGGGCAGGGTTGACCGCTCATTCCTTTTGCTACACTCCGGCCAGATTCAGACGCGAAGCCAATCCCCGATGCCCCTCTCCGACTGCCGCAAGTCCGCAGGCCTGATGCTCGTTGCATTGCCCGTTGCGCTGCTCGCGCTGGCCCTGCCGGTTAACGCCGCCAGCCCCAGCGCCGCCGAGCTCGAGGAGCAGACCCTCAAGCTCGACCAGGCGGTGCAGGCCTTCAAGAAAGAAGCGCTCGGCTTCAACACCGAGGCCCAGCTGGTGGAGGACGAGGTTCTCTTCCCCCCGCATGCCCGCCTGTCCGTCTACCTGTCGGTCAAGGTGCCCGGGCTGCTGCTCAAGGAAGTCAGCGTGACGGTGGACGGCAACGCGCCCCAGACCTTCACCTATACCGACCGCGACGCCAAGGCGATGCTCTCCGAGGGCCACATGCAGCGGGTGCTGCGCACGGCCGTCGGCGCGGGCGCGCACCGCATCCGCATCAGCTACAGCGGCCAGATGGCCGACGCCAAGGCCGATGCGCCGCCGGTGGGCGACAGCTACGAGGCCGTGTTCGACAAGGACCAGCGTGAAACCAACCTCGAATTCAGCATCTCGCGCCGCACGCGCCTGTCCAAGGCCGGCATCTCCATGACGCAGTGGAGGCCCAAGAAGTGATATCCCCGCGCAAACTCCTCTGCGGCAGCCTGGCTGCCGCAGCGATGATGGCCGCCGGCACCGCCGCGGCCGCCGAATCCTACGTGGCCGGCACCAAGACCGATCCGCTGGTCCGCAGTGCCATGTTCCTGGACGCCGATGGCCGTTATTTCTCGGCCCTGGTGGAGCTGCTGTCCGGCAGCCGCGGCAAGGACCCGGCCCGCATGCCGGCCGACTTCCAGTGGCGCCTGGCGGAGAGCTACCTGTCCTTCGGCATGCGTGACGAGGCCGAGGCGATCTACCGCAACCTGGCCACCGGCACGCCCGATGCCCTGGTGCTGGGCAAGGCCCGCCTGAAGCTGGCCGAGTTCGACTACCAGCGCGGCTACAACGCCGAGGCGCGCGCCACGCTGCTGCGCATGAAGGAGAAGCTGCCCAAGACCCTGGTCGAGGACTGGCAGGATCTCTACACCCGCGTGCTGATGGCCGAGGGCCGCTACAGCGAAGCCGCCGAGGCACTGACCGCCGAGGACAACGCCAGCAAGCTGTCCGAATACACCCGCTACAACCTGGGCGTGGCGCTGATCAACGACGGCCGCGCCGCCCAGGGCGTGACGATCCTCGACAAGGTCGGGCGCCTGCGCCCGGTGACGTCGGAGGACCTGGCGCTGCGCGACCGCGCCAACCTGACGCTGGGCTACTGGTTCCTGCAGAACAAGCAGGGCGGCACCGCCAAGCCCGTGTTCTCGCGTATCCGCGTGGACGGCCCCTTCTCCAACCGTGCCCTGCTGGGCCTGGGTTGGGCCGAGCTCGCCCCCACCGGCGAGAAGACGCGCCGCGTGGAAGTGGGCGACCAGACCAAGGAAGAGAGCCCGTTCTCCAACTTCTCCACGCTGGGCGTGCTGCTGCGCCCGGGCTTCCTGGAAGACGACATCTTCAAGCGCGCCAACCTGCGCAACTTCCGCCTGTCCAAGGCGCAGAAGGACGAGGAAGAAGCCCTGCGCAAGGCCCTGGTGCCCTGGGTGGAGCTGATCTCGCGTGACCCGATGGACCCCGCCGTGCAGGAGGCCTGGCTGGCTATCCCCTTCACGCTGGACCGCCTGGGCGCGCACACGCAGGCCCTGAAATTCTACGAGCAGGCCATCGGCGAGCTCGAGAAGGGCCGCAAGCGCATGGATATCGCCATGGACTCGATCCGCAAGGGCCGCATGGTGGAAACCATCGTGCGCCGCGACATCGACTCCGAGGCGGGCTGGGAATGGAAGCTCAAGGACCTGCCGGACGCGCCGGAGACCTACTTCCTGCAGTCACTGCTGGCCGAGCACCGCTTCCAGGAAGCACTGAAGAACTACCGCGACATGCGCATGCTCTCGCGCAACATCGACGCCTGGCGTGGCCGCATCGACGCCGCCGACAAGAGCTGGAGCAGCGTCGAGCGCGAGCCGGCGATCATCCCGGAGCTGCTGTCGCGCGCCAAGCAGGACAACGAGGTGCCGTTCGCCGGCCTGCGCATCCAGCTGCGCGCCGAGACCAAGCTCTCGGCCCCGGGTGCCTACTCCGGCAAGCTGGCGGTGCCCGCTCCGGTTGCCGCCCCGCTGGCGGTGGCCGTGGCCCCGGCCGGCGGCTTCAACGGCCCCTACGAACGCGCGCAGAACCTGAAGAAGCGCATGGAAACGCTGCGTGGCCTGGCCGAGCAGATCGGCACCGAGCAGGATGCCCTGCTCAAGGCGATCGCGGTGCGCGAACTGGCTGGCCAGCAGCGCCAGATCGAGAAGTACCTGATCGAAGCCCGTTTCGCACTGGCGCGCCTG
>JASBRP010000047.1 GCA_030149365.1 Solimonas sp.
TGGGCTTCCATGACCGCGGGGCTGGCGTAGTTCTCGGAGGCGATCAGCTCGATGTGCGCTTCCTGCCGGCCTTCTTCCTTGCGGATGGCAGCGGACAGCTCAGGGTCGAATTCGGCGAGGCTCGGGGCGTTGGTCCACATGGCTTTCTGTTCGGGAATCGGGAATCGGGAATCGGGAATCGTCAACGGAGGCCGGGCTTCTACGATTCCCGATTCTCCATTCCCGATTCCCGTCTTTTTGTCAGTCGACGACTTCCAGCATCAGCTCCAGCGCCGCCTTGGCGGGCTTGGCGATGTCGGCCGGCACGCGGATCTGGTTGACCACCTTGCCGGTCACCAGGTTGTCCAGGGTCCAGGCCAGATGCTGCGGATCGGTGCGGAACATCGTGGAGCACATGCACACGGTGGGCGACATGAACTCCACCTTGACGTCCTTGGGCTTCATCTCGTCCGCCAGGCGGTTCACCAGGTTCAGCTCGGTGCCGACCAGCCAGTGGTCGCCGGGGTTCGAGGCACGCACGGTGCGCAGGATGTACTCGGTGCTGCCGACGAAGTCGCTCTTCTCGCAGACCTGCAGCGCGTTCTCCGGGTGGCTGATGACCTTGCCTTCCGGGTGACGGCTGCGGAAATTGTCGATGTGCGCCGGCTGGAACATCTGGTGGACCGAGCAGAAGCCCTTCCACAGGATCATCTTGGCGGCGCGGATCGCCTCGGGCGTATTGCCGCCCAGGGGCTTGTTGAAGTCCCAGACGATCATCTGGTCCAGGCCGATGCCCATGTTCTTGGCGGTATTGCGGCCCAGGTGCTGGTCGGGGAAGAACAGCACCTTCTCACGGCGGGCGAAGCTCCATTCCAGCACCGCGCGGGCGTTGCTGGAGGTGCAGACGATACCGCCATGGTTGCCGCAGAAGGCCTTCAGGTCGGCTGCGGAATTGATGTAGGTTACCGGCGTAACCATCTGATCCGGATCAAGAATCTCGGACAGCTCCGCCCAGCACTTGTTGACCTTGACCAGGTTGGCCATGTCCGCCATGGAGCAGCCGGCCGCGAGGTCCGGCAGGATCACGGAGCGCTGGCCATCGGTGAGGATGTCCGCCACCTCGGCCATGAAGTGCACGCCGCAGAACACGATGAAGTCGGCGTCCGACTTCGACGCAAGCTGCGACAGCTTCAGGGAATCCCCTGTGAAATCAGCGTGCTTGAAGACTTCGTTACGCTGGTAGTGGTGCCCGAGTATGCACAGGCGCTTGCCCAGCAGCTTCTTGGCGGCAGTAATGCGTGCGTCGCATTCGCCGTCGTCCAGCAGATTGAAATGCTCGATCTTGAGCGCGGCAGCCATGTCGGCCTCCAGGCCTGAAAATGCCCGTTATTAGCCAGACATTGTAGCGCGCCCGGCCCTCAACCACTACCGGTTGAGGGCCGGGCGAGAATCACTTGGACAACGTGGCCGTAACCGTCTGCGTCTTGGTGACCGTGGCCCGCTCGTTGGTCGCCTTAATCTTCACCGTACGATCTTGCAACGGCGTGCCGTTGCTGTCGTCGGTATCAGTGTTCACCTGGAAAGCGGAAATCGCGGTGCCGCCAAGCAGGCTCGGGAGGGTGACGTTGCTCACGGTAGTGACGCTGCCAATGCCGACCTTGGTTGAACGGGTAGTACCATCATTGGCGAAGGCCTCCCAAACAACATGGCGGGTGATGTCCTGCTGGAAGCCACCGTCGAAGCTACCTACCGCGCGGAACTGCAGCCGCTTGAACGCCTCGATTTCGGCATCAACCGGAGTTACCGTGATGTCGGTCAAGGTGGACCGCCGAGCCTTGAAGACGATGGAGGCCGCGGTGGGCTTGCCCTCCCAGCACTTGGACACGTAATCGTTCGGCTTGGGGTCAGGGGTGGGCTCCACCTGGCAGAAGCTGAGTGTTACATCTTCGCTCAACTGAGGCGGCGTGGTGCCGGTGCCAGTGCTTCGAGCCTGGATGGCTGTAGGCACGATTGCTCCGGTACCGGATGAGCCGATCAGCAGCCCATTTACCGAGATGATCTCCGGCTTGCTTGAAGAGGCCAAGACTTGAGTCGACAAGTCCTGCTCTGGCTCACTGCCGCCGTCGAAGGTGGCGTAAGCACGCAGGACTTCGGTCGTTTGCGACAGGGGCGTCGTCGCGCTCGTTGAGTCCGGAATGAAGGCCAGTACGTTGCCATTGACTGGGGTATCCAACTCGCGTCGCACCAGCAAGCCAGTGGCGGCCTTCACGGTAACGTCGAGCTTCGTATCCTTGATAAAATTGTTACTGTCCGGGCAGGCGACCAGCTTCGCTCGCGCCGTACGGGTGCCGGTCTTGGTTGTGTCCTTGACCGCTTGGATGATCGAGGTAGCTTGGCCGCTGATCGATACGAAATTGACTGGGGCACCCTCGTTCTGCTCTGGATTGTCGAAAGACATCTCGCTAAGCGCCGACGCCAAGTCGGTCTCATATCCATCAAGCGTTCCCACCAGCCTCAACTGCTGGATGGTGTTGTGATTCATGTTGATGCTGTTGGTTAAAGGATCACCATACTCGACCGCCTGGATGCGGAATGGGCTATCCGGGTCCTGTACCGTCATCGTGATGCTCTTGCGGACCCCTTTAAAGTCAGCGGTCAAGGTGACCTCGCCCGGCGCTCGGGGCAGCACCACTCCAGACACGGTGTATAGCAGCGGCTGCCCCGTCTCCGGATCATTCTCAGCGGGATATACCGGAGCTCCGCTCTTGGTGACGACCGCAATGTCCCGATTGCTCGACGTCCAGGTCGAGCGCTCATTGAAGTTCTCTCTGCCACCATTGGTGAAATCCATGGTGAAATCAAGCTGCTGCGGCACGCAAGTAAAGATCTTGGTTGGCCCGAAGGACGCGGTACCGATACGCTTATCCACCCGTGCAGTTTTCGGATCCGGTGCTGCGCCGTCGCCCACGCCGTCACAGCCTGCCAGCACCAGTACCGCCGCCGCGAGCACCGCCGCGATTCCGCCCTGCTTGATTCCCATCTTCAGCATTCCTCAGATTTGATGCGCTTCAGGCCGGCTTTACCGGCTCCTTGGGATGTACGGTGCTGCGGATGCTCAGTTCCCTGAGCTGCTTGGCGTCCACCGTGCTGGGCGCATTGGTCAGCGGGCAATGCGCGGTCTGCGTCTTGGGGAAGGCGATCACCTCACGGATGCTCTGCCCGCCCGCCATCAGCATGACCAGGCGGTCCACGCCGATGGCCAGGCCGCCGTGCGGAGGCGCGCCGAAGGACAGCGCCTCCAGCAGGAAGCCGAACTTCTCCTGCTGCTCCTCCGTGCCGATGCCCAGCAGGTCGAACACGGCCTGCTGCACGTCTGCCCGGTGGATACGCACCGACCCACCGCCCAGCTCGATACCGTTCAACACGATGTCGTAGCCCTGGGACAGGATGGTTCCCGGATTGTTCCGGATTTCGTCGGCGTCGAACTGCTTGGGCGCGGTGAAGGGGTGATGCGGCGAGACCCAGCGGCCACCCTCGCGGTCGTCCCACTCGAACATCGGCCAGTCCACCACCCACAGCGCCTTCCAGCCCTGGGCGGTGAGGCCCAGGTCGTTGCCGACCTTCAGGCGCAGCGCGCCGAGGGCATCGGAGACCACGCCGTGCTTGTCGGCACCGAAGAACAGCACGTCGCCATCCTGCGCACCGGTGCGCTCCAGGATGCCGGCCAGGGCCGCGTCGTGGATGTTCTTGACGATCGGCGACTGCAGGCCGTCGCGGCCCTTGGCCTTGTCGTTGACGACAATGTAGGCCAGGCCCCGGGCGCCGTAGATCTTGACGAACTCGGTGTACTTGTCGATCTCGCCACGCGACAGGCGCTCGCGGCCGCCCGGCACGCGCAGCGCGGTGACGCGGCACTTGGGATCGTTGGCCGGGCCGGCGAAGACCTTGAAGTCCACGTCACGGACCAGGTCCGCCACGTCGACCAGTTCCAGCGGGTTGCGCAGGTCCGGCTTGTCCGAGCCGTAGCGCGCCATGGCGTCGGCATAGGTCATGTGCGGCAGCGTGCCCAGGTCCACGCCCAGGACTTCCTGGAACAGTTCCTTCACCAGGCCCTCGATCAGGGCCATGATCTCGTCCTGCGTCAGGAACGAGGTCTCGACGTCGAGCTGGGTGAATTCCGGCTGGCGGTCGGCGCGCAGGTCCTCGTCGCGGAAGCAGCGCGCGATCTGGTAGTAGCGGTCCAGGCCCGACATCATCAGCAGCTGCTTGAACAGCTGCGGCGACTGCGGCAGCGCAAAGAACTGGCCCTGATGCGTACGGCTGGGCACCAGGTAGTCGCGCGCACCCTCGGGGGTGGCCTTGGTCAGGATCGGCGTCTCGACGTCGACGAAGCCCTTGGCATCCATGTAGTTGCGCATGCGGCGCACCACGTCATGGCGCAGGCGCAGGTTCTTCTGCATCGACGTGCGGCGCAGGTCGATATAGCGGTACTTGAGGCGGATGTCCTCGCCGGCGGTCTCGTCGTCCGGGTGGAACGGCGGGGTTTCCGCCTTGTTCAGCAGCTCGATCTCCTTGGCCAGCAGCTCGATCTTGCCGGTGGTCAGACCGGCGTTCTCGGTGCCGGTGGGGCGCGGCCGCACGCGGCCGGTGATCTTGACCACGTATTCCGAGCGCAGCTTGTCGGCCAGCTGGAAGGCTTCCGGGGTATCCGGGTCGAACACGCACTGCAGCAGGCCCTCGCGGTCGCGCAGGTCGATGAAGATCACGCCGCCATGGTCGCGGCGGCGGTGCACCCAGCCGGAAACGGTAACGGTCTGGCCGGTCAACGCTTCGGTGACCTGGCCGCAGTAGTGGGAACGCATCATGTTGGAATCTTTGAGGTTTACGCCGGGCCGAACAATCACGGCAGGGGCGACGGGTCGCGTAGTGTAACCGTGGGGCCTGTAAACGCGAAACGGCGCCGCAAGGGCGCCGTCTGCGTGGAAAACCGCGGTTCGCCGGCCGTTCAGGCCGCCGTGTCGGTCTTGGCGGCGCAGGCCGGCTTTTCGCAGCCCGACGGGGTGCAGGCCGCGCCAGAAGCGTCCGAAGAGCCACCCTTGGCGTCCGCCGTCAGGTTCTTCTTGTTGCCGGACTTGAAGTCGGTCTCGTACCAGCCGCCACCGCTGAGGCGGAAGCCGGCCGCCGAAACGACCTTGGTCAGGGCAGGCTTGCCGCAGGTGGGGCAAACGGTCTCGGGCGCATCGGAAATGCGCTGCATGATCTCGGTTTCAACTCCGCAATCCTGGCAAACGTACTCGTAAATCGGCATGGCAACCTCGATGAAACGGTGAAAAACGGCAACGGGCGCGGAGGCTATAGGGTCCGGCGGGGGCTTTTCAAGGCCCCGCCGGTCTTCAGCTGACGTCCGGCGGCGTGATCTTGGGGTTGCGCAGGGTGGCCGGCTGCACCGGGAGCTGGATATGGAACTCGGCGCCCTTGGGGCGGTTTTCCGCCCAGATCTGGCCGCCGTGGTAGGCCACGATCTTGCGGCAGATGGCCAGGCCGATGCCGGTGCCCTCGTATTCGTCCGGGCCGTGCAGGCGGCGGAACACCGCGAAGATGTTCTCCAGCTGGTCGGCCGGGATGCCGATGCCGTTGTCGATCACGGTGATGTGCCAATCGTCCTTGCGGCGGTCGCAGTAGACCTCGATCACCGGCTTGCCGCCCGGGGGCTGGAACTTGATGGCATTGCCGACCAGGTTCTGGAACAGCTGCTGCAGCAGGCTGTGATCCGCGGTGATCTCGGGCAGGTTCTCCGCCAGCAGCGTGGCTCCGGAGCGCTCGAACTCGCTTTCCAGTGCCTTGCGCGCCTTCTCCAGGGTACTGCCCAACGGCTTCTTCTCGAACGGCGAGTCGGTGCGGCCGACGCGCGACAGCGCCAGCAGGTCGTTGATCAGGGTCTGCATCTGCCGCGTGCCCTGCTCGATGAATTCGAGGAACTCCAGGGCGTCGCCGTCCAGCTTGCTCTTGTAGCGCTGCGCCAGCAGGCGCGAGAAGCCGGAGATGTTGCGCAGCGGCGCCTGCAGATCGTGCGAGGTGATGTAGGCGAACTGCTCCAGCTCCGCCGACGCGCGCTTCTGCTCGGTCAGGGACTTGCGCAGGTTCCGCTCGGCCGATTCGCGCAGCAGTATCTCTTCCTGCAGCCGGTGGTTGGACTCCTGCAGTTCCTGCGGGGAGCGCATGGCCAGCAACTTGGGCACCAGCGGGATGATCGCCAGCGCGGTCGCCAGCGACACCAGGGCCGTCAGGGCCTTGATCCAGCCTTCCAGGTAGTAGACCGGGTGCCAGATGGTAATGATGCCGAAGACATGGGTGATGCCACAGAGCGTGATGAAGGCCGCGAACAGCGCGATCGCCCAGTTGAAGCTGATGCGGTTCCGGTAGCGCCGCAGGAAGTACGTCATCGTCACCGGGATCATGAAGTACGCCAGGGCGATGGTGAGATCGCCCAGTACGTGCAGCAGGATCAGGTCCTGGCGCCCGACAAAGCAGAACGCATGCGGCATCAGGGGCGTAGGGTCCAGCCAGCTCAGCAGAACGTTCATGCGACAGAGGTCTCGGCAGCGGGCCGGCGGCGACCAGCACCCCCGCGAAGGTAGTCGGCCAGCGCCTGGCTGGCCAGCGGCGGACAGGGCCAGAAGCCCTGCACATAGCGGAAATCCAGGCCGGCAAAGCCCTCCAGCTCCTCACCCGATTCGATACCGGTGAGGAACACCTGCAGTTGCAGGGCCGAAGCCGCGGCCAGCAGCCCCAGCAGGAAGCGGTGCGGCGTGCTATTGCGGCCCTCGCGAGCGGCGGCGCGCAGCAGCCGGCGGTCCAGCTTGACGCCGGCGACGGCCGGCGAAGCCAGGGCGTGCAGGTCGCCGTTACCCGGCAGGAAGCCCTCCAGCACGATCGCAAAGCCGGCCTCGCGGAAGCGCTCCGCCGGCACCGCCAGGCGGCCGTCGGAGGTTCCCATGACGGCGGCGTCTACCTCCAGCTGCACCTGGTCCGGCCGGATGCCCTCCTCCGCCAGCACCGCCACCAGGCGCTCCGCCTGCTGCGGTGCCTGCAGCTCGGCGCCCGAGAGATTCAGGGCCAGCAGGCCCGGCGCCAGCCCGGCGTCACGCCAGCCGCGCCAGTCGCGCGCCGCCATGCGCGCCAGCTCCAGGCCCAGCTCGGGCATACGCCCGCCGCGCTCCAGCATGGGCAGGAATTCTGCCGGCAGCAGCAGGCCTTCCGGACGGCGCCAGCGCAGCAGCGCCTCGATGCCGGCCACGTCGCCGGTACCGTAATGCAGCCAAGGCTGGAAATGGATCTCGAAACCACCCTCGGCAACCGCCTTGGCCACGTCGGCACCGAACTGCCCCGACAGTTCGGCATCGGCGGCGCCGAACTCGTCGGGCAGCGACAGCACGCCGCCGCCGCTGCCCTTGGCGCGGTACATGGCGGCATCGGAATGGTGCAGCAGTTCCTCCAGCGTCTCGCCGTGCTCCGGATAGAGCGCGATGCCGACGCTGCAGCCCACCGAGACCGCCCGCCCCTCGATGCTCTCGATAGCACGGATGCGCTCGACGATGCGCTCCGCCACCTCGCGGGCACGGGCCAGCTCGCCGATGGAGGACAGCAGGATCGCGAATTCGTCGCCGCCGATGCGCGCCAGGGTGTCGCTGTCGCGCACCGACTCCCGCAGGATCTGGGCGATGCGCAGCAGCAGGGCGTCGCCCACGGCATGGCCATGGCGATCGTTGACCGCCTTGAAACGGTCCAGGTCCAGGAAGCAGATGGCAAAGCGCCGGGCCTGGGCCGTGGCCAGGTGCTGGCGGGCGCGCTCCTCGAACAGCTTGCGGTTGATCAGCCCGGTGACCGGATCGTGGCTGGCCTGCTCGAACTGGCGCGCGCTGCGCTCCTCCAGCTCGCGCACCTGCCGGCTGCGCTCCAGGGCGTGGCGCACCACCTTGAGCAGGCGCTCGCCCTCGTACTGGCCCTTGACGACATATTCCTGGGCGCCGAGCTGCAGCGCCCGGATCGCCGAGCTTTCGCAGTCCAGGCCGGTGAGCACGATCACCGCCAGCTGCGGCGCCAGGCTGCGCAGGCGCTCGACGTTGGCCAGGCCCTGCCCGTCCGGCAGGCCCAGGTCCAGCAGGGCGCAGTCATGCGGATTGCGACGCAGCTCCTCCTCGGCGTCGCCGATGCTGCGCACCGTCTTGAGCACCAGCTCGCCACGGTCGATGGCCTCGCGCAGCGACTCCTTCAGCAGGCGCGCGTCCGCCGGCGAGTCCTCGACCGCTAGGATCGAGAACGGAGCAATGGCAGGTGGTTGCGGGGCTGCGGACACGCTCACTCCATCCGGGGCGGCAACTGGATCATGCCCAGCCAGCAATCGCGGATCATGCTGGCCAGGCGCTCGAATTCCTCAAGGTCCACCGGCTTCACCAGGTAGGCATTGGCATGTGACTGGTAGCACTCCACCACGTCCCGCTCGGCCTTGGAGGTGCTCAGGATCAGCACCGGAATCTGGCGCAGCTTGGGGTCGCCCTTGACCTCGCGCAGGACCTCGCGGCCGTCGCGGCGCGGCAGGTTCAGGTCCAGCAGCACCAGGTCCGGCAGTGGCAGGCGGGCATGCTCGCCTTCCCGGCGCAGCATGCGCAGGGCCTGCTCGCCGTCCCGTGCAACATGCAGGCGGTGGCGGAACCCGGCGTCGCGGAAGACCTCCTGGGCCAGCCGGACGTCCGCCGGGCTGTCCTCGACCAGCATCAGCACGTATTCGCGGCCATCCGCTGTCGCGGATACCGGCGTTCCCTCGCTGTCCATCATGGCCATCCTCGGCACTCCATACGTTGCGCTAAAATCTACCAGTGGTAATGGGGGCTTTCCTTGGATTGTTTATACCGTTTCCACGCCGTCCATCGCTCCCCCCAATACTCCCATCATGCAGAACGATCTCAAGCGTGGCGCCGCCCATGCCGTCTACGCGGCAGCGGCCTTTTCGCTGACCGGGGTCTGCGTCAAGGCCGCCAGCGCCCACGCCCCCAACGAGATCGTGGTGTTCTTCCGCTGCCTGGTCAGCCTGCTGGTGCTAATGCCCTGGGTCCTGCGCCAGGGCGCCGACAGCCTGCGCAGCAACCGGGTCGGCGGGCATCTCTGGCGCGCCGCCTTCGGCGTGCTGGCCATGTATGCCTTTTTCTACGCCATCGGCCGCCTGCCCCTGGCCGAGGCCATGCTGCTGACCTACTCCACCCCGCTGTGGGTGCCCTTCATCGCCTGGGCCTGGATCGGTGAACGCCCGCCGGCCGTGGTGTTCCCGGCCGCCCTGCTGGGGCTGATCGGCCTCGCCTTCATCGTCAAGCCCGGCAGTACCCAGATCGACTGGCTGGCCGGGCTGGTCGGCGCCGGCTCCGGATTCCTGGCCGGCTGCGCGATGGTCAGCATCCGCCGCATCTCCGACACCGAACCGGCTCAGCGCATCGTGCTGTACTTCATGATCCTGGCCACGGTGATCTCGGCCATTCCCCTGTTCTGGGCCTGGCAGACCCCGGACCTGCCGACCCTGGCCCTGCTGGTCGGCGCCGGCGTCACCGCCACGGTGGGCCAGCTCAACCTGACCCGCGCCTACGCTTGGGCGCCAGCGGCCCTGGTCGGCCCCTTCACCTATGTCTCGGTGGTGTTCTCCGCCCTGCTGGCCTGGTGGATCTGGGACGAGAACCTGGATGGCTGGTCGGCCTTCGGCATCCTGCTGGTGGTGGCCACCTGCGTGATGGTGGGTTGGAAACGCCCCATGAAAGGCGGCTGAATCGAAACTCTTTGTGCCTGCAGGAGCGGGGTTTACCCCACTCAAGGCGCCTTGAGCACTTCGATCTGGATCGCCGGCCAGGCTTTGAGGCCCTCGCAGAAGCTGGCATATGCCGCCGCCGCATCCGCCCGTGGCCCCTTGAAGCCGAACTCGATCTGCCGCGGGCGCTCCGGCGAGCCGCGGAACGGCAGGCTGGCCAGCTTGATCGCAGGAAACCGCGCCAGCGTGGCCTGCATCAGCGGCAGCAGGTCGCCTTCGGTCACCGGGCCGATGGCATTGAACGAATACTCCACCGGCGGCTCAGCCTGGTGCAGGTGCCGCAGGCGCTGGTCCAGTACCCACTCCAGCATCGGCCAGGCCATCTCCGGGAAGCCGGGGACGAAGTAGCAAGCCCCCACCGAGAAGCCCGCCACCCGGTTCACCGGGTTGGGGATCAGTTCGGCGCCCTCCGGGAAGTCCGCCATCAGCACGCGGTTGGGCAGGGCCTGGTCGCCGTACTGGGCCAGTATCAAGGCCTCGCCCTCCGGGTGGCGGGTGATCGGCCGGCCGAAGGCCTGCGCCGCGGCCTGGCGGGTGCAGTCGTCCGGCGTTGCACCGATGCCGCCGCAGGACAACACCGTGTCGCCCCGCTCCGCCGCCGCGGCGATGGCGGCGGCGATGCGGTCCCGGTCGTCGCCCAGGAACTGAGCCCAGTCCAGCGCAATGCCACGCTCGGCCAGCAGCGCGATCACCTTCACCAGGTGCTTGTCCTGTCGCTTGCCGGACAGGATCTCGTCGCCGATCACGAACAGACCTACAGCCATGCCTCACCTCGCAGACACTCGCCGGCAGTGGGAATTTTGATGTGACGACAATGCGGCATCCTTCGCTCTCCGAACTTAATTTTTATGGGTCGGGCGGAAGCGAAAAGGGCTGTGGCATTCTACCACCGCGCCCAACCGCGGTTCTCACACAAAAAAGCCAAAGGAGTTTCCACGATGAATGCTCTGGTCGTCGTCGCAAACGGTTCGGAATCCATGGAGGCCGTCACCATCATCAACGTGCTGCGGCGTGGTGAAGTCGCGGTGACCGTCGCCAGCATCGAGAGCGGGCGCGAGGTGGAAGGCACCCGCGGCCTGAAGCTGACCGCCGACGCGCTATGGGCGGATGTCGCCGGCCGGGATTTCGATCTCATCGTCCTGCCGGGCGGCGAAAAGGGCGCGCAAGCCCTGTCGGCTCATGCCGGCCTGGTGGAGAAGCTCAAGGCCCAGCGCCAGGCCCATCGCTGGACCGGGGCGATCTGCGCCTCCCCGGCCCTGGTGCTGTCGGCGCATGGGCTGCTGGACGGAAAGAAGGCCACCTGCTACCCCTCCTTCCGTGAACAGCTGCTGCACTACGTGGACCTGCCGGTGGTGGTGGACGGCCACTGCGTGACCGGCCAGGGGCCGGCCAGCGCGGTCGCCTTCGGGCTGCAACTGGTGGAAGTGCTCGCCGGGACGGAAAAGCGCCGTTCGGTTGCCCAGGGGCTGCTGGCCGCCTGAAGAACCCAGGGAAACGGCCGGAAACGAAAAACGCCCGCTTACGCGGGCGTTTTCCTGTGACCTGAGGCTGAATCAGGCCGCTTTGCTGTCCGCCACCGCTTCCTGCAGCATCTTCTGCAGTTCGCCGGACTGGTAGAGGTCCAGCGTGATGTCGCAGCCGCCGACCAGCTCACCCTTGACGTAGAGCTGCGGGAAGGTCGGCCAGTTGGCGTACTTCGGCAGTGCGCGGTAGACCTCTTCGTCCTCGAAGATGTTCACGTAGGAGAACGGCACGTTGCAGGCCTTGAGGGCCTGGGTCGCGCGTGCGGAAAAACCGCACTGGGGAAAATCCGGCGAGCCCTTCATGTAGATCATGATGGGGTTGTCGGTGACCTGCTTCTTGATGCGCTCCAGCGCGTCCATTTTGCCTTCTCCGGCTGCTGGTAAGGGTACGGCGGGCGCGGATTATACGCGCACTGCCCGGGGAATGAATCCCCGCAAGAACCGGTCCAAGTCCCTGCGTGGTATTGAATTTGTGGGGCCGCTCGCCTATTTTGTCGGCCCCACTTGCAGCCGGCCGGCGCATTCCCGGCGCCGCTTAGCAACAAAAGGAATCAAATCAATGGCTCTGACCCTCCCTGAACTCCCCTACGCCCGCGACGCGCTCGCCCCCCACATGTCCGCCGAAACGCTGGACTTCCACTACGGCAAGCATCACAAGGCCTACGTGGACAACGGCAACAAGCTGATCGCCGGCACCGAGTTCGAGAACATGGCGCTGGAGGACATCGTGAAGAAGTCCTCGGGCAAGATCTTCAACAACGCCGCCCAGGTCTGGAACCACACCTTCTTCTGGAACTGCCTCACCCCGACGCAGACCGCGCCGGGCAAGAAGCTCACCGACGCGCTGGTCAAGCAGTTCGGCGGCGTGGAAGACTTCAAGAAGCAGTTCACCGAAGTGGCGATGAACACCTTCGGCTCCGGCTGGGCCTGGCTGGTCCAGAACGCCGACGGCAGCCTCGCGCTCGTCAGCACCTCCAACGCCGGCTGCCCGCTGACCGCCGGCCAGAAGCCGCTGCTGACCGCCGACGTCTGGGAACACGCCTACTACGTCGATTACCGCAACGCCCGCGCCAGCTTCCTCGAGCACTTCTGGGCTCTGGTGAACTGGCAGTTCGTCGAGAGCAATCTCGGCTAAGCTCAGAGTCTATCCGTGCATCAGACACGCGTGCGTTGCTGCCAGAAATCGCGCCAGGCTCAGCCGGGCGACGCGAGGTTGGGTGGACCCAATAAGCGGCGGCCGGCGCCGCATGGCGCGATTTCTGGCGCAACCCTTCGGGACGGGGCCATTTTCGCGCCCCGCGTTCCCTATCGCCCCTTATGTACTCGTGTACACCGCGGGTCGACAGGGTTAGCGGGACACGAAAATGGCACGCCGTCGCACGCGTGTCTGATGCACGGATAGACTCTAATTCACACCGCAACGGGGCCGTTCCACCGGGAACGGCCCTTTTGCTTTTTCTAGGGAACCGTTTTGTCATGACCCGCCACCTGCTGAAGCTGTCCGACCTGAGCGCTGAGGAAGCGCAAGCGATCGTGGCACGCGCCATCGCCCTCAAGAACAGCCGCGACCCCGCCTACCGTCCGTTCATCGGCAAGACCCTGGCGATGCTGTTCACCAAGAGCTCGACGCGCACCCGCGTCAGCTTCGAGTCCGGCATGGTGAAGTTCGGCGGGCATGCCCTGTTCCTCAGCGCCAACGCCACGCAGATGGGCCGTGACGAGCCGCTGATGGACACCGCACAGGTGCTGTCGCGCATGTGCGACGCGATCATGATCCGCAACGACTCGCAGGCCGACCAGGAAGAGCTGGCGCGCCACTCCCGCGTGCCGGTGATCAACGGCCTGTCGAACCTGCACCACCCCTGCCAGCTGCTGGCCGACATGCAGGTCTGGACCGAGCACCGCGGCAGCCCCAAGGGCAAGACCGCCGCCTGGATCGGCGACGGCAACAACGTTTGCCACTCCTTCATCGAGGCGGCGCAGCTGTTCGACTTCAAGCTGAAGATCGCCGCACCGGTCGGCTATGAACCCTCGCAGGAGATCGTCCGCGCCGGCGGCTCCCGCATTGAACTGGTGGCCGACGCCGCCAGCGCCGCCAGCGGTGCCGACGTGGTGATCACCGATACCTGGACCAGCATGGGCCAGGAAGCCGAGACCCAGCGCCGCCTGAAGGCCTTTGCCGGCTACCAGGTGGACGACGCCATGATGGCCCGCGCCAAGCCGGAAGCGATCTTCCTGCACTGCCTGCCCGCCCACCGCGGCGAGGAAGTCAGCGCCTCGGTCATCGACGGCCCCCAGTCGGTGATCTACGACGAGGCCGAGAACCGCCTGTGGGCGCAGATGGCCCTGGTGGAGTTCCTGCTCGGCATGGCGCCGAAGGCGAAGTAAGCCCATGACCCTGCCCGCCTACGTCACGGACCTGCAGGCCGTCGTTTCGCACGCCCTGGCCGAGGACGTGGGGGGCGGTGACTTCACGGCGCGGCTAGTGCCCGCCGGCGAGCAGGGCCAGGCCTACGTGATCTCCCGCGAGAATGCCGTGGTCTGCGGCCGCCCCTGGGTGGACGAAGTGTTCCGCCAGCTGGACCCTGCCATCGAGGTGAAGTGGCTGGTGCAGGAAGGGCAGCTGGTCGCCCCCAACCAGCGGCTCTACGAACTGCGCGGCCCGGCCCGTGCGCTGCTCACCGGTGAGCGCCCGGCCCTGAATTTCCTGCAGACCCTGTCAGGCACCGCCACCGCGGTGCGCCAGTACGTGGACGCCGTGGCCGGCACCGGCGCGCGCATCGCCGACACGCGCAAGACCCTGCCGGGCCTGCGCAACGCGCAGAAGTACGCCGTGCTCTGCGGCGGCGGCATCAACCACCGCATCGGCCTCTACGACGGCATCCTGATCAAGGAAAACCACATCGCCGCTGCCGGCGGCATCCGCCAGGCCATCGCCAACGCCCGCGCGCTGGACGCCGGCGTGCCGCTGATGACCGAAGCCGAGACGATGGAAGAGGCGCGCGCCGCGCTGGACGCCGACGTGGACCTGCTGCTGGTGGACGACTTCAGCCTGCCGGACCTGCGCGAAGCCGTGCGCCTGGTGCGCGAGCACCGCGCCCGCGGCGGCAAGACCGTGATCGAGTATTCCGGCGGCGCTACGCTGCAGAACGTGCGCGGCTATGCCGAATGCGGCGTGGACCGCATCGCCATCGGCAGCATCACCAAGCACATCCGGGCACTGGATCTGTCGATGCGGTTTGCGTGAACCCAGGGTGTAGGAGCCAGCTTGCTGGCGACCGGTTGGACGAGGTCGCCAACAAGCTGGCTCCTACATCACTCAGGCTTTCTCGCAGGAGCGGCCGTTGGAGATTAAGGGCTGATTCGCGGCCAACGGCCCCTCCTACTGCGTCAGCCCAACCAAATGTGGGAGCGGCTTCAGCCGCGATCTTTGGGACGGGCTGCGAAAAGATCGCGGCTGAAGCCGCTCCCACAGGTTCGGCCTAGGCCTCCGGCATCAGCAGCGGACGCAACCGCTCCAGTTGCTCCGGATCGCCGCTGCCATGCCATTCGATGCTGCCGGCCGCATCGGCGTCGTTAGCCAGGCCTTCCCGCTCCAGCAGGCGCTGCGCCTGCCGCGCCACGGCGGCGCCGGTGTCGATCAGGCTCACACCCGGGCCCACCACGTCCTGGATCATCGGCCGCAGGAAGGGATAGTGGGTGCAGCCCAGCACCATCACATCGGCGCCCTGCTGCAGCAGCGGCGCGGTGTAACGCTGCACCAGTTCGCGCGTCTCCTGGCCGTCCAGCAGCCCGGCCTCCACCTTTTCCACCAGGCCCGGGCAGGGCTGGGTGATGACGCGCACGCCGCCGGCATGATCCGCCACCAGCTTGTGGAACTTGTCGCCGGCCAGCGCCGCGCCGGTGGCCAGCACGCCGACCACGCCGCTGCGCGTCTGTGCCGCCGCCGGCTTCACCGCCGGCTCCATGCCGACGAAGGGGATCGGATAGGTGGCGCGCAGGTGCTCCACCGCCGCGATGGTGGCGGTGTTGCAGGCCACCACGATCAGCTTGGCGCCGCGCGCGATCAGGTATTCGGTGATGGCCACCGCCCGCGCCTGGATCTGCTCACGGGTCTTGCCGCCATAGGGGCAATGGCCGCTGTCGGCGTAGTAGACCAGGTTCTCACGCGGCAGCAGGCGCCGCATCTCGCGCAGCACCGAGATGCCGCCGACGCCGGAATCGAACACGCCGATCGGCGCCGCGGAGCTCATGCCTTCACCTTGCGGCGGAAGAACTTCAGCAGCACCGGGTTGAAGGCCTCGGGGGCCTCGGAAGGCAGGCCGTGTCGCCCTTCCGGGAACCAGTGCAGGGAGCCGCGCGGCAGCGCGTGCGCGAACTTCACCACGTCTTCGTGGCCGAAGTAGTCCTGCCCCGCCCCGACCACCAGCACCGGCATCTTCAGCTCGGGCAGGCGGTCGATCACCGACCATTGCACCAGCCGGCCGAGTGCGCCGAGATAGGCGCGGCGCGTGTTACGGGCGCCGCGGGCGATCACCTTGGCCCGCAGGCCCTCGTTCTCCGGCCCGGGGAACATGCGGTGCGCGCTGATGCGCGACAGCCGTGCCGGGCCCAGCAGACCCATCACCAGCAGGCGATAGCCGATCTCGAAGTGCTGGCGCGGCGTGCGCGGCCGGAAGCCGGGCACGCTGTTGGTGATGACCAGGCGCTGCACGCGCTGCGGGTACTGCAGCGCGAACTGCAGGCTCACCGCGCCGCCCATGCTGTGGCCCACCAGCAGGCAGCTCTCGACGCCGATGGCGTCGAGGAAGCGGCGCAGGTCCTCGACGAACTGCAGCACTCCCGGCCCCTGCGTGCCGATCGGCGTATCGCCGAAGCCGCGCAGGTCCGGCGCCAGCACGCGGTAGTGCTCGCCGAAGGGCGCGATCTGGTAGTCCCAGTCGGCCCAGGAGCCGCCCAGGCCGTGGACCAGCACCAGCGGCGTGCCGGAACCCGCCTCGACGTAGTGAACGTCGATATCGCCGATGCTGGCCTTGGGCATGCCGGGCGGCAGGCTTCAGCGGCCGATGATGCTGCCGCCCATGCTCGGCGTGCAGTAGCAGTTGGCGTACATGCCGCGCGGATCGTTGAGGCTGCGCAGGGCGCGCTCGGCGTCCGTTCGCTGCAGCAGGGTGGTCAGCCAGCGCGTGGTGCCGGCCGGCAGGAAGTCCAGCTTGATGCTGCCCGAGAACGGCAGCAGGAAGTCGAAGGGGAAGCCGCGCTCCGGGCTGTATTCCTGCAACTCGTAGCTGTCCGGGCCCAGGCTGGCGAGCTTGGCGGCGGCATCCGCCGCTTCCTCGAGCCCGCCGAGGTGATCAACCAGGCCGAGCGTCTTGGCCTCGCCACCGCTCCAGACACGGCCGCGGGCCAGCCCATCGACCTTCTGCAACGGCAGCTTGCGCGCCCTGGCGACGCCGCCGATGAAGTCGCGGTAGCCCTTGTCGATCTGCGACTGGATGATGCTGGAAATCTCCGGCGACAGCGGGCGATCCAGGCGCAGGCTGCCGGCCAGCGGCGTGGTGCCAACGCCGTCGGTGTGCACGCCGATCTTGCCCAGCGCCTGGTCAATGGTCGGGATCAGGCCAAAAATGCCGATGGAGCCGGTGATCGTGGTGCTGTGCGCCCAGATCTGGTTGGCGTCCATCGATATCCAGTAACCGCCGCTGGCGGCCACGGTGGACATCGACGCCACCACCGGCTTGCCCTCGGCCTTCAGCGCATCCACCTCGCGGCGGATCTGCTCGGAGGCCCAGACGCTGCCACCGGGCGAGTCCACGCGCAGGACCACCGCGGCCACGTCCTCGTCACGGCGCGCCTGGTCGAGCAGATCGGCGATCGTGTCGCCGCCGGCCTGGCCGATGTCGCCCGGGCCGTCCACGATCTCGCCCTGTACAACCACCAGTGCCACCTTGCTGCCCTTGCCGGTCGCCCGGGGCTTCTTGGCGTGCTGCATGGCACGCAGGTATTCGCTGAAGTGCACCTGGCGGAAACTGCCGTGGTCATCGTCGATGCCGACGATGGCGCCCATGCGCTGGCGGAATTCCTTCAGCGTCTCCACGTGCGTCACCAGGCCGGCCTTCTTGGCGTAGGCCGCGCTGTCGCCACCGCCGGTCTCCAGCGCCTGGCGCATGCCGGTGACGTAGTTGATCACGCCGTTCTCGGGCAGCTTGCGCGCGCTGTCCACGCCCTTGGCGTAATCGGTCCACAGGTCGCCCAGCCAGGCGATGTTGGCCTGGCGCGCGTCCTCGGACATGTCGTTGCGGGTGAACGGCTCGACTGCAGATTTGTACTCGCCGACGCGGAACACGTTGATGCGCACGCCGAGCTTGTCCAGCGCGTCCTTGAAGTAGTTCTGGTAGACGCTGAAACCCTCGATGTGGACCATGCCCTGCGGGTCCACCACCACCTCATCGGCGAGCGACGCGGCGAAGTACGGCGCCTGGTCGTACCAGGGGCTGTAGGCCACCACCTTCTTGCCGGCGGCCTGGAAGCGCTTGATCGCCACGCCCAGTTCCTCCAGCTGCGGCAGGCCGGCGTTGGCCAGGGCGTCGAGCTTGAGCACGGCGAAGGTGATGCGCTTGTCGTCACGCGCCAGGTCCAGGGCGTCGATCAAGTCGCGCAGCAGCGTTTGCGACGGCGGCTCGCCGCGCAGGCTTTCCACCAGATGCTGGCCCGGGTCCTGGTCGATCTGCTCGACCAGCGCACCCGTCGGCGCCAGGATCAGGGCGACGTTGTCCTCGACCTTGGGCGGCGTGCCGCCGCCGAAGAAGGTGAACATTACGAACAGGCCGATGGCCAGGCTGAGGACGAACAGGGTGCGGTAGATGATGACCGCGCCCTTCCAGATACGCCCAAAGAAACGGCCCAGGGCCGAGGAGGATTGCTGTTCGCTCATGGATGCCTGCATTACCTGAAGTCGCGCTTGGACCGCCGCTGCCGGACCGGGTTCACACCCGCTTCATCACCACGGAACCGGCGGAGTAGCCGGCGCCGAAGGCGCAAAGCACGGCCAGATCTCCGGCCTTGAGGTCTTCGTGATGCTTGTGGAAGGCGATCACCGAACCGGCGGAGCTGGTGTTGGCGTATTCGTCCAGCGTTACCGGGGCCTCGTCCGGCCCCGGATCACGGCCCAGCACGCGCTTGGAGATCAACTGGTTCATGCCCAGGTTGGCCTGGTGCAGGAAGAAGCGGCGCACCGAATCCGGCGCCAGGCCCAGGTCGGTCAGGTGGTTCACGATCAGCTCCGAGGCGATCGGCACCACTTCCTTGAAGACCTTGCGGCCCTCCTGGTGGAACAGCACGTCGTCCCAGCGGCGCGGCGGCACTTCGCAGGCGTTGAGGAAGCCGAAGTTGTTGCGGATGTTGTTGGAGAACTGCGTCTGCAGGCGCGTGCCCAGCACCTCGAAGCGCACCGGCGATACCGCCGTCTCCAGCGGCTCCACCAGCACCGCCGTGCAGGCGTCGCCGAAGATGAAGTGGCAATCGCGATTGCGGAAGTTGAGGTGGCCGGAGCAGATCTCCGGGCTCACCACCAGGGCGGCGCGGGCGCTGCCCATGCGCACGGCGTCCACCGCGGCCTGGATACCGAAGGCCGCCGAGGCGCAGGCCACGTTCATGTCGTAGCCGTAGCCGGTGATGCCGAGGTGGTGCTGCAGCTCCACCGCCATGGCCGGATAGCCGCGCTGCATGTTGGAGCAGGCCACCAGCACGAAATCCACGTCCTCCGGCTTGCGGCCGGCGCGCTCCAGCGCCTGCTTCGCCGCGGCCAGGCCCATCTCGACCATGATCGAGGGCTCGTCGTCGCTGCGGGTGCGATAGCGCGGGCGCATCACGTCCACGTCCAGCACGCCTTCCTTGTCCATCACGAAGCGCGACTTGATGCCGGAAGCCTTGAGGATGAACTCGGAAGACGAGGGTGCCAGTGCCGGAACCGTGCCGGCGGCGATGTCGTCGGCATGCTCGGCGTTGTAGCGCTCGACATAGCTGTTGTAGCAAGCCACCAGTTCGTCATTGCTGATGCTGTGCGGCGGCGTGAACAAGCCGGTGCCGGTAATGGCAACTCGTTTCATGGGGAAATCCAGGAGGAATTGGGGGGAATTCGGTGATTTTCCCGATTCTAGCCTGCCGGAGTGCCGACCGGAGGGAAATCCGGCCGACCGCCGAAGGGCTCAGGAAACCGGCCAGCCGGCCGCGGCGGCAGCGTGTTTCAGCGCCAGGCCGGGCTCGCGCTCATAGCGGATCGAGAGGTGGGAGCCCTGGTACCAGGTAACCGGCACATCCCAGTGCCGGCCCAGCGCCAGCGGGTGATGCGGCAGGACGATGCGGTCGGCAGCGGCGGCCACCACGTGCAGGCGGTCGCGCGGCAGCAGCGGCGCCCGCGCTAGCGGCGAAACCACCTGCAGGATGTCGCGATAGCGCTGTTCGTCCAGGCCATGCTCGCGGTAGTAGCGCAGGTGCCCGGGCGGCACGAAACGCATCAGCGCCGAGGCGAAATCCGTGACCGGGATCACTGCCAGCGTGAAGTCCAGCTCGCGCTCGTAGGACGCCAGCAGGGCGGCGTTGTAGCCACCCAGGGAGTAGCCCATGACGCCGACCCGGGCCTTGCCCTCGTTCTGCCGCAGCCAGGCCAGGCTGCGGCGCAGGTCCCACAGCGCCTGCGACTGGGCATGGACCAGGTCCAGCGGATCGCCGTCCAGGTAGTGGTCGCCACTGCGGGCGCCGATGCGGCGCGGGCCGTGCAGCGGCAGCACCGGCTGGATCAGGTTGAAGCCCAGGCGGTGATGCAGCCAGCGCGGCCCGAACAGGCTGAAGTCCAGCCAGGGCGTGCCCATGCGGTAGCCGTGGATGCACAGCAGCCAGGGCCGCGGCGGCCCGGGGTGACGCAGCAGGCGCACGTGACACTCGCGGTTGCGCTCGTGGGCATTCCAGACGGCCGCGCCTGGCAGGCCCGCGTCGGGGACGAAGCCGCTGTCGAAGCGCAGGACCTCGTAGTCCTGCCCGCGGTGGCGCGCCTTCTGGATGAACACCCGGGCCGGCGGCGGCGGCTCGGGGTGCAGCGCCGCCGGGTCGCGGTCCAGGCCACGCTGGCGGATCGCGGCAAGCATCTGCTCGGCCTGCCGGCAGACCTGCAAGGCCTGCTCGCCGGCCGGCATGCGTGCGCCGCCGACGAAGTAGCCCAGCACCGCCTCGTCCATGCCCACCTTGAGGTCCATCTGCGGGCCACGGTCGGGGGGCGGCACGTCCAGTCCCTGGGGCTCGCGGGTGAGCGCCGCCCTGCCCGCCACCATGAAGCTGGCCAGGCTACCGGCCAGGGCCAGCAGGGCCTGCCCGAAGCCGCCCGCGATCCAGGCCGGCAGGAAGAACAGCACGCCCAGGAATCCGGCCAGCGCCATGTAGGCACTGATGCGCGGATCGCCGGGGAAAAGCAGCAATGCGGTGCCGCTGGACAGCAGCAGCACCCCAGGCAGCAGGGCCCAGAACAGCCAGGCGCCACCGGCATCCGGCAACAGCCAGCAGAGCCCGGCCAGGATCGGCACGAAGCTCAGCGGCTCCCATTGCCGCGGCGCTGGCAGTTCCATCAGAGCAGGGCGCGGTACAGGATCCCGCCGCCACCGAAGATGCCGAGCAGTAGCACCGCCTCCGCCGGCCAGCGCCAGGCCTTCTCGCGCCGGTGCGCGTGGAAGGCCAGCACCGAGAGCAGGAACAGGACGCAGAACACCAGGAAGGTGGTGACCACCAGGGGCCAGTCCTCGCGCAGGCGCGGCACGCTGTCCAGGTAGATGGCGTACAGCAGGGTGACCACGCCGATGGTGGACGCGAAGGAAGCCGCCGCCGCCATGGCGACGGCATTGAAGATCTGGATGCCTTTCATGAACGCTTGCCGCGGAGGAGTTTGATCAGGGGGAAGACTTCGCCGGCGACCTTGGGCTGCTTCATGCCGGCGCGGACCAGCAGGCCCACGAAGCCGCGCACGATCTTGTCGCGGTTCTTGAATACGTTGTCGACCATCGGCACCGCACGGTCGTCCATCATGGTGATGACGTCGTCGGGCTCGTCGCCGAACTTGAAGCGCATGGTCATGCGCACTTCCAGCGGCTGCTTGCGCTCGCGGCGGCGCTTGCGGCGGCGTTCCGCCAGGGTCAGGCGCTCTTCAGCGGCCTGCTTGTCCTCGTCGGGCATCATAATGCTCCGGTCGTCAGCCAGCGTTCAGACATGAAAGACCTTCCCGATCGTCTCGTGGTTTTCGCCCATGGCAAGGAATCCGGGCCCTGGGGCACCAAGATCCAGCATCTCGCCGTGACCGCGCGCCAGCGTGGCTACGAAGTCCTCAGCCCGGATTATAGTCACACCCACGATCCCCGCGAGCGCGTGGCCCAGCTGCTGGCCCTCGCCCCCCGGGCGCGGCACAGCCTGGTGCTGGTGGGCTCCAGCATGGGCGGCTACGTCTCGGCGCAGGCCTGCGCCGCTCTGCAGCCCCGCGCCCTGTTCCTGATGGCCCCGGCCCTGTACTTCCCCGGCTGGGAGGAAGAACCCCAGGGCATCCCTGCCCTCTGCAGTGTGGCTCATGGCTGGGGCGACGACATCGTGCCGGTGGAGCGCGGCATCACCTTCGCGCGCCGCAACCGTGCGGCGCTTCACCTGCTGGACTCGGATCATGGCCTCAACGACCAGCTGGATACCCTGGCGCTGCTGTTCGACGACCTGCTGCGGCGCGCATCGTGAACGCCGCCGCGCTCGACCGGGCCTATCGCGCGACGCTGTACCGCGTGCGCCTGCCCGGCGCGGAGCTGACGCTGCGCATTGGCGTGCGTGACGTAGCGGCCGGGCTGCGACTGGCCCGGCTGGGCGGTTGCCGGCAGCACTGGGCCCTGGTGACGCCCTGCAACCCGCACTCGCGTCAACTAATGGACTGGCAGAACCGGCTGCGCCACGCCGGCATGGAAGCGGGGCTGCAGGCCAGCGGACTGGTCCACTATCCCAGCCTGCATTGCGATCCTGCTGGGCGATGGCCCGACGAGCCGGGCTTCCTGCTGGTGGACCCGCCGCGGGGCCTGGCGCGCGCGCTGGGCCGGCAGTACGGACAGAACGCGATCGTCGTCGCCCGGCTCGACTACGCCCCGCGGTTGCTCTATCTCGGCAGCGCCGGCACGTAGGCCTTGAGGAACTCCTCCGGCTGGCGCCGCGGGCGGCCGGTCTTCATGTCGATGCAGACCCAGTGCGTCTGTCCGCGCAGCACGGTCTTGCCATCGGCCACGCGGATGATCTGGTAGCGGCGCCACATGCTGAGCTTGCCGTCGTTCTCGTGGATCCAGGTGGCAGCCAGCAGCTCGTCGCCGGCAAAGGTGGCCGCCAGGTAGTCCAGCTCATGCCGGCGCGCCACGCAGCCCACGCCCGTGCGCTCGTAGTCCTCGAAGCCGAAGCCCAGGCTCACCGAGTGTGCCCAGGCGACCTTCTCCAGCCACTGCAGGTAGACCACGTTGTTGGTGTGGCCGAAGGCATCCAGATGCTCCGCACCGACCGTGATGGGCTGGATGAAGGGGTTCTGTACGTCCCAGGCGGGCGCCGGCCTTGCTTGTTCTGTCATGCGAGCAGGTTAACCTGTGCGGATATCCTCGGAGTATTGCATGCGTTCTGCCTTGATCCTCGCCGTCGGCCTGCTGGCCGCCTGCGGCTCCTCAGTGGCCCCCAACGGCGCCGCCACCCCGGTCCTGAAGACCGACCAGGTCATCGTCGCCCACCGCGGTGCCTCGGGGCACGCGCCGGAGCACACCCTGGCCGCCTACGACCTGGCGCTGCAGATGGGCGCGGAGTACATCGAGCAGGACGTCTATTCCACGTCCGACGGCGTGCTGGTCTGCCTGCACGACACCACGCTGAACCGCACCGCCCGCGGCCCGGCCGAGAACTGCACCGGCAACGTCAGCAGCAAGACCTTGGCGCAGCTCAAGACCTGCGACATGGGCAGCTGGTTCAACGAGGCCTATCCGGACCGCGCCAAGCCGGAGTACGTCGGCCAGACGATCCCGACACTCGAGGAAGTCTTCCAGCGCTACGGCAAGGACGTGAACTACTACGTCGAGATCAAGCCCGGCCTGGGCCAAGGCCAGCCCTCGGTGGCGCAGCGCCTGCTCGACCTGATGAACCAGTACGGCCTGCGCGAGGGCTCGGTGCAGCGCCGCCAGGTGCTGGTGCAGTCCTTCATCCCGACGGTACTGCTGGAAATGCAGCGCCTGGACCCGGAGATTCCGCTGATCCAGCTGATGCAGCCCCTCACTACCAACGCCGCCACCATGGCGCTGATCGCCCGCTACAGCTTCGGCATCGGCCCGCCGCTGAGCGACGTCAATGCCAGCCTGGTGCAGCAGGCCCATGGCCTGGGCCTGGCCATGCACCCCTACACGGTCAACAGCACCGAGGACCTGGAACGCATCGCCGGCTATTGCGTGGACGGCCTGTTCACCAATTTCCCGGACCGCTATCGCGAGGTCCTGGCGGCGAAGCGGTACGATTGCCCGGCGCCGATCCGCTGACACCAAATGGCCAGCGTGGGAGCGGCGTCCGCCCCGCTCCTGGTCTTCCAGGCAGGATAGCGGCTGAAGCCGCTCCCACCCGTTCCAGCACCGGTTGGCGGGCAAGCATCCCGCCCACGCGCCGCGTAAAACCCGGCTGATTCCTGCAATAGGCACGTCCAGGGTTGTCCCGGCTGACGCGCAGCAGTAACATGCGCGCCCCAATCAGGACTTCTTTGGTCTTAATTGCATGCTCAAGCTCAGCAAACTGGCTGATTACGCCACCGTGGTGATGACGCTCATCGCCGCCGCGCCGGCGCGCGTGCATACCGGGGTGGAGCTAGCGGAACGCAGCCATCTCCCCGCCCCGACCGTCGCCAAGCTATTGAAAACATTGACTCGAGGCGGCTTGCTCGAGTCCACCCGCGGCGCCCATGGTGGCTACCGGCTGGTACGGGCGCCGGGCCAGATTTCGGTGGCTGACGTGATCCGGGCGCTGGAAGGCCCCATCGGGGTCACCGAGTGCTCGATCCATGAGGGCAGCTGCGGCCTGGAGTCCAAATGCGGCACCCGCCATGGCTGGCGCCTGATCAATACCGCGATCCGCCAAGCCCTGGAAGCCGTCACCCTGGACCAGCTCGCCGCCCCGCAGCGCCGGTCCGAGATGCCGGTCCAATTCATCAGCGCCGCCTCCACGGCGGGCTAAGAGCCTATCCATGTCCACGAACCAAGAAGACATCCAGGCCCTGGTGCGCAACCGCACCTACTCCGCCGGCTTCGTCACCGATGTCGACTCCGAGACCATCGCCCCCGGCCTCAGCGAGGACGTGGTCCGCGCCATCTCGGCCCGCAAGCAGGAGCCGGAGTGGCTGCTGGAGTTCCGCCTCAAGGCCTACCGCCGCTGGCTAAAGATGACGGAGCCCAAGTGGGCCCACGTGCAGTACCCGCCTATCGACTACCAGGCGGTGTCCTACTACTCGGCGCCCAAGTCGATGAAGGACGCGCCGAAGTCGCTGGACGAGGTCGACCCGAAGCTGCTGGAGACCTACAAGAAGCTGGGCATCCCGCTGCGCGAGCAGGAGATGCTGGCCGGCGTGCAGCCGCAGGTGGCGGTGGACGTGGTGTTCGACTCCGTCTCGGTGGGCACCACCTTCCGCAAGAAGCTGGCCGAGGCCGGCGTGATCTTCTGCTCCATCTCCGAGGCGGTGCGCGAGTATCCGGAGCTGGTGCGCAAGTACCTGGGCACCGTGGTGCCCTTCGGCGATAACTTCTACGCAGCGCTGAACTCGGCGGTCTTCACCGACGGCTCCTTCGTGTTCATCCCCAAGGGCGTGCGCTGTCCGATGGAGCTGTCCACCTACTTCCGCATCAACGAGCGCAACACCGGCCAGTTCGAGCGCACGCTGATCATTGCCGAAGAGAACAGCCACGTTTCGTATCTTGAAGGCTGCACCGCGCCGCAGCGCGACGAGAACCAGCTGCATGCGGCGGTAGTGGAACTAGTGGCGCTGGACGACGCGCAGATCAAGTATTCCACGGTGCAGAACTGGTACCCCGGCGACGAGAACGGCGTCGGCGGCATCTACAACTTCGTGACCAAGCGCGGCGACTGTCGCGGCCAGCGCAGCAAGATCAGCTGGACCCAGGTGGAGACCGGCTCGGCCATCACCTGGAAGTACCCGAGCTGCATCCTGCGCGGTGATGACTCGGTGGGCGAGTTCTACTCGGTGGCGCTGACGCATCACCGCCAGCAGGCCGACACTGGCACCAAGATGATCCACATCGGCAAGCGCACCAAGAGCACGATCGTGTCCAAGGGCATTGCCGCCGGCCACGGCCAGCAGGCCTACCGCGGCCTGGTGCGCGTGCTGCCGGGCGCCGAGGGCGCGCGCAACTACACGCAGTGCGACTCGCTGCTGATCGGCGACAAGTGCGGCGCGCACACCTTCCCCTATACCGAGATCCGCAATCCCAGCGCGATCCTGGAGCACGAGGCCACCACCTCGAAGATCGGCGAGGACCAGCTGTTCTATGCCCGCTCGCGCGGTATCGCCGAGGAGGACGCCGTGTCGATGATCGTCAACGGCTTCTGCAAGGACGTGTTCAAGGAGCTGCCGATGGAATTCGCCGTAGAGGCCCAGAAGCTGCTCTCCGTTTCACTCGAAGGGTCGGTCGGCTGACCGATGCCATAGCCAGAGCCGAAAGGTTCGAGCCAGAAGAACGCCATGCTTGATATCAAGAACCTGCACGCCCGCATCGACGGGAAAGACATCCTCAAGGGCATCGACCTGCGCATCGGCGCGGGCGAGGTCCACGCCATCATGGGCCCCAACGGCTCGGGCAAGTCGACCCTGTCGAAGCTGCTCGCCGGCCACGATGACTACACGATCACCCAAGGTACGGTGAGCTTCGACGGTGCCGATCTGCTGGAGCTGAACCCGGAAGAGCGCGCCGCCAAGGGCATCTTCCTGGGCTTCCAGTACCCGGTGGAAATCCCCGGCGTGTCGAACATGGTGTTCCTCAAGGCCGCGCTCAACGCGCAGCGCAAGATCCGCGGCGAGAAGGAGCTGGATGCCGCCGACTTCCTCTCCTGGGTCAAGCATCGCGTCAAGCAGATGCAGATGAACCCGGCGATGCTCTCGCGCGGCGTCAACGAAGGTTTCTCGGGCGGCGAGAAGAAGCGCAACGAGATCCTGCAGATGCTGGTGCTGGAGCCCAAGCTGATGGTGCTGGACGAGACCGACTCGGGCCTGGACATCGACGCGCTGAAGATCGTGGCCGACGGCATCAACCTGATGCGCTCCAAGGAGCGCTCGGTGCTGCTGGTGACGCATTACCAGCGCCTGCTGGACTACGTGAAGCCGGACTTCGTGCACGTGCTGGCCGAGGGCCGCATCGTCAAGACCGGTGGCCCGGAGCTGGCGCTGGAACTGGAAGAAAAGGGCTACGGCTGGATCCAGCAGGCCGCCTGAGATGCTCGACCTCTCTCCTTTCCGCCGCGCCTTCGAGGCGCTGCCGGCGGCCGCGCAGACCGGCGAGCGCCGCAAGGCGCTGGACGCCTTCCTGACGGCCGGCTTCCCCTCCACCGAACTGGAGGAGTGGAAGTACACCAACCTCGCCGCCCTGGCTGCGCTGCCCGAGGCCGCACTGCAGCCGGAAGCCGAGCTGGCGTCCGCCACCGGCCACGGCGATGCACTGGACGCGCTCAATGCCGCCTTTGCCGGCGGCGTCACCGAGCTGCGCATCCCCGCCAAGACGCGCCGCGAGGAGCCGATCCGCCCGAGCGATCGCGCGCACCAGCGCCACCGCCTGCACCTGGAACGCGGCAGCGAAGCCACGATGATCCTCAACACCTCCGGCGACGGCGTGTTCGAGACCATCTTCGCCGATATCGAGCTGGAAGCCGGCGCGCAGCTGCACCTGATCCGCCTCAACGACGCCGGTGCCGATTCCCACCGCATCACGCGCATCAACCTGCGCCTGTCGCGCGATGCCTGCTGCGACGTGGTCACGGTGGACCTGGGCGGGCGCCTGTCGCGCCATGATCTCAACGTGGACCTCGCCGAGCCCGGCGCGGCGATCCACCTGCACGGCCTCTATGCGCCGACCGGCGACGGGCACGTGGACAACCACACGCGCATCGAGCACCGCGCGCCGCATTGCATCAGCCGCGAGCAGTACCGCGGCATCGCCCGCGACAAGGCGCGCGGCGTGTTCAACGGCATGATCCGCGTCCACAAGGACGCGCAGAAGACCGACTCCGAGCAGCGCATCGCCAACCTGATCCTGTCGCCCGGCGCCGAGATCAACGCCAAGCCGGAACTCGAGATCTACGCCGACGACGTGAAGTGCGCGCATGGCGCCACCTTCGGCCAGCTCGACGACGAGGCGCTGTTCTACCTGCGCTCGCGCGGCCTGCCGGAATCCACCGCACGCGCGCTGCTGACCTGGACCTTCGCCCACGAGGTGCT
This sequence comes from Solimonas sp., assembly GCA_030149365.1. GTDB lineage: Bacteria > Pseudomonadota > Gammaproteobacteria > Nevskiales > Nevskiaceae > Solimonas_A. The sequence continues at coordinate 27,872 of JASBRP010000047.1, forward strand.
GCAGCACATCCGCCTGGAAGACGTGCGCAGCCGCGTGACCAAGCGCCTGCTGCGCCAGCTGCCGAACACCGAGCAGCTGGAGGCCCTGCAGTGAGCGGCTACGACCTGGCGCGGGTGCGGGCAGACTTCCCGATCCTGCGCGAGCAGGTCCGCGGCAAGCGCCTGGCCTACCTGGACAACGCCGCCACTACGCAGAAGCCCGAAAGCGTGCTGCGTGCGATGGATGGCTATTACCGGACCTCCAACGCCAACGTGCACCGTGCGGTGCACGAGCTGGCCGAGCGCGCCACCGGCCTCTACGAGGGCGCGCGCGACCGCATCGCCCGCTGGTTCAACGCCAGCCGCGAAGAGATCGTCTTCACCCGCGGCACTACCGAGGCCATCAACCTGGTGGCGCGCAGCTTCCTGGCGCCGCGCCTCCAGCCCGGCGACGAGGTGCTGCTGACCGGCATGGAGCACCACTCCAACATCGTGCCCTGGCAGCTGGCCGGCGCGAAGACCGTGGCCGCCCCGGTGAACGACGCCGGCGAGCTGATGTTCGAGCAATGGCTGAAGCTGATCGGCCCGCGCACAAAGCTGATCTCGGTGGTGCACGTGTCCAACTCGCTGGGCACGGTCAACCCGGTGGAAGCCATCATCCGCGAAGCCAAGGCCCGCGGCATCCCGGTGCTGGTGGACGGCGCCCAGGCCATCGCCCACGTGCCGGTAGACTTTCCTGCCCTGGGCGCGGATTTCTATGTCTGCTCGGCGCACAAGGCCTACGGCCCCACCGGCTTCGGCTGCCTGGTGGCCAAGCGCGAGCACCTGGAAGCCATGCCGCCCTGGCATGGCGGCGGCGACATGATCCGCACCGTGGCCTTCGAGGGCAGCACCTGGAACGAGGTGCCCTACAAGTTCGAGGCCGGCACGCCCGACATGGCCGGCGCCATCGGCTTTGCCGCGGCGCTGGACTGGATCGGGTCGGTGGGCCTGGAGGCGATCGCCGCGCACGAGCACGCCCTGCTGGAGTACGCCACGCCGCGCGTCGCGGCCGTACCCGGCCTGCGACTGATCGGCACCGCGGCCAACAAGGGCGGCATCCTGTCCTTCGTCATGGAAGGCGCCCACCCGCACGACATCGGCAGCATCCTGGACCAGGAGGGCGTGGCGATCCGCACCGGCCACCACTGCACCATGCCGCTGATGGAGCGCTTCGCCGTACCCGCCACCGCCCGCGCCTCGCTGGCGGCCTACAACGGCGAGGACGACGTCGACCAGCTGGTTGCTGCACTGCACAAGGTGGTCCGGCTGTTCGGCTGAACCCGTGGGGCCGGCACTTGCCGGCCTGCAGGCACGATGCCTGCTCTACAACAGGGGGGTGTGGCGGCGCTGTTCCCTGTGCAATCATGGCTTTCCCAATGAATGCTCAGGCCCCCTCTCCGAAAGCCGCCGTCCTGCCGGTCCTGCGCTGGCACGAGACGCTGCAGTTCAAGCTCGCCGCGATGCTCACGGTGCTGCTGCTGCTGGGAGTGGCCGCGGCGGCCATCGCCGGCAAGTTCTTCGTGCGGGACGAACTGGCGGGCGAAACCTTCCGCTACGAGCAGGAGAGCGGTCGCCGACTGGCGCTGGATATCGGCCAGTACGCCGGTCAGGCCGAGGAACTCGCCCGCAGCATCGCCGCCCTGGTGCCGCACTCCCACCCGGACAGCCTGAAGACCCTGGTCCCTGCCCTGGCCGGTGGCAGCCCCCTGGCTGCCGCCGTGGGCATCTGGCCCGAGCCCTACACCCTGCGCCCCGATGCCGAGCGCGCCAGCCTGCTATGGCTGCGTGGCGCCGACGGCCGCCTGCAGCAGCGTGACGACTACAACGATCCCCGCGTGGTGCCCTACTGGCGCGAGCGCTGGTACACGCCAGCCCGCCTGGTCGATGGTGACCGTTGCAGCTGGAGCCTCAGCGTGCGCGAGCCGCTGTCCAAGGCCGCTACCCTGATCTGCAGCCTGCCGCTGCGGCGTGAAGGCCGTTTCGTCGGCGCGGTGACGGTGGCCCTGCCGATCCCCACCGTGCTGCAGGCCTTCGCCGCCCACAGCCGTGACCTGCGCGGCTACTCGCTGCTGCTGGACGCCGACAGCAACATCCTGGCCGCTTCGCCGGCCATGGCGGAGAAGCTGCCCAAGGACAAGCTGCTCAACCTGGCGGGCCTGGCGCAGGAATACGGCGCCTACAACCCGCTGGCGCTGGCGCTGCACGACCGCAACGAGGCACTGCTGGCCGAGTTCGCGCAGTCCCCCCTGGCCGCCGCCGCCAAGAAGCTGAAGGCCGACACGCGCGAGCTGTCGCCGGAAGAGGCGCAGACCGCCCTGCTGGCGCTGTGGATGAACGGCAAGGACCGCCCGCTGTGGGAGGCCAAGCCGGGCTTCGTGCTGCTGTCCGGCGACCCGGTGCTGGGTGGCCGCAGCTATGTCTCCGCCTTCGAGCTCGGCTACCCCGGCTGGCGCGTGCTGCGCGTGACCTTGGCCAGCGAGGGCTTTGCCGGCGCTGACGCGCTATTCCTGCGCATGCTGGGCCTGACCGCCGCCGCCCTGCTGGTGCTGGCGCTGGTGCTGTACCTGGGCTTCCGCATGCTGGTGCTCAGCCCGCTGTCGAAGATGGTGGATCGCATGTCGGAGACCTCCGGCACCAACGACACACTCGGCCTGCTCGCCAACGACAATGCCGCCAACGAGCTGGGACTGTTCGCGCATTGGCACAACGAACGCGTGCGCCAGCTGCGCGACGTCACCGACCGCAACATCAGCATCAATTCGCAGCTCGCCACCGAGACCAGCGAGCGCCGCAGGCTGCAGGAGTCTTCTGCACGCCAGCTGGAGCGCCACTCGCTGGCCTTGCAGGCACTCGACGAAGCCGTGATCAGCACCGACGAGAACGGCCGCGTCGAGGACATGAACCCCGCGGCGGAACGCCTGACCGGCACACCGCTCAAGGCGGCGCGTGGCAAGCCGTTCGCCGAGGTCTGCGTCACCCGCCACAGCGGCGGAGAAGCTGCCTCGGAACATGCCTCCGACCTGGCGCGGGCCGCCATGGAACGCGGCGCTCGCATCGAGCATGGCGACAGCATGGTGATCGTGCCGCGTGGCGGTGCCGAGCGCGCAGTGATGGCCACGGCCACGCCGATCCGCACGCGCAGCAATCGTATCGCCGGCGCGGTGGTGGTGTTGCGCGAGCGCAGCGCCGTGACGGCTGCCGCCACGCCGGGCTTGCCTGCCACGGAGTCGGCACGGATCGCCGTCATCAAGGACCCTTTGACGGGCCTGCCGCTGCGCGGGGCCTGCGAGCAGCGGCTGCGTGAGCTGATCGACGCCGCCAAGCTGGCGCCGCGTGGCCATGCCATGCTGTGGCTGGACCTGGATCATTTCTCGCGCGTGTCCGACAACGGCGGCACCGCCGCCGGCGACGCGGTGCTGGTGCGGCTGGCGGAGTTGCTGGCCAACCTGACCGGCAGCGCCGGGGAGCTCTACCGGATCGGTGCCGATCGCTTCGCGATCCTGCTGGGCAACTCCAGCGCCGACCGCGCCCGCACTTTCGCCGAGGCGCTGCGGCGCACGGTGGCGTCCACCCGCTTCACCTGGGAGGCTCGCCAGTACAACCTGACGCCGAGCGTCGGCATCGCCGAGTTCAACGGCCAGTCCGAAGGTGCCGTGGAAGTGATGCGCCGTGCCGAGGAAGCCTGCGGTGCGGCCAAGCGCGCCGGCCGCAACAACATCAAGGTCTACGACGAGAGCATGAGCCGGCACCGCGCTCCGGCCGACGACGCGATCTGGGCCCGCCGCATCCGCAACGGCCTGGAACAGGGCCTGCTGCACCTGACCACGCAGACCCTGCAGCAGTCGCAGCCGCGGCGCGGACAGATGCTGGAGCTGCAACTGGCGCTGGAAGACGAGGAAGGCTTCTGGACGCCAGCGCCGGGCTTCATGCCGGCGGCGGAGCGCCAGCGCCTGGCCGGCGAGCTGGATCGCTGGACCGTGCAACGCATCCTGGGACAGCTGGCGCGCCAGCCGGATTCGCTGGGCGACCTGGCCCTGCTGTTCATCCCGCTGTCCGGCGTCTCGCTGATCGACCCGCGCTTCATCGAGGGCGTAGTCGAACAGCTCGGACAGAGCAACGCCATCACGCCGGACCGCATCTGCTTCCTGGCAGAGCAGAAGGCCCTGCTGGCGCATCCGCAGTCGGCCACCCATTTCGCCGGCATGCTGCGCTCGATGGGCTGTCGCCTGGCGATCGACGGATTCAGCGCCCGCGGAGCCGGTGAGCTGGCGCTGCTGCGAGCCTTGCCCGCCGAGTTCCTGCGCGTGGACGCAACGCTCTATCCTGCCGCCGCCAGCGACCCCGGCGAGCAGGCCCTGGCGGAGTCGGCGCTGCGCCTGGCACGTGCGCTGGAGCGTCGCCTGATCGTGCACAACCTGGACGATCCACGCCTGGCCGAGCTGTGGCGCCGTATCGGCGCCGACTACCTGCAGGGCAACGCGCTGGCGCGCGCCGTGCCGCTGGTCTTCGCCTCCAGCTGACTCGTCCGAACGGCTGATCGCGGTGCAGCAATGGCCGCCCTCCGTCCGACGGCCGCTGCCGTTCATCCCTGCCGCCACTGAACCGGTTGCCCATTCAAACCGGGCCGTGCCAAGTTCGTGCCGCGCCGGAAGGAAAGCGGCGCGTTCCGTTCGCACGATCCACGGAAGGTCCACGATGTATACGACGTCCGCGACCATGGCCTCGGGAGCCCCGTTCCACACGGTACTGGAACGGGAGGTGGAGGACATCCGCTGCTCCCTGGTGCAGCTCGAAGCCGATGCGCCACGTCATGCGATCCTGCATGACCGGCTGTCGTTCTGGGTGCCGCTCAATGGCCGGCGCCTGGTCTACGATCGCCGCGCACGACAATACGAGTGTCGCGGCGGCGACAGCATCACCATGACCGCGGGCGGCAATGTCTGGGAGGGCGCCTGGCACGGCGAGGAATCACAGGCCTGCGTGCTGCTCGAGATCGGCGACAGCATCCTGCACGAGCACAGCCGCAAGGGCCTGGTGCATCCCAATGGCGGCCACATGATCCTGCGCCAGGATGAGCGCATCCGCTACAGCATGCTGGCGCTGTACCAGGACTTGCTGCAGCCCTCGCCCGCCTCCGGGATTTTCACCGGGCACATCGCGCGTGGCATCGCCCAGCACTACGTCAGCCACTACTGCCGCGCTGCCGACGCGGTGGAGAGCGACGGCCCCGGCCTGTCCGCCGGTGAAATGCGCCGCGTGCGCGAGCATGTGCAAGAGCGGCTGTCTCAGAAGCTCTCGCTACCGGAGCTGGCCGGCATTACCCGGCTCAGCGTGCCCTCGTTCTGCCGCCGCTTCCGCGCCAGCACCGGCCTGTCGCCCTACCAGTACGTGCTGCAGGCCAAGGTCGAGCGTGCCAAGGCCTTGCTGGAGCGCCAGGAGATGCCGCTGACGGACCTGGCGCTGTCGCTGGGTTTCTACGACCAGAGCCAGTTCACCAATACCTTCCGCCGTATCACCGGCGTCAGCCCCCGGGACTTCCGGCGCCGCAACGCCGCCTGAACCGTACTGCAGGCTCGGCGCGCAGGGTGCTGCGCGCCGAGCCTTGCATGGGCCTGGGGCCTCGGCCTCAGGTACCACCGCGGCGACGCACGCCGTCGGTGGTGAACTCGCCCGGCAGCGGCTGCCGGTGATTGAACTGGTTCGAGGTGGGCTCCTCGCTGGTGATGTTCTCGGCGCTGTAGGCCCGCGACACCAGGTCGTGGTAGAAGCTGGCGTTGAGGTAGTAGAACTTGCCGTCGTAGGCGTAAGCCGCGCAGTTCTCCACCACGCGCCAGAGTTCGCCGCGCGTGTCGTAGTTATCGGCCAGCAGCACCTGCCAGCTGTCTTCCTCCACGTAGAGCCGGCGCTTGCCATAGATGTGGCGGCTGCCCTTCTTCAGCGTGCCCTCCACCACCCAGACCCGGCGCAGCTCGTAGCGGATGTAGTCCGGCTTCGGGTGGCCGGTGGTGGAGACCAGGTCCTTGTACTTGGTCGAGGGGTCCTCGAGCCGGTTGGTGTGGAACGGCACGTAGACCTCGCGGCGATCCACCAGCTTCCAGTCGTAGCGCTCCGGCGAGCCGTTGAAGCCGTTCTGCTCGTCCACCGTGCGCGGGCCGGAATCCATGGGGAAGTCGAAGCCCACGTCCGGCGACTTGCGCAGGCGGCGCGTACCGGGGTCGTACTGCCAGGCCTGGCGCGGCGCACCGAAGTAGTCGAGCGTATTGGCCGTGAACGACATCTTGCCGTTGGTGCGTGGCGGCGCCTTCTGGATGGTGATGCTCATCGACTGGATGTCGGTGTCCTTCCAGCCGGCGCGGTCGTCGCCCTTCAGGTAGGGGTTGTAGACCGACAGCGTGGTGCGCGACCAGCTGATGCTGCCATTGGGCTGCACGTAGGCCCCGACGTTGGGGGCGTCGTAGATCCAGGGCCCCACCAGCGTGATGACGTTGTAGACCACCTCCAGCCCGGACTTCGGGATCGGGAAGGCCGGGCCACCATAGGCGCCCGTCACGGTCAGCCCGTTGTTGCCGAGCTGCGCGCTGGTGGCATTGAGCTTGACGTTCTGTGCCACCAGGTCGGTGTTGCGGAAATCGCGATGCGTCGGATAGACGATGATCTTGAAGGTATCCGGGTACTTCTTCAGCAGTGCCTTCTGGCCCTCGCCCAGCCGGGCCGCATACTGCGCCATGTTGGCGGCCGTGATGGTGAACAGCGGCTTTTCGCCGGCGTAGGGATCGGCGTTGCGCTTGCCGTCGTACTTCACGTGATCGGGCGCGCCCAGCCACTTGCCGCTCCAAGCCGGGATGCTGCCGTCGGCATTGCCGGCCACTTCGGCGCCCGTCGGCGTCAGCGTGGTACCCAGGGCCTTGGCCTCGTCGGCGCTGACCGCGGCGTTGGCGGTGGCCATGAAGAAGGCGGGAATCGCGGCAGCGGCGAGAGTCCGGAGCCGGATGCGTTTGCTGCTGGTCATGTCGTCGCTCCTCAGAAGCTGTACTTGATGCTGAACGCGGCGTTGCTGCGATCGGCCAGGGGATGCCGCGTGGGGCTCGCGCCGCCGGCGTAGCCGTTGTAGGCCAGTCCGATTTCGAGATTGCCCAGATACTTGAAGGTGGGGCCGAAGCTGTAGCGGATGTCGCCCTTGCCGGTGAAGCTGCCCAGGGCGCCGGCCACCGGCGAGGTGCCGTCCAGGCCGTAGCCGTTGACCAGGATCCAGGTCAGGTCCCAGCCCGGCCAGACCTGCTGGTAGCCAGCCTGCAGCGACCATTGCACCGCACCGGCATCGTGGTTGCCGGCCAGGTCGTCGATCGCCACCGGACCGCCAGCCGTGGGCACGATCAGCGCCTCGGTATCGGTCACGCGCAGGTAGGAAATTTCGCCGAGCGCCACCAGCGTGTCCCAGTAGCGCGTCGGCAGGAAGATCTTCAGCAGGTTGAAGTTGCCCTGCACCACGCTGCCGCGGCCGGGGGTCGGGGAGCCGCCGACATTGATGGCCACGCCGGCGTCCTGCTTGTAGCTCACCTCGGCGCCGACGGCCGTGCCGAGCACCTCGGTGCTGAGCGAGGCCGAGGTCATCTTGATGGCATCGGTGTAGACCACCTGATAGCCGGTGGGCAGGCCGCCGGCGGTCAATACCTGTGCGCCGACCGGATTCTTGTCGTTGTAGCGCAGATAATGGAGGCTGACCTCGGTTGCATCGCCGAGGCGATAGCGCGTGCCGATGCCCCATTGGCCCTTGTCGCCGGGCGTGTCGTCCGCGGCGCGCGGCAGCGCCAGGCCGAAGGCGGGAATCAGCAGACGGTCTCCGCCCGGACCGACCACGTCGGAGGAGCTGAAGAAGGCATCGGAGGGATTCAGTTCGGTACCTTTCCACTGCCACTGCCAGTAGCCCATCAGGCTGAGGCGATCCGTGGCGCCCCATTGCATGAACAGTTGCCCGGTCGGCAGCAGGATTTCCTTGACCTCGGTCCCCGGCACGTTGGATTTGGTGGCATCGGCCGGCGCCTGCGCGCCGCTGGTATTAGGGAAGTAAAGGCTTTCGCCCCAGGACACCACCTGGTTGCCCGCGCGGATATCGAGCGCCGTGTCGCCCAGCGGCACCGCGGCGAAGGCGTAGAGATCCAGCATGCGCGCACGTGCGCCGAGGCGATCGCGCGCCTGGTCCGAGAAGCGGTCGGAGCTGCCGCCACGGTTGAGCGTGGCCTGCGAATCGTTGTCACTGCTATGGAAGTAGACGTCGTCGTAGAAGGCGCTGCCGCGCGCCACGACGCCGACCTGCCGGTAGCGGAAGGTGCCCTCGGCCAGCAGCGCGATGCGGTTGTTGATCAGCGAATTCTTGTCGAAAGCGCGATTGCCATCGTCGCCGTTGACGTTGGCCAACAGCTCGTCATCGGGGTCGTCGGTGCGCATCGCCAGGCTATAGGTCAGGTTGGCGGCGTAGTCCAGCGACATGCCGGAGCCCAGGTCCCGCGTACCGGCCTGGGCCGGTGCCGCGGCCAGTGCCAGACCTGCCCCCAAGGTGACTGCCGTGCAGCTTCTCGAAAATGCCGTACTGGGCGGACGCATGGTTTCTCCTCCTACGCCTCTGGTTCGTGTTGTCGGGTGGGTACATCCCTGCGCCTCGTGCGGGATGTCCTACCGTCGTTCCGAGCTTTCCCCATCGCAAAACGCAGGGGCTTGGCGAATCGGATCGGAATTGGCGAATCCGATCGACGCGATTTCCGTTCCAGGCAAATGGGTGGGCGGCTGGATGTTCACGCTGCGGCGCAACAAAAAAAGCCCCGCCGAAGCGGGGCTTGGAGACGGCGATGCCGCCTAGAGCGGCTGCAGATGCTCGATACGCAGGTCCAGGGATTCCGCGCCCTGCCAGCGGTTCACCGACATCGTGAACACCGCCTGCAGGCGGTTGCGCGGCGGTTGCAGACGCTCGCCGCCGTTGAAGTCCACGGCGGTCAGCGGCGCGCCACCGGCCGCGCTGCGCAGGCGGTACTTGGCGTGCTGGCCGTCGCTGCCGATCAGGCGTGCGTCGAGCACCTCGAAATGCCCCTCGAACATCGGCTCGGGGAAGCCCTGCCCCCAGGGGCCGGCGTGTTCCAGCTGCAGGGCCGTGGCCAGTTGCAGCTCCTCGGCCCGCAATTCGCCATCCGTTTCCAGCACGCGCTGCAGCTGCGCTTCGCTGAGCCATTCGCGGCAGATCGCGTCGAAGGCCTGGGCGAAGGCCGGCAGGTTGGCCTCCGGCAGGCTCAGGCCCGCCGCCATGGCGTGGCCACCGAAGCGCCCGATCAGGCCTGGCTGGCGCGCGTCGACCGCGGCCAGCGCGTCGCGCACGTGCAGTCCGTCGATCGACCGCGCCGAGCCCTTCAGCAGGCCCGGCTCCTGCGCACGCGCAAAGGCGATGGAAGGGCGGTGCAGGCGCTCCTTCAGCTTGGATGCCACCAGCCCGACGATGCCTTCGTGCCAGTCTTCCTCGAACAGCACCACGCCGACGGACTCGTTGTCCTCGCTGAGCAGCAGGGCCTCCCCGCTCATCTGCGCCTGCAGTTCGCGGCGCTCGCGGTTGAAGCGGTCGAGCTGCGCCGCCAGGGCCTGGGCCTCTTCCTCGCTGTCCGCCAGCAGGCAGTCGATGCCGGTGCGGATGTCGTCCAGGCGCCCGGCGGCGTTGATGCGCGGGCCCAGGGCGAAGCCCAGGTCCGTGGAACCGACACGGGAGGGGTCGCGGCCTGCCAGCTTCAGCAGGGCCAGCAGGCCCGGACGGGCGCGACCGGCACGGATGCGGCGCAGGCCCTGCTCCACCAGGATGCGGTTGTTGTAGTCCAGGCGCGCCAGGTCGGCCACCGTGCCCAGCGCCACCAGGTCCAGCCACTCCGACAGGTTCGGCTCGGCCTGCCCCTCGAAGGCGCCGCGGCTGCGCAGCTCGGCGCGCAGGGCCAGCAGCAGGTAGAACATCACGCCGACTCCGGCCATGGCCTTGGAGGAGAAACCGCAGCCCGGCTGGTTGGGATTGACGATGGCGTCGGCCGTGGGCAGCTCAGGCCCTGGCAGGTGGTGGTCGGTCACCACCACGCTCAGGCCCAGCTCCTGGGCGTGGCTCACGCCGGCAATGCTGGCGATGCCGTTGTCCACCGTCACCAGCACGCCAGCGCCGGTCGCCGCCGCCAGCTCCGCCAGCTCCGGCGACAGGCCATAGCCCATGCGGAAGCGGTCTGGCACCACGTAATGCACCTCGGCCGCACCCAGGGCACGCAAGCCCAGCACCGCCAGCGCGGTGCCGGTGGCGCCGTCGGCGTCGTAGTCACCGGCGATGACGATGCCCTCGCCCGCTTCGATGGCGTCGGCCAGCAATGCCGCCGCCGGCTCGATGCCTAGCAGACCGGCGGGCGGCAACAGGTGCTTCAGCTCCAGGGAGAGTTGTGCGGCTGCCACGCCACGCGCCGCGTAGAGGCGGCGCAGCACCGGGTGCAGGGTTTCCGGGAAACCGCTGGCATCGGCGTCGGGACGAGGGCGGATCAGCAGGGTCAAACAAGCTCTCCCGAATATGAAAGTGGGAGCGGGGTTAGCCGCGATATTTTGATGGAGCCGAAAAGATAGCGGCTAAAGCCGCGCCCACAAAAACAGAGGAACTTAGGACCGACGGAGCAGCAGCGCCAT
>JASBRP010000065.1 GCA_030149365.1 Solimonas sp.
GAAGCTGGAGACGCCGTACCACCACAGCTTCACCGTCGCCGGGTCGGTGGCGTCGGGGCCCAGGATGCGGTCGCGCGCGGCCTGCACCTCGGCGCTGACCGCCGAGGCCGGCGGCAGCGGCTGCCATTCGGCCGCGGGCACGTCGCCGACATTGCCTCCCCCCGTAGACTCGCCGAGCCCCTCCGAGCGGGAGCAGGCCGCCAGCACGGCAAACAGCGGCAACAGCAGCAGGACGCGCAGCGTCATGGTTGGAATCCCCATTGGTGAAGACGCAAGCCTAGCAAGCCTGCGCCAGGCTGCCTTGGACGGAACGCGCGGGCTACGGGGTGTTGAAGTCGATGAACGTGCCGTCCACCAGCCGGTCGCGCATTTCCGGGTTGGCGGCGGCCACGTCGCCGCTGCTCTGCATCTCGGCGATGTAGGCCTCCATCGCCCGCTGCGTGGACTTGTGCCCCAGCGAGGACACAAAAGCAGCCTGTTCCATCTTCAGGCCCATCTCCAGCGGCAGGTTGCCGCCCTCCAGCACCGCGCGCTTGCAGGCGGCGACCACCGGCTTGGAGCGACGCGCCAGGCGCTCGGCCGTGGCCAGGGCCTCGTCAAGCAGCTGCGCGCGCGGCAGCACGCGGTGCACCAGGCCGATGCGCTCCGCCTCGTCCGCCGGCACCGGGCGGCCTTCCAGCACCAGTTCCAGCGCGCGGCCACGGCCGATCAGGCGCGCCAGGCGCTGCGTGCCGCCGCCGCCGGGCGGGATGCCCAGCAGGATCTCGGGCTGGCCGATCAGGCCGTCGTCGCTGATCAGGCGCAGGTCGCAGGCCAGCGACAGCTCACAGCCACCGCCCAGCGCCACGCCGTTGATCGCGGCGATGAACACCGCACCGCTGCGGCCGATGCCGTTCAGGGTGTCGTGGAAGCCACGCAGCTGCGACAGGCCGGCAGCCGGCGTGCGCTCCAGCAGGCTGCCGCTGCCGGGGATGCGTTCCAGCGCGCCGATGGCACCGATGCTGGCCTTGGCCAGGGATTCCGGCAGGGACGGCGCGCTGCGCGCCAGTGCCAGCAGTTCACGCACGTCGTAGTGCGCGATGAAGCGTTCCGGGTGGGCACCGGTCAGCACCACGGCGCCGATGCTGTCGTCGTCGCTGGCGTGGCCCACGAGCTGGTCCAGCTCCGCGACCATGCCGGCGCCCATCAGCGCATGCGGGGGATTGTCCAGCGTGGCCAGCAGCACACGGCCGCGCTGTTCGATGTGGATCTGCTGGGACATGACGCGCTCCCTGGGTGCCAGGGCTACAGACTAGCAGCAGCCGCAACTCCTAGAGACCGCCCTGTTGACGCTACCGGTATGACGAGCGCTTCAGTTCCATGCCGCCCGCGGCGGGGCAGTTGATGATCATGGCGCCGTCGCCACCCCAGACCTTGGTGCTGCGCAGTTGCGGCGTATCCACCAACCGCAGGGAAGGCGAGACCGACGACGCCGAGCTGGACAGCTTGTCGGAGCGCGCCAGGCACTCCTCCCGGTTCATCTTGTGGGTTTCCTGCCGCGTCACGGGACCCTCTGCCGGGTAGTTGCCCAGGGGGATCATCAGCTGGAGCTCGCCCGGGGAGTAGGTCTTGGCGGCCTGCGCCGGCAGCGTCGCCAGCAGCAGGGACAGGAGGAGGAGGGGCAGTTTCATGTGGGATCCGGCAGGTCCGGGCAACGGGAACAGCCGCTAGGTTAAGCCCCCGCCCGCGGCGCGTGAAGCGGTCAACAAAAAAGCCCGATCTCCTGGCGGAGACCGGGCTCGGGTTCACGCGAGGCTTCAGGCCGCGGCGGCGATCTTCGGCTGCTCCGCCTTGGCCGACTCCGCGATGTCGCGGGCGGCGATGTAACCGAAGGTCATCGCCGGGCCCAGCGTCGAGCCGGCACCGGGGTAGGTGCTGCCCATCACCGCGGCAGAGGTGTTGCCGATGGCATAGAGGCCGGCGATGACGCTGCCGTCCTCGCGCAGCACGCGCGCCTTCGGGTCCACGTCCAGGCCACCCTTGGTTCCGATCTCGCCGGGGTACATCGGCACGGCGTAGAACGGCGCCTTCACGATGGGGCCCAGGCAGGTGTTGGGCTTCACGCTCGGGTCGCTGTAGTAGCGGTCGATGGGAATGCTGCCCTTGCCGAATTCCGGATCCACACCGGTCTTGGCGTAGTCGTTCATCTTGGCCACGGTCTCGGCCAGGCCGGCCTTGTCCACGCCGATCTTGCCGGCGAGCGCATCGATGCTGTCGGCGCGGTAGTAGACCTTGTCCAGCCAGTCGGCCGGCAGCCGCGCGTCGGGCTCGATCTGGCCCGGCAGGAAAATGCCCATCGGGTACTTGTAGCGGAAGGTGGCGTCGAACACGAGCCAGGCCGGCACGCAGCCGTTGCCCTTGGCATTGTCGGCGTACATCGCGTCACGGAAATCCGGATAGGCGGCCGCCTCGTTGGCGAAGCGCTTGCCCTTGGCGTTGACGGCGACGCAGCCCGGCATGCCGCGCTCGATGAACAGCGTGATCTGCTGGTCGGCACCCGGCTTGCGCACGGTGGGAGAACCCCAGACCTTGTCCATCAGCTTGGTGGCGGCGCCCAGCGACTGGCCGGCACGGATGCCGTCGCCCTGGTTGATCGGCGGCGCCGCGGTCCATTCCACCTTGGTCGGCTGCGCCAGGTACTTCTCGCGCATTGCCTGGTTGGACTCGAAACCGCCGCAGGCCAGGATCACGCCGCGGCGCGCGCCGTAGCGCAGCTTGCGCCCGCGGTGCACGACATTGACGCCGACCACGCGGCCGTCATCCTCGATCAGCGAATCCATGCCGCATTCCAGCACCAGCGGCACGTTCTTCTGCAGCATGGCGTAGCGCAGCGTCGACACCATGCCCTGGCCGAGCACCTGGCGGCGGTCGCGGTGCGTGCGGCGGCGCCAGCCGATGTCGAGCCAGTACTTGAGCAGCATCTTCAGCGTCAGCCAGATCCAGCCCGGGCCGCGCGAGAACAGCTTGTGCGCCTCCACCTGGCTCATGGCGATGCGGCCCATCAGCAGCGTGCCCTTGAAGGACTCGCGCTGGCGGTCGAACTCGGGGCCGAGCAGCGAGGCGTCGAAGTCCACCGGCTCCATCGAGCGCCAGCCGTCCTTGCCGCCGGGGCGGTTGGAGTAATAGTCCGGATACTTCGGCACGTTGCGGTACTTCACGCCGAAGGTCTTGGCCATGTAGCGCACCATTTCCGGCGCGTTCTTCAGGTAGGCCTCGATACGCTCCTGCGGGACCTCGTTGCCGACGATGGTCTTGAGGTAGGTCAGCGCCTCCTCGTAGGAGTCGCTGCCGCCGGTGCGGGCGATGTCGTCGTTGTTGGGGATCCAGATGCCGCCGCCGGACACCGCGGAGGTGCCGCCGTACTTGTCGGACTTCTCGATCACCACGGCCGACAGGCCGAGCGCCTGCGCGCACAGCGCCGCGGTCATGCCGCCACCGCCGGAGCCGACGACGACGACGTCGAATTGCTGGTCGAAGCTGGTGTTGCTCATGTCGCGTTCCTTTGCTTGGGACTCCCCTCCCCCGTATACAGGGGAGGGGCGGGGGGAGAGGGCGCTGTGAAACCTCGAGAAATCTACAGCGCCCTCTCCCCTACCCCTCTCCCGCCAGCGGGAGAGGGGAACAAGTGGATTTACAGGAAGAAGTCCGTGTTCTCGCGGCCCAGCAGCACGCCGCCGTAGTTGCGGCCGAAGATGTCCGGGTTGTTGGCGTAGTGCGCGCGTGCCGCGTGGATGTCGAGGAAGAAGCGCACCAGCGGGAAGTCGCTGAAGATGCCGCGGCCGCCGCAGGCCGAGAACAGCTGGTAGGCATGCTTGGCCGAGCGCTCGACCACCTGCGCGGCCTGGTAGCGGTAGTGCAGGCGCTCGTTGAGGTCCAGCGGCTGGCCGTTGCGGATCTTGGTCAGCAGCGTGTCGAAGTTGCGGCGCAGCACCAGCTTCATCTCGTCCACCGCCAGCATGGCGTCGGCCACGGCGAGCTGGGCCGGGCCCTGCTCGGCGGTCTTGGAACCCATGTTGCCGGTCCAGGCCTTGCCCCAGTCCACGAAGCTGTTGACCGCGCCTTGCAGGCCACCGATCGCGGCGCTGGACACGGCGCGCACGAAGATCTGGCCGAACGGCAGGTCATACAGCGTGGAGGTGAAGGTCTCGCCGCCGGGGTTGGTGCCCATGAAGCCATCGCTGGCCTTGTGGGTGCGGTACTCCGGCACGAAGCAGCCCTTGACCACGATGTCCTTGGAGCCGGTGCCCTTCAGGCCCATGGTGTGCCAGGTATCGATCACCTCGAAGTCCGAACGCGGCAGCAGGAAGGTGCGGTACTCCGGCGCGCCCTTGCCGTCTTCCGGGAAGATCAGGCCGCCGAGGAACACCCACTGGCAATGGTCGATGCCGCTGGAGAAGCCCCAGCGACCGCTGAACTGGAAGCCGCCCTCGACGCGCTTGACCTGGCCCTTGGGCATGTAGGTCGAGGCGATCAGCACGGAGTGGTCGCCGCCGCCCCAGACATCGGCCGCGGCTCGCGGGTCGAACAGCGCGATCTGCCAGTTGTGCACGCCGATCACGCCGTAGATCCAGGCGGTGGACATGCAGCCCTCGGCCAGGGTGGTGCAGACGTCGTAGAACACCTGCGGGTCCATCTCGTAGCCGCCGTACATCTTCGGCTTGAGTACGTCGAACAGGCCGGCGGCCTGCATGTCGGCGACGGTTTCCTTGGGCACGCAGCGGTCGGCCTCGGCCTTGGCGGCGCGCTCGGCCAGCACCGGCACCAGGTCGCGGGCACGCTGGACCAGGATCTCGGGGGTGACGGTCTGGGGCTTGGCTTGCATCGGTAAGTCTCCTTGACGAGCCCCGCGCGGCGGGGGGCCTTTTCGTAGTGGCGCCAAGACTCACACAGGGCCGGTGCCCCAGCATCATCCAAAATGACTAGAGCCGGACCAGGCCCTTCAGACGCCGTAAAAACAGCAGCTTAGCGGCGGCTGGCGGCCGGCATCAGGAAGCGGCACAGGGCCGGGCCGAGCAGCACCGCACCGAACATGTTGGCGGTGAACATGAAGGCCAGCAGCAGGCCCATGTCGCGCTGGAACTGCAGGGCCGAGAACAGCCAGGAGATCACGCCGCCGGCCAGGCACAGGCCGGTGAACAGCACC
Source organism: Solimonas sp. (assembly GCA_030149365.1). Taxonomy (GTDB): domain Bacteria; phylum Pseudomonadota; class Gammaproteobacteria; order Nevskiales; family Nevskiaceae; genus Solimonas_A. The sequence goes on from JASBRP010000065.1 coordinate 5,183, forward strand.
GCCTTGCCGGTCTGGCGCAGCGTGGCCACGTAGGCCTCACGCAGGTTCAGGCCTTCGTCCAGCACCTTGTGGCGCAGCAGGTCGTAGACGTAGATGCCGTAGTCCACGCCGATGCCTACGGCCAGCGTGATCACCGGCAACGTCGCCACCTTCAGGCCGATGCCGAACACCGCCATCAGGGCATTGGCGAAGATCGATACCAGGAACAGGGGAATGCCGATCACCAGCAGGCCGATGAAGGAGCGGTAGGACAGCAGCACCAGCGCGCCGATCACCACGTAGACCCACAACACGGTCTTGAGCTCGCTGGCCTCCACCACCTCGTTGGTGGCCGCCATCACGCCGACGTTGCCGGAGGCCAGTGCGAAGTGCACCGGGCAAGGCGAAGGGCCGGGCTCCGCACGCGACTCGGCGCTGCGCTGGCCGGCCTCGCAGGCGGCCGGATCGAGCTGCGGATGGTCGACGAAGAAGTCGCGGGCGTTGTCGCGGTTGAACTGCTCCACGGCATCGGTGATGCGGTGGATCGTGTTGGCCTTGTGGTCGGATGTGAAGACGTAGACCGGGATGGCGCTGCAGTCGGCATTGAGCAGCCCGGTGGAAGTCTCCACCGGCTTGGTGGAGAGCACCAGCGAGTCGTGGTTGCGCGGCAGCACGCGGAACTTGACGTGGCCTTCCCAGAAGCCGGAGTAGATCGCGCGGGCGATGTCCGGCAGCGCGCGCGTGGAGGCCACGCCCTCGACGTTGCGCATGTGCCAGGCGAAGCGGTCCACCTGCTCCAGCGGACCGTACTCGATGCAGTCCCAGGAATCCGCCTCGGCCACCACGGTGAGGATGTCGGTGGCGATGCTGAAATTCTCGGCGATAGCCCGTGAGTCACGGTTGTAGACCGAATCCGGCCGCAGCTCCGGCACGCCGGCCTGGGCATCACCGATGATGCGCTGGCCCTGCAGATGCCAGCTGACGCCCAGCACCACGGCTGCCAGCAACAACAGGCCGGCGGCGACCGGCGCGGTGGTGACCACCGCCATGCGTTGCCACAAGGCCTCGCCGCTGCGCGCCAGCTGGGCACGCCGCGCGCGAAAGGCTTCCAGGTCCTTGACCCGCAGGCGCGACAGCCAGATCGGCATCATCACCTTGTTGGTGATGATCACCGCGAACATGCCCAGGCAGGCATTGGCGGCCATCTCGCGGATCACGCCGATCGGCACCAGGGCGATGGTGAGAAAGCCCGCGACGTTGGTGATCAGCGCGATGCTGCCTGGGATGAACAGGCGGCGGAAGGTGGAGCGCGAGGCCTCGAAGGGCGCCTCGCCCTGTACCACCTGGTCGGCCCAGGTGTTGACGTACTGCACGCCATGCGAGGTGGAGATGGCCAGCACCAGGAAGGGCACCATGATCGCGAACGGGTCCAGGCCGTAGCCGAAGCTGTGCAGCAGGCCCATCTCCCAGGTCACCGCCACCACCGAGCAGGCCAGCGGCAGCCAGGCCAGGCGCAGGTCGCGCAGGTACAGCAGCAGCGCCAGGAAGGTACCGAGCACCGTCAGCGCGAAGAAGAACACCACGCTGCGGGTGGCGTCGGTCACATCGCCGATCACCTTGGCGAAGCCGACGATGTGTACCGAGATGCGCGGGTTGTACTGCGGGTTGGCCACGCTCTCGGTCTTCAGCAGGCGTCCGGGCAGCTGCAACACCACCGGCTGGCCATGCTCGTCCTGCCCGGCGGTGTCGATGCTGCGGAACCACAGCTGCCAACCCGGATCGGCGTAGCGCACGGCCACCACCTGCCCGGCCTTGAACGGGCCGTGGTCGGCCTTCAGCTTGAGCTCGTACTTGGTGGGGCTGGTGAAGCGGCCGCGCACGTCGCTTTCCAGGCCATGGGCCACGCGCTGGTAGTCGGTGCGCGAGTTGGTGCTGGGATTGCGCTCCAGCACCTCGGCATAGACCATCGCGCCGCGCTGGTCCTGGCTGACCAGGCGCCCGATCACGCCGGCCTTGCCCACCGCCTCGCGCACGCCGGCCAGCATCTCCGGCGTCGGCGTGTAGTTGGCCGGGATCACGTCCTCGGCTCGGAAGCCGCCGTCCACCACCTCCAGGTAGCGCACGTTGCGCGTGAAGATCGAGGACAGGCGTGCGCGGTCGATGCCGGGGATGAACTCCACCTCCTCGGTCGCGGCCTTGAGGCTGGCCATGAACTCGGGGTTGTAGATGTCGCCTTCATCCTGCACCAGCGCCACCAGCACCGCGTTGGCGCCGCCGCCCAGTTCCTCCTGGTAGCGCTGCAGCACCTGCATGTAGGGGTGGTCCAGCGGAACGGTCTTGTCGAAGCTGGCGTCCGGCTTGAGCTGCAGCGCCTGCCACAGCATCGCCAGGGTCATCAGCACCAGCAGGCTCACGCTGATGCGGCGCCCGCGGGAGCCGTACAGCGCCGGCTCGACGAAGCGGATGATGGACTGCGCGCTCAAGGCCATGGCGGGTTTTCCCTTGTTTTCCCTACGCTAACCATCGGGCCCGGGGCTCGCCCCGTTCGTTTGCAGTATCCACAAACGAAAAGGGGCGGCTCACGCCGCCCCCACTTTCGAAGCACCCTTCAGGCGTCGCTCAGGTCAGAGCGCCGTGGCACTGCTTGTACTTCTTGCCGCTGCCACAGGGGCAAGGATCGTTGCGGCCGACCTTGGGCATGTCGCGCACCATCGGGGCCTGGCGCGGCGCGGCAGGCTCGGCGGCCTCCAGGCGGCGCGGCGCGGCGGCGCCCTGCACAGGCTCGGCGGCTTCCTCGGCGGCACCGATCACGTCCGGAGCGGCGGCGTGCTGGAACTGCAGCTCGCGCTCGGCCTGCTGGCGGCGCTGCTCTTCGATCGCCCGCACTTCCTCCTCCGACTGGATACGCACGCGCGCCAGCATGGAGATCACGTCGTGCTTGAAGCGCGCCAGCATGTCGTTGAACATGCCGAAGGCCTCGCGCTTGTACTCTTGCTTGGGGTCCTTCTGGGCGTAGGAGCGCAGGTTGATGCCCTGGCGCAGGTAATCCACCGCGGCCAGGTGCTCGCGCCAGAGGTTGTCCAGCACCTGCAGCATGATGGCCTTCTCGAAGTGCTCCAGCACGGCCTCGCCGATCTGCTCCTTCTTCTCGGCATAGGCCTCGCGCACCTTGTCCAGCAGGCGCTCGCGCAGCTTCTTCTCGTTGAGGTCCTGCTCCTCGTCCAGCCACTGGCGGATCGGCAGGTCCAGGTGGAAGTCGCGCTTGAAGGCATCCTGCAGGCCGTCAATGCTCCACTGGTCCTCGATGGTCTGCGGCGGGATGTGAGCGTCGATCACGGCGCTGACTACATCCGGGCGGATGTCCGCCACCATGGCGCTGACGCGCTCGGCACCCATCAGCTCGTCGCGCAGGTCGTAGACCGCCTTGCGCTGGTCATTGGCGACGTTGTCGTATTCCAGCAGGTGCTTGCGGATGTCGAAGTTGTGCGCCTCGACCTTGCGTTGCGCGGTCTCGATGGCGCGCGACACCCAGCGGTGCTCGATCGCCTCGCCTTCCTGCATGCCGAGGCCCTGCAGCATGGCGCGCATGCGCGGCGGCGTGAAGATGCGCATCAGGGTGTCGTCGAGCGACAGGTAGAAGCGCGAAGCGCCCGGGTCACCCTGGCGGCCCGAACGGCCACGCAGCTGGTTGTCGATACGGCGGGATTCGTGGCGCTCGGAGCCGAGCACGCAAAGGCCACCGGAGGCCAGCACCTGGTCGTGGCGCAGCTTCCAGGCGGCGCGAGCGGCCTCACGGCCGGCGCTGTCGTCTTCCGGCAGCAGCGCCAGCTCGGACTCCAGGTTGCCGCCGAGCACGATGTCGGTACCGCGGCCGGCCATGTTGGTGGCGATGGTCACGGCGCTGGGGCGGCCGGCCTGGGCCACGATGTCGGCCTCGCGCTCGTGCTGCTTGGCGTTGAGCACCTCGTGGACGATGCCTTCCTTCTTCAGCAGGGCCGACAGCAACTCCGAGGTCTCGATGCTGGCAGTACCCACCAGGACCGGCTGCTGGCGCTGGTGTGCTTCCTTGATCTCGGAAATCACCGCCGCGAACTTGTCCTTGGTGTTCATGAACACCAGGTCGCCGTGGTCCTTGCGGAGCATCGGGCGGTTGGTCGGGATGACCAGCACCTCGAGGTTGTAGATGCTCTGGAACTCGAAGGCCTCGGTATCGGCCGTGCCGGTCATGCCGGACAGCTTGTTGTACAGGCGGAAGTAGTTCTGGAAGGTGATGGACGCCAGCGTCTGGTTTTCCTGCTGGATCTTGACCCCTTCCTTGGCCTCGATGGCCTGGTGCAAGCCATCGCTCCAGCGGCGGCCCGCCATCTTGCGTCCAGTGAATTCGTCGATGATGACGATCTGGCCACGCTCCACGATGTACTCGACGTCGCGCTTGTACAGCTGGTGCGCGCGCAGCAGCGCGTTGAGGTGGTGCATCAGCACGATGTTGGCGGCATCGTAGAGGCTGTCTTCCTCGCCGAGCAGCTTGGCTGCGCGCAGCAGTTCCTCGACCTTCTCGTGGCCGGCCTCGCTCAGGTGGACCTGCTTGGCCTTCTCGTCGAGCACGAAGTCGCCGGTGGCTTCCTCCTCGTCGGAGTTCTTCTCGCCGCGCACCAGGCGCGGGACGATGGCGTTGATCTTGCGGTACAGCTCTGGGTCATCGTCGGTGGGGCCGGAGATGATCAGCGGCGTGCGGGCCTCGTCGATCAGGATCGAGTCGACTTCGTCGACGATGGCGAAATTCTGGCCGCGCTGCACCTTGTCGGCCAGCGAGAAAGCCATGTTGTCGCGCAGGTAGTCGAAGCCCAGTTCGTTGTTGGTGGCGTAGGTGATGTCGCAGGCATAGGCCTCGCGCTTCTCCTGGGTGGTCTGCCCGGAGGTGATCACGCCCACCGTCAGGCCCAGGAAGCGGTAGATGCGCCCCATCCACTCGGAGTCGCGGCGCGCCAGGTAGTCATTGACGGTGACCACGTGCACGCCCTTGCCGGGCAGCGCATTGAGGTAGGCCGCCAGCGTGGCGACCAGGGTCTTGCCTTCACCGGTGCGCATTTCGGCGATCTTGCCGTCGTTGAGCACGGCGCCGCCGATCAACTGGACGTCGAAGTGGCGCATGCCCATGACGCGCTTGCCGGCCTCGCGCACCACCGCGAAGGCCTCCGGCTGCACCGATGCCAGCTTCTCGCCCTTGGCCAAACGCTCGCGGAAGACAACGGTCTGGTTGGCCAGCTCGGCGTCGCTCATGGCGGCGAACTTCGATTCCAGCGCGCCGACCTGGCGAACAAGGCCATCGAGCTTCTTCAGCATGCGCTGGTTCTGGCTCCCGAAGATGCGAGCCAGCAGGTTGTTAGCAGCCATATGTTTTCTTAAGGAAAAGCCGGAGTCGCGGGGCGCTGCGGCAGGGGCGGGCGGGGTTTGAAAAATAGACGAATATTATGCCTGACTGGGGCCGACCGGGGCCTTTTCAAGCCCCCGGCCCTCCCCGCCGGGCCAACAAAAAAAGGCGCAGACCCTGGGGTCTGCGCCTTGGTTCTCTCACTGCGCGCTGACGCTAACGCGCAGCCTGGATGTACTCCTGCGGGTTGACGACAGCGCCGTTGAACAGCACCTCGAAGTGGACATGCGGGGCGGTGGAGCGGCCCGTGGAGCCGACCAGGGCGATGCGCTGCCCCTTCAGGACGCGGTCGCCGACATTGACCAGCAGGCGGCTGTTGTGTCCGTAGCGGGTCACGTAGCCGTTGCCGTGGTTGATCTCGACCAGGTTGCCGTAGCCGGCATGGGAGCCAGCCTGGCTGACGATGCCGGCGGCGGCGGACATCACGTCGGCGCCGGCGCGGGCGGCGAAGTCGATGCCCGAATGCATGGTGGTACGGCCGGTAAACGGGTCGGAGCGCCAGCCGAACAGCGAGGAAATCCAGCCATTCTCCACCGGCCAGCCCGAGGGCCGGGTCTGCTTCTGCAGGCGGCTGGCCAGCAGCAGGTCTTCCAGCACGCGCAGCTGGCGCTCGCGGTCGGTCAGCTGCTGCTCGAAATCGTCCAGGGAGATCAGCACGCTCGACAGGCCACTGCCTTCGATCTCGGACTCCTCGGGTCCACCGATCGGCGGCGGCTGGGAGAAGTCGAACTCGCCCTGCTCCAGCCCGGCGACCTCGGTCAGGCGCTGGCCGGCGGCATCCAGGCGCAGCACATGGGCCTGCAGCAGCGCGATGCGGCGCGCCAGGGCATTGGCATCTTCTTCGGCGGCGGAGCGGGCCTTGCGCAATTCGATGCGCTGGGCCTCGACCTCATTGGCCCAGTCGGCCACCAGGCGCTCGGGCAGCACCCCACCCTCGCCACGGCTGGCATAACCAATAAAGAACACGGCAGCGGAGAAAAGGCTGAAGACCAGTGCCAGGGGGACCCACAGCAAGACATTGCGACGGTCGAGCTTCAGGCGCGTCGTGCGCCCGCGGTTGACGACTATAATGTCCATGAATCCGTATGAACCCCCAAAAATTTAGCGGCAAACCCATCGGCGACTGGCTGCGGCAACAACCTTCCGAGCTGCGCAGCCTCTTGGACCGCGCGCGCCTGCTTGCCGACATCAACAGCGCTCTCCCTTCCTGGTCCGCGGAACCCTGGGTGGCCCTGATACGGGTCGCCAATATCCGCGGTGAGACGCTGGTCATCCATGCGCGGTCCGCCGCTGCACTGGTGCCGCTGCGTTACCGCAGCACCGCACTGCTGGCGTGGCTGAACCAGCGATTCCGTCTCGAACTCACGAAAACGGAAGCAAAAGTCAAGCCTGAACCATCACGTTGATGGCCCCGAGTGTACGTGCCGTGTGACGGAAGCCGCAAGTCTACGGGCCGACATAAGGTAGTTCCCCTGGGGAATAGCGTGGGGAATGAGGCAGAATTACTAGGTTCGGCCGTTTCTGGCTCTATTTTTTTGTTTATTTAAATTTAACTCAACAATTAATGTTTAGATAATGTCACAGCCTCAAGCAGCCGAAGCCAGGCTGCCCCGGGCGAAGGCGATCGGCGGCGGGGTCTGCTCATTGTCGTAGGTGACGATGTCCCAGGCCGCCTGGTCGGCCAGCACGGCCCGCACCAGCTTGTTGTTGAGGGCGTGGCCGGACTTGTAGGCGGTGTAAGCGCCCAGCACCGGATAGCCCAGCAGGTAGAGATCGCCGACAGCGTCGAGGATCTTGTGCCGCACGAACTCGTCGTCGTAACGCAGACCGTCGTGATTCACCACGCGGTACTCGTCCAGGGCCACGACGTTGTCCAGGCTGGCGCCCAGGCCGAGGTTGTTCGAGCGCAGCTGGTCCAGCTCGCGCATGAACCCGAAGGTACGGGCGCGGCTGACTTCCTTGATATAGGAAGCGGTGGAGAAGTCGATGACCGAGGACTGGCTGCTGGTCTTGAACACCGGGTGCTTGAACTCGATGCCGAAGCTCAGGCGATAGCCCTCGTAGGGCTCGAAACGGGCGAACTTGTCGCCGTCCTGCACCTGCACCGGCTGGCGGATGCGCAGGAATTTCTTGGCCTTGTCCTGCTCGTGGATACCGGCGCTCTGGATCAGGAACACGAAGGGGCCGGCGCTGCCGTCCATGATCGGCACCTCCGGCGAGGACAGCTCGACCACGCAGTTGTCGATGCCCAGGCCGGCCAGGGCCGACATCAGGTGCTCGATCGTCATGATCTTGGCACCGGTATCGTGGACCAGCGTGCTGCACATGACCGCCTCGCGCAGCAGCTCGGCGTGGGCCGGGACCTCCACGGTGGGGTTCAGGTCGGTCCGCCGGAACACGATCCCGGTATCCGGGCCCGCCGGCAGCAATGACATGTAGACCTTGCGGCCTGAATGCAGGCCGATGCCGCTGGCGCGGACCGACTGGCGAAGTGTGCGTTGACGAACCATGTGCGGCTCTGGAATCCCGTCGTCTAGCCCTTGAAGGGCTTATTGACCGTCAACTTTACCATGGGCCTCTGGCTGCTTCCTGAACGGGGGGTAGATAAAACCTCGGCCCCAGCCGGCTCCGGCCAGGGCTGGGTGGCACGAGGGCCCCGAACCACCGGTACGGCACGCAAGCAAAAGGGCGGCCCCTTGGGGCCGCCCTTGTCTTGCATCGTCACTGCCGTACGCCGGCTGCGCTGCAGGCTCAGTCGGCCTGGTTGCGCAGGAAGGCGGGGATGCTGAGGATGTCGTCGTCCAGCAGCGGGAAGGACGAACCGCCACCCACCGCCACCTTCTGCTGCTGGCGCGGGTAGCCCAGCTCCGGCTGCATGCGGCCCTGCGGCATCTGCGCGGCCTGCTGCACCGGCTGCTCCACCGGCTTGATGAACTGAGCCACCTTGGGGTTCAGCACCGGCATCGGCTGCTGCGCCACGGGCGCCGCCATCGACACCGCCTTGCCGCCGGCCAGGCCGGTCGCCACCACGGTGACGCGCAGCTCGCCGTTGAGGTTCGGGTTGACGGACATGCCGCACTTGGCGTCGGCCTCGTCCGAGGCGATCTCGTAGACGCGGGAGTTGACGTACTCCCACTCCTCCATCGTCAGGCTCTCGTCGCAGGTGACGTTGACCAGCAGGCCGCGGGCACCGTGCAGCTCGATATCGTCCAGCAGCGGGCTGGAGAGGGCCATTTCCACGGCCTTCTGCGCACGGCCTTCGCCGGAGGCGTAGCCGATGCCCATCATGGACATGCCGCGGTTGGACATGACGGTCTTCACGTCGGCGAAGTCCACGTTCATGTGGCCCGGGCGGGTGATCAGCTCGGAGATGCCCTGCACGGCGTTCTGCAGCACGTCGTTGGCCGACTTGAAGCAGTTCAGCACGGTGATCTTGGTGCCGAGCACCAGGCCCAGCTTCTCGTTGGGGATCAGGATCAGGGAGTCGGTGAACTGGCGCAGCTCGTCGATGCCCTTGACCGCCGTGGCCATGCGCTTCTTGCCTTCGTGCACGAAGGGCTTGGTCACCACGGCAACGGTCAGGATGCCGAGTTCCTTGGCCACCTGTGCGATCACGGGAGCCGCACCGGTGCCGGTGCCGCCGCCCATGCCGGCGGTGATGAACAGCAGGTCCGTACCCTCGATCAGGTCACGGATGCGGTCACGGTCTTCCTCGGCGGCCTGGCGGCCGACGGAGGGGTCCGAGCCGGCGCCCAGGCCACGGGTGATGCCCGCGCCGAGCTGCAGCTGGCTGGTCGGGACGCAGCGCTCGAGGTGATCGCGGTCGGTGTTGGCAACGATGAACTCGACGCCATCAATGCCGCCCTGGGCCATCTGGTTGACGGTATTGCAACCGCCACCGCCGACGCCCACCACACGGATGACCGCACGCTTCTTCTGGCCATCCATCAATTCGAAAATTTCCCGCGTCTGTGCGCCCATATCGTGCTCCTGCGTCCTGCGACGCGTCTGACCGTTGCCCTATCCGAAAAACGCCGCGCCGATCAAGGCTGCCGACACCGCAAGGACTGTGTTGAATATTCTTTTTTTACTAAAAATGAAAATAATTCAACACAGTGCCAATGTCAACAACAATCTTGCGCGATCCGCTTCAAAATCACTCCCGGTCCTTGACCGGCTTTCACCGCTTTTCCGCTCTAGAAATTGCCCTTGAGCCACTCGCCGATGCGCTGCAACGCGAAGCCCGCACCACCGCTGCCGCCGGTGCGCGCCGCATCGTTGCGCGGCTGCGCATGGCGGCCGTACAGCAGCAGGCCGGCGGCCGTCGCATAGGCCGGGCTGCCCACCACCTCGTCGCTCCCGGTAACCTGCTGCGGCACGCCGATACGTACCGGCAGCTCGAACACTTCCTCGGCCAGTTCCGCCACGCCCGGCATCTGCACCGCCGCACCGCTCAACACCACGCCGGCCGGGATCGACTCGTACCAGCCGCTGCGCTGCAGTTCCTTGCGCACGAAGCGGAACAGTTCCTCGTAGCGCGGGCGGACCACCTCGGCCAGGGTCAGGCGCGACAGGCGCCGCGAACCCTCGCCGACACCGCGGATTTCGATCTCCTCGTGCGCCGCCGCCAGCTGCGGCAGGGCGCAGCCGAACTGCACCTTGATCTCCTCGGCCTGTTGCGCCGGAATGCGGAAGGCCATGGCGACGTCGTTGGTGACGTGGTTGCCGGCCACCGGCAGCACCGCGGTATGGCGGATCGCACCGCCCTTGAACACGGCGATGTCACTGGTGCCGCCGCCGATGTCGAGCGACACCACGCCGGCCTCGCGCTCGTCCGGCAGCAGCACGGCCTCGGCGGCCGCCAGGTGCTGCAGGATCAGGCGATCCACGCGCAGGCCGCAGGCCTCGACGCACTTGGACAGGTTCTGGATCGAGCTGGAGCTGCCGTGGATGACGTGCACGTTGGCTTCCAGGCGCACGCCGTACTGGCCCACCGGGTCCTGGATGCCGCGCTGGCCGTCGATCACGAATTCCTGCGGGATCACGTGCAGGATCCGACGGTCGGCCGGCATCGGGATCGCCTTGGCGGTCTCGATCGCGGCATCGACGTCGCGGTCGGTCACCTCGCGCTGGCGGATCGCCGCCAGACCCAGGGAGTTGCCCGACTGGATGTGCTGGCCCGACAGGCCGACGTAGACCGACTGCGCACGGCAGTTGGCCATGTGCTCGGCGTTTTCCACCGCGCGGCGGATGGCCTGCACGGTGGCGTCGATGTTCACCACCTCACCGCGGTTGAGGCCGCGCGAGGCATGCTCGCCATGCCCGACGATATCGACGCCGCCCTCGGGCATCACCTGCCCGATCACGGCGACACACTTGGTCGTGCCGATGTCCAGGCCGACCAGCAGATTGCGCACTTCGCGCTTAGCCATTCTTTTCGCTCCCGCCCGTGGCGGGCTGCGGCTGCGGCTGCGACCGCCAGCCCACCGCGAACCCGTTGGTGTAGCGCAGGTCGATGTGCTCGACCTGCGGCAATTCTTCCGCCAGCTTGTGCAGTACCGCGCCCAGCAGCATGTCGAGCTTGTCGTCCGGCGTGCCGCGGCCCAGGCGCAGCTCGATGCCGTCACGGGTGCGTGCGGTCCATTCGCCGCGTGCATCCTGGCTCAGGGCCACCAGCACGAAGGGGCTGCTGCGCAGACGCTCCTCCAGCCGCTGGTAGGTTTCCATCACCTCGCGCTCATGGCCCTCGATGCCGCCCAGTAGCGGCAGCTTCGACGGAATCTCCTCGGCCTTGGGCGCAAACACCTTCGACTCGGTGTCCAGCAATTGGCCGTCGTTCCAGCGCGCGAAGGGTTCCCGCTCCCACACCCGCACGCGCAACGTGCCGGGCCAGATGCGTTCCACGCGCGAGCGTGCCACCCAGGGCAGCGCGGCCAGTCGGTCGCGCGCACCCGCCAGCGGCAGGGCCAGGAAGCCCTGGCCCAGCTCCGGCCGCAGCGCGGTCTCGATATCGGCAACCGCCACGCGTTCGAACGATCCCTCGATCTGCAGTTCCGCCACTTGCGGACTGCTGGTGGCACGCAGCATCAGCCAACCGCAGCAACCCACCGAGAGCACGGCGAGCAGCCCCAGCAGGAAGGGCCTGAAGTTGCGGAAGTTGATTTCGGGCATGCGCAGATCGCCCATCGTCATGGCAGTCATGTCTTGCGCCCCAGGGTGGTTTCCAGCAGACGCCAGCACAGCTCGTCGAAGTCGATGCCGCGTGCGCGTGCCGCCATCGGCGCCAGGCTGTGGGACGTCATACCCGGCAGCATGTTGATCTCCAGCAGCCAGGGGTTGCCCTGGGCATCCATCATGAAGTCCACCCGACCCCAGTCGCGCCCATCGACCAGTTCGAAGGCGCGCTGGCAGATCTCCTGGCAGCGCTTCTCGTGTTCAGCGTCGAGTCCGGCGGGGCAGTGGTACTTGGTGTTGTCCGAGATGTACTTGGCGTGATAGTCGTAGAACTCGCCATCGGGCTCGATCCGGATCACCGGCAGCGCCTCGCCGCCCAGCACGAAACAGGTGTACTCGCCGCCGGCGATGAACTGCTCGGCAATCACCACGCGGCCCGGGCCACGCGCGTCGTCAAAGGCCTTTTCGATCTGGTCGGCCGACTTGACCTTGCTGACGCCAACGCTGGAACCGTCGGCCGCCGGCTTGATGATGAAGGGATAGCCGAAACGCTCGGCTGCCGCACGCGCGTCGGCCACGTCCTGCAGCAGCGCGAAGTCCGGCGTCGGCAGGCCCTCGGCCTTCCAGATGCGCTTGGTGCGCAGCTTGTCCATGGCCAGCGCAGAGGCCAGCACGCCGCTGCCCGGATAGGGAATGCCGAGCAGGTCCAGCACCGCCTGCACCGTGCCGTCTTCGCCACCAGTGCCGTGCATGATGTTGAAGACCCGGTCATAGCCCTTGTCGCCCAGGCCCAGCAGGATGCCGGGATCGGCAACATCCACGCCGGTCACGTCGATGCCGCGGCGCTGCATCGCCTCGACCACGTTCTTGCCGCTCCACAGCGAGACCTCGCGCTCGGCGGACCAGCCGCCCAGCAGGACGGCAACGCGGCCAAAGGCCTTGGGGTCGGTAACGCGGGTCATGCTGCTTCTCCAACAACCTTTACTTCGGGAATCAATTCGATCCCCGTCTTCTCTTGAACGATGCCGCGCAGCTGCGCGATCAGCGCCTCGACGTCGGCCGCACGCGCGCCCTCGTCGGTAATGATGAAATTGGCGTGCAGTTCCGAAACCTGCGCGCCGCCGATGCGATGGCCCTTGAGGCCGCAGCTTTCGATCAGCCGCGCCGCGTGGTCGCCCGGCGGATTGCGGAAGGTGCTGCCGGCGCTGGGCTTGCCCACCGGCTGCGTCGCCTTGCGCTTGGCCAGCCACTGCTTCATGTCCTGCGCCGCGGTGCCGGTGGTGTCCGGCGTGAAGCTGAGGCGCGCCGCGAGGAAACCCACCATGCCCTGCGGCCATTCCACGTGGCGATAGCCGTAGCGGAACTCGCTGCGCGGCAACCAGGCACTGCGGCCATCGCGGAATAGGACCTCGACCTCGCTCACGTGGTTCCAGGTCTCGCCACCATGTGCCCCCGCATTCATCGCCAGGGCGCCGCCCACCGTGCCGGGGATGCCGGCAAAGAAGCCGGCGCCGGCCAGGCCTTCGCCCGTGGCGTACTTGGCCATGCGCGCACAGTGCACGCCAGCTTCTGCTTCGAGAAGCCGGGAATCGGGAATCGGGAATCGGGAATCGGAATGAAGGGTCAGGTTATCCAGTGCGCCGTGCAGGGAAAGAACCGTGCCGCGCACACCGCCGTCGCGCACCAGCAGATTGCTGCCGAGGCCGATCCAAAGGATCGGCTCGTCTGCGGGCAATCCGCGCACGAAGGCGATCAGATCGTCTCGGTCAGCGGGCTCGTAGTAACGGTCCGCAGGACCACCCACACGCCAGGAGGTGTGCCGCGACAGGGGCTCGCGCTCAAGCAAACGGCCGCGCAGGCCGTCACGATTCCCGATTCCCGATTCCCGATTCCCGGCGGAGTTCATGCTCCGCTCCTGTATCGCGCCAGCAGCGCCGGGGCCGAGCCGATGTCGCCGGCACCCAGGGTCAGGATCAGGTCGCCCTCGCGCACGATCGACTCCAGCGCATCCGGCAGGTCCTGCACGCCGCGGATCAGCACCGGCTCAACCTTGCCGCGGGCACGGATGCCGCGCGCCAGGGCGCGGCCGTCGGCGCCTTCGATCGGCGCTTCGCCGGCGGCGTAGATGTCGGTCAGCAGCAGGGCGTCGGCACTGCTGAGGATGTCGCAGAAATCGTCGAACAGGTCGCGCGTGCGCGTGAAGCGGTGCGGCTGGAAGGCCACCACCATGCGCCGCTGCGGATGTGCAGCACGCATCGCCTGGAAGGTAGCGGCGATCTCGCGCGGGTGGTGGCCGTAATCGTCCACCAGCAGCGCCCTGCCCTGCGGGAACTGCAGCTCGCCGTGCGGCTCGCAGCGGCGGCCCACGCCCTGGAAGCTGCTGAGGGCCCTGCGGATCGCCTCCATGCCGACGCCCAGCTCACGGCCGATGGCCACGGCCACCAGGGCGTTCTGCACGTTGTGGCGACCGGGCAGGTTGAGATGGAATTCCTCACGGCTGCCGTCGCGGAAGTGCACCGTGAAGTGCGACCCCGCACCCTCCGGCCGCACGTCGCTGGCGCGCACGTCCGCGTCGTCGGAGAAGCCGTAGGTCAGCAAGGGCCGGCCGATGTCGTTGATCGTCTCGCGGATCACCGGGTCGTCGATGCACATTACCGCCAGGCCATAGAACGGCAGGCGATGCAGGAATTCGACGAAGGTGGCGCGCAAGCGGCGGAAGTCGCCACCGTAGGTTTCCAGGTGATCGGCGTCGATGTTGGTGACGGCCGAGATCATCGGCGACAGGTGCAGGAACGAGGCATCGCTCTCGTCGGCCTCGGCCACCAGGTACTTGCCCTCGCCCAGCCGCGCGTTGGCACCGGCCGACTTGAGCTTGCCGCCGATGACGTAGGTCGGATCCAGCTCACCCTCGGCCAGCACGCTGGCAACCAGGCTGGTCGTGGTGGTCTTGCCATGCGTACCGGCGATGGCAACGCCGTAGCGGAAGCGCATCAGCTCCGCCAGCATCTCCGCGCGACGCACCACCGGGATGTGCTGCTCGTGGGCGTACTCCAGTTCCGGGTTGCCGGCCTTGACCGCGGTGGAGACAACGATGGCGTCGGCGCCGACCGCGTTCTCGCGCTGGTGGCCGAAGAAAATCTTAGCGCCGGCGGCGGTCAGTCGCTGGGTCGAGGCGCTTTCCTTCAGATCGGTACCGCTGACCTCGTAGCCGAGGTTGAGCAGCACCTCGGCGATGCCGGCCATGCCGGAGCCGCCGATGCCGAGCATGTGGATGCGGCGTACGCGGCGCATCGGGGTGTCCATCATCGTGCTGGTGGTCCTGTTCATGCCTGGGCACTCCCTTGTGCGAGACATTCGGCGACGATGCGCGCGGTGGCGTCGGTCCAGGCGGCACTGCGCGCGGCCTCGCCCATGCGCGCCAGCGCGGCGCGGTCGGACAGCATCGTGCCGAGCAGCGCGGCCAGCAGTTCCGGATTCAGGTCGCGCTCCTGCACCAGTTGCGCGGCACCGGCCGCGACCAGGTATTCGCCGTTGCGGGTCTGGTGATCGTCCACCGCCGCCGGGAACGGCACCAGCAGCGCGGCGCAGCCGGCGGCGGCCAGCTCGGCCACCGTTGAGGCGCCAGAGCGGCAGATCACCAGGTCGGCCCAGGCATAGGCCGCGGGCATGTCGTCGATGAAGGCCTCGACCGATGCGGAGACCCCGGCGTCGGCGTAGCTCTGCTGCGCACGCTCCAGCGTGCGGCCGGCCTGGTGGCGCACCTGCGGGCGCGCCGTCTCCGGCATCAGCGACAACGCCTTGGGCACCAGGGTGTTCAGCGCCAGCGAGCCCTGGCTACCGCCGATCACCAGCACGCGCATCACGCCCTCGCGGGCGAGACGCTGCGTCGGGGCCGGCAATTCAGCAAAGCCGGCGCGCACCGGGTTACCCACGGTCAAGGCATGGTGGAAGGTATTCGGGAAGGCCTCGAGCACGCGCGTGGCGATGCGCGCCAGCAGGCGATTGGTCATGCCGGCCGCAGCGTTCTGCTCGTGGATCAGCAGGGGCCGGCGCATCAGCCAGGCAGCCACGCCACCAGGGCCGGCGGCGAAGCCGCCCATGCCCAGTACCAGCTGCGGCTGTTGGCGGCGCAGTGCCGCCAGCGCATCGCGCAGCGCGCGCAGCAGCACCAGCGGCGCCGAAAGCAGCTTGCCGATGCCCTTGCCACGCAGGCCACTGACGCGGATGAATTCCATGGGGATGCCCTGCTTGGGCACCGCTCGCGACTCGAAGCTGTCAGGTGCGCCCATCCACACCACTTCGTGGCCCTGCTGGCGCAGCGCGTCAGCGATAGCGAGCGCGGGATACACGTGGCCGCCGGTGCCGCCAGCCATGATCATGACCTTGATGCCCTTGCTCACGAGCCGTTCTCCGCCAGCCACGGCATTTCCGGGCTCTTGCGGCGCGGACGCGGCGCGGCGGTCTCGCGCGACTCGCGTTGCGAGGCCTTCGGCTCCTTCGGCGTCGGCTCCGGCGCGACATCGCCGGCCAGCGCCGCGCGGTTCTCATAGTCCACGCGCAGGATCAGGCCCAGCATCGCGCAGACGATGATCAGCGACGAGCCGCCGTAGCTCAGCAGCGGCAAGGTCAGGCCCTTGGTCGGCAGGATGCCCATGTTCACGGCCATGTTGATCAGCGCCTGCAGGCCCAGCCAGCTCGACAGTCCGTAGCAGAGGAAGCCCGGGAACAGGCGGCCGCCGGCCTCGGCCTCGCGGCCGATGACGAAGCCGCGCCAGACCATGACGCCGAACAGCAGCACCAGCGCCAGCACGCCCATCAGGCCGAACTCCTCGGCCAGGATCGCGAAGATGAAGTCGGTATGCATTTCCGGCAGGTACAGCAGCTTCTGCACGCTGTTGCCCAAGCCGACGCCGGCCCACTCGCCGCGGCCCACCGCGATCAGCGACTGCGCCAGCTGCCAGCCGCCGTTTTCGACGTCCGCCCAGGGGTTGGTGAAATTCAGCAGGCGGCGCAGGCGATAGGGCTCGGCCACCGCCAGCAGCGCCACCGCACCGCTGGCCAGCAGGCCGGCAATGCCGAAGTAGACGACGCGGGCGCCGCCCAGGAACAGCATCAGGAAGGCCACTGCCATCAGGATCACGGTGGCGCCGAAGTCCGGCTCCATCAGCAGCAGCAGGCAGGGCAGCATCAGCAGGGCGATCGGCTTGGCCAGGCCGCGGAAGCCATGCTGCAGCTCGGCCTGGCGGCGCGTGATGTAGCCGGCCAGGAACAGGATCAGCGCCAGGCGCGCCGGCTCGGAGGCCTGCAGGCGGAACAGCTCCAGGTCGATCCAGCGGCGCGCGCTGTTGACCTTCACGCCGATGCCGGGGATCAGCACCACGATCAGCAGGAAGATCGCGAAGCCCACCAGCAGGAAGCCGCTGCGCTCCCACTGCCGGGTAGGCACGCAGTACATGATGAAGCCAGCGGCGAAACCCATCGCGATGAACAGCAGCTGGCGATAGAAGAAGTAGAACGGCTCGCCGGTCAGCTTCTCGGCCTGCGCCACCGAGGCGGAAGCCACCATCACCACGCCCCAGGTCAGCAGGATCGCGGCGGCCAGGCTCAGCCAGATGTCCATGCCATAGCGGGCGCGAGGCATCGTCAGTTTCAATGAAAAATTCATCGCATCGCCTCCACGGCGGCGCGGAAGCGGTTGCCGCGGTCGACGTAGCTCTTGAACTGGTCGAAGCTGGCACAGGCCGGCGATAGCAGCACGCGGTCACCGCGCTGGGCCAGGCCGCGGGCGCGCGTCAGCGCCGCCAGCATGTCCGGCTCGCGGTAGATCGGCAGGGCGCCGTAGACATCGGCCTCGATGCGGTCGGCATCCTCGCCGAACAGGATCGCGGCGCGGCCCTTGGCTGCCAGGGCCTCGCGCAGCTCGGTGAAGCTCTGGCCCTTGCCCTGCCCGCCCGCCAGCCAGACGATGCCCTCCGGCAGGCCGTTGAGTGCGGCCAGCGTGGAACCGACGTTGGTGCCCTTGGAATCGTTGAAGTACTGCACGCCGTCGATCTCGGCGACGAACTGGCAGCGGTGCGCCAGGCCGCCGAAGGCGCGCAGCGCGCGCAGCGAGGCCTCGCGCGGAATGCCGGCGGCATCCGCCAGCGCCAGCGCCGCCAGGGCATTGGCCGCGTTGTGCAGGCCGTAGATCTTCAGCTCCGACAGCTTCAGCAGGCGCTCGTCGCCCTGCGACAGCCAGGTATCGCCGTCGCGCAGGATCAGGCCGTAGTGCCCGGCCAGGGGCGGATTGGCGCCAAAGCTGACAGCGGCCTCCGGCGACAAACCCATCACGGTCGTGTCTTCGCGATTGGTCACCGCGACGTCGCAACGCTCGAAGATGCGGGCCTTGATGGCACCGTAGTGCGCCATCGTGCCGTGGCGGTCCAGGTGGTCCTGCGACAGGTTCAGGATCGTGGCCGCAACGCAGTGCAGGCTGTGCGTGGTCTCAAGCTGGAAGCTGGAAAGTTCCAGCACGTAGAGCTGTGCGTCGTCGCGCAGCAGGTCCAGCGCCGGGGTACCCAGGTTGCCGCCGATGCCGGCACGCAGGCCGGCGGCCAGCGCCATCTCGCCCACCAGCGTGGTCACGGTGCTCTTGCCGTTGGAGCCGGTGATACCGATCACCGGCGCCTTGGCGGCACGGGCGAACAGCTCGACGTCTCCGGCCAGCGGCACGCCGGCCCCGGCCAGTTCGCGCACGAAGGGCTCGTCCAGCGCAACGCCCGGGGACAGCACCGCCTCGGCGTACTGCGACAGCGGCGCCGGCGCGGTGAACAAACCACAGTGGAAAGCCACGTCCGGGAACTGCTGCTGCAGTTCGGCCAGCCCGGCCGGTGCAGCACGGCTGTCGGTGGCCGTCACGCGAGCACCTTCGCGCACGAGGTAGCGCAGCGCCGAGGCGCCACTGGCCCCGAGGCCTACCACCAGCATGTGCTTTCCGGCGTAGAGGGTCATATCCCTATCGGATCTTCAGCGTGGACAGGCCGATCAGCACCAGGATCAAGGTGATGATCCAGAAGCGCACGATGATCTTCGGCTCGGGCCAGCCCTTCAGCTCGTAGTGGTGATGCAGCGGCGCCATGCGGAAGATGCGCTTGCCACCGCTGTACTTGAAGTACAGCACCTGCAGTGCCACCGACACGGTTTCGGCGACGAACACGCCGCCCATGATCGCCAGCACCAGCTCCTGGCGCACCATCACCGCCACCACGCCCAGCGCAGCGCCCAGCGCCAACGCGCCGACGTCACCCATGAACACCTGCGCGGGGTAGGCGTTGAACCACAGGAAGCCCAGGCCCGCGCCGGCGATCGCCGTGCAGAAGATCGCGATCTCGCCGACACCGGCGATGTAGGGAATACCCAGGTACTCGGCGAACTTGACGTTGCCGCTGGCATAGGCGAACACCGCCAGGGCCGAGGCCACCAGCACGGTCGGCAGGATCGCCAGGCCGTCGAGGCCGTCGGTGAGGTTGACGGCGTTGCTGCTGCCCACGATCACCAGGTACGCCCAGGGGATGAAGAAGATACCCAGGCTGATGGTCACGTCCTTGAGGAACGGGAAGAACAGCGTGGTTTCCACCGGCGTCTTGTGGGTGGCGAACAGCAGCGTGGCCACGCCGAAGCCGGCCAGCGACAGCCAGAAGTACTTCTTGCGCGCCGGCAGACCCTTGGGGTCCTTGTTCTTGATCTTGATGTAGTCGTCGGCGAAGCCCACCGCGCCGAAGGCCAGCGTCACCAGCAGTGCGCACCAGACGAAGCGGTTGGTCAGGTTGGCCCAGAGCAGGGTCGAGACGCTGATCGCGAGCAGGATCAGTACGCCACCCATGGTCGGGGTGCCAGTCTTCTTCAGGTGCGACTGCGGCCCATCGCTGCGCACCGGCTGGCCGAATTTGAAGCGGTACAAGCGCTCGATCATCCAGGGCCCGAAGGCGAAGGAGAACACCAGTGCCGTGAGGATGCCGAGCACCGCGCGGATCGTCAGGTAGTTGAACAGGTTGAAGCCGCTGATATGCGGCTGCAGGTATTGGGCAAGGTGATAGAGCATCAGTGGTCCCCAGCAGTCCGTGCTTCACCGGTGAGGGCGGCGACCACGCGCTCCATGCGCGAGGACCGCGAACCCTTCACCAGCACCACCGTCTGCGCATCGAGTTGTTGATTGGCGGCAGCGGCGAGTTCCTCGACGCTGTCATAGGCTTCGGCGCCGGCACCGAAAGCCTCGGCGGCGCGGCGCGCCATCGGGCCCAGCGTCAGCAACCGGTCGATTCCCAGCGTGCGCGCCGTGCGGCCGGCGTCGGCATGCAGCTGTTCCGAATCCGGACCCAGCTCCACCATCGCTCCCAGCACCGCCCAGCGCCGGCCGGCCATGCCGGCCAGCAGTTCCAGACCCGCCTTGAGCGAACTGGGGTTGGCGTTGTAGCTGTCGTCGAGCAGGCGCGCGCCCTGCGGCGTGGTCTTCCAGGACAGGCGGCCGGACGGCGCATCCACTCCGGCGAGGCCTTGGGCGATCTGCTGCACGTCCAGGCCCAGGGCAACGCCGCAGGCCGCGGCCGCCATGGCATTGGCCACCATGTGGCGACCCGGCAATGGCAGGCGCACGCTCTGCTTGCCGTTGGGCGCACGCAGTTCGAAGTGCATGGCGGCCGGGGCCGCGGGCGGCTCCGCCTGCACATGCAGGGCACGCACGTCAGCCCCTTCGTCGAAGCCGAAGGTCAGCACCGAGGCATGCCGCGCCAGGTCGCGCCACAGCGGCGCGTAGTGGTCATCGGCATTGATCACGGCAACGCCGCCGGACAGCGCGGCGAACAGTTCGCCCTTGGCGCGAGCCACGCCTTCGCGCGAGCCGAAACCCTCCAAGTGCGCGTCGCCGGCCTGGGTCACGACGCCGACGTCCGGCTTTGCCAGGCTGGCCAGCAGGGCGATCTCGCCAGCATGGTTGGCACCCATCTCGATCACCGCGGTGCGGTGTTCCGGACGCAGGCTCAGCAGCGTCAGCGGCACGCCGATGTGGTTGTTGAGGTTGCCGCGCGTCGCCAGCACCGGCCCGCGCGCGGCGAACACCGAGGCCAGTAGTTGCTTGGTGGTGGTCTTGCCGTTGCTGCCGGTCACCGCCACCACCGGAATGTCGAAGCGGCGGCGCCAGTCGGCGGCGTACTCCTGCAGCGCCTTGAGCGTATCGCCCACCACCACCTGCGGCAGCGGCGACTCAACCCGGCGCGACACCAGGGCACCGGCAGCACCCGCCGCGGCGGCCGCTTCCAGGAAGTTGTGCCCGTCGAAGTTCTCGCCCTGCAGGGCGACATAAAGATCG
Organism: Solimonas sp.; assembly: GCA_030149365.1. Classification (GTDB taxonomy): domain Bacteria; phylum Pseudomonadota; class Gammaproteobacteria; order Nevskiales; family Nevskiaceae; genus Solimonas_A. The sequence continues at coordinate 26,110 of JASBRP010000065.1, forward strand.
CCCGGCTGCAGCGTGCGCGTGTCGGTGCCCACACGGGCAAAGCCGGCGTCGGCGCCGGCGAGTTCGCCGTTGAGCAGGCGCGCCAGCGTGGAGAGGCGGTCCATCATGCCGCAGCCCCGAGCAGTTGCGCGACGTAGGCGCGGTCGCTGTAGTGGCGGCGCTCGGTGCCGTAGATCTGGTAGTCCTCGTGCCCCTTGCCGGCCACCAATACGGTGTCGCCCGGACCAGCGCCACGCACGGCGGCGGCGATGGCGTCGCTGCGGCTGTGGATGATGCGCACGGCAGCGGAGCCGGCCATGCCGGAGCGGATCTCGGCGACGATGGCGGCGGGGTCCTCGCTGCGCGGGTTGTCGTCGGTGACGATCACCTGGTCGGCACCCTCGGCGGCGGCCTGGCCCATCAGCGGACGCTTGCCGCGATCACGGTCGCCGCCGCAGCCGAACACGCACCACAGGGCCTGCGCGGTGTGCGCACGCGCGGCGCTCAACGCGGCCGCCAGGGCACCCGGGGTGTGGGCATAGTCCACCACCACCAAAGCCGGTGATGCCGTGCCGCGGAAGGCTTCCATGCGGCCCGGCACGGTGTGGGCCTCGCCCAGCGCTGCGACGGCCTGCTGCAGCGTGAATCCGCCATGCAGCACCGCGGCCAGTGCGGCCATCAGGTTGTAGGCATTGAAGCGGCCGAGCAGGCGGCTGTGCAGCGTCGCCTGGCCCCAGCTGCTGTCGATCTGCAGCTCGATACCACGCGCGTGCAGGCGCAGCCCGCGGCCGATGACGTAGGCGCCTTCGCGGGGAACGTCCCCATCCAGGCCGTAGCGGGTCACGCCCGGGTGGCCGGCAAGCTCGTCGGCCCAGGCCGCACCGCGGGCGTCGTCACGGTTCAGCACCAGGGCGCGCAGGCCTTCGCGCTCGAACAGGCGACGCTTGGCCGCGGCGTAGTGCTCTACCGTGCCGTGATAGTCCAGATGATCGCGCGTGATGTTGGTCAGCACTGCCACGTCGAACTCGACACCGGCGACGCGAGCCTGGTCCAGCGCATGCGAGGACACTTCCATGGCGCAGGCCTCGGCACCCAGTTCATGCTGGTGCGCCAGCAGGCGCTGCAGGCTGACCGGATCCGGCGTGGTGTGATCGCCACTGGCCAGCTGTCCGGCGCGGCCGGTGCCCAGGGTGCCGACATAGACGCAGCCACGGCCAAGGCGATCCAGGGCCTGCGCCACCAGGTGTGCGGTAGAGGTCTTGCCGTCGGTACCGGTGATGCCAACCGTATAGAGATGGCGCGAGCCATGGCCGTAAAAGCGTGCGGCGATCTCGCCAACCTGCGTCGAGAGCCCAGGCACCGCCACCACCGGCACGCCGGCCTGCGGTGCGGACCAGCCCTCGGCCGGTTCCCAGGCGATCGCCGCCGCACCCTGCTCCAGCGCCTGTTCGGCGTAGGACAGGCCATGCTGGCCGTGGCCACGGCAGGCCAGGAACAGATCGCCGTGGCCGACGCGGCGGCTGTCCATCTGCACGCCACCGATCTCGACGTCGGGCGCATCGGCCAGTCCTTCGAGCAGGCTGCGCAGGGAGCGCGCATGGCGACTCATCGGGCCTGCTCCGGCGAGGGCGGCGGCAGCGTGCCGTGCTGGGCCACCTGAACGGTCGGCGCGGACTGCTGCACCATGGTGCGCGGCGGCGGGGGCGGCATGTCATCGGGCGGAATCTGCAGCTGGCGCGCGGCGCCCTGCATCACGCGCGAGAACACCGGGCCCGCCACCAGTCCGCCGTAATAGGCGCCGGCACCGGGCTCGTCGATCATCACCAGGCCCACCAGGCGCGGATGCTCCGCCGGCACCATGCCGATGAACACCGACTGGTGCTTGTCGCCGTGATAGCCGCCGGTCTCGGACACCTTGCGTACCGTGCCGGTCTTGGCCGAAACCCGGTAGCCCGGGATCGCGGCGCGGATGCCGGTACCGTCCGGCGAAACCACGCCTTCCAGCATCTTGCGCACATTGCGCGCGGTCTGCGCGGACACGGCGCGCTGCGGCGGCGTGGCCTGCTCGTTCTGCACCAGGCGCAGGTGCGGCATCAGGCCGTCGTTGGCCAGCGCGGCATAGGCGCGCACCAGGTGCAGCGCGTTGACCGACAGGCCGTAGCCATAGGACGCCGTGGCGGTGGCGATCTGGCCCCACTCGCTGTAGTGGCGCAGCAGCGGATTGACCTCGCCGGGGAAGCCCGAATACACCGGCTCGCCCAGGCCGAAGCGCTGGTAACCGTTCCACACCGCCTCCGGGCCAATGGTCAGGCCGACCTTGGCGGCGCCGACGTTGCTGGACTTGGCCAGCATCTTGGCCAGGTCCACCACGCCCTGCGGGTGTACGTCGCGCACGGTCAGCGCCCCGACCTTGTAGGTGCCGGGGTTGGTGTCGATCATGCTGGTGGGCTGGAACACGCCCAGCTCCAGCGCCTGTGCCACCAGCAGCGGCTTCACCGTGGAGCCGGGCTCGAAGCTGTCGACGATGGCACGGTTGCGCGTACCGCTGGAGCGGCGCTCCGGCGGATTGTTGGGGTTGAAGCCCGGCTGCGAGGCCACTGCCAGGATCTCGCCGGTCGTGCTGTCCGCCACCACGATCAGGCCGCCCTTGGCCTTGTTCTCGGCCACCGCGGCCTTGAGCTCGCGGTAGGCCAGGTACTGGATGCGCAGGTCGATGGTGAGCTGCACGTCCTTGCCGGAGGCGGCGGCCACCGACTCCAGCGTGTCGTCGACGACACGACCCTGGCGGTCGCGGATCACGCGGCGTGAACCGGCCTTGCCGCTGAGCAGCGTCTCCTGCGACTTTTCGATGCCTTCCAGGCCATCGCCGTCACGGCCGCAGAAGCCCACGAGCTGGCCTGCCACCTCGCCCGCCGGGTAGTAACGCGCATAGGCCGGCTCGGAGAACACGCCCGGCGCCTTCAGCGACAGCGCGCGCTGCGCGTCGGCCGGCGGCAGCGGGTCGCTGATGTAGACGAACTTGCGGTCCTTGCGCTGCTCCAGGAACTTCTCGAAGCCACGCGGATTCTTGTTGAGCAGCTTGGCCAGCGCGGTGACATGCTGCGGCGAATCCAGAAGGGCCGAGGGCACCGCCCACAGCGATTCGACCGGCGCCGACAGCGCCAGCGGCTCGCCGCGGCGGTCGGTGACGGCCCCGCGATGCGCCGGGATCAGCATGGTGCGGATATGGCGCTTGTTGCCTTCCTGGCGCAGGAAGTCGCGCTCCAGCACCTGCAGCTGGAAGGCGCGGCCGACCACGGTCGCGGCACCCAGGCTGAGCACGCCCAGCACCAGCCAGCGGCGCCACTGCGCCACCGGCTCGGCTACGGGATTGGGCCGCGCACCGCTCATGGGCGATCTCCGACGATGACGTAGTCACGCGGCTCGGTCATGCCGAGCTGCTCGCGGGCGATGCGATCCACGCGCGCGTTATGCGACAGCGTGGCCTCTTCCAGCTGCAGCTGCGCCCATTCCATGTCCAGGCGGGTCTGCTCGCCACGCAGCTTTTCGAGTTCGTTCACCAGCGCGCGGTTTTCGTGCTTGGTGCGGATCACCGCCAGCGCCGAGGTGACCACGGCGATGGACAGCATCATCGGCAGGAGCATGGCACCACGCTTCATGAGGCCTTCTCCACTACGCGCAGCACCGCGCTGCGGGCGCGCGGGTTGGCGGCGCTCTCCGCATCGGTCGGGAAATAACGCCCGACCTTGCGCAGCAGCGGACCGGTGCGGGCCGGCGCCACCGGCATCCGCGGATCGTGGAAATGACCGCGCGGCGAAGGCTCGCGGTTGCCGCTGTCGTTGCCCGCCTCGCGCATGAAGCGCTTGACGATGCGGTCTTCCAGCGAGTGGAAGCTGATCACCGCCAGGCGGCCACCGGGCGCTAGCAGCTCGCCGGCCTGCGACAAAGCCTCGGGCAGCACGTCCAGCTCGCGGTTGAGGAAGATGCGGATCGCCTGGAAGCTGCGCGTGGCCGGGTGGATATGGCGGCTGCGCGGGCCCGGCACGGCGGCGATCAGCGCTGCCAGCTGCGCCGTGGTGGCCAGCGGCGCTTCCGCCCGCGTCTCCACGATGCGGCGCGCGATGCGGCGGCTGTTGCGCTCCTCGCCATACTGGTAGAGCACGTCGGCGATGTCGGACTCACCGGCGCGCGCCAGCCACTGGGCGGCGGACTCGCCGGCCAGCGGGTTCATGCGCATGTCCAGCGGGCCATCCTTGGAGAAGCTGAAGCCACGGGCGGCATCGTCCAGCTGCGGCGAGGATACCCCCAGGTCCAGCAGGATGCCGTCGATACGGCCGATGATGCCGGCAGCCTCGGCCACCGCGCGCATCTGCGAGAAATTGGCGTGGTGGATGCGGAAGTTGGCCACGGCCCCGAAGCGCTCCCGGGCATGCGCCACCGCTTCCGGGTCCTGGTCCAGGCCGTGCAGCTCGCCGCTACCGCCGAGCGCCTCCAGGATCGCCGCGGAATGGCCGCCGCGGCCGAAGGTGCCGTCCAGGTAGATGCCACCCGCACGGACGGCAAGGCCGGTGAGAGCCTCATCGAGCATCACCGGCCTATGCAAGGTCATAGCGGCGTCAGTCCCCGGAGCGATTGCGGCAGGGGCGGCATCGAACGGCATGCGCGCACCTCACCGGTTGAGAACCTGGAACGCCTCGGCCAGCGCGCCCAGCTTGCTGTCGGGACCCTCGCTGCTCCAGCGCGCATTCCACAGGTCTTCCGCCCATAGCTCGAAGTGGTCGATGTTGCCGACCAGCACCCCGGTGCCGTTGAGCTTGGCCTGACCGCGCAGGAACTGGGAAAGCTGCAGGCGACCCTGCTTGTCGATCTCGCACTCCATGGCCAGGCCGATGAAGCGCTGGCGCAGCAGCGCCGCCGGACCACGGGGCGGCAGCTCCATGATGGATTTGACGATGTCCTGGAACTGCGGCGCCGGGTAGATCTCCAGGCAGGACTCCGGCCCCATGGTGACGACCAACTGCGAATCGCAGGTGTCGGCCAGCGTCTGGCGATAGCGCGCAGGGATCGCCAGGCGACCCTTGTCGTCAATCGTCAGTTGGTGCGATCCGGCAAACACGTCGTTCAGGCGGTGGGTTTCCCCACTTTCCCCCACTTAGAGCCACTTATTACCCACTATAAACCACCCCTTGGCCCCCAGCAAGGAAAATCGGAGGCAAAAACCTTGGCAAAACAAAAACTTAAGGCCACCTTAACGAACACTTTAACTATGTTAAAAAACAATTGGTTATAAGATCTCCTTAAAGTAAATTAGATTCAATAACGGCCAAGATGATGATCTTCATTGATTGTTAATTTTTAATTAATTCTGGTAATTAATTAAATAAATAATCTCATTCTTCCATAGCTTGTATAGAGCCCGCTGTGGACCAACGCCGCCAGGGCAGCCTCAACGTCCCAATCACTTCGCGCACATCACGAGGACGAGACTCATCGGCAGAGGACTTTTCGCGTCGACATGCACGAATGCCCAAATTGGCGTGCAAGGTGCTGGCTTGGCGGCAGTCGCTTCACTACCATTGGGACATTGCCTCTGTTCGGCGCCATCTACGCACTGCCCTCATGAACACCATCGAGCAACTCGACTCCGAAGAGCTGTTTCGCCTTGCCCTGCTTGATGTCCAGGCTTCCCGCCATGACCAGGCGATCGTAAAGCTCAAGCAGGTGATCTCTCGCGAGCCTGAGGACGCACGCGCACATTTCATGCTCGCCGCCGAACACGCGGAACTGGGCCTGTATGAACGTGCAGAAGAAGGCATGCGCCGCGCCCTGGCAATCGATCCTCAGTTGCACACCGCACGCTTCCAACTCGGCCTGCTGCAGTACAGCCGTGGCCTGTTGGCAGAGGCACGCCAGAGCTGGCAGGAGCTCGAATCGCTGGGGAGCAACGATCCACTGAATCTCTTCCAGGCGGCGCTGATGAACATCCAGGCGGGCGAACTGGGGCGCGCCGCGGAGGAGCTCGAGAATGCGCAGAAGGCTTCGATCTCCAATCCTGCTCTCGGCAATGACATTGCCAAGGTCTTGGCGAACGTGCGCAATCGCCTGGCCGAAACAGGCGAGCAGCCTGCGGCCGCCACCCGCAGTGCCGGCCTGCTGCATCGCTACGGCGATTCACTCGATCAGCAGTGAGCGGGATTGATCCCACACAGCGCCTGATCGCGCAAATCCGAGCGGCCCTTACTGCAAGGCCGGATCGTCAGCGCGGCAGTGCCAATCCCGCAGCGCCTCCGCGGAGCAAGGATGCCCTGCAGCAGCTTTCGCAGGATCTCCGCAGTGCGGTCCGCGCCGTGGACCTCGCCAGTGCCGATGGCCCCAGGCGCGGACGCAGGGCATTCGTTGAAGCGGTATTGCTGGACGAGTTCGGCATGTCGCTGGCAAACGATCCCCGCTTTCCGCAGATCGTCGACAAGGTCGAGGCGGCGATCGTCGATGAGGATGAACTGCGGCGCGAACTGGATGGCCTGCTGACGCAAATGTCAGCAGGCTGAAACGCGATCCGCGGGGGTCACGTCCGCAGATCGATCGTGCCTACCAACTTCAGATGCTGGCGGATGTCCAGAATGGCCTTGCCGTGCATCTGCGAGACCCGTCCCCTGGTCAGCCCCAGTATGGAAGCGACCTCGCTGAAGCTCAGTTCGTGGAAGTAGTGCAGTTCCACCACCTTGCGCAGCGGCGGTGAGAGATGTGCCACGATCACGCGCAGTTGCTCTTGCAGCACCAGCAATTCGTTGATGTCGTAGCGGCTTTCCGCCTTGTGCGGCTCGGAAGCCACCATTCCGGTGTCCTCCAGCATGAATCCTATGGCCAGGCCGATCGTTACATCGGCCAAGCGTCTGAGCCTCTCCTCTGCCGACGAGGCCTCTGCCACCGATTCAGTACGCTCCTTCTGCGTCCGGCGTAGCCAGGAGACCTGCGCCCGATACTCCGATTCCCGATCGATGCCACTGATGACAGCACCATGGATACGCTTGTTGGCGTACGCGACGAAAGGCACGCCCAGGTCAGGGTCGTAGCGATCAACCGCCTCGATCAGCCCGACCGTCGCCAACTGTACGAGATCGCGCCGATCCAGATCAACGTCCATCGCACGGTCCTTCAACGCCTTGTACGCGATGCGCCGGGCCAACCATAGATAGCGTGAGATCAGTGACTCACGGGCCTCGGCGGACCGGTCGCCGTGCTGATGAAGTTCCTGCCACAGCAGGGCCTCATCCGGGGCCGCTTCGTCGATGGATTCATCCTGATCTTGCATGGTCTGGCTTGCAGTCTCAGGCCGGAACAAAACTCCGGATCAACGCGGCCGAAAGCAGGCCCCAGCCATCGATCAGCACAAACAGGAGGATCTTCAGGGGCAGCGAGAATGCCAGTGGCGGCACCATGATCATGCCCAGCGACATCAGGACGCTGGCAACGATGATGTCGATCACGACGAAGGGCAGGAAGATGATGAAGCCGATCTCGAAAGCCTTGCGCAGTTCGCTGATCATGAAGGCAGGGATCAGCTGCAGCAGCTTGATCTCGGTGATCTGCGCCGGGGCTTCAGCGCCTGAGAGCTCGATCATCAAGGCCAGATCCTTCTCCCTGGTCTGAGCCAGCATGAAGTTGCGTACGGGTCCACTGCCCTTCTCGAAAAGCTCCTTGTCCGAAATCTGTCCGTTCATGTACGGCGTCAATGCCTGCGAATCCACCTGCTCCCAGACCGGCAACATGGTGAAGATCGTCAGGAACAGCGCCAGACTGATCAGAACCGGGTTGGGCGGGGTCTCCGGCATCCCGAGGGCATGCCGGAGCATCGCCAGCACGACGATGATGCGTGTGAACGCCGTCAGCACAATCAGCAGGGATGGCACCAAGCTGAGCACCGTCAACATCAGCACCATTCGCAGCGGCGTACTCAGAGGCTTCTCGCCCTGGGTGGAACTGATATCAATCGATCCCCCAGGGAAAGTGATGTCGGGGGCGGCGGCGACCAGCCCTGGCATGAGCACCAGGAACAGCGCCGGAAGCAGGTACAGCCAGCCGGGAAGTCGCATGGCGTTCATGCGCTACCCTCCGGCAGCGGCTGGATCGTCACCGCCGAACCTGAGCAGACGATGACGTAGGAGCGCCCTTTGATGTCGGCCAGTACGATGGAGGTCGAAGGGGACACACGCCGCACCTCCACTACCTGTATCTGCCGTGCACGCAGACCGGCAGGCAGAGCGCCGCTACGCGCCTTCCACCAGCGAACTCCGATCACGGACAGAAGGCCCAGCAAGCCCAGGTAACCGAAGATCGTAAACACTTGCCACGCGGCCACCGAGGAACTGGCCGAGGGCGTTACGACGTCGCCCGCTGCCCAGGCACTGCCGCTGGCCAGCAATAGCAGAGCGGACAGGCGCCTGAGCAAGCACGGCAGAATCGATAGGGTGGACACGAGACGTCCTTTCAGAGCTTGCCTGAATCCAGGATTTCCGTGATCCGCAAGCCAAAACGGTCACCTGCAGCCACCAATTGGCCACGTGCGATCAGATTGCCCTCTAACAGGATATCGATCGGCGCATCGGTGTCGCGATCCAACGTCACGACATCGCCCTCGCGCAACGCGAACAGGGCGGCGATCGTCATCTCCGAGCTACCCATGCTGGCACGCACAGTGACCTTGATGTCACGAACCAGGTCGAGCTGTCGTTCCAGCCAAGCGCCTCCACGGCCCGCGACTGCGCCCAACTCTCCCAGCTTCAGCGGCTGGACTTCGGTCTGTTCATTGCTTTGAATCATTTAAGGTGCTTCCTGTAAATCTGTAGGCTATTTGCTGAGTTCAACGCCGAGACGGCCACCGCTTACGCCGGGATAGGCGCGACCTGCGACGCCGCCGCCAATGCGCAGCGACAGCGGCGAATCCAGGGAATGGTTGAGGACGAGGACATCACCTACGGCGATCTCACGCAAATCCTTGATCGTAAGCGCCGTATCGGACAATGTCGCGTCAATGCGCACAGCAGCGGGTAATACTGCCGCCGAGCGTCGCGTGAGTTCCGCCGCCGGAGCTGCCGCAGGCTTGGCCTCTACAACACCGATACGGCGCAGCAGCGGCAGCGGCAGCGTCGCCGAAAACAGTGTCCTTGCCCCCAGTCGGCAGTCGAGTCTTGCGGCACCGCTGCCACGGCTTTCCAACTCCAGCGGCGGGCTGACCGCTTGAAGGCGAAGTTCAGAATCCGAAGTCAATGCCGCTAGCCAATCCATCATGCAGGACTGTGCAAGCTGCAGCGCCACCTTGTGATCGCTCTGCTGCTCGCCCTGCCCCAGCACCAGCGAAGACAGCACCCCGGCCATGCCGGCCGGCATGTCGAGCCAGCCTCGGACAACATCAGCGAACTCCACGACAACACGATGATCCGACGAGCTCATGGATGGTGGCAGGTCGGCTGCAATCGCCATCCACGAAAAAGCGTCCCGCAGGCCCCAACGCGCACTCCATTCCGTGCCGGCTTGAGCGCTCTTGCGCTCAAGCCGCTCCAGTTCGGATCTCTTCAACAACCGGAAGGGTTTCATCAGCCGCGTCCCGAGACACTGTTGTAGATATCCTCGATCATCTGGCTGGTGACGTTGAGAACCTGCGAACTGGCCTGAAACCCGCGCTGCAAGATCAGGATGTCAGCAAACTCACGTGCCAATTCCACGTTGGCCAGTTCCAGGCTGCGTGGCCGTATCGTGCCGAAGCCATTCTCGTCCGCCATGCCCAGGCGCAGCTCGGTACTGGGCGGGGCCACGAACAGGCCTCCGTCGCTGGTTTTCAGAAGCTGGGGATCGGCAAATGTGGCCAGTGCCAGGCGCGGCCCATCCTGCTTCTGTCCATTGGAGAACTCCAGGGTGAGCTTGCCCTTATCGTCGAAACCATAGCTGGCTAGCCGGCCAAGACCGTAACCGTCGGTCTTGGAGATGGCAACGGTGGAAGAACTACCCGCCGATAGCGAATCGACCTCCTTGAAGTCCAGTGTGAGTTCGGACTCGACACCGCCAGCGGTCTTGACCTTGACCTTCAGAGAGGAGAACCCCGTGGCGGGATTGCCAGTGCCTTCGAAACGAATCTCGTTGCTGGTGCCTGCCACAAGCTCGATGCCGGAAACATCCTTGACGGAAACGCTCCAGGTGATCGGTCCGGTGGAAACGCTGACACGCGTAAACTCGATTTTTAGAGTTTGCTGGACACCAGCGGCGTCGAAGACCTTGACAGAATCCAAGGTGACTTTCGCCGGTTGCCCCTCCGACGTCGCCTGGCCGAGCGACAGAATGCCGCCGAATTCCACCTTGGTGGTCGCCGCCGGCGGGTTCGTCTGGTTGCTGTCGATTACGATGTCCTGCAGGTTTCCGCCGGAAAGTGCTTGTACCCTGCGCTGCCCGGAAGCATCGACCAGGTATCCATCTTTGTCGACCTGGAACTGGCCATTGCGGGTATAGACGCTGCGACCGCTGTCATGAAGCACGAAAAAGCCGTCGCCATTGATCGCTGCGTGAGTCGCGTTACCGGTTTGCCGCAGCTCTCCAGGCGTGAAGCGACGCTGCGTGCCAACAACCACGGCGCCGCCGCCAGGCATATCGGATTCAGCTGCGGGTCTGCTGTCGTTCTGCGAACCCTGCGGTGGCGGCAGGCTTTCGAAGAGCAGGTCCGTGGCCTTGAAGCCTACCGTGTTCAGGTTGGCAACGTTGTCGCCGATGATGTCGAGCGCGCGCGAAAAGGAGAGTAGGCCGGTCAGACTGATATAGGCGCTGGTCAATGCGGTCATTCTGGATTCTCCTTCAGCGGACAATCAGGATTTGGGACGGACTGACGTCAGGCAGTACATTTCCGCCTACCTGGTTTATCGTCAGCAGGGGCCGCCCGGAGCGGTAGCTGATGGTACTGACCTGGCCGATTACCGACCCGGCAGCCGTAGAAACCTCGACTGTGCGTCCCAACAAGCCCAGCGCCTGACCGGAGGCCTGTACACCAAGCAGGGCATCGATGTTCTCTCCTAGCGTGCGCAACTGTTCCACTGATGTGAATTGAGCCAACTGGGCCAGGAACTCGCGGTTGTCCACCGGCTCCAAGGGATCCTGGAAGTTGAGCTGTGTCAGGAACAGTCGGATGAAATCTTCCTGGGATACGCCGGCACGCGTCAGCTCCCCGAGCCCTGTTCCTACTGCTCCGCCAATCGCATCGACTGCCATACAGCACCTCCAATCGTGTAGTCGCGCGCCATCAGGCCGCGGTATGGATTCCGTTGACCTTGATCTCGCCGAGTCGTATCCCTGTGTCCCGAAGAGCCTGCTTCAGGACACTCACGATCTCGCGCTCCCCCCTCAACGCGTCGTCGCGCACATAGAGATTCAGCTCCCCGTCTCGCAGGCAGGCCGCGAAAGCGGTGCGGCTCCATTGGCAATGCGCCGGATCCGGTGCCAGATGAGAGACCTTCGACGACTCCGGCTCGGCGTGCGTCGCGAGGACTGGCACTGGCACTGGCAGCATCGCCATGGATGCAACTCGGCCACCGCTAGCATTCCCTGGATTACCGGCATGCACCCGTGGCGCGGATACGGCGGCCGCCCTGTCCGGCATTTCGTTCGAAGCAGATGTTCCTGTAACGTCGCCTCCTCGCGGTGGCTCAGCGACTGCAAGGGGCTCGGGCCGCGCGGGAGCTGGAGCCAGCCTGCTGGCCGCTCCGGCGAAGGCAGCGAAGTGCACCTGTGAATCGAACAACTCGGCAAACGCCGAACGTTCCGTCGCGACACGCAGGGCTTGCGCAGGATTCGCTGCCCTCGCCGTGCCGCCCCAAGCGATCAGCACATCATTCATACCATAGTTCATGCCTGCCTCCGGCCTTGCGACCACAGCTCGTCCAGCTCACGCAGACGGCGCTGCTCTTCGACCCGGCGGGTCTCCGCCAACCGTGTCGCCAATACCTGCATCAGCGTCTTGTTGCGACGCTCAAGGCTGAAACATTCCTGGATAGCTTGCTCCAGCGAGGCCTCATCCCGAATCAAGCGCGTGGAAAGGCCTGCACGATCGCGTAGTGCACCCTCGAAGCGATCCGACTCCATCTGGTAGTCCTGTGCCACCCATCGTTCCGGAATCGCCCCTCGAAGCCGTTCGCCGAGATATTCCAGGAAGCCGTCCTGCCGATCACAGAGTTCCGCACTTCGTGTCACGGCCTGGCGCCGCTCGGAAGCCTCCACGCGGCGTTCCATCAATTGCAGATCGTTGAGCCGATGCAGGACATCGAGGGCATGTCGCGCCGTCATTTCTGCCCCTCGCCGAGAATTCCCGCCAGGCGGCGCAAGACATCGCCCCGCTTGATCGACTCGTCGATACTCTGGGCGAAGAAGCGCTTGAGCTCCGGCATTACGCGAATTGCGCGATCAAGCTCAGGGTTGACCCCAGGCTTGTAGGCGCCGTAGTCGACCATGTCCTTGGAGTTTTCGTAGGCATCCCATATCTGCATGCTGGCTTCAGCCAGGCGAATCTCCTCGGGACTCGAGACCTGCCGGGCCACCCGGCTGATGCTTTGCGCCAAATCGATTGCCGGATAGCGGCCCTGGTGCGCCAGGGTGCGCGATAGCACGATATGTCCATCGAGGATCGCGCGTGCGTGGTCGGCGACCGGCTCGGACAGATCGTCTCCCTCCACCAGGACGGTAAGGAACCCGGTGATGGCACCTTTTCCCTCAGTGCCGCAGCCGATGCGCTCCAGCAATGCCGGCAGAACCGAGAAAGCAGAGGGCGTATATCCCCGAACCGTGGGGGGCTCACCTGCGGCCAGCCCGATCTCGCGCTGCGCCATGGACAAGCGCGTCAGCGAATCCATCATCAGCGCGACGCTACGACCCTGGTCGCGGAAATACTCCGCCAACACCACGGCACCGAAGGCGGCACGCGTACGGGCCAGCGCCGGCTGGTCGGAGGTAGCAACGATCACCACCGACTTTCGTAAAGCCGATCCCAGGTGTTCTTCGATGAAATCACGGACTTCACGCCCGCGTTCGCCGATCAAGGCGATGATGTTGACATCGGCGTCGCTGTGACGAGCAATCATGCCCATCAGCGTGCTCTTGCCAACGCCACTGCCGGAGAAGATGCCGATGCGCTGGCCGCGACCCACCGTCAGGCACCCATCGATCATCTTTACGCCGGTCTCGAACACTTCGCGGATGCGACTGCGTTGCACCGGATTGGGCGCACGCGCCAGCAGGCTTGCCGCCTCGCTGCGATCGATACTGCCCTTGTCGTCTATCGGAGTACCGAAGCCGTCGATGATACGCCCGAGCATCTGTTCGCCGATCGGCATCGAAGGACTGCGCCCCGAGGCCAGCACCTCGTAGCCCGGCCGGATGCCCCGTGTATCACCATAGGGCATCAGCAACACGGAGGATTGGCGAAATCCGATCACTTCCGCGTGAATGGGCTGGAATCCCGGCCCCGCATATATCTGGCAAAGCTCGCCGAGAAAGGCACTGGGGCCGGCGGATTCGATCGTGTTGCCCTGGCAGGCGACGACGCGGCCGGTCCGGGCGACCAGATCGACGTTGCGCACCACCGAGGCATAGCGATCAAAAAGCATGCAGTTTTACTCCCCTGAGCGTCGGGCATCCAGCAAAGCCTGCTTGAGGCGCTCCAGCTGGAAATCCAGCCGCGCGTCCAGGCTCCCAGACGGCATGTCGATCAGGCAGCCACCCGGCTGGACGCGCTCGTCCGCCTCGAACTGCAACTCGGCACGCAATCCGCTGCGTACAGCAGCGATGCCATCTTCCCCCAGAAGATTCAGATCGGCCGGGGCCACTCGCAGTGCCAGCGTCTTCTGCCCGGCGGCGTGCTGGTCGATGACCTCGCGAACGGCCGCCGCCACGCCCATCGATGTCGAAAACGTGCGCCCGAGCAACCGGACAAGAGCCTCGAAGACGATCTCAATCGCACCATCTTCGAGCTTTCCCGCGAAACGGTTGCGCTCGACTTCCAGCGCATCCACCAGCGAGCGCAGGCGTTGCAACTCCTCGCCTCGCTGGCGCTCGGATTCCACCACGGCCTTCTGCAGACCCCGCTCATAGCCCTCTCGCTCGGCCTTCTCCTGCCGGCGAACGAGATCCTGTCGTTCCACTTCTCGCTGGGCCGCATCGGCCGATAGCAGGGCGGGCGCTGCGAGCTGCGATGCCGGTGCCAACGCTTCCGCCGCTACCCGCGCCTCGACACGAGGAGCCAGGGCGGGCGTGGATTCGCGAGCGGGCGTGCGGCGCTCCGCCGCCGGGCGCGCAGCGCGCTCCAGCGACAGGGGCGTTTCGGAGATACGCGCCGTCTTGATGATCGAACTCATCGCGCATGCTCCAGCGGCCGTCCCGCTTCTGCCGCCGCCATGACCGACTCCAATAGCTTGCGGCGTACCAGCGACGGGAGGGTTGCTCGCGGTGCGGAGCGCATGGTCGGCAGTTGCTGCTGCAGTGCTTGGGCGGCGCGCCACGGATGGATCGCGAGGAAGGCCTGCAGCAGCCAGTCGGGACTCCCGCGCCACAGTGCGACCATGCGGGAATCCGCAATGCCATCGATACGATCGATCAACGGCGCCAGCTCATCCACATCGGTCGCCGCCATCGGAACGGGATGCCCCCCCGGCAAGCTACCCTGCGCCAAGCGTGCAGCCTCGCGCCTGCGCGTCGCACGGGGCAGGCGCAACACAGCCTCGAGCTCAGGCCCGATCTGCCGCTGCTGCTCGCGGTCGAGTTGCGACAGCAGCCAGCGCCGATCGCCGGCATGCAGCTGCGACAGCAACAGTGCAACGGAGCGAGCGGTCGTGGTCACGGCACAGCCTTCCCGGAAGGTCCATCCATCCGCTCCAGCAGGCCGCGCACATCCTTCAGCAGTTGATCACGCTCCGACTGCGACAGTTGTCCGCCACTGCGCACCCAGGAATACAGGGCCAGCAGCAGCGCCAGTAGTGCGATGAGGGTGGCACACAGAAGCGCCGTGTTCTTCCAGTCGATGACCGTACGCGTCGTAGCGGGTGGCGGGCCCAGGCGCTCCGCCATTCGCAGCGTTCGAGCGGCGGCACCGAGTTCCTGCACCGTGATGGAATCACCACGCTTGTGGATGTCGAGGCCGATCGCATTCGAAATGGTATCGGCGATGCGCTGGCGCTCTTCCGGCAGCGTGCCCACCGGCACCAGCACCCCGACCGTCATGCGGCGGATGGCCCCGGCCGTGACATCAATCTTCTCCTCTTGGCGTCCCATCTCATACTTGCCACTGGAGGCGGCCTCGGCTGCGGGCGATTCGACTATCTCCTCATCCTCTGGAAATTCTGCCGGCATTGCTGCGCGGGAAACGCGCTGCTTCGCGCCCGCACGCAGAGGTAGAACCTCCGACCGCGTAAGCTGCTTGCGGTCATGATCCACCTCTACATCGACCATCACCGCCGCTGCACCCGAACCAAACGTGCGGTCCAGAACCTCCTGTGCCTTGCGCGAAAGGTAGGCCTCGTAGCTGTGCTTGGCTTCCAGGCGTGCCGCAATCACGCCACCAGACAAGGGGCTCGACGCATCGGTGGACAGTGGTGAGCCGAGGTGATCGTGAATGGCCACGCGCTCGGGAACCAGGCCAGGTACTGCGGAGGCGATGAGGTTCTGGATCCCCTGCACACTGCGTGCCCCCAAGGTGGCACCTGGTTTCAGCGACAGTGTCAGCGAAGCCTTGGGGACTTCATCCTGGCGCTTGAACAGGCTGACCTCCGGGATCACCAGATGGAGTCGCGCATGATCGACTTCTTCCAGCGCCATGATGGTGCGCGTCAACTCACCCTCGAGGGCGCGCTGGTAGTTGATCCGCTGGTTGAAATCCGTCATGCCAAAATCGGATTCGTCGAACAACTCGAAGCCCACTGGCCGACTCTGCGGCAGGCCACGTT
Source organism: Solimonas sp. (assembly GCA_030149365.1). Taxonomy (GTDB): domain Bacteria; phylum Pseudomonadota; class Gammaproteobacteria; order Nevskiales; family Nevskiaceae; genus Solimonas_A. The sequence continues at coordinate 42,057 of JASBRP010000065.1, forward strand.
CCATGACATACATGCGCGCCACATCCAGGTCGTTCTCATCGACCAGCAGACGCCCGTCCTTCTCTTCGAGGCGATAGCGAATCTTCTCCAGCGCCAGCTGGTTGGCGATATTCGCGGCATCGGCAGCGCTGAGGTTGGACAGCAGGACCCGGTACTGCGGCATCAGCGCCCAGATCAGCGCTGCAACAAAGAAGACCAAGATCAGCCCCGCGCCGCCAGCGATCACCAACTGGTCGCGAACGGGGCGCGCGGTCCACCATTTTCCAAAAGACATGTTCATCAATACCTTGGCTGTCTTACTACAACTGCATCCGCATCACTTCCTGGTACGACTCCAGGAGACGATTGCGTACCTGGACGACCAGGCTCATGGACAACTTGGCTTTCTCGAGATCGAGCATGACCCGATGCAGGTCCTCGACCTCGCCGGCAGCCAACTGGCGCACCGACTCCCCCGCAGCGTGTATACGCTGGTCGGTCGTGGCGATCTGGGCGCTGACGGCCTCGAACAGACCGGACGGTTCGCGCAGGGGCGCGATGGTTGCCGGAGGCATGGGACCGGTTAGTGCTTCGGTGCCACCAATCGCGGCGATTGCTTCAATGGCCATCAGCGTTCTCCGATTTCCAGCGCACGGCTCAGCATCGCCTTGGCGGCGCTGACGACCTTGACATTTGCCTCATAGGCACGCACCGCCGTCATGATCTCGCTCATCTCGACGGCGGGGTCGATCGAGGGCAGCTCAATGAATCCGTCCTTGTCTGCATAGGGATGGTCAGGTTGCTGCAGGCGACGCGGAGCCACGTCTGCGTCGATCACTTCCGCCTGAGGCAGGGCTGCAACGTCTCCCGATTCCATGTGGCCCGCAAAGTCGGTGCGCACCACTCCGTTTGCCGTGGGCACTACCCGTTGCGGCCGGTAAAGGCTGCCATCGGGGGACTTCACCGCAAAGGCATTAGCCAGGTTCAGTGCTGCCACTTCCAGGCGTAGACGCTCCGTGCGCATGCCCGCGGCGCTGATGTCCAGGACTCCCAGGTAGTCGCTCATCGGACGGCTCCGTCAATCGCGATCTTGTTGAGGGCGCCGAGTTTGCCCAGTCCGGTCAACACGGCGTTGTAGTGTAGGGTGTTGGCCAGGAGATGATTGATCTCATCATCGATTTGCACGGTCTGGCCGCTCTCAACTTCCACCGGCAGGCCATCGGCCAGGGAACGCAGTTGCTTCCGAACCTGCTCCTGCGTCGCTCCTGCTTCGTAGGCAGCCCCGATCCCGGCCAGGTGGCTCTCGAAGTCCAGGCGCTGCGGCTCGTAGCCTGCCGTGGCATGGTTCGCGATGTTGGCCGCGATCAGGCGATGTCGGGCCATACTGAGATCCAGCGAAGCCACCGCCAAGTCGAAGGTTACGCTGCTGAGGGGATCGCTCATGGGATCAGTGCTCCGTGAACTACTGGATGATCAGTTGTGCGTGCAGCGCGCCGGCGCGATGCAGTGCCTGGAAAATGGTGATGACGTCCCGCGGCGACGCGGAGATGCGGTTCAGAGCCACGGCCAGGTCGCCGATGGTTGCCCCCGCAGCGATGCTGACGGTATGAGAGGACGATTCATCTGCCGTGATGCGCGTATCCGGAACGATCGCAGTGCGCACCCCGCCGCCCGTCCGTGACACAAAACCTGGCTGCGAGACCAGATAGTCGGTTTCGATGCTGACGCGCAAATCTCCGTGCGTCACCGAAGCCGAGGCCAATCGGACGTCACCACCGCTCACGATGGTGCCGGTACGCTCGTTGACCACGACGCGCGCAACCAGATCGGGAATCACCGTGAGCCCCTCGATGCGCCGCAGCACATCCACCATCTGCAACTGCTCCTGGCGCGCCAGCCGGAATACGATGCGGTCCGGACCGGCCGCGACGATGTCCGAGCCGGAACGCCCGTGGCCGAACTCGTCCAGCAGGGCATCAACGATGCGGTCCGCCGTAGTGAAATCCGGCTCGCGAAGGATCAGATGCAGTGCGCCCTCCTCCGTGAGCACGGTGGTCATCATGCGCTTTTCCACCGTCGCGCCGGCACTGACCGTACCCACCGTCGGGTGATTCTTCTGCACCAGATTGCCGAAGGCGTCATAGCGGAAACCACCCACGGTGACCGGTCCCTGGGCCAGGGCATAGATGGTGTCGTTGGGGCCCTGCAGCGGCGTCATCAGCAGGGTTCCGCCCGCGATGCTGCGGGCATCACCCAGCGACGACACATTGATGTCGAGAGGATCGCCAACGTTGGCGAAGGGCGGCAGCGACGCGGTCACCAGCACCGCCGCGGTATTGCGGCTGTTCAGCAGCGCAGGATCCACGTTCACCCCGAGCCGGTTGAGTGTGTTGGCGATCGACTGCGAAGTGGCGCGGCTGCGCGCGCTATCGCCGGTACCGGCAAGGCCAGTGACCAAGCCATAGCCTACCAGCGGGTTGGGACGTGCATTGTCGATCCGCACCAGATCCTTCAGGCGGATGGGCGCGGCGGTCTCGCCGGCACTCTGGGCGGGGCTTCCGATCAGGGCCAGCATCAGGAAAGCAAGGAGAGGAGTTCGCATGATCACAGGCCCATGAAGATCAGCAGACGCCGGAAGATGCCGGGATCCTGTGAGCGGGACACCCAACCTTGGCCGCTGTACTGGATGCGCGCATCCATGATGCGCGATGACAGCACGACATTGCCGCCGGAGATGTCGGCGGGCCGGACGACACCTTCCAGATTGATCTCCTGCTCCTCGCCGTTGACACGGATCGACTGTCGGCCGCGAACGAAGAGATCACCGTTGTCGAACTTCTTTTCGACACGGGCCGTCATCTGGGCACGCAGATTGCCCCCACGGGTGGTCCGAGCCGCACCGTCGCTGTTGGATTCCACGTCGAGGCCGACCGACGATGGGCCGGAGGCGTCGTTGACTCCGGCCCCGAAGGAGAAGCCGGCGTCCTCGGAGGAGTTCGCGCGGCTCTCCGCAGAAGAGGCCTCGACAATGAGCACAGTCAGCGCGTCACCCACGCCCCTGGCGCGCACATCGCCAGCCAGCGAACGGAACGTCTTCTCATCGTAGAGATTGTCTGCATTAACGACCGACACCGGCATCAGCATCAGGCACAAACCGTATACAAGGCCTGGTTTTATTGCATTCAGATTCACGGTAACAACTCCACGGTCTGGTTTCCCGTCACGCGGGCCGGCAGCGACATGCCGCCTCGCCTGCTCTTCACGCGGATGCGCTCGCCTGGAGCACCACCGCCCATCGCCACGGCATCCAGTTGCAGGCGTACCCCGCCCTGGGAGAGATGCGCCTCCACCGGCATTCCTGGCTCGACTGCCGCCACCTCGCGCAGATCACGGCGATGCAATGCATCCCCGGCGCGCAGTGGACGTACCAGGCGCAGGCTACCCGCAGCCCATTCTTCCGCACCCCATGAATCCGCCGACACCGGACGCATCTGCTCCTCCCACTCGAAGTCTCCGGGAGCCACCCAGGCGCCCGCCGGCAGCGCCCGCCGCGCCACTGGAGTCCGCTGCGGCAGCTCGACGCTGAACCACAAGGGCACGCGCCGCTGGGTGCCATCCGTGCAAATGAAGCTCGCCATCACGGCCGCTCTGCCCTGTGCCGCAGGGGCCAGCAACTCCACGGCGACATCCTCGACCGATCCCTCGCAGGTCCTGTCCGGCAGGCTGCCAAGTGCACAGACCCGATACGGCTCGCCCAACTGGTCCTTCAGGCGGACCGCGACCTGCTGCAGTTGTGCGGTCTCACCGCAAGCGGGCGAAAGGCCCGCCGCGCGCGAGGCAGGCACCCCGGCGGCATTCGCCAGCAGGAGGCCCATGAGCAGGACATGAAAACGCTTCATTGCAGGGATTAGCGGCGCAGGCTGTTGATTTCGGCCAGCACTTCATCTGCAGCCTGCAGTGCTCGTGCATTCAGCTGATAGGCACGCTGCGCCACCACCAGATCGGAGAGTTCCTCGACGAAATCCACATTCGACATTTCCAGGAAGCCCTGGCGCAACTTGCCCAGCCCCACCTCGCCCGGCTTGCCATAGAAAGCCTCACCGGATTGATCGGTCATGCCGTAGAGACCGCTGCCCAAGGACTTCAGGCCAGCGGCGTTGACGAAGCCCGCCAACTCGAGCTGTGCGATCTCCTCGGGATCCTCGTCGCCCGGAAGCTTGGCGAGGATGCGACCATCCTGCTCGATCACCAGCTGCGTGGCCTCCGCCGGAACCCGGATATCACCTGAAACACGCAATCCCTCGGCGGTAACCAACTCGCCGGTTTCATTCAGACGCAGGGCGCCCAGGCGGGTATAGGCCATGCTGCCATCGCTCAACTGCACCTCGATGAAGCCCTGCCCCAGGATGGCCATGTCCAGCGGCCGCTGAGTCTGGCGCAGATCTCCCTGGCTGAAGATGGCCTCGGTGCTGGCCACGGCGGTTCCGAGACCGACCTGCCGGGGCTTCTCGTCGGCGGACGCTGCGTCCACTGCCGTGGATTCCACCGGGCGGTACATGAGATCGGCAAAGTTCACACGCGCCTTCTTGAAGCCGGGCGTATTGACGTTGGCCAGGTTGTTGGACATTGCATCGAGCCGAAGCTGATGAGCCTGCAAACCGGAAATACTGGCGTAGATCGCGTCGAGCATGGAGAACGTCCTTTGGATTGCGTGTCAGAAACTGCCGCTCTGGTTGATCGCGGCATCGAGCATCTGGTCATAGGCGCGCAGCGCTTGTGCACTGCTGCCGAAGTGGCGAACGGTCTGCATCATGGCCACCATCTCCTGCAGCGGATCGACATTGCCCCGCTCGATCGCGCCCTGCCGGATCGACGCCGTGCCGGGGCCCGGCGCGATAGCCGGCAGATCCCTCGCGGCGGCGTAGAGGCCATCGCCGACATACTCCAGCGCCTCGCCTTCCTGCAACTGCCCGAGCAGGATGCGGTCAACCGCACCGTTCCCGAGCTTGACCGCACCCTGGGCATCGATCTCGAAATCCGCGTTCGGCAGGCTCAGTGGAGCAGCGCTCGCCAGAAGCAAGTGACCCTGGGCGTTTTGCAGGCGCCCGCTGGCGTCCATCGCGAAATCGCCGCGCCGCGTATAGCGCACGCCCTGCGGAGTCTGCAGGCGGAACCAGCCCTCACCTTCGATGGCGAGATCCAGCTTGCGGCCGGTCTGCTGGATGGCACCCTGGCGCTGGCTGCGGTGGACTTCCACTGGCGAAAAGGAGGCCTGTCCGTCCAGTAGATTGGCGAAAGATCCCGGGCCGCCGCCAACGGCGATCTCGGCGCGGTACGCCGGCGTGGAGGCATTGGCCAGATTCTGCGAAATAATGCGCAGGCGCTCCATGTCGGCGGACAGGGTTGCGGTGGCAAGTGCGGCGATGTCAGTCATGACGGATCGGAAGCCCCTAGTTGACGCCCGCGGAGGCATGCACACGCACCGACAAGGTGCTGTTCAGCTCGGACGTGGAAATGACATTGAGATGAGGCAGGGATGCCTCGGTGGCGCGCCGCAGGAAGCGGCGCACGGACGGCGCACAGATCAGCACCGGCACGATGTTCTGGCCCAGCATGTCCTCGACATGGCGCGACAGTGCTCGCACCAGCCGGTCCATCCAGCCGGGATCCAGCGAGGTGGTGCCACCCTCACCTTGCCGGATGGCGTCGCGCAGCACCTTGTCAGTAGCCGGATCCAGCGTCAGTACGTGCAGGGCACCATCCTTGCTGGCGCAGCGCTGGGTGATGGCAAGCCCCAGCTTTTCACGGACGCGCTCCGTCAAGGCCTCGTGATCCTTGATCTGCCGGCCCGCTTCGAGCAACGCCTCGAGCACGAAGTCCACGTTGCGGATCGGCACTCGCTCCTTCAGCAAGGCCTTGAGCACCTTCTGGACATCACTGAGCGACAGCACGCCGGGGATAAGCTCTTCCACCAGGCTGGGCTGCGCCTCGCGTACGGTGCCGACCAACCGCTCGGCCTCCTGGCGCGTGACCAGGTGGTGCCCCTGGTTGCGGATCACCTCGGAGAAATGCGTCACCAGCACCGTGAGCGATTCCACCACGGTGAAGCCGGCGGCACGTGCCGCTGCCGCATCGCCCGGCGCAATCCACAGTGCGGGCAGGCCGAAGGTGGGATCGCGCGTTTTCTCACCCTTGATCGTGGCGGTGGCATGGCCGGGGTTGATCGCCAGCACCGCATCCTGGCGGATTTCACCCTCCGCCACCGTGGCTCCAAAAAATCGGATTGCGTAGGTATCCGGCGGACGGCGGGCGTCCTCGCGCAGACGCAGGCTCGGGATGATCAGGCCTATATCGGTGGCATGCTGGCGCCGGAAAGCCTTGATGCGCTTCATGAACAAGCCATCGTCCTGTCCCAGCAGCGGCCGCAGCGCGGATCCCATCTCCAGTTCCAGCGGCTCCACCGCCAGCGACGCATAGGAAACCTGATCCTCCGGCCCTACGCCCGCTTCCGCGGCAGCCGGCTCTGCCGCGAGCTCACGCGTCCGAGCACGGTACGCCATGAATGCAGCGACCGACACCAAGGACAGGATCACCAGTACCGGCAACGCCGGCATACCCGGCAGGAACAGGGCCACGAACAATGCCGCCGCCAGGATCACCAGCGACTTGGGGTAGCGCGTCACCTGCAACAGCATCTCACGCGTCAGGTCCGCATCCGTCGCGGCGCGGGTAACGATGATGCCGGTGGCAGTGGCAATCACCAGGGCCGGAATCTGCGTGACGATGCCGTCGCCAACGGTGAGCAGCGTGTAGGTGGCCAAGGCCTCCGACCAGCTCATGCCCTTCTGCACCAGGCCGATGGCCAGGCCGCCGATGATGTTGATCAGGATGATGATGATGCCGGCGATGGCATCGCCCTTGACGAACTTGCTGGCACCATCCATCGCGCCATAGAAATTCGCCTCGCGCTCGATCTCCTTGCGGCGCTCGCGCGCTTCAACCTCGGTGATTAGGCCCATGTTGAGGTCGGCGTCGATGCTCATCTGCTTGCCGGGCATGGCGTCCAGCGTAAAGCGCGCCGCCACCTCGGCCACGCGTTGGGCACCGTTGGTTACCACCACGAACTGGACCACGATCAGGATCAGGAAAACCACCAAGCCAATGACGTAGTTGCCCGCCACCACATGCGAGCCGATGGCCTCGATCACCCGGCCGGCGTATGCATCCGTCAGGATCAGGCGCGTGGCGGCAACATTGAGCGACAGGCGCAACAGCGTGGCGATCAGCAGGATCGACGGAAAGGTCGAGAAGGTCAGTGGCTTGTCGGTGTAGAAGGTCAGCAGCAGGATCAATGCCGCTATGCAGAAGTTGGTGATCAGCAGGAAATCCAGCAGTCCCGGTGGGATCGGCGAGAACAGCACCACCAGGATGCCGACGACGCCGGCGATCACGAACAGCTCGGAGCGAGTACCCAGCATCTGCCGGGACATGCTAGCGGCGCTCACGGTGCCTTCTCCCCTGCCGTCTTGCGCACGCTACGCAGCACCAGGGCCACCTCGCGATAGGTTTCCTCGGGCACGTATTCGTCCAGGTCCGTACTGCGGTAGAGCTCTCGCGCCAACGGCGGGTTCTCCACCACGGGGATACCGTGGCGGAACGCCGCGCGACGCAGCTTGAGCGCGGCATCGCCGGCACCCTTGCTGATCAGCCGGGGGGCCGGCATCTCGTCGCGGTTGTACTGCAGGGCAATGGCGAGATGGGTGGGGTTGGTGATCAGCACGTCAGCGTCCTTGATGCGCCCGGCGGAGGCCGCCTTCTTGCGCATGGCACGCTGGATTTCCTTACGCTTGGAGCGAATCTGCGGATCACCCTCGCGCCGCTTGACCTCGTCCTTGAGCTCGCGGCGGCTCATCCTCATCTTCTTGAGGAACTCCCAACGGGTGTAGCCAAGATCCAGCAACGCCAGTGCCAGCAAGCCCATCAGCAACACGAAGAGCACGAAACCGGCCTTGCCGATGAGCAGGTCCGGGTAGGATCCGAGCGGCTGGCGCGTCAGCAGCAACATGTCAGGCAACAGGCTCCAGATCATCCAGAAAAGCACGGCTGCCAACAGCGCCAGCTTGAGGACCGACTTGAAGCCCTCGTAGACGGAGCGCATCGAAAACAGACGCTTGAGGCCATTGGCGGGGTTCAGACGACTGAAATCCGGCTTCAGCGGCGTGAAGGAAAACACCGGCCCGGTCTGCAGGAAGTTGGCCAGCACGCCTGCCACCATCACCAGCAGCAGGAAGGGCAGCATCAGGAACAGCACATGCTGCGAAAGCGCACCCATCATCTCCACCACAAGGGGCTCGGTCAGCTCGGCACGCCCGGCCTCTCGCATCAGGCCCTGGGACAGGGTAAAGGTCTTGCGGATCGCGGACTCCGAGAACGCGAGCGTGGCTGCCAGGGCCACCGCCAGCACGGCCAGCGAGTTCAGCTCCACGCTCTTGAAGACCTGGCCGCGCTTGCGCGCCTCCTCCAGCTTGAAGGATGTGGCGGGTTCGGATTTGTCCTGGTCTGCGCCCTGCTCGGCCATGGCTATCTCGCCACCAGGATCTGCTGCCAGTAGACGAAAATCTTCTCGAACAGGCTCTGCACGATGCCGCCGGAAAAGCGCAGCGAGATCGCCGTGACCAGCAGGCCGACGAAGGCCTTGGCCGGCAATGCCACGAAGTAGGCATTCACCTGAGGCATGACGCGGGCGGCGAAGCCGATCACCAAGTCCATCAGCATCAGCGCGCAGACCGCCGGCGCCACCAGGATGAAGCCATACACGAACATCAGGCCGAACTGCCCTACGACCAAGTGGATGGGCACCGACAGCGGCGAACCGATGGGCACCGTCTGAAACGCAAAGGCCAGACCGCGCAGCAGCGTATGGTGAGCGTCCAGCGTCAGGAATACCGTAGCACCCAGCATGGTGAATACCGCCCCCATCAGGGAGCCGTGTCCACGCGTTGCCGGGTCGAACAGCGTGGCGATACCGAAGCCCATCTGGTAATCCAACAGGCGGCCGCCCAGCGCCAGCGCACCGAATGCCGCCAGGATGCCGAAGCCCAGCAGCCCGCCCAGCAACAACTCGCGCCCCACCATCAGCACCAGGCCCAGCAGGGTTTGCGGCATCGGGGGAATGGCGCCGGCACCGGCGGTGAGACCGGCAGTCAGCAAGGCCACGGCCAGGATGAAGAACAGGCGGATGTTGGTTGGCAGCGTGGCCACACCCAGCACCGGTGCGAATGCCAGGGCGCCGGCCACACGCGCGGCTGCCATCAGCAGCATCACCAACCATTCGGCGTGGACGATGAGGTTCATGCCGGAATCAGCGCACGTACACCGGGATGTTGGTGAATAGCGTGGTGCCAAACTGAACCAGCGTGGCCAGCATCCAGGGTCCCAGTGCCACCAGCACGAAGAAGATCGCCAGCATCTTGGGGATGAAGGTCAGCGTCATTTCCTGGATCTGCGTCACCACCTGGAAAACGCTGACGATCAGGCCCACGATCATGCTCATGCCCACTACCGGCCCTGCGACCAGCATCGCCGTCCACAGCATCTCCTGGGACAGCTTCAGGGCAAGATCGGTGGTCACAGACCAGGCTCCTGCTCTCGACGCGCACGCGCCGCGCGACGGCGCTCCAGCAGAGACCGGGCAAGTTCGCTGACAGGCTTCTCACCGGCCACGGTGCTATTGAGAAGCCCCTGGATAATCTCCTCTGCCTTACCGCGCTCCCCTTCCGCAGCCAGCAGCAGACTCTCAGCAAAGCGCGCAGAGAAATTCTGAGGATTGAGGCCACGACCTACCCGCGTCAGACGCTTAGCGTCCTCAGCCTGACCCGACAGGGCAGCCAGTACAGCCAGACCACCATGCGTCTCCCCGAAATTGCGATCCAGCGCCAGCGCGTTTGCGAAACTGTGCTTGGCACCGGCCTGGTCGCCCGCCATCAACTGAAGCCAGGCCAGACCATGCCACGTGCCGATATGCCCCGGCATGTATTTGACCGCTTTCGAGAAGGCTTCCAGCGCAGCGGCCCGATCCAGATCCAGCATGTACGCGAATGCCCGCCCGGACCAGGCACGGCCGTTTTCCGCGTGTCGCAACAACACGGAGTCAAAAGCTTCTGCCGCCTCGCGCGCCTCTTGCCTTTCGAGCGCCAACCCGCCGCGCGCCAGCAACGCATGCGGCTCATCCGCCTGCCTCTGCAGCGTAGCCCGGATCTGGGCCTCTGCCTCTTCTGCACGATCTTCGTCGAACAGGATCAGCGCCAGCAAGCCACGAGCTTCGGCATCGTCCGGCTGTAGCTCCAGGTAAGCCTGCAAGTGCGAGATCGCTCGCTCTTGCCCATCCTCGCCGGACTGGCAGATCGCCTGCGCAAACAGCTTGTGCGCTTGCGGTAAGGCAGCCCAGTCCTGTTCGCCAAAATTCATCAATGCCGCAATCGCAGCCTGCGGCTCACCGGCATAGAGCTGAGCGAATGCCATGTTGTAGCGAACCACCGGATGATCATTCCCGACCGCCAGCAGTCCCTCGAAGTAGAGCGCCGCACCGCGGAAATCGTGCCGCTGCAAGGCATTGATGCCTAAGGCATGCATGATCTCGGCATGGTCCGGATGCTGGCGGGCAATCCCCACCAGCACGTCAGCCTCGATCTGTAGGTCGCCCACCTCTCGAGCCTGCGCGGCAGCATCAAGAGCCAGCTGAATATTAGCTGGATCAGCGTGCAAGTAAGCCCTCAGACGCTCCAGACGAGCGCCCGCTTCTACCTTCCCTGCTTGGGACACGCGAAACTCCGGGCTTGCGTTAGTGTTGGGTACGGTAGGCGTCTACAGCATTGACCGGCACAAGTTCGGCTCCGCCAGCACGCTCGGAGGCATCTATCGAAGCCAATAGGTCTCGAGACCGAGTGAAATACAGGTTGTCCGCGGGAATGACGTCCAGCGCGTTACGAAGCATGGCTTTGGCTTCGCCAGACTGCCCCTGCCGCGCAGCCGCCACTGCGCGGAAATACAGAGCAGGGGGATACAATACGGACTGCTGCAGCACACGATCCCAGATCGCCAAGGCCGCATCAGTTTCTCCATCCTCGAAACGAGTCATGCCGAGCTGAAAGTTAGCGTCGAGATCGTCCGGCTTTGCGCCGAGATACGCCTCGAACTGCACGCGTGCCTTGGCGCGGAGCCCCAACTGCGCGTAGACCCGGGCAAGTTCCAACCTGGCCTCAGACGGGCAATCGCCCAGGGCCACAGCCTGCTTCAGCTTGGCGAGCCCCTGTTCGACCACGCCTTTTTCAAGATCCATGCGCGCAAGGACCAACAGCTCCTCGCCGTCGAATACATTCTGCATCTGACACTCCCCCAAAGTGGTAAAGCCAACCGCCCCGCACTCACGCGATCAGAATCCGTCGCGCCGCATCAGACATGCACCCCGCCAGGCACCACCGCAGAATGACGCCAACCGTAGCCAGGGCATTTGAATCCAAAGCCTTGGCGCAAACAATCGACAAGCTGCAGGAAGTCACCCGAATTGGGGACAAAGTCTCAGAACGACCACAGAGATTTAGCGGGCTACCGGCAAGACTATCCGGGACCGGCGTCCATCGCCGTCATCGAGCTCTCCTGCTCTATCCTCTCCACGATCCGATTGCATCCCAAGGTTGTTCGTTATTGGCCCCAGCGCAAAATGCCTCGCGCTCTTTATGGCCTTGGCGAACCGGTCCCATCGCGAAGTCACATTGAAACGCAAAGTCCGCGCACAAATCAACCTGACCACTGAATCAGGTTGATTGAATGAATGACGATTATCGTGAATCGATTTTCGGCACTGCCGGCCCTGCTTCACAGTGCAGCAATACTTGGCTGGCAGCGGAGGGACTGTGCCTGCAAGATGGCTTCAGCATGATGCACGCGCGGGTTGGCTTCGTGTCGGCTGGCCGGGCCGCGCGCTTGCATCGCGGTACATGACCTGGCCATGAAGTCCAGGGCACTATTCAAGTTACATCCAGGGCAGGCTGACGCCGGGTTCGACACCGACATCCTGTTCAACCGAGATCGGCCCGATCAAGCAAGGGATTCAGCGCACAGGCAGGCGCCAGCCGGGGCAAGCCGAGCGGCACCGGCGGCGCAGCATCCTGCAATCCACTGGCGGGAGCAGGGCCAGGCCAAGATATCGGCGATGCGGCGCTTGGCGCCCCGCAATCAGGAAGCAAGCTGATTGCGGGGAGTCAAAGCCCACTCTATGAGCAGATAATCTTGACTATCAAAAAGATAGTGGGAGCCGGCCTATAAGCCGGGTTCTGTCCTGAGCCCTTGCGGGCCGAGGCAACCATTCCTCTACGCGACGCGTCACCGCGGCGCTTTAGCAGCCTACCCGGATGGCGCGCGGGCCGCGCGTTGTAGCCTTACGGCTACGTCCATCCCTATTTGGCCTTGCTTCCGGTGGGGTTTACCGTGCCGTTGCCGTTGCCGGCCCCGCGGTGCGCTCTTACCGCACCGTTTCACCCTTGCCTGATCCCTTGCGGGCCATCGGCGGTCTGTTCTCTGTGGCACTTTCCGTCGGCTCTCGCCGCCCAGGCGTTACCTGGCACCTTGCCCTATGAAGCCCGGACTTTCCTCCCCCGCTTTCGCGGCGGCGATTGCCTGGCCGGCTCCCGCAAGCATTATCCGCCTCCCGGCATCGATTTGCACATGACTGCAGCGCCAATGGCCGCCACAATGCATGTCTTGCCTTCCAGGAACCCCGCCATGACCCGCTATGAAGTCCGCCTGGCCGCCACCGTGCGCGCGCCAGTCGCCGAGGTCTTCGAATTCTTCGCCGACCACGAGCGCTTCACCACCCTGTTCGGCAGCCGCGGCCTGCGCATCCGCGAGGGCGAATTGGAGCCCAACGGCATCGGCTCGGTGCGCCGCATCGGCAGCGGTTTCAGCAGTTTCGATGAAACCATCGTTGCCTTCGAACCCAACCGTCGCATCGACTACCAGGTCACCCGCGGCAGCCCCATCAAGAACCACCTGGGCCAGATCCAGTTCGGCACGGACCACGGCGCGACGAAGATCGATTACCTGATCCGCTTCGACCCGAAGATTCCCTGCACCGGCAAGTTGCTGGTCCTGGCGCTGCAGATCATGTGGCGGCGCAACGCGCCGAAACTGCTCAAGGGACTGGAACGCGCTTGAGCATCACGCCGCGGCGGGTGCTCTCACACACCTGCTCCAACACCGAGATCGTCTACGCGCTGGGCTGCGCAGACCTCATCGTGGGCATCGACACCGACTCCGACCACCCTCCGGAGATCGTCGCCCGCATCCCCAAGCTGGGCCGCGACCTGGACCTGGACGTGGAGGCGGCCATCGCCCTGCAGCCGGACCTGGTGCTGACCTCGCTGACCGTGCCCGGTCACGAGCGCATCGTGGAGGCCCTGCAGGCCGCCGGCCTGCGCTGCATCGTGATCGACCCGCTGAGCCTGGACGATGTCTTCGACAGCATCCATGTGATCGCCGAGGCGCTGGACGTGCCGGAGCGCGGCGCCGCACTGGTGGAACAGATGCAGGCCGCGATGCCGCCCGTGGCGCCGGCCGCAGACGCACCGCGTGTACTGGTGGAATGGTGGCCCAAACCGGTGATCGGCGCCGCGCGCCAGTCCTGGGTGCATGACCTGATCGAGCGCGCCGGGGGACGCAACCTGCTGGCCGACGCCGAGCTGAAGAGCGCCACGCTGGAAGTCGCCGAGGCTCAGCGCCTGGCCCCGGAGATCGTGGTGATGTCCTGGTGCGGCGTCAAAGAAGAGAAGTACCGTGCCGAGGTGGTCCTGCGGCGCGAAGGCTGGGAGAATGTTCCGGCGGTGCGCGATGAACGCGTACATCCCATTACCGAAGCCTTCCTCGGCCGCCCCGGACCGCGGCTGGTGGACGGTTATCGCGCCCTGCGCAAACTGATCGGCTAAAACCCATGCGTGCATTCCTGCTGTCTTCACTGGCCCTGCTGCTCTGCGCCTGCGGCAGCTCCACCACGCCCGCCGGCTCCTCCAGCGGCGGTGGCGACCTGCCTCCCGCCGAGCGCTCGCCTTCGATCCTGGAGACGCGCTTCCCCGGCATCCGCACCGTGCCCAACCTGCTGTGCCCCGAGGACTATCTCGGCACCACCGGCCTGCTGATCCCCACGCTGCTCGACCCCGAGCGCTTCAGCCCGATGGAAGGTGGTCCCGAGGCCCCGGCACAGATCGCGGCCCTGCTGCCGCGCGACGTGCACTTCCGCGGCCGCCAGGAGTCCTTCGACGGCCGCTACTACTATGCCGTGCGCGAGGGCCGCATCTGGATCAAGGCCAACCGCGACGTCACCGGCACCGACGAGCCCTGGCGCCAGTTGCGTATCCCGCGCTGCCTCGACGGGCAGGTCTCGGAAATCTCCGCCGACGGCACGGTTCTGATCGCGCTCAACGCGCAGCGCCAGATCTACACGGTGGACTATGCCAACGGCGCCATCGGCAGCGGCGGCTGGACCCGCCGCTGGGGGCCGTTCTTCTGGACCGACCTCGGCGGCCATATCTTCAGCGACGTTCGCGACTGGGCGACGACCCACTTCACCGGCACCGATGAATACTTCGTGGACGGTGGCGGCTACCGGCAGGCACCCGCCGGCATCCTCAACGTCTTCCTGCTGCGCAGCGACGGCCTGCGCATCACGTACATCGACCCCTGGCTGCCGATGGACGAGAGCCGCGAGGTCTGCGGCCCCGAGCGCGGCACCGCCGTGATCGCCGGCCTCAGCGGTAGCGGCTCCACCGCGATGGTCGTCACCGCCACCGGCGAGATCTACACGCGCCTCTACGAGTTCGACGTCTCCGGCGGCAATGCCGTGCTGCTCGACTATTCCTGGCAGGACCAGAGCGGCATCGAGTCGCCAAAGATCCAGCTGCCCGCGCCGGACTGGGTGCGGCAGCCGTCGATTCCCGGCCGCATTACCGACCGCATCAGCCTGCGCAAGCTCCCGCCCGGCTCCGAGCACCGCCTGATGCGCGTGGAGGGCCAGGACGGCAGCGGCCGCCACGGCTACTGGGAGCGCGACATCGCCGGCGGCGACTGGCGCTTCGTCTTCACCGGCGAAACCCTGCAGGGCCGCAGCCTGCCCCTGCCCGGCCCGCACCACGGCCTGCCCGAGGACTTCCGCTACAGCGGCCGTATCGCCGGGCACGATGCGCAGGTAGAGGACTTCAATCCCTATTGCTCACCGGCGAAGCTGCGCATCGATCTGGACGGCCAGCCGCTGGATCTGGAACTGCACAGCACCGACGGCCTGCGACAGGAACGCCGCGCACGCGGGCTCGACATCTACCCGCGCTACTACCGTGCCGCGGTGAAGGTGCCGGCCGCGCTATGGCAGCAGCGCGCCAGCCAGCCTGCCGCCGTGCAGGAATTCCTGTCTCAGCACTTCGGCGAACGCGCTGTGTTGGAGACCGAGCTCTATGCCACCAAGAGCCGTATCGATATCGCGCAGGCCTGCTGGACGCTGCGGCGCGACGGCGGTGGTTTGCTGGAAGACCTCACCCAGCCGCCGGTGCCGGACGCAGGCACGCTGCTGGCGATCCTGCTGGCGCAGCAGGAGGATGGGCGCTTGCCGAAGGTATGTTTGCCGGGGCTGTAATCCGTCTTTCTTCCGGCGCGCGGCAACCATTGGCGCTCGGCTTCTTGCCGCAAGCACGCCCCCTCACCCTAGCCCTCTCCCCGCAAGCGGGGAGAGGGAACAGGGAAGGCTCAGCTGATCAGGACCAGCGTCCCCAGGCCCAGGAACAGGAAGAAGCCCATCACATCGGTGAAGGTCGTCACCACCACGCTGCCGGCCAGCGCCGGGTCCAGGCGTAGCTTGCGCAGGATCAGCGGCACGAAAACGCCGGCCGTCGCCGCGAAACCCAGGTTCAGCACCAGCGCCAGGCCGATCACCAAGGACAAGGCCGGGCTCTTGAACCAGAACAGCACCACCAGCGCGATCACCACACCCCAGAGCAGGCCGTTGATCAGCGCCACCGCGATTTCCTTCTTGAACAGCGCGCCCGTGTTGCCCTCACCCACCTGGCCCAGCGCCAGGCCACGCACCATCAGCGCCACGATCTGGTTGGCAGTGATGCCTCCCATGCTGGCGACGATCGGCATCAGCACCGCCAGCGCCACCACCTGGTGGATCGTCGCCTCGAACATGCCGACCACGCGGGCGGCGATGCAGGCCGTGAACAGGTTCACGCCCAGCCACAGCGCGCGGCGCCGTGCCGCCTTGCGCACGGGCGCGAACAGATCCTCGTCCTCATCCAGACCGGCCATGGCCATCAGGTTGTGGTCGGCCTCCGCGCGGATGACGTCGACCACGTCGTCCACCGTGATGCGGCCGAGCAGGATGCCCTTCTCGTTGACCACCGGAGCGGACACCAGGTCCGCATTCTCGAAGCGCTGTGCCACTTCGCGATCGGACAGCGTATCCAGGAAGGGCTCGCGCTCGTGTTCCATCACCGCCTGCACCAGCGAGTCCGGATCACGCGTCAGGATCTTATCCAGCGGCAGGGTGCCCAGGTAGGCGCCGTAGCGGTCCACCACGAACAAGGCATCGGTATGCGGCGGCAGCTCGCCGCGCAGGCGCAGGTAACGCTGCACCACGTCCAGCGACACGTCCGGGCGTACCGTGACGGTGTCGGTGTTCATCAGGCCGCCGGCGGTATCCGGCTCGTAGGCCAGCACCGATTCCAGGCGCGCCCGATCATCCGCGTCCAGCGCCTTGAGCACCTGCTGGGTCACGGTCTCGGGTAGGTGCTCGACGAAGTCGGCAAGGTCGTCGATGTCGAGTTCCTCGGCCGCCGCCACCAGCTCGGCGGCGTCCATGTCGCGCATCAGGCCTTCACGCACCTCGTCGGCCAGATGCAGCAGCACCTCGCCGTCGTCCTCGCGATCCACCATCTCCCAGACGACATTGCGCTCCTGCGTCGGCAGGGATTCGAGCAGGCTCGCGATCTCGGCAGGGTTCAGCGCCTGCAGCGAGCGTTTCACCGGCAGCAGGCGGCCGCCTTCGAGCGCCTCTCGCAGGCGCGTCAGGTGGGCCTGGCTGCGGGTCTGTTCGGCCATTCTGCTAAGGCCCCACGCCGTCGCCGTGATCGAGCGCCGCGATCAGGTCGCGCATCTCGTGCAGGTCGGTGGAGGCCAGCAGGCGCTGGGCCGTGCGGCGCAGCGCACCGATGTCGGAGTCCATGATGATGCGCTTGACCTCCAGCACCGAGGCCGGATGCATGGAGAAATCAGTCAGACCCAGGCCCAGCAAGAGACGGGTGTAGCGCACGTCGCCGGCCATTTCGCCGCACATGGCCACCGGAATGCCGGCCTTGGCGCCGGACTCGATGGTGTGGCGGATCAGTTGCAGCACCGCCGGATGCAGCGGGTCATAGAGGTAGTTCACCTCGTCGTCCACGCGGTCGATCGCCAGGGTGTACTGGATCAGGTCGTTGGTGCCGATCGAGAAGAAGCGCGCATGGCGCGCCAGCATCGGCGCGGCGATGGCCGCGGCCGGCACCTCGATCATGGCGCCTACCGGCACCTCGGGCGCCATCTTCGCGCCCTCGCGCTCCAGCTCGGCACGGGCCAGGTCGATCAGGCCGATCGATTGCCGGTATTCCTGTAGGCTGGAGATCATCGGCAGCATGATCTGCACGCGGCCCAGCGCGGAGGCGCGTAGCAGCGCACGCACCTGCACGCGGAACAGCTCGGGTTCCTTCAGGCACAGGCGGATCGCGCGCAGGCCCAGTGCCGGATTGTTCGGCGTGGGGCCGAGCTGGCGGCCCGAGTCCACCTGCTTGTCGGCGCCCAGGTCCAGCGTACGGATCGTGATCGGCCCGTCCACCGAAGCCACGATGCGGGCGTAGGCCTCGTACTGCTCGTCCTCGGACGGCAGCGTCTTGCGGTTCATGTACAGGAACTCGGTACGATACAGGCCAACGCCCTCCGCACCGTTGGCGGCCGCCTCGCGGGCGTCCTCCGGCAACTCGATGTTGGCCAGCAGGCGGATCTTGACGCCGTCACGCGAGACCGCGGCCTTGCCGCGCAGCTTGACCAGATTGCGGCGGTACTCGGCCTGCTCGGCCTGGCGGTTGCGGTAGAAGGCCAGCGCCTGCTCGTCCGGGTCCGCCAGCACGTGGCCCGGCTCGCCGTCCACCACGATGAGTTCGCCGTCGCGCAGCAGGCGGCGCGCATCGCGCAGGCCCACCACGGCGGGGATGCCGAGACTGCGCGCCAGGATCGCGGTATGCGACAGCGGGCCGCCGTACTCCGTGACGAAGGCCGCCACGTTCTGCTGCGACAGCAGGATGATGTCGGCCGGGGTGATGTCATCGGCGACGATGATCAGCGGCTCGGCCCCGACCTCGGCCTTGGGCAGTGCCTTCTCGGATTTCAGCAGCGACCGCAGGACGCGCGCCACGACGTGCTCGACGTCGTCCTTGCGCGTCTTCAGGTACGGATCGTCCATCTGCTCGAACACAGCGACCAGGGCGTCGCGGGTCTTGCGCAGGGCGGCCTCGGCATTAATGCGCTGACCACGGATGTTCGACACCGTGGCCTCGGTGATGGAGCGGTCGTCCATCATCAGCAGGTGGGTGTCGATGAACGCGGCGATATCGCCCGGCGTGCCCGGCGGAATCTGGTTGCGCACGTCGCGCAACTGCTCACGGGCGCGCGTGTGCGCCTCGCCGAAGCGCTTGACCTCCGCCTCCACCTCGCCCGGCTCCAGCTTGTACTCGGGCGCATCGAGATCGCCGGCGTGCACCTTCTGCACGCGCGCGATCGCGATGCCGCGCGAGACGCCGATGCCGGTGAGCCACAGGCTCATGGGGCGCTCCGCGCCCGATTCCCGATTCCCGTCTTCACTCTCAGGCCTCTTCCTCGAAGCGGTCCGCCACCAGCGCGGCCAGTTCTTTCAAGGCCTGCTCGGCATCTTCGCCCTCGGCGATCAGCGTGACCTGCGAGCCCTTGGCGGCCGCCAGCATCATCACGCCCATGATCGACTTGCCGCTGACTTCGCGGCCATCCTTGCGCACGCGCACGTCGGACTCGAACTTGGATGCCAGCGTCACCAGCTTGGCAGCGGCGCGGGCATGCAGGCCGAGCTTGTTGACGATATCAACGGTCTTTTCCACCTCAGGCCCCTTCGGTATGGTCTTTGCGGGGGCAGGCGATGATGCCGCGTTGCCCGCCGTCCACTGCGCACTGAGCCATCTCGGCCAGCGCCAGCTTGGGATAGTTGAAGATGCGCACCAGCATCGGCAGGTTGACGCCCGAGACCACGCGCACCTTGCGCTCCGTGGCCAGCTTGTTGGCGATGTTGCTCGGCGTGGAACCGAAGGCGTCGGTCAACATCAGCACGCCATCGCCATCGTCGAGCCGATCGGCCATCTTCTGGCCCTGCAGGATCAGGCCCTCGTGGTTCTGCACCAGGTGCACTTCCAGCACGTCATGGCGCAGCGGCAGCTCGCCCAGCATGTGGCGCATGGTCTCGAGCAGGTTCTGCCCGAGCTTGCCATGGGTCACCAGCAGCACCCCGACACTCACTGTGCCGCCTTGCTGGAGCGGCGCTCGGTCGCTTCCCAGGCCTCGCGGTGACGCACCGTCACGCTGTCATAGCGCTCGCGCAGGTTGGCACCCAGCTTCTCCACCAGGTAGACGCTGCGGTGCTGGCCACCGGTGCAGCCGATGGCGACGGTGACGTAGCTCCGATCCTGGCGCTTGTATTCCGGCAGCCAATGGTCAAGAAACTGGCGGATGTCGCCCAGCATGCGATTGACCTGAGGGAAGCGCTCCAGCCAGGCCGCCACCGCCGCATCGCGGCCGGTCATCTTGCGCAGCGTCGGCTCCCAATGCGGATTGGGCAGGCAGCGCACGTCGAAGACGTAGTCCGCCGCTTCCGGCAGGCCATTCTTGTAGCCGAAGGACATCACCAGCAACGACAGCTTGCCGGCGCCGCCGCCCGGCACCTGCGCCAGGATCTCCTCGCGCAGCTCATGCAGGTTCTTGCTGCTGGTCTCGATGGTGGCGTCGGCCACGTTGGCCACCGGCGCCAGCAGGCGGCGCTCCAGGGCGATGGCCTCCGGCAAGGAGACCTGCTCGCTGGCCAGCGGGTGGCGGCGGCGGGTCTCGGAGTAACGCTTGAGCAGGGTCTGGTCGTCGGCGCGCAGGAACAGCACGCGGGTCTCCACGCCCTGCTCGCGCAGGTACTCCAGATAGCGCGGGAACTTCTCGATTTCCTTGGGGCTCTCGCGGGCGTCGATGCCGATGGCCAGGCGGTCGAAGCGCTGGTCCAGCTGCCGGATCGCGCGACGCGCCATCGGCCCCACCAGGGCTAGCGGCAGGTTGTCGATGCAGTAGTAGCCCAGGTCCTCGTACTGCTTGAGGGCCACGGTCTTGCCGGCGCCGGAGAGCCCGCTGACGATCACCAGCTTCATGCCGGAATCTCCATCGGACGGGTCTGGGCTGGCTTCATGCGGATGGCTCTGCCTTGGTTCCGGAACGGCTCTTGCGGGGGCCCCGCCGCCCGGCGCGGCGGATCGCGTCGAGCTGGCGTTGGCTGAAATCCTCGTCGGCGCGGTAGCCCTGGCGGCGCAGCTTGAGGTCGCGGCAGGCGGCTTCGACGAGTACCGCCAGATTATGCCCGAGCCGGATGGGAATTGAGATTTCGGCGACGGCAACCCCGAGGATTTCGCGCTTGCCGCGGTTCCCCGACAGCCGCTCCATGCCACTGAGCGGTGCCAGCGGCGCGTCCAGCTCGATCACCAGGTCCAGCGCGGCGGACTTGCGCAGCGCCCGCGGGCCGAACAGGCGGCGGATGTTGAGCACCCCGAGGCTGCGAGCCTCCAGGAAGCCTTCCAGCAGCGGCGGGCAACGGCCTTTCAGGGAGTCACCATGCCGCTCGAACTCCACGGCATCGTCGGCGACCAGGCGATGTCCGCGGGCCAGCAGTTCCAGCGCCAGCTCGCTCTTGCCCAGGCCGGATCGGCCGGTGATCAGCACGCCTTCGCCGGATACCTCCAGGAAGACACCGTGCAGGGTGACGACATCCGTAGCCTGGCCAGCGGGCCGGCCGGGCTCGCGGAGGGTCTTGCGGGTGGCGGCCATGACCGCCTGCCCTTACGCCGGCTTGAAGTTGGCCAGCAGCGCGTGCAGGGCCTGGTCGTCAGCGGCTTCGCGGGCGGCGCGGCAGAAATTCTCGTCGGAGAACATCTCGGCGATGGCCGCCAGGTGCTTCAGGTGCGCTTCGGTGGCGTTCTGCGGCACCAGCAGGCCAAACACCAGGTCCACGCCATTGCCGTCATGGGCTTCGTAATCCAGCGGGTGCTTGAGACGCATGAATGCACCCACGCTCTCGCTGACGCCGGACATGCGGCCATGCGGAATGGCCACGCCGTGGCCCAGGCCGGTGCTGCCGAGCCTCTCGCGGACCGACAGGCTGTTGAGGATGTCGCCGCTGCCTACGTCCGGTGCACCCTGGGCGAGCAGCTTGCTGAGCTCTTCCAGGGCCTTTTTCTTGCTGGTGAACGTATGTCCGCTGCTGATGCGGTCCGCAGAGAGAATATCGGCGAGTTTCATGATCTGAATTATGCATCCAAACAAAAGGGCCGTCCCTACCCGCGAAGGATGGGGACGGCCCTCACTCTACCGCATCGGCCTCGGTGGCGGGCTGATGCTTCCGGACGAAGGACTGACCAGCAGACTACTGCAGGTCCATGCGCTTGATGGCGTCCTTGTGGTGGTGGTTACGCAGCTTTTCCTTGTGCTTGCGGGTCTGCTGATCGAGCTTGTCCATCAGCAGGTCGATGGCGGCGTACATGTCGCCATTGATGGCTTCGGCGTGCAGATTGGCGCCGCTGGCATGAACCGTGGCTTCCGCCTTTTGCTGGAGCTTGTCTACCGTGAGGATCACATCCGCGCTGATCAGATGATCGAAGTGGCGCTCCACCCGCTTGAGCTTCGCCAGGACATATTCGCGAAGCGGCGGGGTGACATCGACGTGGTGACCAGAAATGTTCAGGTTCATCTAAAACGCTCCTCTGGTTGACCGTCCTGCCATCAGGACGGGGGTTTACGCTCATGCGAGGGCGGAATGCCGAGACCCTCGCGATACTTCGCTACGGTTCTGCGTGCAACTTGTATGCCTTCCTTCAGAAGCATTTCCGACAGCGTGGAGTCGGACAGCGGGCGTGCCGGATCCTCGGCGGTGATCAGTCGCTTGATCATGGCCTGGATCGCGGTGGCGGAGCAGACGCCACCCTGGGTGGTCTGCACATGGCTGGAAAAGAAGAACTTGAGCTCGTATAGCCCACGTGGCGTGAGCATGTACTTGTTCGCGGTTGCGCGTGAAACCGTCGATTCATGGATCCCGAGCTGTTCGGCGATGTCCCTCAGGACGAGGGGCCGCATCGCCTCCTCCCCATATTCCAGAAAAGCGCGCTGTTCTTCAACTATGCATTGTGCAACGCGCAAAAGTGTTTCATTGCGTGCTTCCAAGCTATTGATGAAATAGCGGGCTTCCTGCAAATGCGACTTCAGGGTCAGCTGGTCGCGGGAACTGTCCGCGCGGCGAATCATGGATTGGTAGAAGCCATTGATGCGCAGGCGGGGGGCGTGCTCGGGGTTGAGCGACACCCGCCAGCGCCCTTCCTTCTTGGTCACGAACACGTCCGGCGCCACGTAGTCCGACTCGTGCGCCTGGAAGGGGCGCCCCGGGTGCGGCTGCAAGGACTGGATCAGCGCCAGGGCCAGCTCCACCTGGGCCTGCGGCAGGCCGCTGCCCTTGGCGATCAGCGCCGGGTCCTTGCGGGCCAGCAGGCCGATATGGTGATCCACCAGGGTCAGCGCCGCCTGGATGCCCGGCTCACGCGCCTGGAACTGCAGCAACTGCAGGCGCAGGCATTCCGCCAGATCGCGGGCGCCGACGCCGTTCGGGTCGAATTCCTGCACGGTCTTGAGCACCGTGTCGACCTGGTCGTAGCTGACGTCCAGGGCTTCCTGCAGGCGCTGGGCGATGTCCTCCCAGTTCTCCAGGTAGCCGTCATCGTTGATGGCGTCGATCAGGTGCGCCGCGATCTCGGATTCGGTGGGGGTGAAGTGCGCCAGCCCCGCCTGCCAGTTCAGGTGGTCACGCAGGCTGGCCTGGCCGTGCAGGTTGGCCTGCAGGTAATCCTGCAGGTCGTCGTCATCACCGTTCTTGCTGGTGGCGCTGCCGGTGCCGGCGCTGTCGTAAACATCGCCCCAGTCGGCATCCACGGGCATTTCCTGCGGGATATCCACGTCACTGCTGACCTCCACCGAAGCCACCTCGACAGAGGAGGCAGCGGCAGCCGCATCCTGGGCCTCGGCCGACTCCGAGCCGGGCTCCAGCTCGACCGGTGCGTCACCGTCGAGCTCGAGCATGACGTTGGACTCCAGTACCTGCTGGATTTCCTGCTGGAGGTCGAGGCTGGAGAGCTGCAGCAGCTTGATCGCCTGCTGCAACGCCGGGGTCATGGTCAGGGACTGCCCCAGCCGTAGGCCCAGGGAGGTCTTCATGCGGAGAAAGCTGGGGCGTGAATCATGTGTCTCATTCTACGCCCGAAACGGTACGAAAGTTGCTTCACTTTTATTGCCTACCCTTCCGTGGGTAAAAGTGGGCTCCCTGCCGTCTGGCAGGGGCGCGCCAGGAAGCGCGTCTGCCCCGTGACGGTGCGCCGGAGCGCAAGGCCCGCACTGGGAACTGCATCCCGCCGTAGCGGCGGGCAAAACTGGCTATCAGGCCCGAGCTTACAGCTTGAACTGCTCACCCAGGTACACCCGCCGCACCGTCTCGTTCTCCAGCAGCGTGGCCGGGGCACCCTCGGCGATCACGGCGCCCTCGGCCAGGATGTAGGCGCGCTCGCAGAGCGACAGCGTCTCGCGCACATTGTGGTCGGTGATCAGCACGCCGATGCCGCGCTGCTTGAGGTGATGCACGATGTTCTGGATGTCGCCCACCGCGATCGGGTCCACGCCGGCAAAGGGCTCGTCCAGCAGGATGAAGCGCGGGTTGGCAGCCAGCGCGCGGGCAATCTCCACGCGGCGGCGCTCACCGCCGGACAGCGACTGGCCTTCGCCATCGCGGATGTGGGCGATATGCAGCTCGCTGAGCAGGCGCTCCAGCTCCTGCTGGCGGCCGGCCTTGTCCAGGTCGTCGCGGGTCTCCAGGATCGCCAGGATGTTCTCCGCCACGGTGAGCTTGCGGAACACGCTGGCTTCCTGCGGCAGGTAGCCGATGCCGCGTCGCGCGCGGGTGTGCATCGGCGCGCGGGTCAGGTCCTCGCCATCCAGTTCGATGCGGCCATCGTCGGCCGCGACCAGGCCCACGATCATGTAGAACGAGGTGGTTTTGCCTGCGCCATTGGGGCCCAGCAAGCCGACGATCTCGCCGGCCCGCACATTGACCGAGACGTCGCGCACCACCGTGCGCTTCTTGTAGCGCTTGACCAGGTTGTGCGCACTCAGTACCGAAGTGGCGCTCACGGCTGGGCTCCTTCGTCCACGGCCGGCGGCGGCGGAGCCTTGGGGGCGCCCGGGCTGGCGCCGCTGCTGGCCTTGGGCGGCGGCTGGATCACGATCTTGACCTGGCCACCCTGGCCACCCGCCGCCTTGATGCGGCGCGCCGCGGCGTCGTAACCGATGTTGTCGCCATCGATCTGGTCCTTGCCGCGGGTCAGGTGCGCATTGCCGAGGATATCCACCATGCTGCTGCGGCTGTCGTAGTTGAGCGTGCGGGCCTCGGCGCTGACCGGCGGGCCGGCCTGGCCATTCTTTTCCTTCAGGCCCGGGTGATCCAGGCGCGCCGGGTTGCCGGTGACGCTGGCGGTGAACTGGCCGCCGGCCAGCTGGCGCAGTTCCAGGCGGTCGCCCTTGAGCTTGAGCGTGTCGGAGCTCAGCAGCACGTTGCCGGTGTAGACCATGGCCCCGTTCTGCTCCCACTCGGCGCGATCGGCCGTCACCGTCACCGGGCCGGTGGGGCGCAGGGCGTCCACGTTGGTTTCACGTTTCTGCTGCGCGCCGGCCAGCCCCGTGACCAGGCCCAGCACCAGCAGCAATGCCACCTCAGCCGCGCGGTTGCGGGACATACTCCACCTCGACTTCGTTGAGCAGCTTCACCTGGGTGCCGCTCCAGTCGGCCCGCATGCCGCGGGCGCGGGCAGCGCGGTTGGCCCCAGTGAGGCGTACGCGATCTTCCGTGGCGATCTCCTTGCGCTCCAGGTCCACCCACAGGGAGTCGGTATCCACGCGCACGTTTTCGCCGCTTTTCATCTGGCCGGTCATCTCCACCGGCTTGTCCAGGCGGATACGCTGCTCGCCTGCCGGCATGCTGCCGCTGGGCGACTGCAGGTTCCAGGGGCCGCTCTCGCCCAGGCGCTGCACCTGCAGCGTCTCGAACTGCGCGGACCGGTCGTCATAGTAGCGGGCGGTGGCCGCCTTGGCATGGATCAGCGGCTTGCCCTGCGCATCCAGGCGCGTCCACTCCACACCCTCCATCTGGTAACGCGGCGGACTGCTGCCGTCATCCGCCACCTGCGGCCCTTCGGACTGGAACCCGCGCAGCATGGTCAGAGCGGCCAGCCCCGCCAGGACCGCTGCCACGACCAGGAACAGGGAGCCGCGCTTCATCAGGCCAGGCCCTGCGCTTCCAGCACGAGGTCGATCGCCTCGCGCACCGCGCCATGGCCGCCGTTGTAGCGGCTGGTCCAGTGGGCCGCGACCAGCGCCTTGGGGTGGGCGTCCGCCACCGTGCAGGCCAGGCCCACGCGCTTGAGCAGCGGCACATCCGGTACGTCGTCGCCGACATGGGCGCATTGCTCGTCGGTCAGGCCCATCTCGGCGCACATGCGCAGGTAGGCCGGCTCCTTGTCCTCGGTGTCCAGGGCGATGTGCTTCACGCCCAGCCACTCCAGGCGGCGGCGCATGGACTCGGACGGACGGCCGCTGATCACCGCGACCTGCAGGCCGAGCTTCAACGCCAGCTTGATGCCGAAACCGTCGCGCACGTAATTGGTCTTGGTTTCCTCGCTGTTGGGGCCGATGTAGAGCTTGCCGTCAGTGAGGACGCCGTCGATATCGAGGAACACGCAACGGATCTTGGCGGCGCGCTGCTGAATTTCGGCTGAAGACAGGGCACTCATCACACCACCCCCGCGCGCAGCAGGTCCTGCATGTGCACGATGCCTTCCAGCTTGCCGGCCTCGTCCAGTACCAGCAGCACAGTGATCTTGTGCTTCTCCATCATCTGCACCGCCTCGGCCGCCAGCTGCCCGGCGCGCACGGACTTGCCGCCGGCCGTCATCACCTCGCGGATCTTCGCGGTGCGCACGTCGATACCCTTGTCTAGCGTGCGGCGCAGGTCGCCGTCGGTGTAGACGCCCAGGACCTTGTCGTCCGCGCCCACCACCGCCGTCACGCCCAGGCCCTTGCGGGTCATCTCCAGCAGCGCCTCGGTCAGCAGCGCGTCCGGGCCAACCTTGGGCAGTTCCGCGCCGCCGTGCATCACGTCGGCGATCTTCAGCAGCAGGCGGCGCCCCAGCGAACCGCCAGGGTGCGACATGGCGAAGTCCTCCGGTGTGAAGCCGCGGGCCTCCAGCAGCGCCACCGCCAGGGCATCGCCCATGGCCAGCGTCGCCGTGGTGCTGGAGGTCGGCGCCAGGTTCAGCGGGCAGGCCTCCTGCGCCACCGAGACATCCAGGTGCACGTCGGACGACTGCGCCAAGGTGGACTTCGGCTTGCCGGTCATGGAGATCAGCGGCACGCCCAGGCGCTTGATCAGCGGCAGGATCGTGACGATCTCGCCGGTCTCGCCGGAGTAGCTGATCGCCAGCACCACGTCCTGGCGGGTGATCATGCCCAGGTCGCCGTGACTGGCCTCGCCCGGGTGTACGTAGAAGGCAGGCGTACCGGTACTGGCCAGGGTGGCGGCCAGCTTGCCGCCGATGTGGCCCGACTTGCCCATGCCGCTCACCACGATGCGGCCCTTGCAGCCCAGCATCAGGCGGCAGGCAGAGGCAAAGGCATCATCGATACGCGGCAGGAGGTCGGTAAGCGCGTCGCGCTCGATTTCCAGCGCGCGCCGGCCCATCGCTTTGAGTTTTTCGGCGTCCATAGGGGTGTAAGTATAAGCTGACAGGCATGACAGGACCCGCCCTGAAATCTTTCGATCCCGCCGGCTACCAGTCCGTGGTGTTCTTCACCGGCGCCGGCCTGTCGACCGAGTCCGGCGTGCCCACCTACCGGGGACATGGGGGCATCTGGGCGCAATACAACTACGAGGACTACGCCTGCCAGCGCGCCTTCGACCGCGACCCGGTGCGGGTGCTGGACTTCCACGAGGTCCGCAGGACACATGTCCTGCAATGCCCACCTCATGCCGGGCACCACCACCTGGCGCGGCTGCAGGCCGCCTACCCCCACATCCGGGTGGTTACCCAGAACATCGACGGCCTGCTGCAGCGTGCCGGCATCCGCGTGGATGCCGAACTGCACGGCTCCCTGTGGCGCCAGCGCTGCCCCCGCCACGGCCTGCGGGACGACCTGGACGCCGGCCCCTATCGCCACCGCCAGTGCCCGGACTGCGACGCCTGGCTGCGGCCGGACATTACCTGGTTCGAGGACAGGGTGAACGAGTCGGCATTCGACGCCGCGCGCCGGCTGGTGGCGGGCTGCGACCTGTTCGTGTCCGTGGGCACCTCCGGCGTGGTCTGGCCGGCCGCGGGCTTCGCGCAGTTGGCAAGGGACAGTGGCGCGCTGATGGTGGAGGTCAATCCGGAGGACAATGAGGCGAGTGCGCTTTTTACGCACCGGCTGCGGGGGACGGCGAGCACTGTCATTCCGGCATGCTTCCTTCTGCCTACCCAGCCCCTGAGAGTCCATTTGTCCTAAGCCTGCCGAAGCACGAGCAGATAGGATCGCAAACGGGCGATGGATTGTCCCAGAACGCAGACGCTACGGGGTAAGAGTCGCCTTCGTCATCTCAGCAGCACTTGGCCGACTTCTTAAATAGCGAGGGCCATCGACTAGTCGGCAAGTGATCGAGAAGCTGAGCGTGGATGCACCCCTAGTCCAATAAATAGTTAAGCAGAGGCAAGCGCTCGTAAATGCTCCGTCACCAGCGATTGGAATGTGTTTGCCTGCCCTCTGAAAAAAGCTCGGCCAGCGGTTCGTCATGGGGAAACAATTGACCGACCTTTTTTTTGCATGTCCAGATGCAACTCACCACAAAAGGGGCGATGAGGGCATAAACCACCACAATCACTACGATAATAATTTCCTGCCCCCAAAAATGGGCTATCACCGACGAAATCAAGGATATCCCCAGAAAAAAGGCGAAATCATACTGCCTCCCCAATCCCTGGAAGTTTTGCTTTTTTGCATTCAGCATCGTCAACCTAACGTCATCTGCCGATTGCCATTTCTTATGGACAATCCTCCAACCTCTCCAGGCTTGATGGACAGAAACGATCGCAACACCTGCAAAAAATGCTCGTGCATATTCACTGTGAAAGCCGATTTTATGAGAGCACACGATCGCCACAGGGATTGCCACCGCCACAAAAATGGAAATGGCCGAATGACTCAGGAAAGTGTAATGCCACCAAATGGTTCTGGTGGTTTGTCGCCCGTACCTGATAACCCCCCAGTAACACCAAGCGACATTGCTGCCTGCGACACTCAGCAAGATCAGCTCTCCCTCGATATCCCTCAGTACTACCGTCGATATCGTCAAGAAAAGAGCAGCAATGCTACTCCACCATACTGCTTTAACTTGATTTTCGATCAGATCATTCATTAGCGATCCAAGGCATTCATCACCGGGCCAACGAGATTAATGCTCGTATAATCGATCACCTGCTGGTAAGAATCATACCCACTCAGTGCTGCTTGCATTGCGAGAGGCTTGAACGGTTTCACCACCCCATAGTCCAGCGCAAGGTCCATACCAACTGTAGCAGCGGCGCCGACTCCTATGCCCACCCAGGGCGCAGCCGGCGCAGCCGGAGTAGATAGGGTAACTCCGGCTGCTCCGACACCCATGGCCGTGCCGAACGCTCCGGCGACCGTGCCCTTTGCAGTTCCGAAAGCAAAGTCATAGGTCATCGATGCTCTGAGCGCAAAGGCATCTCGCGGGGTGGGGGTGGCAACGTCGTAGTCGCCCCTCAAGTAATTCAATCCGACGTCCAAAGCACCGCCGACCGGGGCGCTACCCAAGGCCCTGAATGTTGTCGCAAAGGCGGGATTCATCGAACCCACCGTCGCCTGTGTCGTTCTAAGTACTCCGGTCGCCTCGGAAACGCTGCCGGTTGCTCCAACCTGCAAGCGGAAGTCGCTCATAAACTCTACGGAAGAAGACGCAGCCGTCGGAACCACGCGCCTCTCGTATTGCAGGACGGATTCCGTTGTCGATGTTGCAGTCAATGACGCCGAGGACTCGATTGCAGTCCTGGAAACCAAAGCCGCGTCACCTGCACTGTTCACTGCAATAACAGCCGATGTGGTTTCACTGGATCGCAGGACATACTGCAATTCCGTAGTGCTGCGTACAATCCGATTCAGGCTTCCATAGTCCTTTGCGGCGCCCATGCTCGCGCCCAAAGAGGCATCCAGAAGATCGTTGAGAAAGCCACCGCCGCCAGGAGGGGGAGGAGCGGCAACAACGACAGGGCCAGGAAGCAGGGGCTGAGCCTGAGGCAGCCGAGGCTGATCAGTCGGAAGGATGCCCTGGCTTGCGCTGGTCACGCGCCTGGCTGCGGCCGCTGCATTGTCAGTATTGAGCGTTGCCTGCCCCAGTGCAGCATCTGCTTGAGTAGGCGCACCACTCGGCAACGTCAACTTATCTCCCGGACGGATCAGCGAGCTGGTCAGCCCGTTCTCGCGCATGAACGCGCCGATTGCAGCCGGATTGCTCGTGCCCAAGATCTTGGAGATAGAATCGCCGGCCTTCACCACATAGGTCTGTTGCACCGGGGCGGCGTTGGTGCCCGCTGAGGCTTCGGCGGCCTGCGGTTGAGCTGATGAACCATCCAGGGCTCCGGCGAACATGCCGGCTGGCGCCTCTCCCGTCCCCAGGTTGAAGCCGCTGCCACCCACCCTGAAGGATTGGGCCATCTGGGCGAGGCGCTGCTGATCGTAGTTCTGGGCAGCGCGCAAGGCCTGCTCCGGCGTGGCTCCGGCGGCGATGGCGCTGTCATATTCCCACCCGCCGAGTGCGGTCAGCTCTCCCTTGGCCTCATTGAACTTCATGTGGCCGCCGATCGAATTGCCCAGCGCAGTGCCGAAGGCGTCCGTAGCTATGCCGGCCAGGTCGAACTTGCCCTTGCCGTCCACGGCGATCTGCACCGCCTGGGTCACTACGCCCTTGCCGGTGTTGAGCAGGGTCTCCTGTGCCAGCCTGGACCAGCTGAACTGCGCCGGCGCAAGGCTGCCGCCGCTCATCACGCTGCCGGAATTACCGAACTTGGCGCCGATGCCGTGCCCGATCGCGCCGCCGGCGGCTGAGGCGGCCAGCGAGCCGAAGGAGAACTGCTCCTGGCGGCCCAGGGCCATGTTGGCGGCCTGGTTGAAGACATTGGAAGCCACCGCACCGCGCACGCTGGCCATCAGGCCAGAACCGCCGAACTGGCCACCGACATACGCACTGGCCGCGGCGATCACCGTGCGCTGGATGTCGTAGTCCTCGAAGGCGCCCGCAATCATGGCGCCGGCGAATCCACCCATCAGGAAGCCCAGCGCCGCCATGTCCCAGTCGAACTGGCCATTGGCGATCTGGGTGACGGTCTGGCCCACGAAGTCGCCAACCGCTGCGCCCAGGGCTGGATTGCCCGTCACCACGGTTACGCCAATGGTGACAACCGCTTGGACGATCGCGGTGATCTCGTCGATGTGGTCGTAAAGGAAGTCGCCAAAGTCTTCGAGACGGTCGCCGATGTAGTCGACTGCGTCCTCAACCGCCTCCCAGGCATCGTCGAGAAGTCCCTTGGCCGGCACAGCGTCAGTGTTCGCCTTGGCGGTGTTCGTTCGCCCGAACAAGGTCGGCAGCATGCTGCCGATCGAATAGGAGCGGTCGTAGGGGCGATAGGTCGAAGCGTTGTTGCGCGTATTGCTGACGCGGTTCGGGATCTTCAGCGCCATGCCTTGCCGAACGTCGGCACTGGTCAACAGGCCATTGGCATCCGCAATGAAGTACCAAAGGGATGCGTCACCGTAAACACTCTGCGAAATGCTGCGAAGATCTTCACCGTTCTGGCGGGCCACGTAGACTCCGGGCACATTGCCCGTTATCTGCGCAGATACCGGCTCGTAGTTCATGTCGAGCCTGGACTGTTCTATCGCTCCTCCGCTGGCGATCTGGTTGCCATTGTAGAAATAGTAGAACTGCTTCTTTCCGTCACTGTCCGTACGACGCAGGATCTGGCCAGACGTCGTGACGATGAAATCCCGTGTCGGAACGTTGTTGAAGCCGTCTACCTTCCTGATGAGCTGACCGAATTCATCGTAGCTGCTCTGAATGGTATCAGTGCGATATCCACCCCCATTCTGGTCGAGATACTCGGCGGCGATCGAAGTCTCTTCATATCCTCCGTAGGTTGCACCGCGCGTGTAGGAATAGGTGACCGAACTGTAGCCTTGATACTGCAGATTGAAGAGCTGGAAGGTAGCGTGTCGCTTCAGGTTTCCGGCCCGGTCATACCACCCCTGGAACGTGCGATTGGAGATCGCCGGGCCCAGGTGGTCGTAGTAACCCATAGGGTTATAGGGAACTCCCGAGCCGGGCGGGCTGGTGTAGCTGTAAGTCAGCAGGTAGACCGGCACGGTGGAGCTGACACCGCTACTGAAGGTTCTCTGCTCCAGCAGCCATCCGTTCACATTGTAGAAGGACGTCCTGCGGATGGTGCTTCCGGAGGTGTAGTCGAAATCAGTGACCACACGGCTGGCCGCATCGTACTCGCGCTTGGTTGCCAGGGTTCCCGCGGCGGCGGCGGTAGTTGCGATCCGCGTTTCCGACAAGCGTCCTTCCGCGTCGTAGCTGTACTTGTGATACCTGTAGGCACCCGACTCGCCTACCTGCGTGACGATCCGGTTGCCCTCGCCGTCATAGCTGTATTTGGTTCCCTGGGCAGTGGAGATGATGGCCTCGTCGCCATAGACGGTGGAACTCTGCGCGGAATTGTAGGCGCCCTGCGCCACGAGCATGCGGTTGTTCATGTCGTACGAATACCAATAGGTCTTCGTATCGAAGCTGCCGTTGTCCTGCTCGAAGCGCGAATAGATCCTCATGCGGTTGCCGTTGAGGTCGTAGCCGATCTCCTGGAGGAAGCGGATATCCTCGTGGCGTGTCACCCGACCGGCACCATCGATCTGCACCCGCATGTCCTGGATCGTCGTGCCGTTGTGCGTGTAGGTCTCCCGGGTACGCTGGCCCCGAAGGTTGTACTCGAAGCTCTGCACGCCGACTCGCGAATTTCCGGAAGGATCGTTTGACGTGCTGGTTATGCTCGCGAGCCATCCATTGGCGTAATACGAGTACACGGACGTTCCAGATGCCGGCACTGTATATGGAGTGGTCTCGCGCAGGAGCCGTCCGTAGCTGTCATAGAAGTATCCCTTCGTCTCCAAGAACCCAGGGTTGCCTGGTGCCGTTGTCCGTTCCCTGGTGAGGCGGCCGAAGTAATCCCTGACAGTCTCCGTGTCCGTTCCGTTGGCATCGATGAAGCGGATGCTGCGTCCGAAGGCATCATACGAGTATCGCTTCGTCTTGTCGGAATTACCCAAAGCATGAGTCAGTGGGTCGTATTCGGCGACGATCCGGCCGCGATGGTCGTAGGAATAGCGCGTGACCTCCTGCTCCCCGTTGGTCACCCGGATACGATTGCCTGCCTCGTCATACTGGTAGTACTCGTTGGACGAGGCCCCAGGGCCGCTACGGTACTGGCGCTTCAGCAGGTTGCGGTTGTCGAATTCACGCCGCAGCACGCCATTGGCCTTGTCCAGGTAGGCGATCTGCCGCCCCAGGGCGTCGTAGATGTAGCGCTTGTAGTACCCCATGGCATCGAACTCGGTCAGGATCTGGCCGGCTTCGTTCAATGCCTGGACGCGCAACCCGCCCCTGGGATCCCGGACGGCGATCTCGCGGCCGAGCATGTCGTAGTAAAATCGGGTCACCGGACGCTCTGCGGGACCTTCCTGGGTCTCGGACGCCCCCCAGACCGCAACTGTCGGCAGGGCTTCGCTCAAGACCTGATCGCGGTGGTTGTAGCTCCGCAAGGTGCGGAAGCCGTCTGCATCCTCCAGAACGATCACGTTGCCCCAGCGATCAAACTCCTGCTTCTGTACCGGGCTGCGAGTAACGCCCCCCATCAGATAGCTGGGATCCCGCTGCTCGGTCACCCGACCCAGCTTGTCGCGTACCTGCACGGTCCTGAGCCCCGTCACCGTATGCAGGTTCCCGAGTTGGGTCTCAGGCAGCCGAGCCGACTGCGGGGTTCCCTGGACATCGTTCTGGCTGCTCGGCAGCGCGATCGTCACCGACGCATTGCCGAGGAGATCCCGCTCGTAGACCTGCGTTACGCCGCCGTTGGTATTGGTCTGCCACAACCGTCCAGCAGCATCGTAGTCCCAGAACTCGGGCAGCGAATTGGGCGAAAGCCCCTTGCCGATCACATCGCCAAAGCTGTTGTAGCGGGTAACGAAGTTGTTTCCGGTGGCGCTTCCGATCCGTACGCTCCACTGCCTCGATTCCTCCACGCGGCCAAGCTTGTCGTAGAGGAAGAACTCGGTGTCCTGGCTTGCCTGGTTACCACCCAGGACATCGGCGCGCCAACTCCATTTCTTGGCGACATTGCCCATGGCGTCATAGCTGGTGTAGCTCGCAAAGCCAGCACCATCGTCGGACTGCACGACCTTGCCGGTGGCGTTGTAGCGACGCCGTATGATCTGATCATTGGCACTGTCGGCTGCGCCCGGAGTGTAGCTGCTGGCCGTCAGGGCTACGGCGCCGTTGGCATAGCGCTTCTCGGTGACCATATTGCCGAGCCGGTCGTACTCATAGGTTGCCAACGGCGCAAGGTAGTTCTGATTGCCGTTGAAGTCGTAAGTCAGGCGCGGCACGTCGGCCACGGCCTTCAAGCGGCCGAGTTTGTCGTAGTAGTTGCGTACTGCGCCAGCACCGGTGATCACCGCCACGACATTGCCGTTCTCGTCGTAGTTCAGCGTCTTGAGGAGGGCATCCGTGATGACTTCACCCACGTAGTGAGCCGGCGGCAGCCCCCAAACGGTGCCGGCGTACCGGATGCCCTGAAGCGTCTCTGTCTTCAGACGGTTCATCCGGTCGTAGCTGTAGGACACCCGACGGTCATACCCCATCGAATCGTCCAGAATCTTGCCGTCGTTGTTGGGATTCGCGACCGGCGGAGTGGCGACCGGCGGCGCCAGGGTATTGAAGTTGGGCTGAGATGTCGGAATCGTGGACAGTGCCTTGGCGTACTGATAGTTGGATTCCAGCCGCCCGAAGGCATCAAAGACCGACCGCGTGTAGAAGCCCATCGCATCGACCTGATGGGTCTGCCGGCCCAGGCGGTCATAGCCGTAGTAGGTGGTGATCCAGTCGCCCGGCGCGCCGCGCAGGCTGCGCTGCATGATCACATCGCCGAAGGCGTTGTAGCCGTTCTCGGTAGTGGGCGATCCTCTGCCGCGCACATTGGTGGCGGCCACGTAGAAGTCCACTTCCGGCTGCACGACCCGGGTTTTCCGGTCCATGCTGTCGTAACTCATGCTGATGGTGCGTGAGCCCGCCGCATCCAGGGCTCGCGCCAATCCGGCGACCCATTGCAGCGCCGTCATGGCGTTGGTCTGCTGGGCATCCGAGCCCAGGACTGCGGCGGTTACCGCCGCTTCGCGGTCCAGAAGAGCCGCATCCTCCGTCAGAGCCAGGGCAAAGCGTTGCACCGAGGCGACGTTGCCGAAAGCATCGTAGCCATAGCGTGTCACCTGCCGCTCGGTATCGATCTCGTACTCGACCCGTCCGAGAGCGTCATAGACCTTGTAGGAATAGTCCCCCGCCAGATTGCGGTTAACGGCGGCTTGGCCGTTGCTGTCGTGCCACGTCTGGTTGCGCAGGACCTTTATGTCCTCGGCACGGCCCAGGTATGCCCGAGCCGGATCTGCGTCCGTGGCCGGGTTGTAGACTCCTGCCGCGGCGTAGTCGACGCGCGACTGATAGCCGCGTCGATCATAGAAATACTCCGTGGTCCGCTGTTCGGGAGCGCCCTGTGCCTCGATACGCTTGCGCAGATTGCCGAGGCCGTCGTATTCGTACTTGGTCCGGATCGACTGCTCCGAAACGGTGTAGGTCGGTGAATAAAGCCGCGCCGAAGAAATGACCTGCTTGGAAATCGTGCCGCTACTCCATTGCACGACGATCCCGGCGGCCTGCGTGTCATCGTAGTACTCGACACGGATATTGTGTCGGCCCTGAGAAAGCGTGATGGTGCCGCTCGTCTCCACCATCGAGGTCCGGTTGCTCCAGTTGGCCACGACGATGCGGTCGTCGATGTACAGCCGGTAGCCGTCGTTTCCGGAAACGTAGAAGGTGTAGCTGCCTGCGGATGGCACATCCAGCTCACCCGCCCAGCGCACACTGAACTGCTCGGCGCCGATGCCGGCCACCGGCGATCCCGTGCCCCAACTTGAAAAATTGATGGTGGAATCCACCTTCGTAACGGTGGCCCCCGTGAAGTCCGCGTTGTCGTAGTAGGTTGCCAGAAGACCGCCCGCAACCGAGGTGGTCATTGTGACATTCTCTGAAGGGGTGATCTCCTCGACCATACGACCGGCCCCGTCGTAGACATAGGTCCAGGTGTGGGCCTGCTTCCACGTGATCGGGCCCGGTATGGTGATCGGCAGGTTGCCGGTCTTGTTCACGAGCTTGGTGCGATTGCCGATGGCATCGTACTCGTAGCTCTCCGTGAAGCCCTCGGCATCGGTCACGGATTTAAGACGGCCTGCGCCATCGTAGTCACGAAGGGTGCGCTGATCCTGGCCAGTGTTGGCCACGATCTGCGTACGAACACCTTCAAGACTGGGCGCGTCTGACGAAAGAGAGGCCGTATTCGCGTAGCGAATCTCCTCGACGACGCGATTGGCTCCATCGTATTTCAGCTCGGTAACATACGCCGTGTAGCTGGTGGCTGTCCCGCTGACCGTTTCCAGCCTGTAGCGCTGCCGCCCTGTGCCGTCATAGATGTTGCGGGTGATACGGTCGTTGACCGTATCCGTCATGGCCGTTATGCGGCTTTCGATCTCGGACTTCGTGACCGCTACGCCGGCAGTGAATGCATTGGCAAAGCGCGTGCTCTTGGTGACGCGCCCCGTCTTGTCGTACTCATACCTCGTCAGATAACGCAGCGCATCGACGCTGAATATCTTCCGCCCGGCGCCGTCATAGACCTGGTAGCTCCTGCGATCAGACGTGTTGGTTGCAGGAACCGTATACCGCGTCTCCTTCATGTTATCGATAAACGCGCTCTCGCCTGTGGCTGCGCTGTTCGTCGGCACGTGAATGAAGCTGCGCGCGGTGGTCCAACTGCCCCGCGCAACGTCGATCGCCAGCAGGACCCGGGTGCTTCCGATCTTCTCGAATACTGAAAGCTGGCTACCCGTAGCGCTGGCGGAAACCTCTACGACGTAAGTCTTTCCCGCCAACATCGTGATGCCCAGGTCTACGTCCTGGGCGGTGCTGCCGGAGAATCGGGAGGCATACAACTTGCTGCCGTTTGCATACACCAGATGCCGGCTGAAGCCCGAAGCTGCAAAGGCGACGGAGTTGTCCAGGCCAAGGGTGAACTGCCCCTTGGCAACCGTCGTCAGCGTGAATTCCCCTTCCATGGTGACAATGCCGGTACCCACGGCTTTTCCGGTGGTATACGCCGTAGCCGTGGCCGCCGAGGAACTGACGAGATTCAGCCGTCCGTTCACGGTGTCGCGACTGATGACACTGCCGGAGCCGCTGATGGTCAGCTCATTCGGATTCGGAACGGCGCTGAAGTCGTCCGCCCAGAGCTGGGTCGCAGAAGCTGCGCGTGCACGCAGGACATCCATCGGCCGTGCGCCGTCGACCAGCGTCACAGCGCTGATCGGGGCGGCATAGTCCAGGGTTTCGGTCACGCGACCCGCGCCGTCGTAGCGGTACTCCTTGATGTAACCCAGGCCGTCCACCTGGTAGACCAATTGGCCATCGCCGTTGTAGACATGGCGCGTGCTGCGGTCCGCCTGTTCGTCCTTGACGATAGCGGCACGGATATCAGCCGTACTGGCGCCATTGGCGGGTACGGCTGCCAGCGCTTTTGCATATCGTGTCGTACGCACCACGCGCCCGGCATCGTCGTAGATCGTCTCGACGACGCCCTTCTCGGGGTCAACGCTGAAGACCTGGCGATTCAGTTCGTCATAGTAGCTGCGCCATACATTGTTGTTGGCGTCAGTCTTGCGGATGACGTTGTTGTTCTTGTCGTACTCGTAGATCGTCCGGATCGCAAGCAGATCGGGATCTACCGTTTCCCGGACACGCCGGCCAGCCTTGTCATATTCATAGTGCGTCGTGCGGGTTGTTTCAGCGGGCAAGGTCCATTCCGTGGTGGCCCCCGAGGCCTTGATGCCCTCTCTCAGTTTCAGCACCCGCCCATCGGCATCGTATTCGTAAACCGTGGCAATCTTGAGCGGAAAAGGGGAATCATCGAGGACCTTGGTATCCACGATCACTGCCGCGATCAATCCTTTCCGATCAAACAGGGTTTCCGTTACCACTCCTTCCGGATCCGTCACCTTGATGACGGATCCGAAGCTGTCATACTCGTAGACCGTGATCAGGTTGAGCCTGGGCTGGCCGGTCACGGGATGATTCGTCAGGCCGGCATCGACGTTGCGCGTCAGGATCCGATTGGCTGAATCGTAGCTATACTGGGTACGCGTGCCGAGTTCGTCGAGCTCCCACATCAACTGACCCGATGCGAGGTATTCGT
This sequence comes from Solimonas sp., assembly GCA_030149365.1. Taxonomy (GTDB): domain Bacteria; phylum Pseudomonadota; class Gammaproteobacteria; order Nevskiales; family Nevskiaceae; genus Solimonas_A. Next base: position 80,135 of record JASBRP010000065.1, read on the forward strand.
AGCTCTTGGAGAGGTTGAGACGTCCGCTTCCGCTGTCTACGACCTGCGTCTTGAGACGACCGTCCTTGTCATAGGTCCACTCGGATACCTCGGTTGCACCGCCATTGGTCAAGGTAATCTTGATTTGGCTGCCATATTGGTCATGGATGACCTTGGTGCTTACACCCTCGGGCGTTATGGTCTCTACCTGGCGCCGGCCCTCGCTCAGCATCGAATACGCAAAGGTTGTCGTCCGGCCGGATTTGTCGGTCTGCGTCAGTACCTGACTGAAGGCGTCGTAGGATGTCGCCGCAACCTGCCCCAGCGGATCCGTGCTGGTGACCACCCGCCCAAGCCGATCGTAGCCCGTCTTCCAGAATCGGTTCAGGGCGTCTTTTTTCTGGATGGCCCGACCAAAGGCGTCGTAATCCAGGTCTTCGATAATGTTCAGGCCGCCGCTGTCAACCGTGCTGATCTGCTGCAACCCCTTGCGATCATAGGTCCAGGTGTCCAGGCGGATCGGCAGGGTACTCGGCGAATTGACCTGCAGCTTGACCTCACTGCGGCGAGCACTCATATGACCGAAGGCGTCGTAAATCTGCTGAGTCAGATAGCCTTCGCCATCGATGCTCGTCTTGACCTGACCCTTGAGGGTGTAGTCGAACTGCGTCGTCCGATCCTCGCCTGCCGTGTCATAGATCCAGGGTTCGATCTCGCCCAGATTGGTACCGCCCGAGAAGCCACTGATGTTGACCTCGCGGGCATAGCGCGTGACTTGCGCGGCCTCGCCAAAAGCGTTGTAGATCGTCTCGCTGACCGAGGCAATGTTGGGCGAATCGCTGCTGCGCGCCGTATAGCGAATCCTGCCGTGCTGATCGTAATAGTAGAGGCTGACCGCTCCGTTCGCCTCCGTGGTCTTGATGAGCCGGCCGGACTGGTCGTACACGTGCCGGCGTCCGTAGTTGCCCCAGACCAACTCGGCATTTCCGGGAGCGGCCGCATCCAGAGCTACGCTACCTTCGCCACCCAACTCGCCAGTGACCCGGCCCAGGGCGTCGTAGCGATATGTTGCGCTGCGCGTGTCCGCGACCGTCGGTGTCAGTTGGGCCCATCGGGTGGTCCGCGTGACGAAACCAGTCTGGATGTCGTACTGGTTCTCCGTCCGCGACAGCACCGTGGAAGTTGAATCCGTCAGCGTTTCTTCCCGGCTGGAAGCGACCCTGCCCAGCGTGTCGTACTGGTATACCTTGCTCCAGGATTTCAGGCCGCTGGCGGGCGTGGCTTCCAGTACATAGTTTTCTACGGTCTTGGAAACACCATAGACCACCGTCTTGGCGAAGCGCTGTTCCGACAACAGCTTCCCGGTGCTGTTGTAGGTGTACTTCGTGAAGTAACCGAGCGCATCGATGCTCCCAGCCAACAAACCCCGGGCATCGTAGATATTGCGGCTGATCTGGTCATCCGCCTTGTTGGCTGCTGTGGCAGACGTGGGCGCCGCCAGCAATGCGCCAAGCGTGCCAGTGGCGCGCAAGGATACCGCCGTGGGCGTCGCGTAGCGATTTTGCTCGGCCAGGCGCCCGGCATTGTCATACTTGTTCTCGACCAGATAGCCCTCTCCATCGAGGGTGCCGCGCAATAGGCCATCCTTGTCGTAGAACCTGCGAGCCGAGCGATCGTTGGCGTTCGTCACGAGCGCCGAACGGACTTCCAGTTCGGTCAAACCCACGGTAGCTGCCACACGATTGGCGTAGGCGATCTCACCGACTACGCGACTGGCGCCGTCGTATACCGTTTCAACGACGCTGCGCTTGGCCGTCTCCACTCCAGTTGCGGCGTTGGTCTCGGTATCGTCGGTAATGGTGAAAACGAGCCTGCCCGCCGCGTCGTGCACGAAATCGGTCACACGATTGCTGGCCGCCCCGATGGTTGGCGTGGCATCTGCCATCAGCAACATCATCTGCCGACCGGCAACGGGGACAGCTGGCGAAGCCTCTGTCCATGCAGGGAGTGAGGCATCATAGCCATCGGCCGGCGCGAGAGGCGTCGCCTTGGCCTGGACGGGCGCGGAAACCAAGGGGGCCAGTTCAGGAACGACGACCGGCACGGACCGGCTACGTGCCGCAGACGCAGGCAACGTGAAACCTTCCGTCGTAGAGCCACCGCCCATCATCGCCATGCCACTCGGCAGGTCGGAGCCGCGCTTGAGGACAGTAATGGTGCTTTCCGCCCCCGTCACCGTGCCATCGTTCGCCTTGAGGCGGACGGTACGATCGGTCAGCATGATTGAGCCCAGCAAGGTACGCTGATATTCCAGCGTAGCCAGCACCTGCTTGAAACGGGCCACCGTCGAGGTCGCGCTGCCTGTCAGGGTCATGACACCCGACGCGTAGGCCACCGTTATGCCAAGGCTGGTGGCAAGCGTCTCATTTATGGCGAGGCGCTCGGCCAGAACCGCGACACCGTCGATGCTGATCTCGACGAAGTTCAGATTCGTATTGTCTGGATCAAGGACATCGATCAACTCACCGATCAGCAGTTGGTTGCCCACTCCCGGCATCACGACCGTACGGTTTACGCCCGCGGCTGAGCCATTCGCATCGATAACGGGAGCATCGTTTACCGGGGATACCGTAACCGTGGCGATGGCTTGTGTACTCGCGGCGCCATCATCGGCGGATACCGTGATGCTGCGAGTGGCTGACCCCGGGTCGTCCGAGGTACTGTCGTACTTCAACGTAGCCACGACATCGCGATACTGCGCTGGGGTGCGCAGGTTGCCGCTGTCGGTGGAGCTCAGGGTCAAGACGCCCGCAACATAGCTGGCCTGTATGCCCTGCTGCAGGGCAATCGTTTCGTCTACAAGCAGGCGGTCGCCCGCTACGAAATTGCCGATAGTGACCGTCACCCCGATGAGAGTGGCATTGTCTACATCACCGAGCACCAGCCCGGCATCGACAATCGCCACTGGCGCACCGTTCTCTGCGTAGGCCGCTGCATAGCCTGTACCGGCAGAAGTCCCATTGAGGTCCAACTCAGGCGCGTCATTGACAGGAGTGACCGTCACGGTCGCCACGGCCTGGCCGGTGTCACTGCCGTCGTTGGCGATGACGGTGATGCTGCGGGTCGTCGGATCCGGGTTCTCGGACGTGTTGTCGTACTTCAGGGTACGCAGTACCGCCTGGTACTGCGCCGACGTCCGGTTGGTGCCGCTCAGGGTCAGCTGGCCGTTG
>JASBRP010000009.1 GCA_030149365.1 Solimonas sp.
GTAGTCCTTCTCCGCCGGCAGGCTGGAGACCGACAGGCTGCTGTAGTTGCCTTCGATTTCAAAGCCGGTGTAGCGGCCCAGGGCCCGGCCGACGCTGACCGAACCGGCGATGCCGCTGTTCATGTCCTGCTTGTCGGAGAACACCCCGCCGATCGACGGCGACACGTACCAGCGCTGGTCGTACTTGCCCGCGTCCTGCGCGGACGCCGTGGCGGCCCAGAGCGTCGCGGCCAGGGCGATCCATCTTGTTTTCTTCATTGCTTGTCTCCGGCAAAGGCTCCATGTGGAGCCTCGCTGCGAATCTCGATTGGGTTCGTGGGCATGGGGCGCTAGTGGCGCCCCATGCCCCTCGAAGCGTTTACTCACCCAGGCAGGCGGCGCTCACGCGCACCGACTTGGACAGGTTGGCCTGCAACACACCCGCATTGTTGCCCAGGCGCAGGCGGCGATACTCCACCCCCGCCGGCGGGGTGAAGGACACCCTGACCGTATCCAGGCCCGGCACCAGGTGCAGGCCCAGCAGCGTCAGCTCCAGCGCATTGCTGCCGCCGTCGCCCAGGCCAGAAGCCGCAACGCGACCGGTGACGGAGGAAACGCCGTCCGCGTCCGAGTGCAGCGACACATACAGCTGGTTGAACAGGCCCAGGTTCAGCACCGGGAAGGTGCCCGGGTCGAGCACCACCAGGAAGCTGACCGGCTTCGGCGCCGGGCCGGTGTTGATCGCAGCCTGCTCCGGCTTCAGTGCCACGTTGATCGCGGTCTCGCCGCCCAGCAGGGCCACGTTGTTGGTCAGCGTCGCGAAGTTGCTGCTGTCGGCGTCGACGACGTTGGTCGCCTCGTTCGCGGAGCAGATCAGGCACAGCACCGGCACGAACCAGCCGTTGGCCACGAAGCGATCGTCACGCGCCGGAGCGGCGCAGGCCTCGTCCGCCACGCGCAGTGCGCGGGAGGCGGTGACCGCCGCGTTGCTCTTCAGCGCCGCGGCGAGCGTCAGGCTGCCTTCCTGCTTGCCGGTGACGTTGCCGGCGGCATCCACCGTCGCCAGCGGGCTGCCCGCCGGAGCCAGGGTCCAGTTCAAGAGACTGTCTGCCACCACGCCGACCGAGCCGTCGGTGAAGATGCCGATCGCCACCGCCTTGCGCGTGGCGTTCTCCACCACGTCCAGCGGCGTCGTGGGCGGCGTGTCGGAGGCACCCGGCACCGGGGCATCGGACCACTGCAGTTGCTTCAGGCTCGTCACCGAAGCGGCCGTGACCGTGATCTGCGCGATGGCGCTGAGCGGCAGGCCGTTGTAGGTCACGGGCAGGCTGCCGTCGGCGTTGTACAGGTCCGCCTTGAGCTGTGCCCCGCTCGAAAGCGCCACGGCGGTGGCCGTCGTCGTCGGGCCCACGGCCGGCGTGATCTCCACGGCGGGGTCCGCCGTCCACTTCACCTGGTTCAGCGCGCCTTCGATCAGCCGTTCCTGGCCGTCGGTGTAGACGCCGTAAGCGGCAAACTGCGCGCTCTGGCCCAGCGACAGAGCCTCCTGCGAGCTGCCGCTGGGGCCACGCACGATCAGCTGGCGAACGACCGGCGCGCCGACCGTCAGGCTGGCCGATGCGGTATGAGCCGAAAGGCGTGCCGTGATGTTGGTATTGCCGACGCCCTTGCTGAGCGCGACGCCCGCGGCGCTGACCGAGGCGATGGCCGGATTGGCTGCTTCCCAGGACACCACCGAGGTGATCTCACGGGTCTCGCCCGTGCCGCCCGGAGGCGCCGTGTAGTGGCCGTAGGCGCGGAACTGCCGAGACTCTCCCAGTGCCACCGTATTGCTGGTGGGGCTGACGCTGATCGATTCCAGCCCAGCCGAGAAATCGGGGCTGCCGGCGCCCCCGCCCCCGCAGGCCGCCGTTGCCAGCACCCCCAGCACCACCAAACCTCTCACGACCCTTCCTAAACCCACCTGCCCAAGAGCGTTCATTTGTTTTCCTTTTTCAAGCACATCAATTGAAGAAGCGATTCCCGGCGACCACCGAACTGCCAACCGTGGTCCACCGGCAACGACGTCCCCCGCGGGGCTGCTCTGGGCGCCCTCGTTGTGATTTCGAATGAATGAGCCGAGCCCACCTGCAGTGGGAAATACGGCCGGCAGCCGACGCCTGCGCGCTCAGCGTGCTGTGGGCTGCCTGAAAACGGGTCCTAGGCTTGTCGCATCCCTGTTTCGCCCCTCATTCCGTTGAATGGCCCAGCCTGCAGATCGTCCGGTCCCGGTCCAGACGAGCAGGCGCGAAAGAGGACGGGCGTCGTTGACGCAGCCCCCGGCGGATTCGCGTGCGCACAGTTGACCCCTGCGCTCGCAAAAGCACGGCGGATGGTGGCAAAAGCGGTAACTCATGTTGACTGCCAAATGACCATCGGCGGTTTCAAAGCGATAAACGGACGATCGGTCAATTCTTCCCGGGCCAAGGCCCTGATTCATGAGAACGGCGGCAGTGCGGAAATTTCCCCGCCGCACGTCTCAAGGCATGGGAGCTGCGATCACCGCGGCCCATGACCAAGGCGGCTGAATGAAATCGGAGATCCGCGGATGGCGGTGGAGCATGCTGCTGTTCGCTACCCTGGCAGCATTGCTGCCTGGCGTTGGCGCACAGGCCGCACCGGCTGCCGATGACGTGATCGGCGTCTGGCTGGACCAGGACCAGCGGGGCTACATCGAGATCTTCCGCGAGCAGGGCAGCTACCACGGCCGCATCGCGGGCTCCGCGGTGGGCCCGGTGGGGCTCGACATCAACAACCCGGATCCGGCCCAGCGCGGCCGGAGCCTGATGGGCAAGCGCATCCTGCAGGGCCTGCGCTACGACGGCGCCGGCCGCTGGCTGGGCGGCACCATCCTCAATCCTGACGACGGTCAGATCTACTCGGTGAAGCTGGAACTGCCGCAGCCCGATCTGCTGGACGTGCGTGGCTTCATCGGCACCCCCATGTTTGGCCAGACCCAGAGATGGACCCGCGTGCATGGCGCAATACCTCCCGCGAGAGGGATGCCACCTAATCCCTGACATCCCTTCGCCAGCCGGGAGTTTCCTCATCGACTCCCGGCTATTCCCCCGGCGGCAAACCAACGCTCCTGCCGCCAGGGCCTTTTCTCCCTTGCCTGCCTGCTCCGACTTCCAACCTGGGAGCAGGCAGGGTCTTTTCCTCCCCGGGAGCTACCGGAGTTCTCCACGGATCACGGCTTCCTGCGCATGAGGCGATGCAGCGTTGCCAGGGGGAGTACTCCCTCATTCGGACGATGGCGCGCCGTGCTGTCCATCCCATGCACCAGCCAAGGCTGGGAAATTCACGCCATTGGCAAATGGGAGTTCGGGATTTTTCATTCTGTACGTCTTAGATAGGGTAGGGTCGATACTGCAAGGGAATCGCCCCCGACAGCATCGAATAACTACAGGCGAAATGCGGTGCGCAGTAGATGAGGAGCGCCCAGGATTTTTTTGCTGTGCCGCACAAATGCGGTGACGGCATGTTCATTGGCGCGTCCTGTCGTGCGAATCCGCACGGCGAGCTCTGCGACCTGGCAGGTTCCTGCGACTGAGTGGTGGTGAACGCCAGGGCTCTTGTTGGCCCGGCGCAACAGACAGGGGGCGAGGAGACACTCGATGGAGTTTGGCACGCGTACCGATCCCAAGCGGAAAATGATGGGCATCGCCTTCGTGATCGCATTGCACCTGGCGGTGTTGTACGCCTTGGTGACGGGCTTGGCCCGCAAGGCGATCGAAGTGCTCCCGCCGCCGATCCAGACCAAGATCGTCGAGGAGATACAGCCCCAGGAGCTTGAGCCACCGCCACCTCCGCCGCCGCAGATCGAGATTCCGCCGGCTGCGTTCATTCCGCCGCCGGAGATCGTCATCCGCCAGCCGCCTCCGCCGCCTACCGCGATCACGGCGGTCACGGCCGATCCGACGCCGCCCGTGGTGACGCATACCGAACCGCGCCAGTCCGTGCGCATCGCGCCGGTGATCAACGCCCGTCGCAATTGTCCGGAGCCGGAGTATCCGCCGCTGTCGCTGCGCCTTGGCGAAAAGGGCACGGTGACGCTCGCCTTCCTGGTCGGCACCGACGGCAAGGTCAAGGAGAGCAAGATCCAGGAGACCAGCGGGCATTCCCGCCTGGACGAGGCGGCACGCCGTGCATTGAGCCGCTGCCGCTTCTCACCCGGCACGGTGGACGGCCGGGTGGAAGAGTCCTGGGCCAACCTGATTTACACCTGGAAGATTCCCCAATGACGCATGAACCCGGAGTGACCGCGGCAGCGATACCGCCAGTCACGCCGCAAGCACGACACATCGCAAACACAGTCGAGAGAGCAAGGTTTCCTGGAGGACACCCAATGATGCAGAAATTCAAGAATGCGACGCAGCTGGCCCTGACGGCGGCGCTCATGCTGGTGGCGGTTGCCGCGTATCCCACGGCCGTCACGGCTCAGGAAGAGGCCGAGCCTGTCCCGGCGGCGGCCGAGGCGCCCATGCCGGTAGCCGAGCTGCCGCCGCCCTCGGTCGGCGAGGTCGAGACCAAGACCGAGCAGATCGAGAATCCCTACGGCATGGAGGCCTTGTGGAGGCAGGGAGACCTCGTCGCGAAGAGTGTGCTGGTGATCATGCTGATCATGTCGGCGGCGACCTGGTACATCATGTTCGTCAAGCTGGTCGAGCAGCAGAAGCTGTTCAAGCAGGCCAAGAGTGCCAGCGACAATTTCTGGAGCAGCGCCTCCCTGAATGAAGGCCTGGGCAAGCTCAAGCAGGGCAGCCCCTTCTGGTACGTGGCCAACCGGGGCATGACCGCCAGCGAGCATCACGAGGGCACCATGGTGGAGCGCATCGCGCTCAATGACTGGATCACCATGAGCATCAGCCGCGCCGTCGAGGAAATCCAGAGCCGTCTGCAGGGCGGCCTGGCGGTACTTGCCACCGTGGGCTCCACGGCCCCCTTCGTCGGCCTCTTCGGCACGGTCTGGGGCATCTACCACGCCCTCACGGCCATCGGCATCTCGGGCCAGGCATCGATCGACAAGGTTGCCGGCCCCGTGGGCGAGGCCCTGATCATGACGGCGATCGGCCTGGCGGTCGCCGTGCCGGCGGTCATGGGCTACAACTGGCTGGTGCGTCGCAACAAGGCCGCCATGGAACGGGTGCGTGCCTTCTCGGGTGACCTGCATGCGGTGATTCTCTCCGGCGCCCGCGTGGGCGACGCCGCCCGGCGCCGGGTTGGCTGATCCAGGACTAGCGGAGCTCGCACATGGCGATGCAAATCGGCGGCAGTGAAGACGAGGACGAGGTCCTGTCGGCCATCAACACCACGCCGCTGGTCGACGTGATGCTGGTGTTGCTGATCATCTTCCTGATCACCATTCCGGTGGTCACCAACACCGTGCCGGTCAACCTCCCCGAGGAGCGCAACATCCCCACCGAGACCAAGCCGGAGAACGTCGTCATCGCGGTGGACCGCGATGGCAACGTCTTCTGGAACGAGCGGATGGTGCCGGACAACAAGGCCCTGCTCGAATTGCTCAAGGGTGTGGCGGTCAAGGTCCCGCAACCCGAGGTGTACATCCGCGGCGACCAGGAGGTGCGCTACCAGGCGGTAGGCAAGGTCGTGGTCACCTGCCAGCGCGCCGGCATCCAGAAGATCGGCTTCATCACCGAACCGCCGCCGAAGGGCTGAGGAGCAATGTCATGGGAATGAACATAGGCCAGGGCGGCGATTCCGATCCGGATGTCGTCGTCGACATCAATACGACACCGCTGATCGACGTGATGCTGGTGCTGCTGATCATGCTGATCATCACCATCCCCATCCAGACGCACGCGGTGAAGCTCGACATGCCGGTCAGCGACGCGCCGCCGCCCATCACCGAGCCGCCGCCGGTGATCAGCATCGAGGTCGATTTCGACGGCACCATCCTGTGGAACGGCGTCATGCTGGCCAACCGCGAGGAGCTGGAGACGCGCTTGTGGAAGGAGGCGCAGAACCCCCTGCAGGCCGAGTTCCACATCCGCCCCAACAAGCTGGTCGAGTACAAGCATGTGGCCCTGGTCCTGGCATCCGCCCAACGCCTGGGCATCCAGTCGATCGGCCTGGTGGGCAACGAACAATTCATGCAGTAGGAGTGATCATGAACATGCTGCTGAGGATCGCCTTCATGGCCTGCGCCATGGCGCTGACGGCAATGTCCGGCCTGGCGCAGGCGGCGGACAGGAAGGGCGACGACACCGCGGTCAGTGTCGCCGTGGGTGAGCCGCTCCAGGCCGCCCAGGAGCTGCTGCAGGCGCGCCAGTACAAGGCCGCGCTCGCCAAGGTTGCGGAAGCCGAGAAGGCCGGCTCCATCAGCCCCTATGAGCGATACATGATCGACCGCATGCGCGGCAGTGCGGCGGTGGGGGCGGGTGACACGGCGGCGGCCATCCGGTCGTTCGAAGCGGTGCTCGACTCCAGCTTCCTGCCCGCCGCCGACCGCACGGCGATGCTGGAGGCCTTGGCCCGGCTCAACTTCAGCGCCCGTCACTTTCCTGCGACCATCGAAGCCGTGCAGAAATACAAGGCGGCCGGCGGCAGCAACCCGACCACGCTGGAGATCCTGCCCCAGGCCTACTATCTCGGCCAGCGCTACGCCGAAGCCGCCCGTGAACTGGAACGCCTGATGGCCGCGTCCGATGCCGCCGGCAAGGCACCCAGCGAGCAGCAGATCCAATTGCTGGCCAGCTGTGCCCTCAAGCAGGGCGACATGGATGCCTACGTTTCCGCCCTGCGGCGCATGGTCACGTATTATCCCAGCGAGAAGCACTGGCTGGACCTGGTGCTGCGGACCGCCAATCGCAGCGGCTTCTCCGATCGACTCAGTCTTGACGTCTACCGCCTGCGCCAGCACACCGGCACCCTCGACTCCGCCAGTGACTACATGGAGGCGGTGCAGCTGGCGCTGCAGTCCGGCTTCCCCGGCGAGGCCGACCAGCTGATCAAGCAGGGCTTCAAGAGCGGCCTGCTGGGCAAGGGCCAGGCCCAGGACGTGAACCGGCAGAAGCGGCTGCAGGAACTCGTGCAGCGGAAGATCAGCGAAGACAAGGCGACGCTCGCCGAAGGCGAGGCGCAGGCCGAGCGCCAGTCCACCGGTGACGCGCTGGTCAACACCGGGCAGAACTACGTGGCCTACGGCCAGTACGACAAGGGCATCGCCCTCATCCGCAAGGGCATCGCCAAGGGCGGCCTCAAGCGGCCGGAGGACGCCAGGCTGCACCTGGGCTATGCCCAGTACCTGGCCGGCCAGAAGGACGAGGCATCGCGGACCTTTGCCACGGTGAAGGGCGCCGACGGCAGCCGCGACCTGGCGGCCCTGTGGATATTGCTGTGCCGGCGGAGCGCGTAGCCGGGCCCCGACACCCCTTCCTGCGGAGCTTGTATATACATAGGGAAAACAATGTCTTGATTGAGGGCGTGCCAGGGAGACGCAATAGCGTGTTCCGGATTCTTGCGCGCGGGCTGTCCTTGTCTGATTGGAAGTGGCGACATCTCCGGCGGTTGGGGGAACGATGAAGGATGTGCGGCAGGTCAACGAGTGGTTCACGCGGGAGGTCTTGCCGCTGGAACCCTTGTTGATGCGCTTCTTCCGCCGCAACTGGCGCAGCGAATCCGATCTCGCGGATCTGCGCCAGGAGCTGTATGTCCGCATCTACGAGTTCGGTCTCAAGGAAATCCCGCTGCAGACCAAGCCCTTCGTCTTCATGGCGGCGCGCAATCTGCTGATCAACCACGTGCGCCGGGCGCGAATCGTTTCCATTGAAGCCATGGCCGACCTCGATGCGATGAACATCGCCGTGGACATGGTCACTCCGGAGCGCGAGATCACCGCCCGGGATGAGCTGCGCCAGTTGCAGATCGGGTTGAACAACCTGCCTCCGCGCTGTCGCGAGGTGGTGACGCTGAGAAGGATCGAGGGCTTGTCCCAGCGCGAAGTCGCAGAGAAGTTGAGCGTTGGCGAAGATACGGTAGAGAAGCAGATGATGTATGGGATGCGGGCATTGATCAATTTCATGCTGGGGGGATCCGGCAAGATTCAGAGAAGGCCGAAGGGTTCGCGCAAGAACAAGGCGGTTGGCCATGAGTAAGGCGAAGAAAATCGAGGATTGCGCGTTCGCCTGGTGCGCCAGGCGTGAGCGCCCTGACTGGAGCGCCAGCGATCAGGCCGAGCTGGATGCCTGGCTTGCGGAGTCCACGGAACATCGTGTCGCGATGTTGCGGATGGAGTATGGGTGGCAGCGCGTGGACCGGCTGGCCGCCCTGCGCGCGTCATCCTTGCGCCAGAAGGTCCCCATCATCTCGCAGCGCCTACCGGATGCCCGAGGCCCCTGGCTTTCCATGGCGGCAGGCTTCCTGCTGGTCCTGGGGCTGGGCTCCCTTGGCCTGTCGCAGTGGATGGATGGCGGGACGCAGCGCTATGTCACGGTGGTTGGAGGGCATGAGACAGTGCCCTTGAGGGACGGCTCCCACGTGGAGCTCAACACCGATACGCGTCTCAGGGCTTCGGTGGATGAAAAGGCCCGGACCGTCTGGCTGGACAAGGGCGAGGCGTACTTCGAGGTGGCGCATGATCCGAAGCGCCCCTTCGTCGTCTATGCAGGAGACCGCCGGGTGGTGGTGCTGGGGACGCACTTCCTGGTACGGCGCGACGGTGACCGGATTGAAGTCATCGTCGCAGAGGGCCGCGTCAGGGTGGAGGCCGTGGATGCCGGCAAGGCACTGAAGCCTGCGATCATCACCCCGGGCAACATGGTGGTATCGGAATCCGGCTCCATGCTGGTGGCCTCGACCTCCCTGGAGAAAGTCGAGAGCGAGCTGGCCTGGCGGCGCGGATACCTGGTCTTCGACAAGACCTCGCTGGCCAGCGTCGCCGAGCAGTTCAATCGCTACAACGACAAGAAGGTCGTCATCAACGATCCGGCGACCAGCGACACGAGAATCAGCGGAAGTTTCGAAGCGAACAACGTCGATGCCTTCGCGCGGCTGTTGCAGCGCGCCTATGGCCTGTCGGTCACCGACGACAAGGAACATCTCCTGATCGCTTCGCCGGATTGAGATCCGGCGCCTCTGATGTATCCAGCCGGTACAATCATTCCAATGTTCCGGAATCGGAAAAGTGGATTGTCTCAACTGGAAGCGGCCCTTGAGAGCCGATCAGAGGAGAGACAACTGATGTCGTATGGAAATCGTATGAGATCTGCCGCCGCAGGTCTCGTGTTGTTCATCGCTGCTCCCGTGGCATTCGCACAGCCGCAAACCTTCCAACTGGCTCCGGGCGACCTCAGTGTCGCTCTCGACAGCTACATCCGCCAGACCGGTGCGCAGATCATCTATCGCGTCGACCAGGTCAAGGGTGTTCAGACGCAAGGCCTGGCAGGTGAGTACTCGCCGGATGCGGCACTGGAAAAACTCCTGGAGGGAACTCCGTTCTCCGTGGCGCGGGACGCATCCGGCGCCATGGCGATTGCACGCACCGAGGACCTGGAGCGCATGTCGCAGGGCGACACGAGCCCAAACGTCGCAGCCGTTCCGGGGGACGCAGCCAACCCCGGAGCGGGAATTGATGCCGGCGCGGAGGCGGACGATCAAGGCGCGGAAGTAACCTCGTCCAGGAAGGGCGGCATCGAAGAAGTCATCGTCACGGCACGCAAGCGTGCAGAGTCCAGCCAGGAGGTGCCGATCTCCATCACGGCGATCTCGGCGGAGGACATCAAGTCGATGGGCGTTCGCAACATGGGCGACCTGGAAGGCATCGTGCCAGGCCTCAACATGGGCGGCGGCGGCAACGGCATCAAGAAGGACAACAACCCCTTCATCCGCGGCATCGGCCAGCGCGAAACGAAGGTCACGCTGGACCCGGGTGTCGGCACCTATATCGACGGCATCTACATCGGCCGCCCGTCCGGTGGCCTGTTCGATGTCGCCGCTGTCGAAAGCGTGGAAGTGCTGCGCGGTCCGCAGGGCACGCTGTTCGGACGCAATGCGACCGGCGGCGCGATTTCCATCACGCTGAAGAAGCCCAGCAACAGCTTCGGCGGCCAGGTCAGCTCCAGCGTCGGGAACTTCGGCCGGCGCGATGCGGCGGTGTCGTTCGACGTGCCGATCGTCGACAACGTCGTGCTCAGCCGCCTGACCTTGTCGAGCATGCAAAGCGAGGGCGTCTTCACCAACGAGGTCGACAACAGCCGTTGGGGTAACGACAACCGCATGTCGGGCATCGCACAGCTCCGCATCCTGCCGACCGATTCCCTGAGCATCGACATCCTCGGCGAGCGCACGCGCATCCGTGAACGGCCGCGCCCGCAAAAGTGCAAGTTCCTGCGTGAGCCCGGGTACATCCGGTCCGCGCAGGTCGGCCTGCTGGATTTTTTTGCCGGCCAGCTGGGCACCCCCACTTTTGAATCCGCATGCCGGGCGTCCGAGGCCCTGCCGCAGGACCGCTTCTCCAGCGACCTTGCCGCGGGCGTCGACTACCGCAACGACGCACCGGGCAGTGCCAGTGACCTGCAGCCGCAGGCACGCTACTGGGTCGATACCAGCACGCTGGGCGGCACCGCCAAGTGGAGCATCGGCGACGTCGGCCCGATCTCCAACCTGGAGTTCAAGAGCATCAGCGCCTGGCGCCGCACCGGCCAGATCGCCGATGAAGATCTCGATGCCGTCGGTGGCACGTACTTGCTGCGCGTGCAGCCGTCGATGACGGTCACCAGCCAGCTCTCGCAGGAGTTCCAGTTGACGGGTGCCACCTTCAACGACCGCCTGTTCTTCAGCACCGGCGTTTATGGCTTCGGCGAGGAGACCCCGCATGACGACCTGATCCTGTCTGCCGGCCTGGCACAGGCCCCGGGCACGATCGCGGGTCGGCCGGCGGATGAGTTCTACACCTTGGGCCTGGAGCCGGCCAAGGAGCGCCTGGAAACCGACAACAAGGCCTGGGCCTGGTTCGGCCAGCTGGATTTCGACCTTACCCCGCACTGGCAGTTGTCGGCGGGCCTGCGCTACACCAACGAGAATCGTTGGTCGCGCTACTCCAAGAACAACGTCGATCCCAAGAGCATGGTCAATGGGACCATCACGGGGAGCGGCGGCAACCAGGCCATCGGAACCGTTTTCGCGTATTCGACCGCACCGGGGTTCAGGCCGGTGCTGGACTGGCAGTTTGGTGCCTGCCTCAGTCCCAGCCAGCCCGGCAAGCTTTGCGTGACCACGCTGGAAGGCGTCAATGAAACCATCAACCCGGCGAACTTCGTGCTGGGCGCGATGCCCGGTGACTCGATGCGCCGCAAGGATGACGCGTGGACGCCGATGCTCAGCCTGAAGTACAAGGCCAGCGAGGAGGTTCTGGATGCCCTGGGCCTGAACGGCGCGATGTCGTACTTCACCTACAGCGAGGGCTTCCACTCCGGTGGCGTCACGGCGGGTGCCGCGGACGACAACGGCAACGGCACGGGCGACCCGGTCGAGTTCAAGCCCGAGTACGTGAAGAACTACGAGATGGGCCTGAAGATGCAGGCCTGGAACAACCGCCTGCAGGCCAACTTCGCCGTGTTCTACATGGACTACACGGACATGCAGCTGACCAGCGCGGCCATCAGCTACGTCGGCGCGCCGATCCCATATGTCTCGAACGTCGGCAAGTCGGTCATCCAGGGCGTCGAGGCGGAATTCGTCGTCATGCCGTTGCCCGACTGGCGCGTCATGTTCAACGGCTCCTTCACCGATGCCGACATCGAGGAGTGGAACGAGAAGCAGACCAAGCTGAACGCCATCCGGCAGTCCGGCGAGGTGAACTATCTCGATCGCAGCGATGAACCGATGCCGCGCGTGCCGCGCCTGCAGGCCTTCCTGATGACGGACTACACCTTCCGCCTGCCCAACTACGGCACGATCACGCCAGGGGTTTCGGTGCGCTATACCTCGGAGATCTACAACGGCTTTGATCGCGGCAGCTACTGCTTCACCTACGGTGGCGTGTGCGACCGCGGCCTCAACGTCGGCTTCATGGATCCGCCGGACACCAACACGACTCCCATCGTGCTGCAGCCGGGGGCCAAGCATGCCCTGACGTCCGACAAGGCGGCGTTCGTGGATGCACGCGTCTCATGGATGTCCGCCGATGCGCGGATGGAAGTGGCGCTGTGGGCCAAGAACCTGATGAACAAGGACGACTACCTGGTCAGCGGCATCCCGCTCACGGACGTGAACGGCGCCACCGGCCAGATCTTCGCCAACCCGCGGACCTTCGGCATGAACATGGTGTATCACTTCGGCTCGAACTGAGCGTGTTGCGGGTAGCGGCAGCCGGTGCTCAATGCGCCGGCTGCCGTTGCCTTTCCGGGGTATCGCTTGGCACAGAGAGGGATGGCTCGGCGCCTTACGCCTCGGCCCTGCGGGCTGCACCGCGATGCGGTGCACGCCACCGCGCCGTCTGCGCGGTGGTCGAACCTATTCAGGGTTCATCGAGGGTTGGGAGGCCCGTCGCAGCGCCCAAAAAGGAAAAACCCACGAGAGAG